>CAYFRF010000018.1:31448-32599 GCA_964345415.1 uncultured Microbacter sp. | reverse complement strand
ACTCCCCTGTCGCCCGGTTGGCCTCAGTGGCGCAGGCCAAGGCGGAACTCGCCCGCGAGGAGGCCGCTGCGGTAAGGCGTGCCCGTACCCACGGCATGAGCTGGGCGGAGATCGGCATGGTGCTGGGCGTGAGCAAACAGGCACTCCACAAGCGATTCGGGAAGGTGGGATGAGAATTCCGACGGCAGGCAACACCCTGGGGGCCCGGCTCCGGCCGCTGGTGACACTCGCGCCCAGCCCGCCCCGACTCCGGCCGGCGGTCAAGGCGGCACTCACGGTCCTGCTGTGTCTCGGTGTGGGCACCGCGCTCGGGCGGCAGGACCTGGGGCTCCTGTGCGTGACCGGCACCTTCGCGGTGCTGTACGCGCCCGGCGCCCCGCTCCGGCGGCGCGCCTGGACCGTCGGACTCATCGGGCTGGGCCTGGTGGTCTCCACCGCGCTCGGCGGGTTCACCGTGGGCTCGACCGTGCTGTTCGTGGCTGTCGCGGTGGTGTGGGCGATGGTCACCGCCGGTGTGTGCCTCGCGCTCCGGGTGGGTCCACCCGGCTCCTATTTCCTCGTCCTGTGCGCCGGCATCGCCCACTTCCTCGCCGGAGATGTGGGCACCTCCCCCGCGCTCATCTCCGGGATGACCGCCGTGGGCGCCGTGGTCGCACTCGCGGTGACACTGCTGGAACTCGTCCCCGACCCACGGCGCCCCGAACGGCTCGCGGTGGAGGCCGCCACCCGGGCCGTGGCCGCCTACGCGGCCTCGGAGCCGGGTACCACCGGACGCCCCCTGCACCGTGCCGCGGCGCAGGCGCTCGCCGCCGCCGAGGAGGCGGTCGCCGAGGGGATGTGGGGCAACAATCCCGCCCTGACCCGGGACCTGGAGACCGCCCGGTCGGACTACGACCGCCGGGCGAGCCGGGCAGTGGACCCCGTCATCCCGGCCGAAGACCTGTCCTGGGACCCCCACAACCCCGACGCGGGACGCTGGGTCACAGACGACCCGCCCCGGGACGTGGACATGCCGTCCGGCCGGGCGGCGCAGCGGGCCGGACGCGCGGTCGCAGCCGATGAGCGTGCGCATATCCGCTCGGCCAGGAGACGACTCACCGACGGGCTCCGATACCCGGGTGAGCCGTGGTCGGTCGCCGTCTCCGTGGGCG
>CAYFRF010000018.1:12698-31348 GCA_964345415.1 uncultured Microbacter sp. | reverse complement strand
TGGGCGATCGCCTTCTCCGCACTGGTACTGCACCAGGGCGGACCCCGTGTGGCGCGAACCTACCGGGCGGTGCACAGGCTGATCGGCACGGTCCTCGGGCTGATCCTCTTCCTGGTGGTGGCGTTCCTCCATCCCTCGGGTTGGCCGCTCGTGCTGCTCATCGTCGCGCTCCAGTTCGCGATCGAACTGCTGGTGACGCGGAACTACGGGCTGGCTGTCACACTGATCACCCCTCTGGCGATGCTCGTGGCCACAGGCGGACGCTACGGCGACGAACCCTGGACGCTGGTCGCCGAACGACTCCTGGACACCGTGATCGCGGTCCTGGTGGCGCTGCTGGTCTTGTGGGCCCTCGGACGTCGCGCCCACCACCGGGCGGTCCGCGGAGACACGCGGCGGGTCCTGCTCGAGTTGGCCCGGTACAGCAGTGGAGAGCGGCAGCGCTCCACGGAGCCGACCCTCGCCCCAGCGCTGCGCGACCTCTACACCAGTACCGCCCTGCTCACCGCGGACGGCCACGGGGACTGCCCCGAGGCCGCGACCGCGAACGCTGTTGTGGATGCCGGCTACCTCGTACTCAGTGCCCCGGACCCGCGCGCCGCGGCCACGGCCGGCGACGACTGGTCGGGTCTGGCCCGGCAGCTGCCGGCCGGGCGGCGCGATGTCGGTGGCACCGACCCGGCCGACATGGCCGTCCGTGAGCAGTGCGAGCGGCTCGTGGCGTCGCTCAGCTGACGTAGGAGCGCAGGTGCTCGCCGGTGAGGGTGGAGCGAGACCGCACCAGATCGGCCGGTGTGCCCTCGTACACCACCGTGCCGCCGTCGTGGCCGGCACCGGGACCCAGGTCGATGATCCAGTCCGCGTGCGCCATCACCGCCTGGTGGTGCTCGATCACGATCACCGACTTGCCGCTGTCCACCAGTCGGTCCAGCATCGCGAGCAGGTTCTCCACGTCGGCCAGGTGTAGTCCCGTGGTGGGTTCGTCGAGGACGTAGATCTCTGCCTTCTCGGCCATCTGCGCGGCCAGCTTGAGGCGTTGCCGCTCGCCGCCCGACAGCGTGGTGAGCGGCTGGCCGAGGCGGATGTAGCCGAGTCCGACGTCACGTAGCCGGACCAGGATCTTGTGCGCAGCGGGGATGCGGGCCTCGCCTTCGCGGAAGAAGTCCTCCGCCTCGGCGACCGACATCGCCAGGACCTCGCTGATGTTCCTGCCGCCGAACGTGTACGCGAGCACGTCGGACTGGAACCGCCGCCCCTCACAGTCCTCACAGGTGGTGGCCACACCGGCCATCATCCCCAGGTCCGAGTACACCACCCCGGCCCCCTTGCACGTGGGGCACGCGCCCTCGGAGTTGGGGCTGAACAACGCGGGCTTGACGCCGTTGGCCTTGGCGAACGCCTTGCGGATCGGCTCGAGCAGTCCGGTATAGGTGGCGGGGTTGCTGCGCCGTGAGCCCCGGATCGCCGTCTGGTCGATCGCCACCACCCCCTCCCGCGGCGACACGGTGGTGTGGATGAGTGAGCTCTTGCCGGACCCGGCCACCCCGGTCACCACACACAACACGCCGAGCGGGATGTCCACGTCCACGTCACGGACATTGTTCGCGGACGCCCCGCGCACCTCGAGCACCCCTGAGGCGGCCCGAACGGAGTCCTTGAGTTGCGCCCGGTCGTCGAGATGGCGACCGGTGACGGTGTCGCTGGTGCGCAATCCGTCGACCGTGCCCTCGAAGCAGATCCGCCCACCGTCCGACCCCGCTCCGGGACCGAGATCCACCACATGGTCGGCGATCGCGATGGTCTCCGGCTTGTGCTCCACCACCAGTACCGTGTTGCCCTTGTCCCGCAGGCGGAGCAGGAGCGCGTTCATCCGCTCGATGTCGTGGGGATGCAGTCCGATCGTCGGCTCGTCGAAGACGTAGGTGACGTCGGTGAGCGCGGAGCCGAGGTGCCGGATCATCTTGACCCGCTGGGACTCCCCGCCGGACAGCGTGCCCGCAGGGCGGTCCAGGGAGAGGTAGCCGAGGCCGATCTCCACGAACGAGTCGAGGGTGTGCTGCAGAGCGTCGAGCAACGGGCCGACCGACGGCTCGTCGAGCCCGCGGAGCCAGTCGGCGAGATCCGAGATCTGCATGGCGCTGACATCAGCGATGTTGTGCTGCCCGATCCGCGAGGAACGGGCCCCCTCGTTGAGACGCGTGCCGTCGCAGTCAGGACAGGTCGTGAACACCACTGCGCGCTCGACGAACGCGCGGATGTGGGGCTGCATCGCCTCGACGTCCTTGGACAGCATCGACTTCTGGATCTTCGGGATCAGTCCCTCGAACGTGACGTTGATACCGTCGGCCTTGACCTTGGTGGGTTCCAGGCGCAGCAGCGTGGCCATCTCGTCGTCGGTGAACTCCCCCACGGGTCTGTTCATGTCGAAGAACCCGGAACCCGAATAGATGCGGCCGTACCAGCCGTCCATGGAGTATCCGGGGACGAGGATGGCACCGTCCGCCAGGGACTTCGAGCGGTCGACGAGCGCGTCCACGTCGAAATCGGAGACCGTGCCGCGGCCCTCGCAACGCACACACATCCCACCGGTGACAGAGAACTCCGCCTTGTGCCGGGTGCCGTCGGCCTTCTTGAGCGTCCCGACCCCGGAGGCCGAGGCGACGTTGAACGAGTAGGCCTTGGGGCCTCCGATGTGCGGGGTCGCGAGTCGGCTGAACAGGATCCGCAGCATCGCCCCGGTGTCGGTGGCGGTCCCGACCGTCGACCGGGGATCGGAGCCCATCCGCTCCTGGTCCACCACGATCGCCGTTGTGAGGCCCTCGAAGACATCAACGTCGGGTCGCGCGAGAGTCGGCATGAACCCCTGGAGGAACGCGCTGTAGGTCTCGTTGATCATCCGCTGGGACTCGGCCGCGATGGTGGCGAACACCAGTGAACTCTTGCCGGAACCCGAGACCCCGGTGAACACGGTCAATCGACGTTTGGGCAGTTCCACATCCACGGACCGGAGATTGTTCTCCCGCGCGCCGAGGACGCGGATGGTGTCGTGCGTGTCTGCGGTGTGGCTGCTCATCGCGGGCCTCCTCGGCTCAGGTGGTACCCCGCCAACGGTAGACCCGCGGGGCACGGGAGGGAGCGCAACCGGTAGGTCGGGAGCATCAGCCCCGTTCCTGCTCCTCCATCGCGATGTCGTGGAGGCGGGCGAATCGCGCGAACTCGTCGTCGTCCCACCCCTCACGACCGATGACCGTCGCCCACCCGTCGAGGATCTGGTGGTCGTAGAGGTGCCCGTACCCCTGCGAGCCCCCGATCGCGTTACCCAGGTCAGCGGTCACCTGGAAGAAGGTGAACACCGGCATGTAAACCATGCCCGGATGACGGCCCTTGCCCGGGGGCTCGGCCAGCCAGGCCGGCCGGTCGAACATCAGGTCCGGGCTCCACCAGACCACCGGGTCGGTGGCGTGCTGGACGTAGAGGACGTGGGGCTCGATCCACGGGGTGTCGTCGTGGCGGAACTCCGCCGGGTCCTCGGAGAACCGGACCAGCAGGCCGTCGGCGTAGACGGGCTCGGTCGACGGTGTGCCGGGGTCGCGACGTTCGACCAGTGACCGCCAGATGCGGTTGGAATTGGGCGGACCCATCCACAACACCCCGTCGACGGTTGCACGGATGTCCCGGATCCCGGAGAACGCGGCCTCCCCGGCCTGGGTCCCCAGGCTCTCGCCGTAGAGGTAGAGGTTCGGCCGGTGCACGTCGGGCGGGAGCGAATCCCGCCAGGCGACAACCGCCTCGATGAGAGACTTCCCGGCGGCTTCCGCCTTCTCACGGTCCGCGAGGAAGGAGATCCAGCTCGGCAGGTAGGAGTACTGGGTCCCGACGATCGCCACGTCCCCTGCGGCGAGTAGTTCGATGGCCTGGGCGGCGTGCGGGTTGATCCAGCCCGTGCCGGTGGTCGGGACGATCACGACCGCCTCGCGTTCCCAGGCCCGGGTCCGGTTGAGCTCGGCCACCACGAGTGCTGATCGTTCGTCGTCGGTGGGGGCGGACTCCAGTCCTGCGTACAGGCGGATCGGCTGCATGGCCGGCTCGTCCAGCAACGCGGTGAGGCGTTCCTCGTCGAGTCCACCGCTGACGAAACGTCTGCCCTGCATCCCCAGGTCTTCGTAGGCCACGAGCGAGCCCGGACCGCCGGAGCGCTCGGGGACGGCAGGCCGGCTCGTGCCCGGCAGGTCCTCGGCGTTCTGCGAGCCGGAGATCCGGTTGGCCGCGTCGAAGAACAGACGGGGCACCACGCCCTGCACGATGCCGAACAACAGTGCCGCCACCACCACCACGCCGGTGAGGCGGGCGGTGTACTCCCCCATGTTGAACTTCCGGCGCACCACTCGGACGAGCAGCTGGTAGAGCCGCCGGAGTCCCCGCGCGAGCACGAGCAGGCCGAGGAAGAGCGCGAGTGCCACGAACGGGATCCGCATGTAGTCGGACCAGGGTGGGCGCGGGGACTCCACGAGGTCGGACACCTGGTCCTGCCAGCGGATCGCGGTCGCGGTCGCGGCGATGAGGTAGACGAGCAGGATGTACGGGGCGGAGAGTCGCGCGACGATCAACAGTCGGTCGCCGAGCCGGTCCAGGTCGGGGTGGACGCTGATCTTCGGGGCGACGAACCGCCTCCACAGTGCGCGCAGGGCGATGCCCACCCCGTAACCGACCAGCATCGACACGCCGGTGACGATCCCCTGGTAGTGCCATTCGCGTGGCAGGAGGGAGGGCATGAGGGAGACCCATGCCGCCAGGGCCGCGACGACGAGGCCGGTGACCGAGGGTTGCCACCGGATCCACCACTCCCGGGGCACCGTCACGAGCCGTTTCACCGCAGTCGTTCAGCCCTTCGGGCGGTCGCCACGAGATCCTCGGCGATCCGGAGCAGTTCGGCGGAGTCCTCGCCCTCGGCGATGGCGGTACCGAGGTCCTCGCAGGCGCACCGGAGCTGGAACATCCGGTCCATCAGGTCAGCGGACTCCTCCTCGGTCAGGACCACGGTGCCCTCGGGGAGATCCTGCATCCGCAGGGAACGACGCTGCTCGTACGCGCGCTGACGGCAGGAGCGTCGGCAGTACCTCCGCCGCCGTCCGGTGCTGCCCTCGTCCACGGGCCTACCGCACCACGCACACGAGGCCTCGCCCCGCCTGGGTGGGGCCTGGTCGGCCCTGACGTCGGTTTCCACGCCTGCGAGGGTACCCAGAACGCACCCGGGCTAGCACGAGACACCAGGGCGTGGGAACATTTTGGTGTCCTCTCGGCGTTAGACAGAGCAGGTACCACGCAACGTCTGTGTCGGACCGCGGAAACCGACAACAGACGGACACGGCAGAAGGAGTTCGCATGGCAGATCGAGTCCTCAGAGGAAGCCGCCTCGGTGCGGTGAGCTACGAGACGGACCGGGATCACGACCTCGCGCCCCGTCTGATGGCGAAGTACCAGACCCCCAACGGTGAGGTGTTCGAGGTCCCGTTCGCGGATGACGCGGAGCTCCCCGGGGTCTGGATGTGTAAGAACGGCCAGGAGGGGCAGCTCATCGACGGCCCGGCCGTCGAGGTGAAGAAGGGCAAGCCGCCGCGCACGCACTGGGACATGCTGCTCGAGCGTCGGTCCCTCGAGGATCTCGAGGAGCTGCTCAAGGAGCGCATGGACCTGCTCCGCAAGCGCCGTCGCGCTGGAGCCGGCGCCCGCTGACGCGAGCCGCGCGAGATCGCCGAACGCCCCGCCCCCGGAACCTCGGGGACGGGGCGTTTTGTCATCCCCCGTCAGCGACCGAGGAGCTGCTGCAGCTGCCCGCGACGCTTCTCCCAGCCCCACCGGGCCACGTTCACGGCGGCCTCGCGGAAGATCGACTCGCTCATCTTGGAGTGGCCGACCGTGCGTTCGGTGAAGGTGATCGGCACCTCCACCACGGTGCGGCCGTTGCCCAGCAGGCGCCAGGTCATGTCGATCTGGAAGCAATAGCCCTTGGACTCGATCGAGTCCAGGTCGAGCTCCGCCAGGGCGTCGGCCCGATAGGCGCGGTACCCGGCGGTGATGTCCTTGATCTTCACTCCCAGCATGATGCGGGAATAGATGTTGCCGCCGCGGGAGATGACGTGGCGCTGCCAGGGCCAGTTGAGGACGTCGCCGCCGGGGACATAGCGCGAGCCGATGGCCAGGTCTGCGCCCGCGTCGACGGCCTCGAGCATGGCGGGGAGCCGCTCGGGCGGATGGCTGCCGTCGGCGTCCATCTCCACCAGGACGGTGTACCCGCGCTCCAGACCCCAGCGGAAGCCGGCGATGTAGGCGGCGCCGAGCCCCTGCTTGCCCTCGCGGTGCAAGACCGAGATCCGGCCCCGGGGGTCCTCGGCGGCCAGCTTGTCGGCGACCTCGCCGGTCCCGTCCGGGCTGTTGTCGTCGGCGATGAGGACCGACACGTCGGGCGCCGCCGCGAGCAGCCGAGCCACGACGCCGGGCAGGTTCTCCCGCTCGTCGAACGTCGGGATGATCACCAGCGTGCGTGCGGAGGGCACGCCGCTCTCCGGCGTCGTCGGTTCGGTCACTTAGCTCTCCTCGTGTTCGGTGGCGGGCCGGCGCCGGGTGCGGAACACCGCCCATGCCAGTCCGACGAGCCCGATGAGGCAGCACACCACCTGCGGGGTGCCGCCCAGTCGGGTTGCCACTGTACCGGCCGCCCCCACCTCGATCTGCGCCACCAGCGCCGCGGGTTCGAAGATTCCGGTTTCCTGCCGCACGGTGCCGCTGGCATCGATCACCGCGCTGACCCCGCTGGTGGCGGCGATGAGAACCGGGACGTGGTGTTCGACGGCCCGCACCCGCGACATCGCCAGTTGCTGGTAGGTCATGGGTGACTGCCCGAACGTGGCGTTGTTGGTGGGCACCGCGAGGAACTGAGCGCCCTGTGAGACGGGGTCGCGGGCGGCGGCGTCGAACGCGATCTCGAAGCAGATCGCCACGCCCACGTCCACCCCGGCGGCGGTCACCACCCCGTCCCCGTCCCCGGGGACGAAGTGTCCGGCGGTGCGGGCGATCGGGAAGATCGCCTCCAGCGGGGCGCGCAGTGGCAGCCACTCCCCGAAGGGCTGGATGTACTTCTTGTCGTGGCGGTCCGTGACAGGGGCCGTGGCCGTTCCGTCCCAGACGAGGTACGAGTTGGTCGCCTCGCGGTCCTGTCCGGTGGGCAGGACCGTCCCGACGAGGATCGGTGCGTCGAGGCGGCGGGAGACCGCGGAGATCTGGGCGGCGGCGCGTTGGTCGGCCAGCGGTGAGATGTCGGAGGCGTTCTCCGGCCACAGCACCAGATCTGGTCGGGGGACCTCCCCTGCCTCGACCCGGTCGGCGAGCTCGTCGGTCACGCGCAGGTGGTTCTCGAGCACGGCGCGTCGTTGGGCGTTGAAGTCCAGACCCAGACGGGGGACGTTGCCCTGGATCACCGCCACCTCGAGGGTCCGGGTGGGCTGGTCGCCGCGCGGGGCCGCCGCGGCCACGGCGACCAGTCCCACCGTGACGACCGGGACGGCGAGGAGTCCGGTGAGTTGCCGGACGGGGCGGTCACGTCGGGCGAGGAACACCACGGCGAACCCGAGTGCGGTGCCGAGGGCGGCCACGACGAACCCGAGCAGCGGCGTGCCGCCGAGCGAGGCGAGCGGGAGCAGCGGGCCGTCCGCCTGGCCGAACGCGAGGCGGCCCCAGGGGAACCCTCCCCACGGCCACGAGGACCGTATCCATTCCCACAGTGACCACCACCCGGCCACACCGAGCAGAGCGGCCGCCGCGCGCCGGCCACCGTGCTCACCGGGGGTGAGCCCGGCGCGGAGGATGACCACCGTGCCGGCGCCGAACGCGGCGAGGTAGAGCGCCTCGACCACGGACAGTCCCCACGCGGCGTAGGCGCCCACGTACAACCCGACCCACGGGACGAGGAAGAGGAAGAACACCAGACCGGCGACGAACCCGAGGAGGGTGCCGGTGCGCACCCGGGGCGCGTGGCCCCCCACGGGGGCGAGGACGACGACGACGAGGGCGATCGCCGGAACGGCCGCCCACCACCAGTCGACCGGAGGGAACGAAGCGGCCAGCAGCGCCCCGGCCGCGGCGGCGCCGGCCAGCCTGCCCAGCAGCGGGATCATTCAGCCGGGCCGGCGGACGCGCCGTCCACCACGAGGTCCCGCAGCACGGGATCCGGACCGGTGAGGTCGGGCATCGGCGGGACCCCTGAGCGCGGGTCGGTGGACCACCGCTGGACGGCGTCGTCTGCGGCGACCACCGCCAGCTCGCCGGTCTGCCAGCGGGCGAAGGTCGCCGCGGCACCCGGGGTCAGCGTCCCGGCGGTGCCGTCGCGGGCACCGGCGGCACGACGGGCACCGCGGGTGACGGCGGTGAACGCGGCACGCGGGGACAGTCCCCGTCCGCCGGGGACGGCCGTCAGGGCGCGCAGGGCGTCCCAGGGTCGCAACTCGTCCCCCGCTCGCACGGAGGCGGCCAGGGCGACACCCGAGGCGGCGATCCGCACGAGGTCGGCTCCCCCCAGATCGTCGACGAGGGGGCGGAGCAGGATCACGGTGCCGACGGCCGCCAAGGCGGTCAGGGTCGCGTCGTCGACGGCGGTCACGCCGATGAGCACCGGCGTGCTCCGGGCGACGGCCGGTCCGCCGAGCTCCCCGGCGAGACGGGTGAGTTCACCAGCCAGGTGCAAGGGGTCACTGCCGGGCCCGAGGACCACTCGCTCACCGGCACGTACCCGGTCTGCGACGGCGTCGGGCGAGTGGGCGGCGGGTAGCGCGGCCGGCACCACCCCGGCGGCGTGCACGGTGGACACGGCGATCCCGTCGGCGAGGCATTCGACGAAGGCGGGCGCCACCCAGTCCCCGGCGAGGTCGACGTGGCGGGCGCCGGGGAAGAGCGTCGGCCCGGGACCGTCGGCCCCGGCCCAGACCACGAGACCGTTCTCGTGGGCCAGGGCGGTGGCGTCTCGCGAGGCTGGGGTGAGGACGCGGCCACCGGTGGCGAGTGTTGCAGGCATGCCCCGAGTATCCCCGACCCGCGTGGTGGGCACGGAGCCCGACCACCCGCCGGGGTGTTCTAGGCTCGGAGCCCATGACGGACCACGACAGTCCCAGCAGCTCAGGCGACCGGTCCCCCGGCAGCGATCCCCGTGTTCCCGCGCAGCAGAGCACCGCCGCCCGGCTCAGGTTCCCCGGCGGGCGACTGGGGCCAGCGGACTGGACCGACCTGGCCCGGCTCGCTGCCGTGAGTTCCGGGCAGCTCCAGCTCCTGGCCGGAGGCGAGGTGGAGATCCGGGGGCTACCGCATCAGGACCCCGCGGTTGGTTCAGGGGTCGGCCGGGGCACCGCCCACTCGATCCTCGCCTCTCCCCTGGCCGGGAAACTGGACGGGCGCGCTGACCTGGGCGACCTGCCCGAGAAGCTCGCCGCCGCCCTGGACGCACAGCGGGAGTTGACAGCCCCGGCGGGGCACCTCGTGTTCGGTTTCGACGACGGCTCCGGCGACGTCCTCGCGCACCGGCCCGATCTGGCTGCGGTGGCCGGCCCCGGCGACGGGCCCGTCCGAATCCATGTCGGTGGCCGGGATGTCGGCCTCGAGACCTCGATCGCCGACACCGTGGGCGTACTCGTCGACGCAGCCGCCCGATCAGCTGTGAGTGAGGGACGGCCCGGGGCGACGGCGGCGCCGGAGGACGTGCACGACGTCGTCGTCGCACTCACCGAGCACCCCCTGACCACCCACGCCGACGGCACCTCCGCCGGCACACCCTCTACGCCTGTCCAGACACCTCCGGTGGGGTGGATCGACACCCGCGACGGATTCGTCACACTCTTGGCGGTGGTCCCCCACGGAGTCATCCCCGCGCGCCTGGCCGAGTTCCTGGGCGCGATCGAGCGGCCGAGCACGATCTCCGCGGACCGTGTGATCGGCCTCCACGGGCTCACCGAGTCGATGGCGGAGCAGGTCGTCCGCGTACTCGCCCCGATGGGAATGGTGTTCGACGCCACCTCACCCTGGGCCGGTGGCTCCGGGTCAGCGTGAGCCGAAACGGCTGACCAGCCAGCGGGCCGCGTCCTCCACGGTGTCCACGGTGTCCGGACCCGACTCCTCGACGTGCGCGGCGTCCCGCGGGCGGTCCACCATGACCACCGGGATATGCAGAGAACGCGCCGCCTCCAACTTCGCGGCCGCGGACTGCCCACCGCTGTCCCGGGTCACCAGCACGTCGATACGGTGGCGGGACATGAGTGTCCGCTCGGAGTCCACCCCGAACGGGCCCCGGTCCAGCACCAGCAGGTAGCGGTGCGGGAGCGGCCCGGGCGGCGGCTCGGAACTGCGGATCAGATAGGAGCCGCGGTCGTCCTCGGCGAAGGCGGCCGCACCGTGCTTGCCCACCGTCAGCATGGGACGACGGAAACGCTCCCGCACCACCGCGACCGCGGACGGCATGTCGGGGACACGGATCCACTCGTCCCCCTCGGCCGCCCCCCATGACGGGCGCTGTACCCGCAGTAGCGGCACACCGGCGGCGGAGCTGGCGCGGACGGCCTCGGCGGAGATCTGCTCGGCGAAGGGGCCGGTGGCGTCGATCACCGCGCTGACGGCGTTCTCGCGCAGCCAACTCGTGAGCCCGTCCACCCCGCCGAACCCGCCGATCCTGACCTCTCCCCGGGGGAGGCGGGGCCTGGCGATGCGACCCGCCAGCGAGGTCACGACCTCGAGGCCGGCGGTGACCAGCAGGTCCGCGAGCTGCCGGGCCTCGGCGGTACCGCCCAGGACCAGGATCAGGCCGGGCTCCCCGGCGGACGCGGGGACGTGCGCGCCGTCTCCGAGCGGGTCACCGGACCCGGGATCTTCGGCCAGCGCGAGGCCCGGCGCCGGGGCGTACCCCGGGTGGGCGATCCCGGGCACGAGTTCCCGGGCGATGCCGGCCCCGTCGAGCGCAGCGAGGAGCTCCGTGGCCTGCTCGTGTTGGCACGGGTCACCCGCGAACAGGGCCACGACCCGGTCCCCGCGGCCGAGCGCGGCCCGGATCTCGTCGAGGACCTGGCCGGCGGAGGAGTCAGCGATGTCCACCACCCGGGCGGTGGGTGGACACAGCGACATGGACTCCGCCGGCGGGGCGGTACGACTGTAGAGACAGGTGCCGCTCATCGCGATGAGCCGTGAAGCACGGACCGTCAGCAGGTCCACCGGGCCGGGACCGCTGCCCACCACGTGCACAGTCGCGACCTCGGCGCCGGGCGTCCCGCCCGGCCGGCGTGCGCCGCTCACCTGGGCATCCGACGCCAGATGGGCTGCGGCACCAGCCGGGCGACGGCGAACATCACCCGCAGCTGCCACGGGATCCACACCACCCCCGCGCGGCGGGCCAGCACCCGCTGCACCACGGCGTCGGCCACCTGCTCCGGGGTCGAGGAGAACGGCGCCGGGGACATCCCCTCGGTCATGCGGCCGATCACGAAACCGGGACGCGGGATGACGAGGGTGACCCCCGACCCGTGGAGCGCATCGGCCATGCCGGACGCGAAACCGTCCAGACCTGCCTTGGCGGAACCGTAGACGTAGTTCGCGCGACGGACACGCTGGCCCGCGACCGAGGAGAACGCCACCAGGACGCCGCTGCCCCGGGCTCTCATCCGCGCAGCCAACTCCGTCAGCAACGCGGCCTGGGCGACGAAGTCGGTGTGCAGGATCCGGGCGGCGGCGCCGGCGTCACGTTCGGCGAGCTCCTGGTCCCCCAGGATGCCGAACGCGAGCACCGCCACGTCGATCGGACCGACCCTGCCCTCGATCAGGTCCAACACCCGGGCGTGCGCGTCGAGCGCGTCGGCGTCGAACTCCACCGTCTCGACCCGCACCGCGCCTTCGGCCTCGAGCTGCGCGGTGTGCGCGGTGGCGTCGCCTCCGGGACGGGACGCCAACACGATGGTCCGACCGGCCGCCAGGCGGTGTGCCAGGGCCAGGCCGATCTCGCTGCGGCCGCCGAACACCACGACGACCTCACCACCGGTCCCGGTCGGGCCAGACGACGATGCAGGTGTGGACATGCGCCCAGTCTTTCACGCGCCCGCCCGCGCCCGGGCCCCGTGGGCCACCGCGGTCGCCTGTGGCAGGCTCACCCTTATGGCACGCACCCTGGCTGACCTGTCCGATGAGGCTCACGAGTTCCTGTCCACCTACCACCTGGGGACGCTCACCACACTGCGTCGCGACGGGTCGCCACACGTCGTGGCGGTGGGGTTCACCGTGGACACCGAGGGCGGGCTGGCCCGCGTCATCACCAGGCAGGGCTCGCAGAAGGCCCGCAACGCGGACAGGGGCGGACGAGCGGCGGTCTCCCACGTCGACGGCGGTCGCTGGCTGACCTTCGAAGGGCCGGTCCGGTTGCTGACCGACCCCGAGTCCGTCCGGGAGGGCGAACGGCGCTACGCGCTGCGTTACCGCGAGCCGAGCCCCAACCCGGAACGGGTCGTGGTGGCGATCGACGTGGACCGGGTCCTGGGATCGGCGCAGATGTTCACCGACCTCTGAACCCCACGGCCCGCGTCAGGGGCGCTCAGAGAACGCGCAGGCCGCGCTCACCGTTGTTGAGGTCGCGGCGACCGTCAGCGGTCACCGCGACGATGTCCTCCAGACGCGCACCCCAGTACCCGTCCCGGTAGATCCCGGGTTCGACCGAGAACGTCATACCTTCCGTGAGCACGGTGTCCGCGCCGGGAGCGACGAACGGCGGCTCGTGCAGGCCCAGTCCGATCCCGTGGCCGGTGCGGTGTATGAACAGCTCCCCCAGACCCGCGGCCGCGAGGTGCTCGCGCGCGGCGGCGTCGACCTCACCGATGGCGACGCCCGGACGGACGGCCTCCCTCGCGAGGCGCTGCGCCTCCTGCAGCACGGCGTACTCCTCGGCCACCCGGGCAGAGGGCTCGCCCATCGAGTAGGTACGCGTGCAGTCGGAGTGGTACCCGCTGGACAGGGGGCCGCCGATGTCCACCACCACGATGTCCCCCTCGCGCACCACCCGGTCCGAGACGCCGTGGTGCGGATCCGCGCCGTTCGGGCCGGAGCCGACGATCACGAACTCGGCGTGGGTGAGCCCCTCGGCCTCGATCGCGGCAGTGATGAGCTGGCCCACCTGCGCTTCGGTGCGGCCCACCTGGAGGAACTCGCCCATCCGCCCGTGGACGGCGTCGATACGGCGGGCCGCCTCCGCGAGCTGCTCCACCTCCGCCGCGGTCTTGACGGCCCGGACGTGGTCGATCACCTCCGAGGCCAGCACCACCTGGCCGTCGACGCCCTGCTGCAGCGGCACCAGGTGCAGTGCCGGCATGGCCGTGGACACCGCGACCCGACCGGACACCACGGCCGCGACCAGCGCCACCGCGTCGGTCCCGTCCACCCAGGGGTGCACGTCGGCGCCCACGGAATCGGCCGCACGTCGGACGGGGGCGGTGAGCTCGAGTGACGGCAGCACCAGCAGTGGTGCCGCGCCGTCGGCCGGCACCACCAGGGCGGTGAGCCGCTCGTGGGAGTCGAGTCGCTGACCGGTCAGGTAGGCCATGTCCTCGCCCGAGTAGACCACCACGTGGTCGATCCCGATCTCGCGCGCACGGGTGCGGACGGCCTCGAGGCGGTGTGGGTGGATGTCCTGGGCAGCTGCGCTCATGTCCCTCACCCTAGGTCGCGCACCGCCGCGCGCGCTCCGGCGGCGGCTACTCTTGCGGGGTGCTCCGTCCCCGATCCCACCTCCAGGAGGCGTGATGTCCCAGGGCCCGCTGATGGTTCTCGACAGTGCGGGCCTGTGGTTCCGCGCGTTCCATTCGGTTCCGGAGAAGATCACCGGCCCGGACGGGTCCCCGGCCAATGCCGTACGCGGGTTCTGCGACATGGTGGCGGTCCTGGTCGAGGAATACTCCCCGACCGGCCTCATCGCGGCGTTGGATCGTGAGTGGCGCCCGGAGTGGCGGGTGGGTTTGTTGCCGTCGTACAAGGCGCACCGGGTGGGCGACGACGGCGAGGAGGACGCACCCGCCTCGTTGGCGCCCCAGGTGAACTCGATCCGCGAGGTCCTCGATGCCGCGGGCCTCACCCAGGCGTGGGCAGCGGATGCGGAGGCCGATGACGTCCTGGCCGCGCTCGCGGCACGCGACCGTGAGGTGCTGGTGGTGACCGGCGATCGTGACCTGTTCCAGCTCGCGTCCCGCACCACGACCGTGGTGTACGTGGGGGCGGGGATGCGGAAGAGGGCGGCCTATACGCCAGAGGTGGTGGCAGAGCGTTTCGACCTGCCGCCGGCCGACGATGCGCGCGTGTACGCGGACTACGCGGTGCTCGTGGGCGATGCCTCGGACGGACTCCCGGGGATCGCCGGGGTGGGCGCGAAGACCGCGGCGACATTGTTGCGCGAGTACGGAGGACTCGACGGCATCGTCGCGGCGGCCGGGGATCCCGGCTCCGCTCTGACAGCGCGCCAGCGCACCGCGATCACGGACGGGGCCGACTACCTGGCGGCCGCGCAGGGGGTTGTCAAGCTCGGTGGACGGGCGTTCGACCTGGAGTTCAGCGGCGACACCGACGGCCGCCGGGGCACGGTCGACTCCGCGCGCCTGGAGGAGCTCGGTGAGGCGACCGGCCAGGACCGGGCGATCGACAGACTCGTGGAGGCCACGCAGGGACTCGACCCGGCCTGATCCGACCGGCGAGCCCGCGTGGTGTGCCGGGCATCGCCTGGTGTGTCGGGCACCGCGCGGACGTGCGGCGACCTCTAGGCCATGTGGTCCAGGACCACGCCTCGCCGCAGCGACCCGACGGCCGAACGCGCGGTCCGGGCGAGCTCCGGATCGGCAACCTGACCCACCTGCGCGAGAACATCCACCACCAGGCGTGCGGAGCGGACGAAATCGCCGGCGGTCAGTTCCACGCCCTCCTGCCACGAAGCGGCGAGGATCGAGGACAGTGCCCCGCCGGAGACCCAGTGGTGCAGGACCGGCGCGAGCCCGGCATCCAGATCCGGAGTTGTGGGCAGTCGGTGTGACCGCTCGATCTCGGCGACGTCGCCCGCGACACGCTCTGTCTCCGCGAGCGCGTTGCGCAGTGCCTCGTCCGAGGGCTCGCGTACTGCGGACTCGGTGCGGGGGTGCGCGACCACGGTGGCGATCACCGCAGCCAGGCCTGCCGGGTCGAGGCCACGCCAGATGCCGCGGCGCAGGCACTCGGCCACGAAGAGATCCTGTTCGGTGTGGACTCCCGCCAGGAGACGACCCGCATCGGTGGCACGCAGGACGCCCTCGACCTCCTCGAGGTATCCGAGCTGTCGGAGCAACTCGACGATGCGACGGAACCGGCGCGCCAGGGAATCCGAGTCCGCGTCGACCTCGGCGATGAGTGCCGCGACGTCTGCGTCAGCCTTGGCCCAGCGTTCGTGCAGGCGGGCGAGCTTGTCGATACGTGGGTCGTCGTGGAGCGGGTGCTGACGCAGTGCGCGGCGCGCCGCCGCGATGCGTGGGTCCTTGCGCACCGGCTTGCCACCGGCGTTCTTCATCCGGCCCTTGGCCTTGCCCCGCAGGTGCTCCATACGTTGGACGAGTGCACGCTTGGCCCGGCCGTCCAACTTGCGCCGCCCCTTGGGCAGATCCACTCGTCCCACCGGAACCGGGGGCGCGGCGAAATCGTGTTGACGGAGCCACCCGGTCCATCCGGTGTCGGTGAGACACAGCAGCGCGGGATCGGACGGGATGTCGGTTCGCACCTGCAGGACGGTCGCGACCATCCCGAACCGTTTGCGGCCGACTGTGATCACGGAACCGGCGGTGTGCTTGAGCATGGCCGAGCGGACAGCGGAGAGACGGTCGTCCCGTGAGCTCTTCTCGGCCTTGCGCTCGAGGTGGCTGAGATCGGCGCGTAACGCCATGTACGAATCGAGTTCCTCGTCCCCGCCTGCCTCGAGCAGGGTGGCGCGCATCCGGTCGCGTTCCTCGGCCCGGCGCTCGATCGCGCGAGTTCGGGACACCAGGGTGCGGTCGGTCTGGAACTGGGCGAACGAACGTCCGATGAGGGAGGTGGCCTCGGCCACACCGCGTTGCTCGACGAGGTTCACGGCCATCGAATAGTCGGGCTGGAACGCGCTGTGGAGAGGGAACCTCGGGGTGTCCACCAATGCCGCGAGCGCGTCCAGATCGAGATCGGGCTGATCCAGAACCACTGCCGTGCCCTTGGTGTCGATCCCCCGGCGGCCAGCGCGGCCGGTGATCTGCGAATATTCGGCCGAGGTGAGCATGGCGTGGGTGTCGCCGTTGAACTTGGTGGTCTTCTCCAGGACCACGGACCGGGCGGGCATGTGGATCCCCAGCGCCAGCGTCTCGGTGGCGAACACGACCTTGATCAACCCGGCGGAGAACAGCTCCTCGACCACGGTCCGGAAGAGCGGGAGCATGCCGGCATGGTGCGCGGCGATCCCGCTGAGCAGGCTGGCCCGGAACGAGGAGTAGTCGAGCGCGTCCAGGTCGTGCTGTGGCACCTGTGCACAGGCGGCGTCCACGTGGGCGGCGATCCTTCTGGCCTCCTCACCGGTGGTGAGACGCAGACGGGCGCGCCGCATCTGGGCCACAGCCCCGTCGCACCCTGCACGAGAGAAGACGAAGTAGATGGCGGGCAGCAGATGTTCGTCGTCGAGCTTCTCGATCACGTCCTGGCGGCGGGCCCACTGCGCACGCTGCCGGCTGACCCGTTCGTCGTGGTACCCGGTACGGGCACGGCGACGCTGGTCCGCTGCGGCACGGACCGGCACCAGGTCCCCGCCGGTGTAGAGCATGTGTGCCAGCGGCACGGGACGGTGGTCTGAGAGCACCACCGCGGTGTCCCCGCGGATCTCGGTGATCCAGTCCCCGAGCTCGTCGGTGTTGCTCAGGGTGGCGGACAGGCCGACCAGCCGGACCGCGGGGTCGAGGGTGAGGATGATCTCCTCCCAGACCACTCCCCGCGACCTGTCGCCGAGGTAGTGGATCTCGTCCATCACCACGCAGTCCAGATCGTGGAGGGCAGAGGAGCCGCTGTAGATCATGTTGCGCAGGACCTCGGTGGTCATCACTACGACGGGCGCGTCCGCGTCGATCGAGTGGTCACCGGTGAGAAGCCCCACGTTCTCGGGTCCGAAGCGCTCACGGAACTGGCGGAACTTCTGGTTGCTCAGCGCCTTGATCGGTGTGGTGTAGAAGCACCGACCCCCACCGGCGAGCGCACGATACGCGGCGTACTCGCCCACGAGGGTCTTTCCCGAGCCGGTGGGCGCGGAGACGAGCAGGTTACGTCCGGCGTCCAGCGCGGCGAACGAGTCGAGCTGGAACGGGTCCGGGTCGAAGCCCTCGCCGGACAGGAACGACTCGACCAGATCGGTCGACCGGGAGAGATCAGGTGATGTCGTCATACAGTGACCCACCACCGGCCGGGGCCTGGATCGGGCGGGAGTCGTTCGCCGGGGAGGATCCGCCGACAGAGGAGGGGGCGGACACCGGGGCGGGCCGACCCACGGGGGCGGCACCGCCCAGACCGTCGGCCGCTCCGAGTCCACCGGAGGCCTCGATCGGAGACGCGGACTCGTCGTCCACATCCAACCACTCCGCGCGGGACTTCTTCTTGCGCTTGTCGTGGATGCGCGCGAACTGGATGGAGATCTCGACCAGGATGCACACCGCGACCGCGAGCGCGAGCATCGAGAACGGGTCCTGGCCGGGAGAGGCCACGGCCGCGAAGACGAAGATGCCCATGATGATCCCTCGACGGGACCTGGCGAGCACCTCGTAGCTGAGCACCCCGGCCACGTTGAGCATGGCGATGAGGAGCGGGATTTCGAAGCTCACCCCGAAGATCAGGATGAGTTGGATGAGGAAGGTGAAGTACTGGGTTCCCGAGAGTGCCGTGGTCTGGACATTGTCGCCGATCGAGAGGAGGAACTCGAGGGCGTGGACGATCACGATGTAGGCGAGCACTGCGCCACCGATGAACAGGAGCGCCGCGAGGAGCGTGAACACGATCCCGTACCGCTTCTCGTTCTTGTGCAGGCCAGGGGTGATGAACGCCCACAACTGGTACAGCCAGACAGGGCTGGCCAGCACGATGCCCGCCGTTGCCGCCACCTTGAGGCGCAACATGAACTGTTCGAAGGGGCCGGTGGCCAGGAGTCGGCATTCATCGCCGTCCCCGAGCTGCAGGCGCGCACCGGCAGGGATGGCGCAGTACGGGCCGGTGAGGATCTCGCCGAGCGAGGGGATCCCGAAAATCCCCGAGCCGTACCACCAGAAACCGAAGCCCAGGAACACCACGATCGCCGCGACGGCGATGAGCAGGCGCGTGCGTAGCTCGTAGATGTGCTCGATCAGTGGCATGGTGCCGTCCGGATTGCGCGGCCGTCTCCGACGCTTGGACAGCAGACGGCCGCCGCCCCTCTTCGGGGATGCGCCGGCGGCCGGGGTACCGGTTTCAGTCATCGACGAGGTGGCCTACTGCCGCTGTCCGCCGTTGTAGGGGGCGGTGGGATCGATCGGCTGCTGCCCCTGGGGCTGCTGCGGTGCGGGCTGGGCGACCGGGGCCTGGGGCTGCTGCGGCTG
>CAYFRF010000018.1:0-12598 GCA_964345415.1 uncultured Microbacter sp. | reverse complement strand
CTGCTGCGGCTGCGCGACAGGCTGCTGGTACTGCTGCGGCTGTACGTACTGGTCCGTGCTCGGCTGGGCCTGGGTGAGCGCCTGCGGCTGCTCGGCCTCCGGGGCGTTCCCGTCGTTCTGCATCTCCTTCATCTCGGACTTGAAGATGCGCATCGACCGACCGAGGCCGCGGGCCGCGTCCGGGAGCTTCTTCGAACCGAAGAGCAGGAGCACCACCGCGAGGACGATGAGCCAGTGCCAGATGCTCAACGCACCCATGTCAACCTCCGTTTGTCTGAGAACGTTTCCATGCTAACGCACCTTGGCGGGACCCGGACACCGCTATTCGGCCACCAACCCGAGATGACCTGCGTGTTCATCTCTCATTCACGCCTGTGGCGCCGACTGTTCCGCCCCCCTTTTCCGGTCAGCGACGTCCGTGTAGACGGCCAGACCCGCCGCTGCGCGGTCGGCGATCTCTCGTGCGAGCCCGGGATCTACCGGCGTCACCACGTCGGCATGCCCCAGCAGGAAGCGTAGTAACCACGCCCGGTCGTGGTAGGCGATCTCGACATCGAGATCGCCGTCCGGACGCCGCACGGCGGAGTGGAAGGTGAACTCATCGAGGAACCATGCGCCGGCCGCCCGGACAGTGGCCTTCTCCAGCCTGAGCTCGCCGTCGTCGTCATCGGAGGGCTCAGGCCCCAGGGCACGGCGGGGACCGACATCCTCCACCCGGGTCATGCGGTCGGTGCGGAATGTCCGCCACTGACCCGACCCACGGTCCACGGCGTGGAGATACGTGCGACCGTCCGCGACCGAGAGACGAGCTGGGTCCACCACGCGGGTGGTGGAGGTGTCCGAGCTCGCGGAGTGGTAGACGAACCTGAGTGCCCTGCCGGATCTCACACCGGTGCGGACCACGTCGGCGTCGGAGTCGGAGTGCACGGGCGTGGCGACGGCACCAGGAGTCGTGACCTCGGAGCCGGCCGCGGTCCGCAGGGTGGCCAGCAGGTCCCTCAGGGCGGCCTGGTCCACCACCTCGGGGCGGTCGAGGAACACGGCCAGGCCGGTCTCCAGGGTCACGGCCTCGGCGGCGGTGAGCCGTACCGGCCGGTCGATACCCGCGGTGAACGTCACCTCGACCATCTCCGCGTCGTCCAGGTCCTCCGAGGAGAACCCGAGGTCGATCAGGTCTCCGGGCCCGTAGCCGGGCAGTCCGCAGGACCACAGCTGCCACAACGCGGCTCGCAGCTGCCTGTCGGTCATCCCCAGGTCCCTGGCCGCGTCGGAGACCCGGACGGCACCGCGGCTGTGGAAATACGGGACCACGCTGAGCAGTGTGGCCAGTGGTACGGCGCGGCGGCTCATCAGACGGCCTCCTCGGCGGCGGTGAGGATCGACACGACACGGACCCGCAGCTCGGCCGGGCGCAGGGCCACGGCGTCGGCGCCCTGTGCCGCCACGAGCGAGGAGAGCTCCCCCAACGGCGCGCTCACCTCCAGATCGGAACCGTGCCTGCCGAAGCGGTCGGACGCCACCTCCGACCGCGACATGGCGCGGAGCTCGGCTGCGCGGCCGTCGGCAGCCCACACGGTGGCGTCGACGACCGGGTTGAGCCTGGAGACCGCGTCGTCGAGAAGTGCCAACACCCGTTCGGTCGGCGGTACGGGAACGGTCCTGGCGCCGCGCCCCGGCCGGACATCGGACATGCGGACGAGCCGGAACGTCCGCGGCTCCCCCCGGTCCAGATCGTGGCCGACGAGGTACCAGTGACCGTGACGCGATCCTGTCCACCACGGCTCGACGCGCCGCGCGGTGGGCTCCCCGGTCCCGGCCGGGGAGTGGGTGAAGGTCAGCACGGCTCCGGTGGCCACGGCCTCGGCCGCGACCGCGGCGGCGGCGAGCTCGCCGGTGTCCTCCACCGAGACGGTCGTGCCCTCGTCGCGTACGGGGTCGATGCCCGCCGCGGTGAGCTTCGCCAGCGCCCCACCTGCGCGTGCGGCCCGCTCCCCCTCGCGCCAGACCTCCGCGGCCACCGCGAGGACACCGGCCTGTTCCGCGGTGAGCGTGATCTCCGGCAGTTCGTAGTCCTGTGCGGGGATCCGGTACCCGGCCGGGGACCCGGGCGCGAGCGACGGCCCCTGCTCGAGCGGCACTCCGGCGTCCCGCAGTTCCCGCTTGTCGCGTTCGAACATCCTCAGGTACGCGGAGTCGTTCTCGCAGTCGTCGTAGCCCTGCACCATCCGCCGGATCTCGTCCGCGGACAGGAAGGCGTTGGTCGACCGCAGGCAGATCACGAGGTTGACCAGGCGCTGGGACTTCGAGGTGGACACGTGCAGGAACGCTATCGTCCGAGCGCGGCGATCAGGTCGTCGACACGCGGGTCCTCGTTGGCGAACGGGTCGGTCAGCGCGACCGTGGGCAGGCTGCCGTCGGTGACCTTGAGGTGAACCCAGTCCACGGTGTGGTCCCGGCCCGCCTCCCGGGCGGCGGTGAGGAAACGGCCGCGCAGGGAGGCGCGGGTGGTTTCGGGGGCCACTGCGCGGGCGTGTTCGACGTCCGCGTCCGTGACCACACGGGAGACCATGCCCCGCCGCTCGAGGACGGAGTGCAGCCCGCGTCCGGGGCGGATGTCGTGATAGGTGAGATCGATCTGCGCCAACCGGGGATGGTCCAGATCCACACCGGTCTTGGCCTGGACCTGCCTGATGAGGCGGAGCTTGGCCGCCCAGTCCACGTCGGCCGCGATCGAGTCGTGGTCCCCCGATTCCACGGCGTCGAGGACACGCTCCCACAAGGCGACGCACTCCTCGACCACGGGCCGGTCGTCGCGTTCCCAGCCGCCGGCGTCGAGGTAGCGGTGGACCGCGGCCAGGAACTCACGCTGGATCTCCAGCGCGCTCATGGTGGTGCCGTCGGTCATGGTGACCGGCCGGGTGCCGGTGAGGTCGCGGCTGATCTCGCGGATCGCGCGGACGGGGTGGGATACGGCCATGGGGCGCAGGTCGACCCCTGCCTCCAGCATCTCCAGCACGAGGCGGGTGCTGGCGACCTTGAGCAGCGTGGTGGTCTCGATCATGTTGGAATCGCCGACGATCACGTGCATGCGCCGGAACCGGGTGGAGTCGGCGTGCGGTTCGTCGCGCGTGTTGATGAGCGGGCGCGAGCGGGTGGTGGCGGAGGAGACGCCGTCCCACATGTGTTCGGCACGCTGCGAGAAACAGAACGTCGGTCCCTCGGTCTCTCCGAGCCCCACCCCGGCCGGTGTGCCGGGCAGGATCTTGCCGGCGCCGCAGATCAGCTGGCGGCTGACCAGGAACGGCAGCAGCGTGGTGGCGATGCTGCGGACCTGGGTGGACCTGTCGAGCAGGTAGTTCTCGTGGCAGCCGTAGGAGTTGCCCACCGAGTCGGTGTTGTTCTTGAACAGGTAGACCTTCGCGTCGATCCCTTCGGCGGCCAGCGCCTGCTCGGCGTGCAGGCCGAGGTCGTCGACGATCCGGTCCCCCGCCCGGTCGTGGGCGACGAGCTGGAGCAGGCCGTCACACTCGGCGGTCGCGTACTCCGGGTGCGACCCCACGTCGAGATAGAGCCGGGACCCGTTGGCGAGGAACACGTTGGAGCTGCGCCAGCGCTCCACGACGGGTCGGAAGAGGTACCGTGCGATCTCGTCGGCACCGAGCGAGCGGGATCCCTCGCTGCCGACGCTGGTGATCCCGAACTCGGTCTCGATCCCGACGATGCGACGGATCATGGGCTCTACTGCCCGCCCTTCTGGACGTAGGACTTCACGAACTCCTCGGCGTTGGTCTCCAGGATGTCGTCGATCTCGTCGAGCAGGGAGTCCGCGGCCGTGGTGTCGGCGGCCTTGGCGACCTGGCCGGCCTCGTCCTCGCCCGGGCCGGAACCGCCGGCGTTCTTCTGGATCTGGGACATGGTTCTCGCTCCTTGTTCTGGGGTGGGGATGCGCGGGTGGTGTCGGTGATCAGTGGTGCCGGTGATCAGCCGGTGGGGCCGTCGGGCCCCAGGAAGCCGGGCGTGGCCTCGCAGAAGGCCCTGGTGCCGGTGTACGGGTCGGAGAGGTCGACGGTGCGCTGGTGCCCACGGGTGTCGACGACCACGACGTGGTCCCATCCCGCGGCGTGGACACGGTCGCCGTGTTCGGCGAGCAGGCGTCCTCTGGCCCAGGCCCGCGTCGTGGCGGGCGGGGTCGTCACCGCGGCCTCGACCTCGGCGTCCGTGGTCAGTCGGCGCATGGCACCCTTGGCGACCAGACGGTTGTAGAGGCCGCGTGCCGGGTCGATGTCGTGGTATTGGACGTCGATCAGGGCCAGCCGGGCATGGTCCCAGTCGAGGTGGTCGCGGCTGCGGAAGCCCTCCAGCAGGCGGAGCTTGGCGGGCCAGTCCAGCCGGTCCGCACACGACATGGGGTTCTCCTCGAGTGCGTCGAGGATGTCGCGCCACTCGGAGAGGACCTCGAGTGCCCAGCCGGGGCGTCCGGTTCCGTCGCCGACGAGGTCGGTGACACGGGCGAGGATCTCCCGCTGGATCCCGATCCCGGTGAGCCGACGGCCGTCGGCCAGAGGCACGGTGGCGCGCAGCGTGGGGTCGTGGCTGATCGTGTGGACCGCCGCAACCGGGTCCTCCGGCATGAGGTCTGCCAGGTCGACACCGGCCTCGATCGCGTCCAGTACCAGGCAGGTGGTGCCGATCTTGAGATAGGTGGCCGACTCCGACATGTTCGCGTCGCCGATGATCACGTGCAGCCGACGCCACTTCTCGTCGGTGGCGTGCGGCTCGTCGCGCGTGTTGATGATCCCTCGACGCAGCGTGGTCTCGAGCCCGGTCAGGACCTCGATGTAGTCCGCCCGCTGGGAGATCTGGAAGCCCGCGGTCTGACCTTCCTGCCCTATGCCGACACGCCCGGCGCCGGTGTACACCTGCCGCGACAGCAGGTGGGTGGCGAGACTGACGGTGAGTGCGTCGAAGTCCACGTCGCGTCGGACGAGGTAGTTCTCGTGGGCACCGTACGAGGCGCCCTTGCCGTCCACGTTGTTCTTGTACAGCTTGAGTTCTGCGTTGCCCTCGGTGGCCGAGGACTCGACGCCGGCCCGGTGCATGATGAGCTCCCCGGCCTTGTCCCAGATGACAGCGTCCCGGGGGGAGTCGACCTCGGGGGCCGAATACTCGGGGTGGGCGTGGTCCACGTAGAAGCGGGCACCGTTGGTCAGGACCCGGTTGGTCACCCCGAACTCACTCGGGTCGTAGGCGCGGGCGATGCCCAGGTCGAAGCCCCGGGCGTCGCGCAACGGGGACTCCGAGTCGTACCCCCACCGGGCCTCGTCGGCGCCTCCGGCACCCTCCCCGGGATCGACGTAGGCTTTGACGACCTGGGTCGAGGTGACCACTGAGCTGAGCATCGGTTGCCCCACGGCGACGATGCCGAACTCGATCTCCGTGCCGATGATCCGGCCGGGCACGGCGTCCGGAGCAGGAGCCGGGGCGTGTGGGCTCGGGGAGGCGGTGCTCATCGGCCCTCTCCCCTGTTCGGCACCGACACCTCGACGACGCGCTCGCCCCGCACCCCGGTCAGACGCGCCCACTCCTGCGGGTTGGAGGTGTTGGGCAGGTCCGTGTTCTCCGCGAACTCGGCGTCGACCGCGTCCAGGAAATCGTCGGTGGTCAAGCCCTTGCCCGAGCCGTGGACGATGTCCTTGATGGCGAGTTTCTTGGCCCGGTCCACGATGTTGCGCAGCATCGCCCCGGAGGTCAGGTCGGCCAGGTACAGGGACGATCGACGGCCAGAGGCGAACACCAGGTGCACATACGTGGTGGAGGCGTCACGGGTGTAGAGCCGGTCCGCGATCCGGTTGATCAGAGTGCGCACGTGCTGCGTGACGTCCGCCTCCCCCACGTCCTCCGGGTCGAACCGGAGATCGGTGGTGATGTACTTGCCGAGGATGTCCACGGCGGCCTCGCGGTCCGGCCTGTCGATCCGGATCTTCAGATCCAGCCGGCCCGGGCGGAGGATGGCCGGGTCGATCATGTCCTCCCGGTTGGAGGCGCCGATCACGATCACGTTGCGGAGGTCCTCCACACCGTCGATCTCGGCCAGCAGCTGCGGGACGATGGTGGTCTCCATGTCCGAGGACACGCCCGATCCGCGGGTGCGGAAAATAGAGTCCATCTCGTCGAAGAACACGATCACCGGGTTCCCCTCGGTGGCCTTCTCCCGGGCGCGCTCGAATATCGAGCGGATGTGACGTTCGGTCTCGCCGACGTACTTGTTGAGCAGCTCCGGGCCCTTGATGGACAGGAAGTAGGAATTGGGGAACCGACCGTCGCTCACATCGTCGCCCCGGGACACCGCCGCGGCACGCGCGAGAGAGTGCGCCACCGCCTTGGCGATGAGGGTCTTGCCACATCCGGGCGGCCCGTAGAGAAGGACGCCCTTGGGCGGCGCGAGATGGAACTCGCGGTACAGGTCGTGGTGGATGAAGGGCAGCTCGATCGCGTCGCGGATCTGCTCGATCTGGGGACCCAGTCCGCCGATGTCCGAGTAGTCGACGGTCGGGATCTCCTCGAGCAACAGCTCGTCCACCTCGGCCTTGGGCACGACCTCGAACGCGACCGCGGCCTTGGGGTCCACGAGGACCGCGTCACCGGGACGCACCGGTGCCGGCCGGTCGGCTGTGCGTCCACCCCGGAGGTGCTCGGCCAGGTGTACGACGTGCTCCTCGTCGTTGCCCATCACCACACGGGCCCGGAGCCCGTCGGCCAACACGTCGCGGAAGACCGCCGTGACGCCGGTGACGGGCAGGTCAGAGGACGCCCCGAGGACCGTCAGCGCCTCGTTGAGGCGCACGGTGGTCCCCGCGGGCAGGGACTCCGGCCGCACCCCGGGTGCGAGGGTCAGGAGCATGCGCCGCCCCGAGGTCATGACCTCCACGGCGTCGCCGTCCACCGGCGGGGCCAGGACCACCCCGTAGGTGCTGGGCGGGTTACCGAGGCGCTCGACCTCGCCCTTGAGCACCTCGAGCTGGTCGCGCGAGTCCTTGAGCAACTCCGCGAGACGGACATTCCGTGCACCCAGAGCGTCGATCTTGACCGACTTCTCGCGCTCCGACCGCGCCGCCTCGTCCGCCGCTCTGCGCAGCCGCGCCAGCTCCGCCCGGTCCACGGAGACCCGTTCGTCACCCTGCCCGGCCGGGGGATGTCCCTCGGTCACGCGATCACCTGCCCTCCAGTTCGCCGACGAATCACCTCGTCGTCGCTTCCACCTTATCGCCGCGGTGAGGCACGGGCGCGTCGGCCGGCCTGTTCCCCGATCAGCCCTTTCCCGCACGGCGTTTGGGCTTGAGGGTGGTCACACCCTCGGCGAGGCGACGCGCTGTGACCAGGAACGCCGTGTGTCCCTGCATGCGGTGCTCCGGCCGTACGGCGAGCCCCACCACGTGCCACCCACGGTTGATCGACTCCCACGCACGGGGCTCCGTCCAACACTGCTGCCGGCGCAGGCCCTCCACCACGTCCGACAGCTGTGTGGTGGTGGCCACGTAGACCACCAGTACCCCGCCGGGCACCAGGACGTCACTGACCGTCGGCAGGCACTCCCACGGTGCCAACATGTCCAGGATGACCCGGTCCACCTGGCCCCCCAGCGCCTCCACCGACGTCTCCGCCAGGTCGGCCACCCGCAGGTCCCAGTTGGCGGGGTGCTCACCGTAGAACGTGTGGACGTTGCGCTCGGCGTGCTCGGCGTGGTCCTCACGGATCTCGTAGGAGTAGACCTGCCCCTCCGGGCCCACCGCGCGCAGCAACGAACAGGTCAACGCCCCCGACCCGGCGCCCGCCTCGAGCACCCGCGCGCCGGGGAAGATGTCGCCCTCGTGCACGATCTGCGCGGCGTCCTTGGGATAGATCACCTGAGCGCCCCGGGGCATCGACAGCACGTAGTCGGTGAGCAGCGGGCGCAACGCCAGGTAGTCGGCGTCCTTGGTCGAGGTGATGATCGAGCCCTCGGGCGCGCCGATCAGATCATCGTGGCGCACGGCGCCGTGGTGGGTGAAGAACTCGGCCCCCTCCACCAGGGACACGGTGTACTTGCGCCCCTTGGTGTCGGTGAGCTGGACGCGGTCGCCGACGGCGAACGGACCGGAACGCTGCACAGTGGACCTCCGGGGGATGTCGGGGCCGGATGTCCGACCGTGTGTCTACCCTGCCAGGTGTGACGGATCCACTCGAAATCGACACCGCGCAGACCCCGGCCCGATCAAGGCCCGGACCGCTCGCGCTCTCGGCCTCCCGCGCCGCGGACTTCCGCCAGTGCCCACTGCTGTACAGGTTCCGGACCGTGGACCGCCTCCCCGAGCCCAAGACCCGTGCACAGGTCCTCGGCACCGTCGTCCACACCGTGCTCGAGGAGCTGTACGGGCTCGATCAGGCCGAACGAGCCCCGCAACGGGCCGCCGAACTCGTCCCGGTGGCGGTCGACCAGTTCTACGAACTGGAGTCAGGTGCGGAGGTCGTACCCCTCGACCAGCGGGCGGGGTTCCAGTCGGAGGTCGCCGCCCTGGTCGCCGCACTGTACGGGGTGGAGGACCCACAACGGTTCTCCCCCCTCTCCTGTGAGCAGTACCTGCTCACCGCCACCGATTCCGGCACCCCCCTGCACGGCTACCTCGACAGGGTGGACGTGGCCCCCACCGGTGAGATCCGGGTGGTGGACTACAAGACGGGCAAACCCCCGCACCCGCGTTTCCAGGACAAGGCCATGTTCCAGATGCGCTTCTACGCCCTGATGTACCAGCGCATCCACGGCGTGGTCCCGGCACAGCTCAAGCTGATCTACCTCAAGAACGGGAGCTGGCTCACGCTGGCGCCGGACCTGGACATGCTCTCGCGCACGGAGACAGAGCTGGACGTGCTGTGGACCGAGATCGTCCGGGCGGGAGAATCCGGTGACTTCCGACCCCGCACGTCCCGCCTGTGCGACTGGTGCGATCATCAGGACCTGTGCCCGGCGTTCGGTGGCACCCCTCCCGAGTACCCCGGCTGGCCCGGGGCCCGCGTGGTCCCCACCGGCGCGCACAACCTGCTGACGGGCCCGTAGAACACGCGAGGAGCACACAATCATGACGGAGGCGTACTTCGAGCCCCTGGGAACGCAGGACGGCTGGGAACACTTCCACGCAACCCGACACACGGTCAGCGCGTGGGGTCCCGACCTGCAACACGGAGCGCCCCCGTCGGCGCTGCTCACCCGGTCCATGGAGAGACTCGATCCCGGCGGCGGATCACGTCTGGCCCGAGTGGCGGTGGACCTCCTCGGGCCGGTCCCCCTGGGCGAGCTCCGCGCCCGGGCGCGGATAGCGCGGTCGGGCAGACGCATCCAGCTGCTCGAGGCCGAGCTCGAGGCCGGGGGAAGGACCGTCGCCCGGGCCAGCGGCTGGCTGATGCGCACCGGGGACACCGCCGTGGTGGAGCAGACCGTGGACCAGCCCCAACCGTTCCCGGAGCAGGATTTCGACAGCACCTTCTTCAAGCGCTGGACCAGCGGGTACATCGACTCGCTGGAGCTGCGTGGCGACAAACAGGGCGTGGTGTGGGCCAGGCCGACACTCCCCCTGGTCGCCGGCGAGACGTTGACCAGGACCGAGCGGGTGATGTGCGTGGCCGACATCGCCAACGGGGTGGGGGCGGTCCTGGAACCCACGGACTGGCGGTTCCTCAACACCGATCTGGTCACCCACCTCCACCGCCTGCCCGAGGGTGAGTGGATAGGCGTGGCGGCAGACGCCTCCGTCGGGCCGGACGGGGTGGGAGTGACCTCCGGAACCCTCTACGACCAGACCGGGGCGCTCGGGCACACCCTCCAGGCACTGCTCATCGAGCCGGTGTGAGCAGGGGCCGTACGGGCTGGGGCGGGAAGTGCCTCAGCCCATACGGCAGGAACGGATGTCCGTGGCGATGATCGACTTCGCACCGGCCGCGGCCAGCCGGTCCATGATCGAATTGACCTGTTTGCGCGAGACCATGGACCGCACCGCGATCCACGCCGGGTCCGCCATCGGCGAGACCGTGGGCGACTCGAGGCCCGGGGTGATCGCCGTGACACTGTCGAGCAGGTCCCGGGGGCAGTTGTAGTCCAGCATCATGTACTGCTGGGCGAAGACCACGCCCTGCAGGCGGGCCCGCATCTGCGCCATCGCGGGAGTCACCCCGGCGTCCCCGCGGGCGATGAGAACCCCGGAGGAGTCACACAGGACCTCGCCGAACGCCTCCAGACCGTGTGCCTTGAGCGTGCGGCCCGAGCCCACCACGTCGGCGATGCAGTCGGCCACACCCAGCTGGATGGAGATCTCGACCGCACCATCCAGACGGATCACCTCCGCCTCGACACCACGTTCCTGTAGATCACGGCGGACGATATTGGGGTACGAGGTCGCGATCCGGGCGCCCGCCAGACGGTCGGTGCTCCAGCCGTTGCCCGCAGGACCGGCGTACCGGAAGGTCGAGCGGCCGAAGCCCAGCTCCAGTAACTCGTCGACCTCGGCCATCGAGTCGGCGCTCAGATCACGGCCGGTGATACCCAAGTCGAGGCGACCGGAGCCGACGTAGACCGCGATGTCCTTGGGACGCAGGAAGAAGAACTCGACATCGTTCTCACGGTCGATGAGCGAGAGGTCTTTGCTGCCCTCCGGCCGACGACGGTAACCCGCCTCGGAGAGCATCTCGGAGGCGGACTCGGACAGGGCGCCCTTGTTGGGCACTGCGACGCGCAGCATGGTGGCTCCAGGAGGTGGGTGCGGGAGAATGTGGCGTTGAACTGCGGCTCTACAGGTGCTTGTAGACGTCCTCGAGGCCGAGGCCCCGCTTGAGCATCATGACCTGGGTCCAGTAGAGGAGCTGCGAGATCTCCTCCGCCAACTCGGCATCGGACTGGTACTCGGCCGCGATCCAGACCTCACCGGCCTCCTCGATGACCTTCTTGCCCAGGTGGTGCACGCCCTTGTCGAACGCGGTGACGGTTCCGGACCCCTCAGGGCGCGCGGAGATCCGCTCGGACAGTTCGGCGAACAGCGAATCGAAGGTCTTCACGCGCCCGATTCTCCCACAGCCGCCACAGCGGGTGTCCCCGAGGTGAGGGAGAACAGTGCGTCGAGATCGACACCGACCAGAGTCGGGTGGGTGTGCGCGCCCGGGACATCGGGCTGCCCGTCGGTGGACGGCACGTACAGCACCCGGCATCCGGCGGCCACGGCGGAGGTGGCGCCGGTGACGGAATCCTCGATCGCCACCGTGTCCGCCGGCTCGAGCCCGAGCTGACGACAGGCCAGCAGGTACGGGTCCGGGGCCGGCTTGCCGTTCGGGACCAGACAGCCGGTCACCACCACGTCGAAGCGGGAGCGGTCGATGAACTCCAGTGGTACCTGCGCCACGTCGGCTGTGGTGTTGGTGACCAGGGCGACCGTCGTCCCTGATTCAGCGATCTCGGCCAACAGTTCCTCCGCGCCGGGACGCCAGCGCATGTCGGTGCGCATGAGTTCGGTGACCCGCGTGTTGAGCCGGTGCGCGAGCCTGTCGAACTCCTCGCCCTCGATCCGGCGCCCGGTGTACTCGCCGAGGATCTCGAAGAATCCGTTCAGGGAATTGCCGAGCGTGCGCTCACGGGTGGACTCGTCCAGCGGACGACCCATGTGTTCGGCGAGTTCGTACACGGCGATATCCCACAGTCGCTCGGTGTCGACGAGGGTTCCGTCCATGTCGAGACAGAGGGCGGCAGGGACGCGGTCGAAGGCAGGACTGGTCACGGCCTACTGTCTACCCGATCGGGCAGGCCCGGGAACCGGCCGTGCCCACGGGGCACACCAGTGACGCGCACCGGCGCCCCCGGGGCATCGCCCCGGCAACCCGAGGCCACAGCGTCAGCAGTCGCGTGCGGCCACGATGAAGTGCTCGGTGTGGGTGGTCGAACCGAACGGGGCGACCGAGCCCGGGGCGAAGGTCGGGAACAGCGACTTGCTGGCGGAGACGGTCACCGCGACGTCGCCGCGCCCGGTGATCGTGGCCTGGGTGCCCACTTCCGGCCCGGTCGACCAGACCGTCTCGGAGCCGCGCTGGTCAGTGTCGATGTTGTGCCAGGACACGGTGGCCGAGTTGAACGGGTACATCGCCGAGAGGAAGTCGAACGAGCCCACGTGGTGGTCGAGATCCCGGGCGCCAGCGGCCACCGCCTGGTGGAATCGACCGTCCTCGCCGAGCTTGCAGCTGGAGAACACGTGGTACCTGATGGTGTGCTCGCCGCCGAGCGGGTGCGGCAACCGGACGTCCCAGGCGGGATGGGGATGCCAGACCTGTGCGGAGGCGACAGGGGCGGCGCCCACCGCGAGTCCCCCGGCGATCAGTGCGGATGCGCAGGCTACGGCGGCGGATCGACGGACAGTACTCATGATGGACTCCTCGACAGGCACACGGGATATGACCTACATATCGTCCACGGATGGCGAAGTGTTAGCGGACGTCAGATGTCGGCAGTGGGCTCCATGAACAGGCGGCGGCCCGGACCTGTGTGGGCCGGGCCGCCGCCTGGTCGTCGCAGCAGGGGTTGAAGTACTGC
>CAYFRF010000017.1:12075-36114 GCA_964345415.1 uncultured Microbacter sp. | reverse complement strand
CATGACCAAGACCGTGGACCCGCACCGGATCGAACTGCGGCACCCCGACGGGAGCACCAGCCCCCTGCTCGTGGTCCGCGCCGCCCGGCGCGACGAGAACCGCCCGGCCGTGCTGGTGCTGCCCGGCATCGCCGTGGGCGCCCGCTACTACCTCCCGATCGCCCGCGCCCTCGCCGACGCCGGCATGGACGTGGCCATCACCGAACTCCGCGGCCAGGGCGAGAGCAGCTACCGCATCGGCCGCGGCAGCGCCCCCGCCGGCTACCACGAGAGCGCCGCCGAGGACATCCCCCTGGCCCTGGACGCCCTGCACCGCGAACTCGGCCCCCAGCCCGTCGTCCTGCTCGGACACAGCATGGGCGCCCAGCTCGGCGTCTACCACCTCGCACGCCGCGACCCCCGCGTCGTGGGCCTGGCCGCCGTGGCCTCCCAGTCGCCGTACCACCGCGGCTTCCCCGCGGCCTTCGGGCGCAAACTGCGCCTCGGCGCGGTCCTCATGCCCCTCGTCGGCCGCGTGACCGGCCACGTCCCCGCCCAGTTCTTCGGCGCCACCGGACGCGTCCCCGTCGACCGGATCCGCGACTGGGCCCGGCTCGCCACCACCGGCGTCATGCAGCCCGCCCGCGCCGACCTCGACTACGTCGACGGACTGTCCCGCGTCACCGTCCCGGCGCTGGCGGTCTCGATCGCCGAGGACCCGCTCGCCCCCGAGGGCGCCGCCCGCAACCTGCTGGCACTGCTGCCCGCGGCCCGCACGACACTCGAACTCGAACCCCGGCCCCTCGGCCACAACACGTGGGCCCGCCAGCCCGACGAGATCGTTCCCCGCCTCCTGGCCTGGATCGACCGCGAGGTGGCTACGACGTAGCCAGGCGACGGCGGAAGAACTCGTACGTCAACACCGCCTTGCGGGCCTCCTGCGTGTTGTCCGCGGCACCGGCGTGCCCGCCCTCGATGTTCTCGTAGTACTCCACCTCGTGCCCCGCCACCTCGAGCGCCGCCGTCATCTTCCGGGCATGGCCCGGGTGGACGCGGTCATCGCGGGTCGAGGTGGTCATGAGCACCGGCGGATACCGCACCTCCGAGGCCGGCCGGATGTGCTGGTACGGCGAATAGGCGCCCAGGAAATCGTCCCAGTCCGCCGACTCCGGATCCCCGTACTCGCCGATCCACGACGCCCCCGCGAGCAGCAGGTGATACCGCTTCATGTCCAGCAGCGGCACCGCGATCGCCAGCGCCCCGAACAACTCCGGGTACCGGGTGAGCATGACCCCCATGAGCAGGCCACCGTTGGAGCCGCCCGTCGCCCCCAGCTGATCCCGGGTCGTGACCCCGGTGTCCACAAGGGCCCGGGCCACGGCGGCGAAATCCTCGTAGGCGCGCGGACGCTTCTCCCGCACCGCCGCCTGGTGCCACGACGGCCCGTACTCGCCGCCACCGCGGATCCCGGCCACCACGTAGACGCCACCCTCCTCCAGCCACAGCGCGCCCCTCAGCGCCGCGTACGAGGGCCGCATGGAGACGTTGAAGCCGCCGTAGCCGTACAGGATCGTCGGCCGCGGCCCCTCGGGTCCGGGACCGCGCATCACCGTGTACGGCACCTCGGTCCCGTCCTCGCTCACCGCCGTGTGCCGGGACACCTCCACACCCGTGGTGTCGAAGCGGTCCGGGGTCGAGCCCAACGTCTCCGTGGAACCATCCGCCCGCAGGAGCACCAGAGACGGCGGGACCACCGGCCCGGAGACCGCCAGAACCGCGTCATCCGGATGAGGCCGCCCACCGGCGGAGCCGGAGCCGCCGGGCACGGTGTCGTCGTCGTCGTCGTTCTTGTTCTTGATCTTGTTCTCGGCGCCGGCGCCGTCACCCCACCCCGACAGGCGGTCACACGAGAGCACATCGATCGACACGTGCTCCGGCAACCCACGCACCGGCTGCGACACCCACTCGCCATCCGGGGCCCCGGGCACGGCGAACGCCTCCAGACGCGACTCCGTGTGCTCCAACACCGTCAACACCACCCGACCGGCACCCCACGAGACGTCCTCGACCGTCGTGGACGGCGTCGGCGTGAACAACACCGCAGGCTCCGCCAACCCCAACGGATCCGCATCCACCGCCGACCACGGCACCACCAACACCGACCCGCCCGGATACCTCCGGCCCGCCAGCTCCACCTCGGTCCGCGGCATTAACGTCACCCACTCGCCGACCGAATACACCCGACAATCCTTCGGCACCGACAGACGGATCGGCGCCTCCGCCACCGGATCCGCACCCACCGGCCAGAACCACTCCTGCGACGTGTGGAAATCCGGCGCCCGGCTCACCATGAACCGGCCCGTGGTCACGTCAAAGGACGCCCCCACCGCCACATCCGCCGTCTGACCCGCGAACACCACCGGCGCCTGCCCCGGATCCGTACCCCTGCGCCACAACCGGGCCAGCCGCGCATACCCCGAATCCGTGGCGTCGAACCCGTCCGGATCCAGCGGCGCCGTGAGCAGGACCGTGTCCCGGTCCACCCACGACACCGAACACTTGACCTCCGGCAGATGGAACCCACCCTCCGACGCCGGCACGAACCGCCGCTCGGACAGATCGAACTCGCGGACCTCCACCGCGTCCGCGCCACCCCGCGACAACCGGATCAACGCCCGGTCATCCTGTGGACGCCGCACCACCGTCCCCGCGTACACCCAGTTGACGCCCTCCTCGGCCGCGAGCGCGTCCACATCCAGGAGCGTCTCCCACGCCGGGTTGTCCACCGCCGGGGCACCCGCCTCGAGCACCGACCACGGCACCCGGCGCCACAACCCCCGGGGGTGATCCCCGTCCTTCCACACCGTGTACGCGAACCGGCCCCTGAGCACCGGCCACGCGATCCGGTCCGTCGCGTCCAGGATCCCCAACGCGCGGTCATAGCCCGCCTCCGCGTGAGGGTCTGACATCAGGCCGGCCAGCGTCCCCTCACTGCGTTCCCGGACCCAGTCCAAGGCCTCCGGGGAATCGATCTCCTCCAGGTGGAGGAACGGGTCGTCAGCAGCAGGAAGCGTCATACTCTCCGATGATGCCGTGAACTGGACGCGCGCTCGACCAAGGGTTACCTAAGTCTCAGATTCGGGAACGCACAGGGTCTTGTTACGTAGGCGTGTGATCAGTATCATCTTCGATGGGCATGGGTCGCCTGACCCGGCCGTTTCCGGCGGCACGCCGGAATCCCCTAGATAAACGGAGACACACAAATGGGCTCTTCCTTCAGCGACCTCTTCACCGCGTCCTCGGGCAACGGTGGCAGCTCCACCATCACCGACAAGATCGCGGACACCATCGGCGGCCTGGTTGCCGAGGCCCTCAAGAAGGTCCTGGGCAACCTGTCCTGATCCCTCGCTGAGGCCCTGACGCCGCCCCTCCTCCCACCGGAGCGGGCGGCGTCAGTCTATTTCGGATGTATTCCTCTTTCGGGTGTCTTCCCCCCGCATGGCGTGCCTCGCCCGCCGGATGCGCATACCCTGTGTGTCGTGGCTGACACTCATTTCGATCTCATCGTCCTCGGCGCGGGCCCCGGTGGCTACGTCGCCGCCATCCGCGCCTCGCAGCTCGGCCTCAAGGTGGCCGTGGTCGAGGAGAAATACTGGGGTGGTGTCTGCCTCAACGTGGGCTGCATCCCCTCCAAGGCGCTGCTCCGCAATGCCGAGATCGCCAACACCGTCCTGCGCGACGGCAAGCTGTTCGGCATCTCCGGAGACAACATCTCGTTCGACTTCGGTGCGGCCTTCGACCGCAGCCGCAAGGTGTCGGACGGGATCGTCAAGGGCGTCCACTTCCTCATGAAGAAGAACAAGATCACCGAGATCAACGGCTATGGCACGTTCGTCGACGACAAGACGATCGAGGTCGACGGCACCCGGTACACGTTCGACAACTGCATCATCGCCACCGGCTCCGTGGTCAAGACCCTGCCCGGGATCGAGCTCAGCGAGAACGTGGTGAGCTACGAGGAGCAGATCCTCTCCCGTGAGCTGCCCCAGTCGATCGTGATCGTCGGCGCCGGCGCGATCGGCATGGAGTTCGCCTACGTCATGGCCAACTACGACGTGGACGTGACGATCGTCGAGTTCATGGACCGCCTCCTGCCGAACGAGGACGAGGAAGTCTCCAAGGAGATGGTCAAGCACTACAAGAAGCTCGGCGTGAAGCTCCTGACCGGCCACAAGACCACCAAGATCACCGACAACGGCGACTCGGTCGAGGTGGAGATCGAGAAGAACGACGGCGGGGACACCCAGACCCTGACCGTCGACAAGGTGCTCATGGCCGTCGGCTTCGCGCCCCGCATCGAGGGCTTCGGGCTGGAGAACACCGGCGTCGAGCTCACCGACCGCGGCGCGATCGCGATCGACGACCACATGCGCACCAACGTCGACGGCATCTACGCGATCGGCGACGTGACCGCCAAGCTGCAGCTCGCCCACGTCGCCGAGGCACAGGGCGTCGTGGCCGCCGAGACCATGGCCGGTGCCGAGACCCAGACCCTCGGCGACTACCGCATGATGCCGCGCGCCACCTTCTGCCAGCCGCAGGTCGCGTCCTTCGGGCTCACCGAGGCGCAGGCCAGGGACGAGGGCTACGACGTGAAGGTCGGCAAGTTCCCGTTCTCCGCCAACGGCAAGGCCCACGGGCTCGGACACGCCGTGGGATTCGTCAAGGTCGTGGCCGACGCCACCCACGGTGAGTTGCTGGGCGCCCACCTCATCGGCCCCGACGTCTCCGAGCTGCTGCCCGAGCTGACCCTGGCCCAGATGTGGGACCTCACCGCCGAGGACATCGGCCGCAACGTGCACACGCACCCGACGCTGTCCGAGGCCATGAAGGAAGCGGTCCACGGCATCTCGGGTCACATGATCAACCTGTAGGCCGCGCCGTCCGCACGGTCCGCCCCGCTCCGCTCGCGCCGCTCGCCGGTGCCGGCGGGCGGGGAATCGAGCGTCCCGCTCACCTGCTTCTCGCGAAGCGGGGGAGCGGGACGTTTTCTTTGTGGGGGCGCGGGGGCGGGCGCGGCTGGGGCCGGCGGCCGCGGCGCGGGGGCCGGGTGTCGCGTGGGGTCCGCGGGCGCGGGGACTCGTGGGAGGTATGCATCCCTTGGGGGCCCTGAAGGATGCATACCCCTCGTCCGGGGCGACCGACTGGATGCGCGGGTGCAAGGGTGATGCGTATCCCGCGCGGCGGGGCGGCGGGGCGGCGGGGCGGCGGGGCGCGGGGGAGGGCGTGGGCTCGCGGGGCGTGGGCTCGCGGGGAGGGCGTGGGCGGCGGGGCGCAGAGGGCGCAGACGTGAACGGCCCCGGCCCCTGCACGGAAAGCGTGCGAGGGCCGGGGCCGGGTCGCGTGGAGCCGGGTGGCGCGGGCCGGGGCCGGGCCGGGGCGGTTACTCCGCGTTGACGAGCTTCTCCATCTGGGCCACGTAGATCGCGTCCAGCGCGCTGGCGGCGGTCGGCAGGACCGGGTCCAGCGCCGGATCGTCGCCCTGGGCCGCGTACTCCACGCTCACCGTGGTGTCGCGGGCGTAGCCGTGCAGCGCCACCGCGCGGTTGATCTGGCGGAGCCCGTCCGGGCCGGTGGTCACGAAGTCGCTGACCACCCGGAAGCCCTCGGCGCCCTCGACGAACGGGGCGTCCTCGACGAACATGAACAGCTCCACGTTCGGGTTGGCGAGACTGCGCGAGGTGTCGCACGCCTCGTACAGGGAGCGGTCCATGAACTCGTCGAGACGCTGGCCCACCATGCCGATCCCGAACCGGTGCTCCGTCTCGTCGGCCTCGGACTCCTTGTAGCGCACCACCACGGTCACCCCGTCGGTGGTGGCGAAGTTCGCGACCGTCTCCAACCGCGAGACCTTGTCGCACGCCGGGTTCTCCATGAGCTGGCGGCTCTGGTCGGCGACCAGCTTGTCCACCGCCTCCTGCAGCAGCGGGCGGTCGATCACCTGGACCACACCGTTGCCGGGCGCCTCACCCTCCACGAGCACACGCTCCTCGACGGGAACCGAAGGAGCGGAGCCCTGGGCGTTCTCCGAGGTCTCGGTACCGTTTCCTGAGTTCTGGCCGTTCTCGCCGGAGTCGGACGAGCAGGCCGTCAGCGTGGCAGCGGTGACCAGGGCGAGGCCGGCGACCGCGGCGCGGCGGGGGGTACGGGAGCGCAGGCGCATCTCTCTCCTTTGATTCAGGGTTTCTCACATAGTGCCACCGCAGGCCCCTGCAACGGGTAATCCACCCCGCCGCGCCCGATCAGGGGGGAGCCCGGGTCCGGAAGAGATCGGTCAACCCCACCGCAAGTGGCTACCCTTGGACCGGCACCGGACGCCCCCGATCGGAACCCCGACCCGGAAGCAGGACTTCACACATGGACCATGACCGTGTCGAGGCAGTGCTCCTCGACCTCGACGGCGTGATCACCCCCACCGCCGAGAAGCACATGCAGGCATGGAACCGCATGTTCTCCGCCTACTTCGCCGAGCGGGGCCTCGAGGCCTACTCGGACGAGGACTACTTCCGCTACATCGACGGCAAACCGCGCGCCGAGGGGATCGCGTCGATGCTCGCCGCGCGCGGCCTCACCCTGCCCGAGGGCGACGCCTCAGGTGCCGGAGGAAATGACGACGACGACGACGCGGATCCGGCCGCCGCCGACACCGTGGCCGGACTCGGGGAACGCAAGAACCGCATCTTCATGGAACTCCTCGCCGAGGGGATCGAGGCCTATCCCGGGTCCGTCGCCTACCTGGACGCCCTCGACGCCGCCGGTATCGCCAAGTGTGTCGTCTCCAGCTCGAAGAACGCGGTGGCCGTCCTCACCGCGGCCGGGCTCCGGGACCGTTTCGAGGTGATCGTCGACGGTGAGGTCGCCGCCGCCGAGAACATCCCCGGCAAACCCCGCCCCGACACGTACCTGCACGCCGCGACACTCCTCGGCGTGCCCGCCGACCGCTGCGTCGTGGTGGAAGACGCCGTCTCCGGGGTGCAGGCCGGCGCCGCCGGCGGGTTCGCCCATGTGGTGGGCGTGGACCGTGGAGCCGGCAGACAGACACTCCTGGACGAAGGCGCCGACGTCGTCGTCGTCGACCTGGCAGACCTCATCCCCGCACTGAAGGGCGAGCGCGCATGACCCCGGTACACCCCGGCCGCGGACCGGTCCACGACACCGTCGGCCAATCCGTCCCCGGCAACATCCGCACCACCTACGGTGTCAACCTCCGCAGTCACCTCGAGGTACCGGAGATCAACCGCACCACCCACCCCGTCGACCCGTGGCGCTGGGTCGAGACCAGCCCCAAAGCCTCGCCACTCGGCGTCTCCGAGACCCAGTTCGCCGTGGGCAACGGCTACCTCGGCATGCGCGGCAACCCCGAGGAAGGGCGCAACTCCAGCCAGCACGGCACCTTCGTCAACGGCTTCCACGAGACCTGGCACATCCAGCACGCCGAGGACGCCTTCGGCCTCGCGCGCGAGGGCCAGACCATGGTGCAGGCGCCCGACACCAAAACGATCCGCGTGTACGTCGACGACGAACCGCTGCGCGTCACCGCCGCCGACCTCGAGCACTACGAGCGCAGCATCGACTTCCGCGACGGCATCCTGCGGCGCGAGCTCGTCTGGCGCACCCCGGCCGGCAAGAAGGTGCTCATCCGCACCACCCGCATGGTGTCGATGGTCGAGAAGCACCTCGCCGTGATGACGTTCGAGATCGAGCTGCCGGAGGAGCCGGCGCCCGTGGTGATCGTCTCCGAGGTGCTCAACCGCCAGGACGGAGAGGACGAGTTCCACTCCACCGAGGACACCCCGGCCGGCTTCGACCCGCGCCGCTCCGACGGCCTGGACCACCGGGTGCTGCTGTCCGAGGTCACCGACTGCGAGCGCTCCTACCAGGCGCACGGCTACCGCTGCGCCAACTCCGGCATGACCATCGGCGTGGCCGTGGACCACGAGGTCGAGACCGCCGACGACGTGGCCATGAGCACCGACGTCTCCGACGACGCCTCCCGCGCCGTCTACCACGTCCACGCCACCCCGGGGCGCGTGCTGCGGCTGACCAAGATGGCGGCCTACCACACGTCCGCCAAGGTGCCGGCCAGCGAGCTCGTCGACCGCTGCTCCCGCACGCTCGCCCGCGCCCGCGAACGCGGACTCGAGGAGCTGCAGCGCACCCAGCGCGACTGGTACGACCACTTCTGGGACCGCGCCGACGTGGAGGTCGAGGGCCCGGCCGAGACCCAGCAGGCCATCCGCTTCAACCTGTTCCAGCTCGCCCAGGCCTCCGCCCGCGCCGAGACCGCCGGCATCGCCGCCAAGGGCGTCACCGGCAGCGGCTACTCCGGGCACTACTTCTGGGACACCGAGACCTACGTCCTGCCGTTCCTGACGTACACGATGCCGCAGTTCGCCCGCAATGCCCTGCGGTTCCGGTACTCGATGCTCGACAAGGCGCGCGAGCGGGCACGGTTCCTCTCTGTGGAGGGGGCGCTGTACCCGTGGCGCACCATCAACGGCGAGGAGGCCTCCGCCTACTACGAGGCCGGCACCGCGCAGTACCACATCAACGCCGACATCGCGCACGCCCTCGTCAAGTACGTGTGGGCCACCGACGACCTGGAGTTCATGGTCCGCGAGGGCGTGGACATCCTCGTCGAGACCGCCCGCATGTGGGTTTCGCTCGGGTTCTTCGCCGAAGACGGGCAGTTCCACATCCACGGCGTCACCGGCCCCGACGAGTACACCACCGTCGTGGACAACAACCTGTTCACCAACGCCATGGCGCGCTTCAACCTGCTCGCTGCGACCATCGCCTGCAAGCGCATCTCCGAGCTGGGCGACGGACGTTGGGACGCCATCTGCCGGCGCCTGAACCTGCACCCGGACGAGATCACCGAGTGGAAGCGCGCCGCCGGCAACATGGTGATCGCCTACGACGAGGAACTGGGGGTGCACCCGCAGGACCAGGACTTCCTGGCCAAGGAGGTGTGGGACCAGGACCTCGATGCGCCCCGCCGGCCCCTGCTCCTGCACTTCCACCCGCTGGTCATCTACCGGCACCAGGTGCTCAAGCAGGCCGACGTGGTGCTGGCCATGTTCCTGCGCGGTGACGAGTTCACCGAGGAACAGAAGCGGGCCAACTTCGAGTACTACGACCCGTTGACCACCGGCGACTCGACCCTCTCGGCGGTCGTGCAGGCGATCATCGCGGCGGAGATCGGCTACTGCGACGAGGCGTTCGAGCACTTCTCCAAGGCGCTCGTGGTGGACCTGGCCGACGTGCACGGCAACGCCACCGACGGCATCCACGTGGCCTCCGCCGGCGGCGTGTGGTCGGCGCTGGTCAGCGGCTTCGGCGGCATGCGCGACTACGGCGGCGACATCTCGTTCGACCCGCGCGTGCCCGTGGAATGGGGCGGCCTGACGTTCCGGCTGATGGTCCGCGGCACGCAGGTCCGGGTCCGCTGCACTCGCGACGACATCACGATCGCCAACCTCAACGGCGCCGACTTCGACTGCACGGTCCAGGGCCGTCCCGTCCGGGTGCCGGCGGGCGAGACGGTGGTCGAGGAGCTCGACGAGCGGGCCCGCACCTGCCTGAGCTGAGTCGGAACCTGCGTTGAGCAGCATTCGTCCCGGGCCGAACAGCATTCGGAGAGAGGGCCTGCGATGAACTGGGATCTCGTTGTGGACATCGCCGACACCATCACGGCGATCAGTGCGGTGGTCGCCGTCGTGGTGGCCACCGTGCTGGGGCTCAAGGCGATCAGGGTCGCCAAGGCCGGCAATGACGTTGCGGACGCCGCTTACGAGACCGCGGAGCGGGAGCTGCGATACACCCAGATCGACCACGTGTTGCAGGATGCGTTGGCCCTGGCCTCCGCATCGGAGGGCCTGGTCCCGAGCAGCGGTTCGGATCCGGAGCCGGGTCGTAGTGTGCTCCGGGATCGATTCGAAGCGTTCGAGAGTCGTCTCCGGGTCGTCAAGGGGCTTGCGCTCACCTCCGATGAAGCCGAAATCGACCGGGTGCAGGGCTTCGCCTCCGCGTTGAATGCTTTTGCACTGGCCCGTGAGTCCTTGGCACGGGAAGGCTACGGGGTGCTCGCCGAGACTGTGACCTCGGGCGACTACACGGCCGAGATAGTGGAAGACCTGGCCAGAGGGGTTGGCGGGGTTGCTGTGGACATGCGCGAGTCTTTGTATGCCGAGTCGGAGTACGCGAACGAGATCGACTACCGCGTGGTGCCAGAGGTGTATCAGCCCGGCGCCCGGGCGACAGAAAAACTACGTGCCAGACTCGCGGAGCCGGAGTGGAAACCGGAGAAAGCGGAGTCTATTCGCCTCTTGGCCACGTGGGCACGTGTCGTTCTGGGGCGGGCAGAGGTGCGGGAGGACGTCGACGGTCCAGTGCTCGTCGACACAGCCTGGGACCTCAGATTCGTGGACGGAGTCAAGGTCGGCAACGAGGACGACTGCGAGCCTGGCGATCACGCCGACAGCCAACCTGGCGGTCGAGACAACGACCAGCCTGGCGGTAAAGCCGACATCCATCCGCCCGATGAGGTGGTGTCCAGGGCTCAACGAATTGATGAATCGATCAATGGGTTCGTGAAGTCTGCTGGCGCTGTGCACTTCCTCGTGGAAGACGAGGACGGGGTGCCCGACTACGTCCAGGTGATGGCCACGCCAGAGGAGATCGCAACTGAGTTCCTTGGGTTCCTTCGCGGCGAGTTCGTGAACGAAACTGTGAAGCTCGTCAACAACCTGCGATTCACGGGCACTCCGAGCTGAGTTCACCCAGCTGCGTGTGCTTTCGGTCGACCGCGGTCATCAGCCAACCGGCCGCGACTGCCTCCCGAGGTCGCTTCAGACTTACGCGCTGGGTGTGCACATTTAGGCGGACTTGCGCGTCGGTTGGGGACCAGACCAGGCGCATAGGTAGTCACCTCGCCGCCTCGAACGCCCGACGCTCGTATGCCCCACGGACGAGCCGGAGCAGTTCCTCGCGGTGGCGACGAAAACTCCGGTAGTCCACCGCGATGACGATCCATCCCGCGGCCTGCAGACGATTGCGCCGAATTCTGTCGTAGGCCTGCTGCGCCGGATCGTTGTGGTGGTGACCGTCGTACTCGACAGCGATCTTTGTGACCGGGTCGGCCAGATCGAGTCGGTAGCCCAGATCCGGCAGCTCAAGTTGTGGCACGAACGTTGTGAATCCGACATCCCGCAGGAACAGCCGCAGCTCCGTTTCCCGTGGTGACTCGCTCTTCGGGTGCGCGTCGGCGAGTACGCGTCGCGCACGAGAGATCCCCCATGTCCCGGCGCCTCGGCCTACGGCTTCTTCGAACTCACGTTGCGAGAATCCGGCCCGGTAGAACCTCTCGACGGCGAGAACCCCGCCGAGATGGTCGTTGAAACGGGACAGGTCGAAGGCGGTCTGGGCCCGGCTCGTGACGCGGACTCCACGCCGCACCTCGACAGCGGATTCGGGAATCGGATACCGACGGATCCGGAGACCCTGCCGCTTTCTCCCGACGGGACCGACACAGAGTTCGGGCTCGGCATCGTCCGGGGGAGCGATCCTGTGAAGAGCCGCTGCTGACCACCCGGTCAGAACCGCATCCGGGTAGAGACGGGAGAACGCAACCGACCGGGACTCGAAATCCGCGGGGTGGTCGGAGGGGAGCCAGAGTCCGTCCGCGAGCGAGACGAAGTCGCGGTCCCGGCGGCGGCGGGACAGTGATGACAGTTCGCTGGTCAGGCGAGACTCTGAGAGCGCCGGATGGGGCGAGCCTCGGAAGTAAGTGGCCATGTGACGCAGCGTGCCCGATGCGCCGGAGCGTCCAGCTCGATCAAGGGCGGAAATCCCGGTCCCTGTGGAGAGCGCTGACCTTGTGGAATTCGGTGGTGCGCTGGTGCCTCGCAGCATTGACGCGGCGCGCCCGTGGCTTGTGCAGCTCTTGGGTCGCCGCAGCGTGCGGAGGCCCGGGGGCGTCGCTGAGGTGCGCGCCCGAGCTGGTCCACATCGGGCGCGCACCTCGGCAGATTTGTGCCCGGAAGGCGCGCAAGTCGGAGAGCGGCGGGAGCGGCAGGGGCGGGGTGCGCTGGCGCGGGGTGGACTGAGGCGGCGGGTCAGCGGGGGATGTCGGGCTGGATGCGCAGCACGTGCAGCGAGGTGGCGAGCCCGTCGTACTGCGCCACCAACTGCACCAGCGCCACCAGCTCGGAGGAGCTCAGATGGGAGGACAATTCGGCCCAGGTGTCGTCGGCGACATCCTTCGTCCGCACCAGCTCGTCGGCAGCGACCAACACCGCACGCAGCCTGTCCGACCACCCGGCAGTGGCGGGATCCTGCGTTGTACGGGCGATGTCGTCGTCGTCGAGTCCTACGCTCGCCCCGATGCGCTCGTGGTGCGCGCGCTCGTAGGCGCTGCCCCGCACGAACGCGATGCGCAGAATCACCAGCTCAGTGGTACGGCGGTCGAGGATCCCGAACGGCATCATCATCCCCGAATAGCCCAGCCACGCAGGGAAAAGGCGGCGCGCCTGGCCGAGCGTGGCGAACAGGTGGACGTCGCGCTTGCCGGTGACGCGGGCGCCCACGCGGTTGACCAGCCAGCCGAACGGGCCGAGCTCGCGGAAGCCGCCGGGGCGGATGCGCGGCGTCGAGGCGGCGGCGGGGGAGGCGGCCTCGGGCGATGCGGCGGCGGGGCCGGTGGCGACGGGGGCGGTGGGCGCGCCGGCGGGGGAGGCGGCGGCGGTGGGGAGGTCGGCGTCGTTGCTGGCGGGGCTGCTGCTCGGCTGGCTCATGGCCGCAAGGGTAGGGCAGTGGCGCCCGCCGGGGAGCCGGGTTCGTCGAGGAGATACGGCGACAGCGCCGAACGGTGCGCATCCACCGTGAGCGTGCGGTTCAACGGCGGGAACGCCCGCTGCGGGCAGGCCGGCCGCTCGCACATCCGACAGCCGGGGCCGATCTTGGTGGACGCCTCCGTGTCGTTCAGGTCCAGACCCTGCGAATACACCGTCCGGTGGGCGTGCCGGGCCTCGCAGCCCAGGCCGATCGCGAACGTCTTACGCGACTGGCCGAACCGCATCGGACGCGTGGTGACCGTGCGCGAGATCCACAGGTGCAACCGCCCGTCCGGCGTCTCGGCGACCTGCCGCATGATCTTGCCCGGAAACGAGAAGGTCTCGTACACGTTCCACAGCGGGCAGGTGCCTCCGGACGTCGTGAAATGGACACCCGACGCCGACTGGCGCTTGGACATGTTCCCGGCGCGGTCGACCCGCACGAAACTGAACGGCACGCCCGAGGCGCCCGGGCGCTGCAGCGTGGACAGGCGGTGGCAGACCGTCTCGTACCCGGTGGAGTGGAAGGTCATGAGCCGCTCCACGTCGTAACGGAAATCCTCCGCCGTGTCGAGGAACCGCTGGTAGGGCATGAGAACGGCGGCCGCGAAATAGTTGGCCAGGCCGCGCAGTGCCAGAGCCCGGGCGGCGGGGGAGCTGAAAGTGCCGTCGTCCACCAGCTGCTCGAGCAGGTCCCCGTGCTCGAGGAACGCCAGCTCCGAGGCCACGCGGAAGGCCTGCTGACCGGCAGTGAGATGCGCCGACAGGTCGAGCTGCCGGTCCTCGGCCGAGAAGCGGTGCCACAGGCCGTCGGGCAGGTCGACCCGTCGCGTCACCCGCACACCGTGGAGCTCCGACAGGCGGTTCTCGAGCTCGGCGCGCACGTCGCCCCGGTTCATCCGGATCCGGTTGGTGAGCTCCTCGGCGGTGGTGTCGAGGGAATCGATGTAGTTCTGACGCTGGTAGAAGTAGTCCCGCACCTCCTCGTGTGGCATCGCCAGTGCGGAGTGGTCCACGTCGCCGGCGAGGGCGTTCCGGTCCTCGGTGAGCGCCGCCAACAGGTCGGCCGCGTTCCGGTACCGCTGGTTGAGCACGGCGAAGGCCCGGGCCAGCGACGGGTGGGCACGGACGAGGTCCACCACGTCGGAGGCCGGGACCCCCGCGGACACCTGCGGGTCCGCCAGCGCCTCGCTGATCTCGGCGATCAGACGGGTGTCCGCGTCCGAGGCGAAGAAGGTCGAGTCGACGCCGTACTGCTCCGAAAGCGTGGCCAGCACACGCGAGGTGACGGGCCGGGTGTCCTTCTCCAACTGGTTGAGATAGCTGGCCGACAGTCCCAGTGTGGCGGCGAACGCGGCCTGGGTGAGTCCGTGTTCCTCGCGCAGGCGGCGCAGTCTCGCGCCCATGTGTGCGGCGGTCATCTGGGGTTCTCCTCGTGTTTGCGTGGCCCGCCCCACATTCTTCGCAAAGTTTGCAAAAGAGGCAAGGAAACTCGCGATATTCGCAGAACCCGCAGGTAGACGCGGTGCAGATCTTGTGGCACTGTAGGGACGTACCGGATCCCGGGGCTTGCAGGAATGCGAACTCCGGAACCGCCCCCGAGACAGAAAAGAGTCGCGATGTCGAACGTCGGCAAGGCACGTACCGCTGAAGAGATCCAGAAGGACTGGGACACCAACCCCCGCTGGAAGGGCATCACCCGCAACTACACCGCCGAGCAGGTCGCCGAGCTGCAGGGCACGGTCGTCGAGGAGCACACCCTCGCCCGTCGTGGTGCGGAGATCCTCTGGGAGAAGGTCAACACCAAGGACTTCGTCAACTCCCTGGGCGCCCTGACGGGTAACCAGGCCGTGCAGCAGATCCGTGCCGGCCTCGAGGCCGTGTACCTCTCCGGCTGGCAGGTCGCCGGCGACGCCAACCTCTCGGGCCACACCTACCCGGACCAGTCGCTGTACCCGGCCAACTCGGTGCCCAGCGTCGTGCGTCGCATCAACAACGCCCTGCTGCGTGCCGACGAGATCGCCCGCATCGAGGGTGACACCTCGGTGGAGAACTGGCTCGCCCCGATCGTGGCCGACGCCGAGGCCGGCTTCGGTGGCGCCCTGAACGCCTACGAGCTGCAGAAGGCCATGATCGCCGCCGGCGCCGCCGGTGTGCACTGGGAGGACCAGCTGGCCTCCGAGAAGAAGTGTGGCCACCTGGGCGGCAAGGTCCTCATCCCGACCTCGCAGCACATCCGCACCCTGACCGCGGCCCGTCTCGCGGCCGACGTCGCCAACGTGCCGTCCGTGATCATCGCGCGCACCGACGCCGAGGCCGCCACCCTCATCACCTCCGATGTGGACGAGCGCGACCGTCCGTTCATCACCGGTGAGCGCACCGCCGAGGGCTTCTACAACGTCAAGAACGGCATCGAGCCCTGCATCGAGCGCGCCAAGGCCTACGCCCCGTACGCCGACCTGATCTGGATGGAGACCGGCACCCCGGATCTCGAGTACGCCAAGCAGTTCGCCGAGGCGGTCAAGGCCGAGTACCCGGACCAGCTCCTGGCCTACAACTGCTCGCCCTCCTTCAACTGGAAGGCGAACCTGGACGACGCCACCATCGCCAAGTTCCAGAAGGAGCTCGGCGCGATGGGCTTCAAGTTCCAGTTCATCACGCTGGCCGGCTTCCACTCGCTCAACTACGGCATGTTCGACCTGGCCTACGGCTACGCGCGCAACCAGATGACCGCGTTCGTCGACCTGCAGGAGCGCGAGTTCAAGGCCGCCGAGGAGCGGGGCTTCACCGCGGTCAAGCACCAGCGCGAGGTCGGCGCCGGCTACTTCGACCTGATCGCCACCACGGTCGACCCCAACACGTCCACCGCGGCGCTGAAGGGCTCCACCGAAGAGGGTCAGTTCCACTGATCCCTGTCGGCCCGCACGGGCCGGCGAACGTCCACCCCGCGGGGCGGACGCTCACCACGACGTAGATATCACCGGGGGCCGTGGCCGTCTCGACGAGGCGACCGCGGCCCCCGGTGGCGTCAGCGCCCCTCGGCCGAGTTGCCGGGATCCGGGCGACAGTCCCCGGACCCCGGTCACCGGGAGCCGGGCCGCCGACGCCCGGGCCGCCGACACCCGGGCCCCGGACCCGTAACCCGGCACGATCCCCCACCCGTCAGAAGGACCGGAGAACCGATGAGCAGCCCCCGCGACGCGGACACCGACACCGGGCGGATCACCCGCGTCGGAGTGGTGGGGGCGGGCCTGATGGGCTCCGGCATCGCGGAAGTCTGCGCCCGCGCCCACGTGGACGTCCTGGTCTGGGAATCCACCAAGGCGCTGGCCACCGCGGGTCGCGCCCGCATCGTCGACTCCCTCGACCGCGGCGTCTCCTCGGGCAAGATCACCGAACGGGAACGCGACCGTGCCGCCCTGCGCCTGCGCTTCACCACCGACCTGGCCGACTTCGCCGACCGGCAGCTGGTGATCGAGGCGATCGTCGAGGACGAGGCCGCCAAGACCGCCGTGTTCCGCCAGCTCGACGAGGTGGTCACGGACCCGCAGGCGGTCCTCGCCTCCAACACCTCCTCCATCCCCATCATGAAGCTCGGCACCTGCACCGCCCGGCCCGAGCGCGTGATCGGCATGCACTTCTTCAACCCGGTGCCCGTGCTCCCGCTCGTCGAGCTGGTGAGCACCCTCGAGACCGGGGCCGAGGTCCGCGCCCGCGCCGAGGACTTCGCCCAGCAGATCCTGGGCAAGCAGGTCGTCCACTCGGCCGACCGCTCCGGCGCCGTGGTCAACGCACTGCTCGTGCCGTACCTGCTGTCGGCGATCCGGATGGCCGAGTCCGGCTTCGCCACCGCCGAGGACATCGACAAAGCCATGGTGCTCGGCTGCGCACACCCGATGGGGCCACTCTCCCTGGCTGACCACGTGGGCCTGGATACTGTCAAGGCGATCGCCGACTCGATGTACTCGGAGTTCAAGGAGCCCCTCTACTCGCCGCCCCCGCTGCTGCTGCGGATGGTCGAGGCGGGCAGGCTCGGCAAGAAGACCGGTCACGGCTTCTACCGCTATGGCGCATCCCGGGCCGCGGCACGCGCCGTACGCTGAGGGCGTGCCGGTCTCGTCGTCGTCGTCATCATCGTCCTCGGCCGCCAGGCCCGCCCGCGCCGGGGAGGCGCGGACCACCACGCCGCCCCAGGGTGGGGAGGCGCAGGCCAACACGCCCGCCCGCCAAAGGGATGCGCAGGCCACCACGCCCGCGCACCTGGAACCGACGCGCGCCTCGAGCGTGCCCGGCTTCCCACGGATCGGCCGGCGCCGCGAGCTCAAGCGCGCACTGGAGCGGTACTGGCACGGCGACGACACCCGCTCCCAGCTCCTCGCGGTGGGCCGCCGGATCCGCGACTCCACGTGGCACGACCTGCACGACGCCGGCCTCACCCAACTGCCCGGCAACACCTTCTCCTTCTACGACCACATCCTCGACGACGCGCTGCTCCTCGGCGCGGTGCCCGAGCGTTTCCGCGGCTGGGTGGAGGAGCTCGCGCCGGTGGACAGGGTCTTCGCGCTCGCGCGGGGCCGGGCGGATGTGCAGCCGCTCGAGCTGGTGGCGCTGCAGGGCACCAGCTACCAGTACCGCCAGCCCGAGTTCGCGCCCGACACGCCGCTGGGGTTGCGGCCGGACGAGTTGGTGGCCGAGGTCGCCCGCGCGCGGGAGCTGGGGTACGAGATCCGGCCGGTCGTCACGGGGCCGGTGTCTCTACTCCTGTTGAGCAAGCGCGAGCCCGAGGCGATGCCGGGGTTCCGGCCGATCGACTTGTTGGACCGGGTGCTGGAGCAGTACGAGGCGCTGCTCGGGGTGCTGGCGGCGGCGGGCGTGACGTGCGTGCAGTTCGACGAGCCGTGCATGACGATGGAGCGCGATCCCGCCGAGGTCGAGAGCCTGCGCCGCGCGTACGAGCGTCTGGCCGCGGTGGCCACGCGCCCGCGGATCCTGGTGACAGGCGCGTACGGGGACCTGGGGGACGCGCTGCCGGCACTGGCTTCGACGGATGTAGAGGCGATCGGCCTGGATCTGGTGCACGGGCACCGCTCGGCGGCGGAACTGGCGGCGGTCCCGGGGCTGCGGGGCAAGCGCCTCTACGCCGGTGTAGTTGACGGTCAGAATGTCTGGCGCACAGACAAGTTCGCCGCGCTCGAGTATCTGCGCGAGCTCAAGGAGGTGTTCGGGGACCTGGTCGTGACCACCTCGTGCACCCTCCTGCACGTCCCGTACGACGTGCGCGCGGAGCGGGATCTGCCGGGGGAGTTGGCCGACTCGCTGGCGTTCGCGGACCAGAAGGTCGCCGAGGTGGTCTCCCTCGCCGCCGCGCTCGAGGACGGCCCCACGCCGCGCTGGCGTCCGCTTCCGGTGCTGCCCAGCGCGCGCCGCGACGATGTGCGCGCGAGGACCGCCGGGGTCGACGACGACGACAAGGTTCGTCTCCCGTACGAGCAGCGGGCTGCCCGGCAGGCGGACAGGCTGTCGCTGCCCGTGGTCCCGACAGCGACGTTGGGTTCCTTCCCGCAGACGGTCCAGATCCGGCGGGCGAGGCTCGATCTGGCCCAGGGTCGGATCAGCTACGAGCGGTACCGCGACTACCTGCGCGCCGAGATCGCCGAGGTGATCCGGCTGCAGGAGGACATCGGGCTGGACGTCCTGGTCCACGGTGAGGTCGAGCGCAACGACATGGTGCAGTACTTCGCCGAACTGCTCGACGGGTTCGCCGCCACCCGGCACGGCTGGGTGCAGTCGTACGGCTCGCGCTGCGTGCGCCCTCCCGTGCTCTACGGGGACGTGGCCCGGCCCGCCCCCATGACGGTGGAGTGGACGGCGTACGCGCAGTCGCTCACGGACCGGCCGGTCAAGGGGATCATCACCGGGCCGGTGACGATGCTGGCGCGGTCCTTCCGCCGCACCGACCTGTCGCTCGAGGAGCTCGGCACGCAGCTCGCGCTGGCGATCCGCGACGAGGTGGCGGACCTCGAGGCGGCCGGAACCGCGATCGTGCAGGTCGACGAGCCGGCGATCCGCGAGCTGCTGCCGCGGCGCGGCGCCGATCGCAGGGCCTATCTGGACTGGGCGGTGGGCGCCTTCCGGCTGGCCACCGCGGGGGCGCGGCCGGAGACCCAGATCCACACGCACCTGAGCTACTCGTCGCTGCGGTTGATGACCGTGGCGATCGAGCAGCTCGACGCCGACGTGACCAACATCGTGGCGACCCGCTCGATCGAGTGGGTGCTCCACGCGCTGCAGGACCACACCCTGACCCGGCAGGTCGCGCCGGGCGTCTACGAGTCCCGGTCGGGCTTCGTGCCGGACATCGATCTGCTGCACGAACGGCTGCTCGAGGGGGTGGAGGCCGTTGGGGTGGAGCGACTGTGGGCGGTTCCGGACGGTGGGCTCAAGAGTCGCTACACCTGGCAGTTGGAGCCCAGTCTGCGCAACATGGTGGCGGCCGCCAGACGAATCCGACGGGCGGTTGCCCGGGATTCCTGAGCTTCTAATAGGATTACGGCATAACAAGTCCCGGGCCTTCTCGGTGCGGGATCGGTAGTTGACGAAAGAGGACGACATCATGGCCGGTCAGACCCTCGAGCACACTGGTGCCGCCATCGTCGAGGAGTACTACCCGGAGTACGCGACGACCGTCGCCCCCACCTACCCGCTGTACTCCACCGAGATCTACCTCGGCTCCGCGATCATCCTGCTGAGCATGTGCATGCTGGGCCTGCCGCTCACCGCGTACGGCTACTACGTGGACAACATGAACGTCTCGCTCGGCCTGGTCATCGTCGCCGTGGTGGCCACCACCGTGGTGTTCCTGCTGGGGCTCGTCATCTGCATGATCGGCTTCCGTAAGTACGGTCGCGAGGACGCGCACTGACGCTCGACCCCGTCGTCGCGGCCGGTGGGCCCGCCCTCAAGGCGGGCGACCCGGCAGGCGACGCCGAACGGAGATCCGCACTCCGTCGGATGAAGACGGTCGCGACGGGGTTTCTCGTCGCGGCCGGAATCCTCTATTTGATCGCCGAGTACGCGCTCCACAACGGCGCCGACCCCTGGGTGGGGTACGTGCGGGCCGCCGCCGAGGCCGGAATGGTCGGCGGGCTGGCCGACTGGTTCGCCGTCACCGCACTGTTCAAGCACCCCCTCGGGATCCCCATCCCGCACACCGCGCTGATCCGCAAGAAGAAGGACCAGCTCGGAAGCTCCCTGGGCGGGTTCGTGGGGGAGAACTTCCTCGATCCCGACATGGTGAGCGAGAAGGTCCGCAGCGCCCACATCCCCGAACGCGCCGGCGAGTGGCTGGCGGATGAGAAGAACCGGGCGATGGCCTCCGATCAGGCGGCCAAGGCGATCCGCTCGGTGCTGGCGGTGCTCCGCGACGAGGACGCCGTGGCGATCATCGAACGCACCATCGTCGCCCGCATCGCCGAGCCGGAGTGGGGTCCGCCCGCCGGCCGGATCCTCGCCGAACTCCTGGACGAGGGGCGCCACCTGCCGCTGCTGGACATGATGGCCGACCGCGCCCACAGCTGGGTGGAGGCCAATCCGGCCACGATCGACCGCTGGGTGCGGGAGAAGGCACCCACGTGGGCGCCGCAGTTCGTCAACGAGCTGCTGTCCGATCGCGCGTACCGCGAGCTCAGCGAGTGGACGTGGCAGATCAAGGTGGACAAGCAGCACCCGGTGCGCGTCGCCCTGATCGGGTTCGTGGAGGATTTCGCCCGCGACCTGCAGCACGACCCCGCGACCATGGCCAAGCTCGAGACGTTCAAGCACGAGGTCATGAACCGCGAGGAGGTCCGCCGCGCCGCGGGCTCGGCCTGGTCCGCCGCCAAGCGGATGATCGTCGAGGCCACCGAGGACACCTCGTCCACGCTGCGGGTCAAGATCGACGACCTGCTGCGCCGCCTGGCCGACATGCTCACCGGCGACGAGAAGGTCCGCGACCGCCTGGACGACTACATGACCCGCACGGCCCGCTACGTGGCCGAGAACTACGCGGGGGAGGTCACCTCGATCATCTCCGAGACGGTCGAGCGTTGGGACGCCGACGAGGCCTCCGACAAGATCGAACTGCTGGCCGGTAAGGACCTGCAGTTCATCCGGATCAACGGCACCGTGGTGGGTGCCCTGGCCGGCCTGGCGATCCACACCGCCACGCAGCTCATCTTCTAGACGGTCCGAGCCGGGCCCGCCGCAACCGCGCCGCACGGTCGATCGCCACCTCATCGCGCCTCACTCCGCGCCGCCCGCCCGCGCCATGCCCGCGGGGGTAACCAGGTGTGACCAAGCGCACGGTATCGCCGCACGCATAACGCTTGCTGCAGTTAGCACTCGTTGCTAGCGTTGGGTGCAGCCGAGGAGAGACGAAGCACCCAGGAGGTGGATCCCATGGCCGCACAGCGTGGTCGCAAGAACGAGAACACGAGTGGATCCACCGACGCGCAGGCCGCGCAACCGCGCTCGTCCGACTCGCAGGACATCGGGTCGTTCATCCGCGCACAGCGGGAGGCCGCTCAGGTGTCCATCCGGCAGCTCGCAGAGCGTGCCGGCGTCTCCAACCCGTATCTGAGCCAGATCGAGCGCGGGCTGCGCAAGCCGTCCGCCGAGGTGCTGGGCCAGATCGCCCGAGGTCTGAGGCTGTCCGCGGAAGTGTTGTACTCCCACGCCGGCATCCTCGAACTCAGACAGGGGAGCCCGGTGAGGGACGCGATCCTCACCGCCCCGGACCTCACAGAACGGCAGAGGGAGGTGCTCGTGGAGATCTACGAGTCGTTCCGAGCGAACAACGAGACCGCAGCTGACCAGGTCGTCGACGTGCCCTGAACGGGCAGTCCGACGGCGGCCCGCGGGGCCACGAGAACACCGCAAGACGCGAACACCCGAACGAGACCACACCGTAAGGAGTCGACATGACCGACAAGAAGCCCGCCAAGAACCAGTCCGCCGAGGGCCCGCTCGGCCAGGCCTTCGCCGCCGTGCGCACCCCCGTGTACGCCTACGTCGGCGCCAACGACCTCGCGCTGCAGGCCGTCTCCGGCCTCGTCGCCGACCTCCGTCGTCGTGCCGAGGAGGCCGTCGCGGACGTCCAGACCAAGGTCACTGACGCCCAGTCCAAGGTCACCGAGCGCGTGAACGACGTGCAGAACCGCGTCAACGAGGTCCCCGGCCGCGTGCAGTCGCTGCCCACCGAGGTCGAGGAGCTCGTCAACCGCTTCCGCCCGGAGGAGCTGCGCAAGGTCGCCGACGCGTACGTCCAGGTCGCCGCCGGCATCTACGACGGACTCGCCGCCCGCGGTGAGGACGTGGTGAGCCGCCTGCGTGAGGAGAACCCGCAGCTCGAGGCCGGCCTCGCCCGCGTCAACGAGCAGGTCTCCCGAGCGGCCAGCGTGGTCGAGGAGCAGGTCGAGCTCGGCGAAGAGGCCCTCGGTACCGTGGCCCGCCAGACCCGCTCCCTCGGGGTGAAGGCCGCCGGCCGCGTCTCCAAGGGCGCCCGCCAGGCCGCCGAGGCCAGCGGCAAGGCCGCGGACAAGGCCGCCGACAAGGTCGACGACGCCGCGCAGGCCGTCTCGGACGACGTCCAGAGCGGCGCCGCCAAGGTCGAGGCCCGCACCGCCCCCGCCAAGAAGGCCCCCGCCAAGAAGGCTCCGGCGAAGAAGGCCCCGGCCAAGAAGGCGCCGGCGAAGAAGGCCACCGCCTCCGCGACCGACTCCTCGGCCGCCGCCAAGCCGGCCGCCAGCAAGCCCACTGCCAAGCCGGCCGCGAGCAAGCCCACCGCCACCAAGCCGGCCGCCGCCCAGCCCGCCGCCCCGGCCTCCGCGGACAAGCCGGCGTCGACCACCTCGTCGTCGTCGTCGACCTCGTCGTCCACCAGCGCGGCGAGCAAGCCGACCGCCTCCACGGACAAGCCGGCCGGTTCCGCCGACACCAAGTGACCCGGCGCGGCTGATCCCGCGCCACCCACGCCGCCCCGTACCGCTCTGACCCGAGCGGGCCGGGGCGGCGTCGCGCTTCCGGGCCCGGGCACCACCGCTGGATAGGATGGGAAACGTGATGTTTGATCTCGCAGGAATCTGGGGCATTGCCCAGCTCGCGATCCAGGCGGCGCTGGTGCTGTGGGCCCTCGCCGGAGTGGTGTACGCCGTACTGCCGCCCGCCTCCGCCTACTCGATCGAGGGCAAGTGGCCCAAACCGGCGTGGATCACCATCTGCGCGGTGGCCGCGGTCCTGTTCGCCGTCGCGCCCCTCGGATTCCTCAGCCTCATCGCGATGGTGGCCGTCGGGGTGTTCTTCGCCGACGTGCGACCGGCAGTGGGTGGCCGACGCCGATGACCTCCGCCGCGGGCGGACAGGCGCAGCGCATCGAGGATCTCGCCGCCGACGCCGGCACCACCGTCCGCAACATCCGGGTCTACCAGGAACGCGGCCTGCTTCCGCCACCCGAACGACGCGGCCGCACCGCCTACTACGGGCCCGAACACAAGCAGCGCCTCCTGCTCATCCTCCGGTTGCTCGACCGCGGCTACACGTTCGCCACCATCGAGGAACTGCTCATCGCGCAGCGGCACGGACTCACCCTCACCCAGCTGCTCGAAGTGGAGAACGTCCGCGCCGAACGTCGCAGCACCGGGACCCGACGCCGCAGACTTCCCCGCGGAGGCCTCGCCGCGGTGACCGGGTTCGAGCTGCCCGAGGAACTCCTCGACCAGGGCACGGCGATCGGACTCACCACCGAAACCGGATCCGGCGATCACTTCCTCGCCGACCAGTACATGCTCAAGCTCTTCCGCGACCTCATCGCGCTGGGCGTCGACGAAGCCGCACTCGACCGGATCGGCACCCTGTTCATGGAGGGGCAGAGCACCGCCGCCGAGGCGATCGAGGTGCTGGTGGAGACCCTGCGGGATGCCGGGACGGGCCAGGAGGCCATCGAGAAGGGCGTCACCGGGATCCTGCCCGGCGCCGGGGCGGCTGCCCGCGTGATCTTCCTGTCCGCCGCGCAGACGCTGCTCGCCGAACGGCACGGGTTCACCAAGAGGTAGACCGGCCGGGGGCGGTGCAGGGCGTGCGGGGGCGGCGCGTGCGGTGCAGGGCCGCGCGCCCGGGCTCTGGGGAGGGCCCG
>CAYFRF010000017.1:10125-11975 GCA_964345415.1 uncultured Microbacter sp. | reverse complement strand
GTTCGGCCGAGGGCCGCAGAATCGGTCGCTTTTCTGCAGGCATCGGCCGAGTAGATCCCTGCCAGATCGCGACGGGATTTCACAGAAAGCGATGGGTTCTCACAGAACGCGATGGATCTGCCATCCCCACCCGGCCCCCGACGCTCGGGCCTGGTCAGCCCTGGCGGTCGCGGGCCCCTTGCGGAGCAGAACCTACGTGAACACCACCGTGCGGCCGCCGTGCACCAGAACCCGGTCCTCCAGGTGCCAGCGCAGCCCGCGGGCGAGGACCAGCTTCTCCGCGTCGCGGCCCTGGCGGACCATCTCCTTGACCGTGGCCGTGTGGTCCACGCGGATCACGTCCTGCTCGATGATCGGGCCCTCGTCCAGGTCCGCGGTCACGTAGTGGCAGGTCGCGCCGATCAGCTTGACGCCTCGGATGTGCGCCTGGTGATAGGGGCGCGCGCCCACGAAGCTGGGCAGGAAGCTGTGGTGGATGTTGATCGCCCGGCCGGCCCACCGCGTGCACAGCTCGTCGGGCAGGACCTGCATGAACCGGGCCAGGACGATGGCCTGCGGGTCGATCTCGTCGACCAGAGCGGCCACCTCGGCGAACGCGGGCCCCCGCTCCGACGGCTCCGCCGGGAACGGGACGTGGTGGAACGGCACCCCGTGCGCCTCCGCCATCGGCCGCAGCGTGTCGTGGTTGCCGATCACCGCGCGGATCCGCATGGGCGAGTCCCCGCTGGCCACCCGGCCCAGCAGGTCATGCAGGCAGTGACCGTCCTTGGACACCAGGATCACCACGTCCTTGGGCTCCGAGGAATCGGCGATGTTCCAGTCCGTCTCCGGGCCCAGCTCCGAGGCGACCCGCGCGAATCGGCGCTGCAGTTCCTCGAGCTCCATGCCGATCGACTCGGCGTCCACCGACTGCCGGGTGAAGAACCAGCCGGTGTCCTCGTCCGCGTGGTAGGCGGCCTCCACGATCGTGCCGCCGAGCTCGGCGAGGAACGTGGCGATGCGGGCGACGATGCCGATGCGGTCCGGGCAGCCGAGGGAGAGGACGAAACGTCGTGACATGACTGATCATTCTGCCAGCCGGGCACACCGGGTGCCCCGCTAGGCTGGCGCCCATGGTTGCCTCCGCCCCTGCCCCCGCTCCCGACGGCCTCACCCGCGCCCGCGTGGCCGCGATGATCGACCACACCCTGCTCTCGCCCGACGCCTCCCGCGAGGACGTGCAGGCGCTCCTGTCCGAGGCCCGCGAACTGGGGGTCAAGGCCGTGTGCGTGAGCCCGGCCATGCTGCCGGTCCGCGGGGAGGAGCTGGTCGTGGCCACCGTCGCCGGCTTCCCCTCGGGCAAGCACCACGCTCTGGTCAAGGCCATGGAGGGTCGGCTCGCGGTGGACCAGGGGGCCCGCGAGGTGGACATGGTGATCGACGTGGGCGCCGCGATCGCCGGGAACGTGGACGAGGTGATGGCGGAGGTGCTGGCGATGCGCGACGCGGTCCCGCCGCCCGTGGTGATCAAGGTGATCCTCGAGACCGCGGCCATCCACAAGGCCCTGGGCGAGGAGGCGGGGGACGCACGGATCGAGGAACTGTGCCACGCCGTCGCGCGGGCCGGCGCCGACTTCGTCAAGACCTCCACCGGCTTCCACCCGGCGGGCGGCGCGAGCGTGCGCGCGGTGGCGGCCATGCAGCGCGCGGTGGGTGGCCAGCTGGGGATCAAGGCCTCGGGTGGAATCCGCGACGCCGACACGGCCCGCGCGATGATCGCCGCCGGCGCCACCCGGCTGGGCCTGAGCGGCAGCCGCGCCGTGCTCGAGGGCTTCCCGGAGTAGTCGCCGCCTGACCGGCCGACCTGCTCG
>CAYFRF010000017.1:5640-10025 GCA_964345415.1 uncultured Microbacter sp. | reverse complement strand
CTGACCGGCCGACCTGCTCGCTGTGGGGCGGCGGCGCTGTGGGGCGGCGGCGATGCGGTGGGACGGCGACAGGCCGCCCGGCATCGCCACCGGCACCGGCCCCGACTCAGTCGACCGTGAGCACCATCTTCCCGGTGGTTCGTCCGGTCTCGCCGCGACGGTGCGCCTCGGCGGCCTGCTCGAGCGGGAACACCTCGGCGATGGTCGGGCGCAGCGCACCCTGCTCGACGAGCTCGGTGACCGAGTCCAGGTTGTGGCGCGAGGAGTCGACGAGCATGCGCACCGCGCGCACGCCCAGCTCGTCGGCCTGGTCGAAGAGCTTGCGCGAGCCCACCGGCAGGATCGACACGAGGATCCCGCCCGGTCGGAGGGTGCGCAGGGAGGCCAGCGAGGTGTCGCCGCCGATCGTGTCGAGCACCACGTCCACGTCGCTCACTGCCTCGGCGATGTCCACCTCGCGGTAGTCGATCGGCTCGTCCACCCCGATCTCGCGCAGGAAGTCGTGCTTTTCGGCGCTGGCGGTACCGATCACGTACGCGCCGCGGGCCTTGGCGATCTGCACGGCGACGTGGCCGACCCCGCCGGCGGCGGCGTGGATGAGCACGCGCTGGCCGGGCTGGATATCCGCGTTCTCCACGAGCGCCTGCCACGCGGTGAGCGAGACCAGCGGCAGGGCGGCGGCGTGCACGTGGTCGAGCGAGGCGGGCTTGTGGGCGAACCAGGCGGCGGGCGCGGCCACGTACTCGGCGTGCGCGCCGGGCCCGCCCGGCTCTCCGGAATACTGCACCCGCCAGCCCGACCCTCAGCCGGCGGCGGGCTCCAGGCGCCAGCCCGAGGCGCGGGTGCGCTGGTTCCAGAATTCGGCGTAGCGTCCGCCGGCCGCCAGCAGCTCGTCGTGGGTCCCACGCTCGAGTATCCGGCCGCCGTCGAGGAACACGATCTGGTCGGCGTGCCGGATCGTGGGCAGCCGGTGCGCCACCACCAGCACGGTCCGGCCGCGCGTGAGCTCGCGGATGCCCTGCACCACGGCCGCCTCGTTCTGTGGATCCAGCGCGCTGGTGGCCTCGTCCAGCAGCACCACGGGGGCGTCCTTGAGCAGTGCCCGCGCGACGGACACGCGCTGCCGCTCGCCACCGGACAGGGCGGCGCCGCCCTCGCCGACGCGCGTGTGCCAGCCGTCGGGAAGCCGCTCGACGATCTCGTCGACACGGGCCGAGCGGGCGGCGGCCATCACCTCGTCGTCGGTCGCGTCGGGCCGGCCCACACGGATGTTCTCCAGCACCGACTGGTCGAACAGGTACACGTCCTGGAACACCAACGACACCGACGCCAACACCGTCTCGGTGCCGAGCTCGCGCAGGTCGCGGCCGCCGAGACGAATACTCCCGGACTGAGGGTCGTAGAACCGGGCCGCCAGTCGCAGCATCGTGGTCTTGCCGGAGCCGCTCGGGCCGACGATCGCGGTGGTGGTGCCGGCAGGGGCGGTCAGGTCGACGCCGCGGATCACGGCGTTGTCGTCGTCAGGGAGGGAGGGGGAGCCCGCGGCGCCGGGGGCGGCGTCCGCGCGGTAGGCGAAGCGCACCCCCTCGAACACCACGCCCGCATCGGCGGGGACGGCCGGGACCTCGGGCTCCGCGGTGGCCGGCGTGTCGAGCAGCGCGGTGACCCGCCCCGCGGCGACCTTCGCGCGCCGGATGGCCGTGCTCATCTCCGCCGCCTTGTCCAGCGGCTCCACGAACCGCGACCCCACGGCGAACAGGGCGATCGCGGTGGGCACGGCCAGTTGACCATCGGAGGCCAGCGCGACGATCACCCACACCAGCAGCAGGAACGTCAGCTGCACCACGATCGAGAACACCGCCAGCCCCGGCACCGACGCCCACAGCGCCCGCCGGATCGCCGACCGCAGCTCCCGCAACGCACCCATGAGCTGCCGCTCGTGCGAGGCGTCGCCGCCGAACACCCGCAGCACGGACTGCGCCTGGGCGAACTCGATCACCTGGTCGTTCGCGCGCGCCGCCGCGTCGTGCTGCGCCTCGGTCGCCCGCCCGAACAGGACGTTCCCGGCCCGGTTGACCAGGTACAACACCGGCGCGGTGAGCACCATCGTCAGCGAGATCCGCCAGTCGACCCACAGCATCGCCACCGCCACCGTGACCGGCACGAGCACCGCCGAGATCAGCGGGGTGACCAGATGCGCGAACACGCGGAACGTCTCGTCGGTGCTCGAGATGATCACCCGCGACGCCCGCCCGGCCGTCGCCCGCGAGAACCAGCCCAGCGGCAGCGCGCCGAGGTGGTCGCCGAGCCGGGCACGCTGGTCGCGCATCATGACGGTGCCGATGCGGATCCCGGTCATCGCCTGGAGGTAGGAACAGACGGCGACGACGACGAAGGCCGCCCCCACGGCCACAGTCCATTTCCAGGCATCCCCGAACCGCGCCGAGAACACGGCCGTCAGCAGCGGGGCGAGGGCGGCGAACGCCAGGCCCTGCGCCACGGCCATCACCACGACGGCCGTGAAATAGCGGGGGAGCAGCCGGCGCTGGTCGGTCGGGACGAGACGGATGAGGTCGCGGATCACGGGAGCGTCCCTTCGGTGTCGAGTGCGGCCACGGCGGACTCGTTGGCCTCCCACAGGCGGGCATACGTCCCGCCGGCGGCGAGCAGGTCTGGGTGCGTGCCGCGCTCGACGATCCGGCCGGCCTCGAGCACGACCAGCTGGTCGGCGCCGGTGACGGTGTGCAGGCGGTGGGCGATCACCAGCACGGTCCGGCCCGTCACCAGGGTGGCGATGGCGTCCTGGATGGCGGCCTCGGACTCCGGGTCGGCGAACGCCGTGGCCTCGTCCAGCACCAGCACGGGCGCGTCGGCCAGCAGGGCCCGCGCGATCGACACCCGCTGTGCCTCACCGCCGGAGAAGTGGGCGTCAGAGCCGATCACCGTGTCATACCCGGCGGGCAGCTGCAGGATCCGCTCGTGGATGCGGGCGGCGCGGGCGGCGGTCTCGACCTCGGCGTCGGTGGCGTCGGGGCGGGCGATCGCGATGTTGGCGCGCACCGTGTCGCGCAGCAGGCGCACGTCCTGGAACACGAAGCCCACCCGGCGGTACAGGTCGGCCGGAGGCAGTTCGCGGATGTCGCGGCCGCCGATCGTGATGGCACCTGAGTCCACGTCCGCGAAGCGCGGCACCAGGGAGGCCAGGGTCGACTTGCCGGAGCCACTGGGGCCGACCAGCGCCGTGACCGTCCCGGGGCGCAGCTCCAGGTCCACCCCGGACAGGACAGGGGTGTCGGCGCGGTAGGAGAAATGGACGTCGTGGAAGCGGACGGTGGCGTCGTCGTCGTCGTTCTTGTTCTTGTTCTTGCCGGCCGCGTCGAGCGGCGCCGCCCACTGCTCCAACTCCGGCGTGGTGAGCATCCGGTGCAGGCGCACGGCGGCCTGCGCGGCCTGGCGACGCGACTGCATGGCGTACCCCACCGTGAGCACCGTCGACCCGAGCCCCAGGCCGAGCAGCAGGAACGGCAGCAGCCCGGTGGGCTCCATCCGGCCCGACTCGACCAGCGGCAGCCCCGCCAGCAACACCACCACCAGCAGGCACACCGGGTTGAGCAGCACGCCCGCGGCCGACTCGATGCGGGTCATGGGCACGGCCCACGCCTCGAAGAAGTCGGCGTGCTGGTCCACGGCCTCCCGGTAGCGGCGGTGCGCGCGCCCGGCCTGGCCGAAGATCCGCACCACCTGGATGCCGTCCACGAACTCGATGGTCGCCGCCTCGGTCTGCTTCTCCAGCTCCTGGTAGCGACGCATCTTCTCGGTGAGATCGCGGCCCATCATCAGCGCCAGCGCGAGGCTGTAGCCGATGAGCGGGATGAGCAGGGCCAGGGCCAGGCGCCAGTCCACCCAGAACAGGTAGCCCAGCGTGAGGGCGGGCGTGGTGATGGCGGCCGCGAACTCGACCTGCGCGTGGGCGACGAGGTAGTGGATGGCCTCCACGTCGTCGGCCAGCAGCTTCTTCACATCCGCCGAGCGACGGGCGCCGAACCAGCCCAGCGGGACCGCGCGCATCTTGTCGGCGATGAGTCGGCGCAGGTGGAGCTGGTTGTCGGCGTCCACCAGGTGCGTCCACAGCAGCGCGCCGGAGTAGAGGAGGGCGCGGGCGGCGAGCGCGGCCAGGGCCCAGCCGAGCAGGGGCCAGACGCGGTCGTCGCGGCCGTCGAGCATGGCCCGCGCGGCCTCCACGATGAGCACGAACGGCAGGACCTGGAACACCGAGGACGCCAGGACCATCCCCGTGGCCACCGCCAGGTGTGCGCGGATCGGGGCCAGGACGGCGCGCCGGGCGAGGAGTTCCTCGCGGCGCTGGGCGGCGTCGGTCGCGGGGC
>CAYFRF010000017.1:1539-5540 GCA_964345415.1 uncultured Microbacter sp. | reverse complement strand
GCGGGGCCGAGGCCGACGCGGGTGCGGTCATGGGTGCCGCCCTCCCTTTCTCACACACATTGGGAAACTCTGCCCCTACGATAGAGCAACCGTGGCAGTCGAGGATAGGGGAGCCTAAGTTGGGCAGGTCGGAGCAGGTTCGGGCGGTGGGGCGTCCGCCGCGGATCTCCCGCGCGGCCGTTGTGGACGCGGTCCTCGAGATCGGGCTGGACAGGGCCACGATCGCCGAGGTCGCCGCACGTCTGGGCGTGGACCCGTCGACGCTCTACGGGCACGTCCGTGGCCGCGACGACATGCTCGCCGCCGCCGCCGACACCGCCCTCGCGCGCGCCCCGTGGCCGCCTGCCGACGACGGCGACTGGCGCAGCTACCTCACCTCCCTCGCCGACGGGCTGTGGGAGCTGTACAGCCGCACCCCTGGGCTGGCCCTGCACCTGCGCGCCACGACCAGCGTGGTGCCGACGCTCGTGGCGCGCTCGACGGAGGTCGTCACCACGCTGTGCGAGCGCTTCGGGTTCGTGCTGTTCGACGCCGCGCTGCTCACCGACGCGGTGGGGGACACCGTGATCGACTCCTACCTCACCGTGGCGGCGTTCGACGGCGCCTCGGAGGTCGCGCCGGGGCAGCGTGCGCGCGACGCCACGGCGGGCGCGTTGGGTGGCGCGGCGCCGGGCGGTGCGGACGTGGCGGGTGCGCCGGGTGGTGCGGGCATGGCGGGTGCACCGGGCGGTGCGGGCGTGCCGGGCGGCGAGGGCCACGACAACGACGACGACACCCGCAGCCGCGACCGCCGGGCCGGGGGCGCCCATCCCGAGGGCATCGCCACCGCCTACCTACGACTGTTGGCCCACACGATCGGCGACCCCCACGCGTCGGATCGGTGGTGGAGGCAGAAGGTGCAACTCGTGCTGGACGGCCAGGCGTATCGCATGCTCCAGGGTGGGGCCGGCAACTAGCCGTCCGTGTGCAGGGACCCGGCCGAGCGGGCGCCCGGCGCTCCCCAGATCGATCGCGATTCTGCAGGCATCGGCCGAGTGGCTTCCTGCAGGGATGCGACGGGCTTTCACGAATCGCGATGGGATTTCACGAACTGCGACGGGATTTCACCAATTGCGACCGATCGGCCCCGCGACCGCTGCCCAGGCCCCGACGTGATCGCGTTCGGCGCGCAGGCGGTGGCTGAGCGGATCCGGAGCCGGTCCCTAGTTGGTCGACTCGAGCACCACGTCGGTGCCGGCGAGTTCCACGACCATCCCGCCGGGCACCACGCGCACGCCGGTCAGCTCCACGCCCTCGGGCAGCTCGGCCAGGGTGGAGTTCATCATCGAGACGGTGCCGCCGAGCAGTTCGCGCGGCAGCGGGAAGCCGAGGATGGAGGCCTGCTGCGGGTCCATCTCCAGGTCGCCGTTCACGAGTCGGGGGGTCACCACGGCTTCGGCGAGCCCGCCGATCGTCACGCGCAGGGTGCCGGAGGCCGGGTCGGAGACGATGCCCTGGACCTGGATGAACCCGCCCAGCAGTCCGCCGGAGCTGTCCTCCTGCGCGGCCGCGGACATGGCCTCGTCGGAGACGAACGCGGTGCCGCGGAGGGAGCCGATGCGGCTGACGTCACCGTCCTGGCGGATGTTCTCGGCGGTGATGTCGATCGCCGGGACCGGCCCGGTGGCGCCCGCGGCGGGGGTGCCGTCGGTGGTGATGCGGACCTGCCCGATCGTGCCGGTGAAGGTGGTCATCAGGACGGGCGCCGAGCCCAGGTCCACTTCGGGGACCGAGCCCAGCGACGCGGTGATCTCCTCGCGCAGGTTGTCGGTGATGGCCTTGCGGGTGCCGAACTCCAGGCCCACGGCCCCGGCGATGAGCAGCACGATCAGCACGATCACGCCGATGCCCACCCACCGGCCGGTGTTGCGGCCGCCGCGGGACGCGCCCGCGGTGCCGCCGTTGTCGTTGCCGCGACCGGACCCGCCGGTGCCGGTGCCATGCCCGGACGCGCCGCTGCCGGTGACGCCGCCGGCCGGCGGGAACTGTTCAGTGGGGGCGTACTGGATGCCCGGCTGGTCGTAGGTGGGGAGCTGCTCGGTGTCCTTGCGAGGCTGCATTGTCCGATTCTCGCCTATCCGGGGCAGCTGGTGCAGACCTCGGGTTCAGCGGCGGTTCAGCGGGTGACCCACTGGTTGAGGTGCCGGTACTCGGAGGTGAGCAGTCGGTCCAGGTGCGCCACGACGAGCTTCTCCAGCTTGCCGCCCAGCAGGGGCACCGCCACCTTGACCTGTCCGTTGACCGCTTCCTCGGACGCATCGCCCAGCGCGACGGCCTCGGCGCTGCCGTCGATGAGCCCCAGCCCACCTGCGGCCTGTGCCTTGGCGCTGCTGGTGAACTTCCCGTCGGTGGGGGCGTTGTAGATGCTGGTCCGCACGATCACCAGCTGCCCGGGCAGGATCTTGCGGGCCACCTCCGGGATGTCCTCCTCGGGGATGTGCTGGGTGACGGTCACGGTGACGGTGTCGCCGGAGACGGAGAAGTCGTCGAGGCTGTCCTGCGCGCTGCCGACCGCGCTGATGCGGTCGTGCCAGTAGGCCTCGTCGCCATAGGAGGTGAACACGGCCTCGACGGGGGCGTCGATGCGTGAGGTGTGGGAGAACCGGGTCGCCATGCCCCAGACACTACAAGCCGGGCGACTACGCTCGGGTGCGTGATCCCGTCCTCTGCAGATTCCGCCGCCCGCGCCGACGGGCCCGCCGCCGACGCGCTGGTCCGTGAGCTGTCCGCCCTGCCCGGTGTGACCGCCGTGCCCGGGCCGCGGCTGGCCGAGCTCACCACCCTGCGCATCGGGGGCCGGCCCCGCGCGTTGCTGGAGTGCGCCACCGCGGAGTCCGTTTCCCGCGTGGTGGGTGCCCTCGACGCGGCCGGCCTGCCGGTGCTCGTGCTGGGCGGTGGCTCGAACCTCGTGGTGGCCGACGGGGAGCTGGACCTGGTGGTGGTGGCGGTCCGCAACCGCGACGTCGAGTACCTGGACACCACCGCGCCAGCTGCCACAGCGCCGGGGCCGACACAGTTCCTCGTCCGCGCCGGGGCGGGCCTGACCTGGGATGAGCTGGTCGCGGACACGGTCGCGCGCGGGTACGGCGGGCTCGAGTGCCTGTCCGGGATCCCCGGCTCGGTGGGTGCGACGCCGGTGCAGAACGTCGGCGCCTACGGGGTCGAGGTGGCCCAGGTCCTGCACCGCATCCGGTGGTTCGACCGCACGACCGGTGTCGACGAGTGGGTCACCCCCGATGTGCTCGGTCTGGCGTACCGGACCTCCGTGCTCAAGAACACCGACCGCGCCGTGGTGCTCGAGGTGGAGTTTCGCCTCGACCCGGCCGGCCGCAGCGAGCCGATCCGCTACGCCGAACTCGCCGCGCGTCTGGGCGTGGAACCGGGGGAGCGGGCCGACCCGGCGCTGGTGCGGGCCACCGTGGTGGAGCTGCGCCGGGGTAAGGGAATGGTGCTCGACGACGACGACGCCGACACCTTCTCCGCCGGGTCCTTCTTCACCAACCCGGTGGTACGCGATGAGGATCTCCCCACGGTGCGTGCCCGGGTGGCGGGCAGACTCGGGGACGGCCCGGCCGGGCAGATGCCCGCGTTCGCGGCGGAAGGTGGGACCAAGCTCTCGGCGGGCTGGCTGATCGAGCGGGCCGGTTTCGGGAAGGGGCACCCGTCGTCGTCGTCGCCTGTTCGTCTTTCCACCAAGCACACGTTGGCCCTGACGAACAGGGGGGCGGCCACCGCCGACGACGTGATCGCGCTGGCGCGGGAGGTGCGTGACGGCGTGTGGGAGGCGTTCGGCGTGGAGCTGCACCCTGAGCCGGTGTGGGTGGGCTGCCACATCTGACCCACCCGTCCCGGCCCCGCCCACCCGGCCTCCGCCCGTCCCGTCCCGTCCCGTCCGGCCGCGTTTTGCCCTCCCGATTCGCCTTCGCGCACCCGCCATTCCCGTTTTGCCCTCCCGATTCGCC
>CAYFRF010000017.1:0-1439 GCA_964345415.1 uncultured Microbacter sp. | reverse complement strand
CCTCCCGATTCGCCTTCGCGCACCCGCCATTCCCGTTTTGCCCTCCCGATTCGCCTTCGCGCACCCGCCATTCCCGTTTTGCCCTCCCGATTCGCCCGCGCTCGCGGGGGCCCGCGGGTGCCGGGGAATCCGGAGGGCAGATCGGCGGGGGCTGGGCCGGGCTCGGTGGAGGCTGGGCCGGGCTCGGCTGGGTCGGGCTGGGCTGGGCGGGCTGAGACAAGGCTGAGGAAGCGCCTGTTCAGGGCTCGCGGCGGCTGCCCGCGCGACCCCCACGCCCACGAACTCGCGCTCGCCTGGCACGCTGGTGCATGACCTCTCGGTCCGACCCGCCCCCGCGCGCCCGCTGTTGCGGCGCCGCCCGTCTCTGGAGATTCGCCCGTGGACCTGTTCGCGTACCCGGTGTCGCTCGTCATGAAGTTCTGGCACTGGGTGCTCAGTTTCGTGGTGGACCCGGACTCCGGAATCGCCTGGGTCGGATCGGTTCTCCTGCTCGTGGTGACGGTGCGGCTGCTGCTCATGCGGTCGATGTGGCGGCAGCAGTACTCGATGCGCAAGATGGCGCAGCTCGGCCCCAAGATGAAGGAGCTGCAGCTCAAGTACAAGGACCGCAAGTCTCCCGAGGACCGGCAGGAACAGGCCAAGGAGATGCAGGCCATGTACTCCGACGCCGGCGTCAACCCGCTGGCCGGTTGCCTGCCGCTGCTCGTGCAGATCCCCGTGTTCCTCGGCCTGTACTACGTGCTGCTGAACTTCTCGCCGCGCGGCGTCTCCATCGAGGAGGCCTCCACCATGACCAACGGGGCGTTCGGCCCCGACCAGGTGTCCTCGTTCCTCAACGCCGAGATCTTCGGGGTACCGCTGGCCTCGTACATCCGGATGCCGCAGGAGGTCATGGAGTCGCTGCACCCCGGGCTCGTGCGCGAGGACATCCTCATGCTGGCCGTGCCGCTGTTCGTGCTGGCCGGCATCGCCACGTTCATCAACATGTGGAACTCCTTCCGTCGGCAGAAGGCGGCCAAGGAAGCCGAGAAGGCGGCGGTCGCGCAGGTCGAGGCCGAGGACCGTGCCGGCGGCCCGTTCGTCGACGGTGAGGTCGTGGAGATCGACGGCGAGCCGGTGGGCGGCACCTCGTCGGTCGAGGCCGGGGCGGATGCGGAGATCGTGGACGGAGACCCGGCCGAGCTCGATGCTGATCGCCGCGACGGCACGCCGGGTACCCCGGCGAAGGCTGGCGCTGCTGGTTCGGGTGCTGCCGGTTCGAGCGCGGCCGACAAGCCGCAGGACTTCCAGTCGATCGCCGAGTCCATGTCCGAGTCGATGAACCAGTCGATGAAGATCATGATGTACCTGTTCCCGTTCTTCCCGATCGTGGGCGCGTACTTCTTCAACTTCCCCATCGCGATCGGCCTGTACTGGCTCACCAACAACGTCTGGACCGC
>CAYFRF010000016.1:34054-36606 GCA_964345415.1 uncultured Microbacter sp. | reverse complement strand
AGGGGCAGGCGTACCGCGGCACCGTGATCGGCCGCAACCACACCGGGAGCGGCGCGAAACGAGGGTAGGGCAGGGGGCCGGCCGTCAGATCTTGCGCAGCCGCAGCCGCTGAATCGAATGATCGGAGTTCTTGCGCAGCACCAACGTCGCGCGCGGCCGCGTGGGCAGGATGTTCTCCACCAGGTTCGGCCGGTTGATCGAGGTCCAGATCTCCCGCGCCGCCAGCCGCGCCGCCTGGTCGGACAGGTCGGCGTAGTGGGCGAAATGCGAGCTGGGGTTGGAGAACGAGGTACTGCGCAGCTCGAGGAACCGCTCGATGTACCACTGCTCGATGTCCTCGATCCGCGCATCCACATACAGCGAGAAGTCGAACAGGTCCGAGACCATCAGCCGCGGCCCCGTCTGCAGGACGTTGAGCCCCTCGACGATGAGGATGTCCGGACGCCGCACCTCGATGTGCTCGCCGGGCACGATGTCGTACTTGGTGTGCGAGTAGACAGGGGCGCGGACGACCGGGGCGCCGGACTTGACCTCGGTGACGAACCGCAGCAGCGCCCGCCGGTCGTACGACTCGGGGTACCCCTTGCGGTGCATCAGGCCGCGGCGTTCGAGTTCGCGGTTGGGGTGCAGGAAGCCGTCGGTGGTGATGAGATCCACCCGGGGGTGGGAGTCCCAGCGGGTGAGCAGGGCGCGCAGCACACGGGCCGAGGTGGACTTGCCCACCGCGACCGAGCCGGCCACGCCGATCACGAACGGCATGGGGGCGTCGGAGGCCTCGCCGAGGAACAGGTTGGTGGACTGGAAGAGTCGCTGCCGGGCGGAAACCTGCAGGTGGATGAGGCGGCTGAGCGGGAGGTAGATCTCCGCGATCTCGTCCAGGTCCAGGTGCTCGCCGAGGCCGCGCAGACCTTCGAGGTCCTGTTCGGTGAGCACCATCGGCATGGCTCGACGAAGCCGCCGCCAGCTCCGGCGGTCGAACTCCACGTACGGCGTGTAGTCACCGGCATGTCTGCTCACAAGGTGTGATTGTGGCAGGTCCGTACGTGGTACGGGGCGGAAGGGGGCGGGGCACTAGAGTGGAGCCCGACGACGACGAGGACGACGACGACGACGAGCCGACCCGTCACCTGACACAATTCGTCCACGGCCGCAAGCCCACCCGCGAGGAGCAGACATGACCGACCCGAACACCGACGTGTTCTCCGCTTCCCTGTCCGAACTGGATCCGGAGGTCGCCGAGGCGATGGCCGGCGAACTGGCCCGGCAGCGGGACACGCTCGAGATGATCGCGTCGGAGAACTTCGTTCCGCGCTCGGTCCTGCAGGCGCAGGGCTCGGTCCTGACCAACAAGTACGCAGAGGGCTACCCGGGCCGCCGCTACTACGGCGGCTGCGAGCACGTGGACGTGGTGGAGAACCTCGCGCGAGATCGTGCCAAGGAGGTCTTCGGCGCCAAGTACGTCAACGTGCAGCCGCACGCCGGCGCGCAGGCCAACGCGGCCGTGCTGATGGCGCTGGCGGCGCCGGGCTCCAAGATCATGGGACTGTCGCTCGCGCACGGTGGGCACCTCACGCACGGCATGGCCCTGAACTTCTCGGGCAAGCTGTACGAGGTGGCCGCCTACGAGGTGGACCCGGAGACCATGCAGGTCGACATGGACGCGGTGCGTGAGATGGCGCTGGCGGAGAAGCCGGACGTCCTCATCGCCGGCTGGTCGGCGTACCCGCGTACCCAGGATTTCGCGAAGTTCCGCGAGATCGCCGACGAGGTGGGCGCCAAGCTGTGGGTCGACATGGCCCACTTCGCCGGACTGGTCGCCGCCGGCCTGCACCCGAGCCCCGTGCCGTACGCCGACGTGGTGTCCACGACCGTGCACAAGACGCTGGGCGGGCCGCGCTCGGGCATGATCCTCACCAACGACCTCGAGCTGTTCAAGAAGATCAACTCCGCCGTGTTCCCCGGCCAGCAGGGCGGTCCGCTCATGCACGCGGTGGCGGCCAAGGCCACCGCCATGAAGATCGCCGGCACCGAGCAGTTCCGCGAGCGCCAGCAGCGCACCCTCGAGGGCGCCCGCATCCTGGCGGAGCGGCTCACTCAGCAGGACTGCAAGGACGCCGGCGTCTCGGTCCTCACCGGCGGCACGGATGTGCACCTGGTGCTGGTGGACCTGCGCGACTCGGAGCTGGACGGTCAGCAGGCGGAGGACCTCCTCCACGAGGTCGGGATCACCGTCAACCGCAACGCCGTGCCGTTCGACCCGCGCCCGCCGATGGTCACCTCCGGCCTGAGGATCGGCACCCCGGCGCTTGCCACCCGTGGCTTCACCGCCGAGGAGTTCCGCGAGGTCGCCGACATCATCGGTACCGCGCTGGCCGCCGGCAAGGACGCCGACACGGCCGCGCTGCGCGAGCGCGTGACCGTCCTGGCCAAGGCCAAGCCGCTGTACGAGGGCCTCGAGGACTGGAAGATCCTGGGCTGAGTACCCGACCGATGATCGACTGAAGCCCCGTCCCGCAGACCGGAGAGATCTGGGGGACGGGGCTTCTCGGTAT
>CAYFRF010000016.1:31766-33954 GCA_964345415.1 uncultured Microbacter sp. | reverse complement strand
GACTAGGCGCTGCCGCTCGCCCGGGCGCCCGTGGTCACCACGTCGGCCTGCGCGCGGATGGACTCCGGGATGCTCATCGAGGGATCGACCGAGATCGACTTGGGGATCAGGTAGCCCTCGAGTCCGGCCACGCCGTGCTCGCGACCGATCCCGGACTCCTTGAACCCGCCGAAGGGCGAGTTGAAGTCGGCCGAGAACGAGTTGACGGAGAACGTCCCCGTGCGGACCTTCCGGGCTATCTCGAAGCCGTGCTCGACGTCGGAGGTGTAGACCGACCCGGCGAGCCCGTAGCGGCTGTCGTTGGCGATCCGGACGGCGTCGTCCTCGTCCCTGTAGGCGATCACGGCCACGACCGGGCCGAATACCTCTTCCTGCGCGATCTCCATGTCCGGGGTGACCCCGGTCAGCAGGGTCGGTTCGACGTACCAGCCCTGATCCAGCCCTTCCGGGATACCGCCGCCGAATGCGACGGTGGCGCCCTGTTCGACCGCGCGCCGGATCATGCCCAGAACTCGCTCGCGGTGGGCCTCGGTGATGAGCGGACCCATGTCGATGCCCTCCTCGTGAGGGTTGCCCACCGTGATGTCGGCCATCGCGGTGACCAGGCGATCAACCAGCTCGTCGTGCCGGGCCTCGGAGACCAGAAAGCGGCTCTGGCACACGCAGCTCTGACCGCTCGAGGGGATCACGCTCACGCCGAGCAGAGTGGGGACGGTGGTCTCGAAGTCCGCGTCGTCGAGCACGATCGCGGCGGACTTGCCGCCGAGTTCGAGCACGACCGGGCGGATCAGTGAGCCACACTCACGACCGATGTGAGACCCGATGGTGGTGGAGCCGGTGAAGCTCACCATGTCGACATCGGGGTGCGAGACGAGGTACGCCGACTCCTCGGGCCCCGCGGCCACGATGTTGATCACGCCGGGTGGGAAGCCCACATCGTGGATCAGCTGACCGAGCGCGAACACGGCGAGCGGGTCGGGCTCGGGGACCTTGACCACGACTGTGCAGCCAGCGACGATCGCCGGTGCCACCTTCTGCGAGGTGCCGGGCATGGTGAAGTTGTACGCGACCATGGTCGCCACCACACCCACCGGCTCCTTCACCACGAGTGCCTGAGTCTGGTACGGCATGATCATGCCGCCCGCGGACCCTCCGGCGAGCGGCCCGAGGTCGGCGGTCCGGATCTCCTGGAACGGGTAGTTCCGGCCGACCTCGGCGTTGTAGTTCCAGTGCAGGGTGGGTGCCACCGCCTGGTAGACGTCGCGGGTCGGGAAGCTCGACCTGCGAGGTGCGGCGACCCTCGCGGCCGAGTTGGTGGGCGGAGAGCCTGCTCAGTAGCCCGATCGGCGGGTAGCGCCCGGACAGCCAAACCAGTGTGAGTTGAACTCACTTTCATCTAACCTGGACAGCAGTACACCCAGCACGGGGGAGAGAACCATGGCGACAACTGTCAAGGCCGATGGTCCGCGATCCAAACGTAAGGACATCCTGGACGCGGCGGTGGCGAACTTCGGCAGCGTGGGCTACGAGCACACCAAGTGGGCCACGGTTGCCAGTGAGGTCGGCATCGGTCAGACGGCGCTCTATCACTATTTCGAGTCCAAGGCGCACTGCTTGTTGACCATCATGAGTACCGAACTGACCCGTTACCACGAGCGGTTCGCGGTGGCGGTGGAGGGCGCGGCAGATGCCGAGTCCGCGCTCCGGGCCGCGATCGCGAGCGCCTACGACATCACCGAGAGCGAGGCGCTCCAGGCCCGGATCCTGCTGCACCACATCGACATGCTCGCCTCGCCGCGCTCGTCCGAGCGCGAGGAGGAGGAGCGGGTGCGCGCCCGTGAGATGGTGCGGGTGGTGGAGCGGGACTGGAGCGGCCTGCTCGCCGAGGGTATGGAGGCCGGTGACTTCCCGGAGCGGAACGAGGTCGAGTTGGGACGGTATGTCCTGGGCCTGATCAACTCGGTGTGGAACTGGTACCGGCCGGGCGGGGACAAGTCCCTCACCGAGATCGCGGAGTCGGTCACCGACGCGTGTGTCCGTCTGGTGCACTGAGGGCGGCCCCGGCTGTCGGAATCATGGCGGGGGGCGTACCCCGCCTGCTGAGGTTGAACTGAATTCAACTACGGAGGACTCTATGTACAACCTCATCGTCATGGCCCAGAAGCCGAGTGAATGGACGCGCGAGCAG
>CAYFRF010000016.1:5626-31666 GCA_964345415.1 uncultured Microbacter sp. | reverse complement strand
CCGCGGGGGCCGACTGGACCGAGATCGGGTGCCATCCGGTGGCCGAGGGCGTCCACCGGATCCCGCTGCCCATGCCCCACGACGGACTGCGGGCGATCAACGTCTACGTGGTCACCGGTCCGGACGGGGTCTCGCTGATCGACGCCGGGTGGAACGTCCCGGGCAACCTCGAGATCCTCACCGAGGGGCTGCGCTCGATCGACGTCGGGCTCGAGGAGGTCACCGACGCGTACGTCACGCACATCCACCGGGACCACTACACGATGGGTCCGGAACTGCGGCGTCGCGTCGGGACCCGCATCCACCTCGGACACGGCGAACGTCCGGGCATGGAAGAACTGCAGGTGCTGCGCAACAACGTTCCGACCGACGCCCTCGAGCAGCTGCGCCGCGCGGGCGCCCCGGAGATCGCCGAGGCAGCCCGGGCCGACGCGCTCGCGGAGCCGTGGAACGAGGCGGGTTGGGAGCCGCCGGACCACTGGACCGATGAGGGGGGCGCTCACCGTGGCCGGTCGGCCGATGACCGCGCAGGTCACCGCCGGCCACACCCGGGGGCACCTGGTGTTCGAGGACCCGGCGCTCGGGGTGGTCTACACCGGCGACCACGTGCTCCCGCGCATCACCCCGTCGATCGGTTTCGAGCTCGGCGGTTGGGACAACCCGCTCGGCGCCTACCTGGACTCGCTCGAGGGCATGCTCGGGCGTCCCGACGCCGAGATGCTGCCGGCCCACGGGCCGATCGGGGGCAGCGTGCACGAGCGCGTGCGCGAGTTGCTGCGCCACCACGATCTCCGGCTCGAGGCGACCCTCGACCGGGTCCGCGCGGCGCCGGGGGTCACTGGCCTCGACGTGGCCCGGGGCCTCCCGTGGACCCGGCGGGAGCGGCAGTTCTCGACGCTCGACGGGTTCAACCAGATGATCGCGACCTGCGAGACGGTGGCGCACCTCGACGTGTTGGTCGCCCGCGGTGCCCTGAGGGTGGACTCCGTCGCGGAGGACGGGGTGGAGCGCTACGCGGTGTCCTGATGATCCGCACGTGAGGCCGACGCCGGCCCGATGCGCTCTCTGTGGGAGTGCGCCGGGCCGGCGTCGTCGTCGTCATAACTTCCCCGTGCCGACGTCCCCGACGGGACGGCGCTGGTGGACGGCCCACACGGGGGAGCGTGGACCGTCCGGTCGGGTCAACGCGCGGTCCACCCGCCGTCGGCGTAGACCTCGGTGCCGGTCATGAAGCCGGCGTCGGCGCTGGCGAGGAAGGCCACGCAGCCGGCGATCTCGGCGGGGGTCCCCAGGCGTCCCATCGGGGTGTTCTCGAGCATGCCGCGGTGACGTTCGCTGCCCTCGTAGCGCTCGAGCAGCTGGGGGGTCTCGATGAAGCCGGGGTGCAGCGAGTTCACGCGGACCCCACGGGTGGCCCAGTGGATGGCCGCGTTCTTGGTCATGGTCCGGACCGCGCCCTTGGCGGCGTGGTAGGCGAAGCTGTTGCCGAAGCCGCCGACGCTGCCGAGGATCGAGCAGACGTTGACGATCGCCCCTCCGCCGGTGCGTTCGATCAGGGCGCCGGCGTGCTTCATGCCCAGCCAGACGCCGGTCTGGTCCACGTCGATCACGCGCTGCCAGTGTTCGGGGGTCTCGTCCTCGACGGTCTTGATGCTGCCGATCGCGGCGTTGTTGACCAGGGCGTCGAGGCGACCGTGGGCCTCGGTGATGCGGGTGAGCGCCTCGATCCAGTGCTGTTCGTCGGCGACGTCCAGCTCCACCGCGAGGTGGGGGCCGGCGGGGAGGTGGGAGATGGCCGCGTCCGGGTCGGTGCCGGGGAGGTCGGCGACCACCACGACGGCGCCTTCCGCGGCCGGGCGGCTGCAGATCTCTGTTCCGATTCCGCCGGTCGCGCCGGTGACCAGCACGACCTTGTCTGTGAAGCGATCCATGGTGGGGCCCTTTCCGAAGATGTTCGGGGAGTGTTCCACCGCACTAGCTGAATTGAACTGAGTTCAATAGTTGGTGATCTCGGTGGCGAGCCGGTTTCCGTCCGTGTCCCGGCGGTGCGCGGGGACGGGCATAGACTGTCCGGGTGGAGGACGCGAGCGCGGCGGCGGTAGGGGCACTGCGGATCGGCTATGTGCCGGGCGTGCAGCCCGACAAGTGGCTGGTGCGCTGGCGCGAGAGGTATCCGCAGGTGCCGGTCACCGCCCGGCAGGTGGGGGACCCGCGCGCGGGGCTCGCCCGTGGGTCCGATGACGACGACAACGCCTTCGATGTGATCTTCTTCCGGGAGGCGGCCGTGGACCCGCGTTCCGCCCCGCCCGGCCTCCTGAGGGTGCCGTTGTACACCGAGACCATGGCGGTGGTGGCAGAGAAGGAGCACGAGCTCGCGGCGTTCGACACGCTGACCACTGCCGACCTGGACGGGGAGCGCTGGCTCGACCCCGTGGACGTGCTGACCGCGACCCCGGACGAGGTCTCGGCCGCGGTGGACCTGGTGGCCGCCGGTGTCGGACTGTTGGTGCTCCCGCAGCCCTACATCCGTGCGCTGAGCAGGCGGGACGTGGTGTCCCGGCGTCTGGAGGGTGTGCCGGCGACCCGGATGGGCGTGGCGTGGGCGGCCGAGCGGGAGGGGGAGCCGGTCATCGACGATTTCGTGGGAATCGTGCGGGGCCGTTCGGCGGCGACCAGCCGGAGCGGGTCCGAGTCGCCGGCCCCGAAGCGCACCGCTCGGGAGAAGGCCAAGGCCAAGGCCGAGAGCCGCGCCGTGGGCGGGGCCGGCAGGCGTGGCCGTCCGGCGTCCGGCGGCGGAGCCGACCGGGGGAGTCGGACGGGCAGGTCGGGTACCCGCCGAGGGCGCTGACCGGTCAGACCTGTCCCGCACCCACCATGGCGCGGGCGAAGTCGAGGTGTCGGGCCACCACGTCGTCGGCGGCGAGGGGGCCGTCGGGTCGGTACCAGGACGCGATCGACACGCACAGGGAGGAGATCGCGCGGGCGGCGTCCTCGGGGTGGCCGCAGGTGAACTCCCCGGCGGCGATCCCGGACCGGATGGCGTCCTCGAGCATGCGCTGGAGTTCGTCGCGCTGGGAGATGTGGTGGGCCCGGACGTCCGGGTCCATGCTGCGCATCTCGGTGGACGCCACGAACGCGTGGTCCCGGCGGACCATGTGGAACCGGGCCAGTGACTCCACCACGTTCTCGAAGCACGTCGTGGCGCTGGTGGTGGCGTCGCTCGCGGCGGCTCTGGTGTGGGCGAGCAGTTCCGCCATCGCGGAGTCCACCACTGCGGCGAGCAGCGCCTGCTTGGACTTGTAGTGGTGGTACAGCCCGGGCACTGACAGGCCCGCGGCCTCGGCGATCATCCGGATCGAGGACCCGTGGTAGCCGTGCCGGGCGAACACCTCCAGCGCTGCTCGCAGGGGTGGGGTGAGCTCGTCCGGACCGAACTCGCGCCAGTCCGTGATCGGCGCGCGGTCGGTGGTCGTGTCCTGGTTCATCGTGGAGAAAGCCTATCCGTCGCCCGGCTTGACACCCGGTGTGGTCTGGGCAACACTATTGCCGATCGAGCGATCGATCGGTCGGCAAAGGGCGAAACTGTTCGCGAACGGACCGCGCAGGACCAGAACCGGAGGTCGACATGCAGCAGCCGGACCCGCGCCCGTGGCGGACGCTGTGCCGCCGGGGACTGGACGAATCCCTCGTGGCGCTGCCGGGAACGCTCGTCGACGCCTGGGCTGGGCGTGTGGCCGCCTCCCCGAACCGGTCCGCGATCGCCTACTTCGACACCAGCTTCACCGCCGCCGAGGACGAGGTCATCGCGTTCGCCGCCGAGCGACTGGCCGCGTACAAACGGCCCGCCGAGGTGCACGTGATCGGTGAGCTCCCCAAGATGCAGACCGGAAAGATCCGGCGTCGCGAACTCCGCGACCAGCACGTCCCCTCCGCCGACCACTCGCTTCTGACCGACACCGACTGAGACCAGAAGGACCGACACCATGCCCGCATCCGAGTCAGCCGCCGCTGACCTGCCCATCGATCAGCTCCTCCGGCCCGAGGTCGTGGGCCCCAAGCTCGCCGAGGCCGCCGGCGACGACGCGTGGAAGGACTTCTCCGCCGAGCTCATCGCCGGTGGCAAGTCCAACCTCACGTTCACGCTCCGCTCGGATGCGGGTGAGCTGATCCTGCGGCGGCCGCCGACGGGCGAACTGCTGCCCAGCGCACACGACATGGGGCGCGAGGCCCGTATCCAGCTGGGCCTGTCCGGGACGGACGTGCCGGTCGCGAAGGTGCTGCTCAACGAGACCACCGGCGAGGACCTGGGCGTGCCGTACTACGTCATGGAGAAGGTGGTGGGCCACGTCATCCGTGACGTGCTGCCGGAGGGCTTCGCCGGGTCCGACGACGACAAGGCGGCCATGGCCGACGCGCAGATCGACGCCCTGGTGGCGCTCCACGCGGTCGATCAGGACGCGGTGGGCCTGGGCGATCTCGGTCGCCCGGACGGCTACCTCGAGCGGCAGCTGCGCCGCTGGCTGGGACAGTCCGAGAAGGCCTCCGAGTCGGTACGCGCGGACCGTCTCCCCGAGTTGGCGGCCCGTCTGGGTGAGAGCATGCCCACGTCGCCGTCGTCGCGGATCATCCACGGCGACTACCGCCTGGACAACTACGTCGTGGACCCCACCGACCCGGGCCGGATCCTGGCGATCCTCGACTGGGAACTGTCCACGCTCGGCGACCCCGTCGCCGACCTCGCACAGACCGTCCTGTACTGGGGCGACCCGGACGGGCCGCAGGTCCCGCTCATCCCGACCATCACCACCGAGGCCGGCTGGCCGGGGCCGCAGCGGCTGCTCGACCGGTACTGCGCCGCCACCGGCACCGACCCGTCCGACATGCCCTGGTACCTGGCGTTCGCCACGTTCAAGTTCGCCGCCATCGCCCAGGGCGTGGCCACCCGCTCCGAGGCCGGGGACATGGCGGGGCAGGACTTCGGCGACATCGGCCCGCAGATCCGCGACCTGGTCGACTACGGCCACTCGATCCTCGACTCCCGGAAGGGGACCAACTGATGACCGACTCCGCCACCGGCGCCGCTGCGCCGGTCGATCCCCGCACCGGGCCGCAGACCGCGGTGCCCGTGCTGGAGCGTTTCCGCATGGACGGCCGCGTCGTGGTGGTCACCGGCGCCTCGTCCGGGCTCGGCGCAGGGTTCGCCCGTGCCCTGTCCTCCGCCGGGGCCACCGTCGTGCTCGCGGCCCGGCGCAAGGAACGGCTCGAGGCGCTGGCCGAGGAGCTGCGGTCGCGCGGGGCAGTGGCCTCCACCGTGGCCTGCGACGTCGCTGACCCCGAGTCGTGCGCGGAGATGGTCCGCACGGCGATGGCCGAGCACGGGCGGATCGACGTGCTCGTCAACAACGCCGGCCTCGGCACCGCGGTGCCCGCGCTCAAGGAGACGCCCGAGCAGTTCCGGTCCGTGGTGGACGTGAACCTCAACGGGGCGTTCTGGGCGGCCAAGGAGTGCGCGGCGGTCATGGGGCCGGGCTCGAGCATCGTCAACGTCGCCAGCGTCCTGGGGCTGACCGCCGGATTCGCGCCGCAGGCCGCCTACTCGGCCACCAAGGCCGCCGTCATGGGACTGACCCGCGACCTGGCCTCGCAGTGGGGCGGCCGCCGTGGCATCCGCGTCAACTCGCTGGCACCCGGTTACTTCGCCTCCGAGATGACCGACGAGATCCCCGAACAGATGCTCGCCGACATCACGGCCAGCACGATCTTCGGCCGGCTCGGCCTCCAGCCCGAGCTGGACGCCGCCCTGCTCTTCCTGGCCTCCGACGCCTCGTCCTTCGTCACCGGAACCACCCTCGTGGTGGACGGTGGGATGACCCTCCACTAGAGCCACACACCTCCCCGAGCCGTTGCGGCTCGCCCCCTGGAACAGGAGTTCACGACAATGGATTTCACCCCGAGTCAGCGCAGCCTCGAGCTGCAGGAGAACATGTGGGAGTTCATGCGCGGGCATGTCTTCCCGGCCGAGCCCGTGTGGCAGGAATACCTTCGCGAGCACGGCGACAACGCCTACCCGCCGATCATGGAGGAGCTCAAGGAGGAGGCCCGCCGCCGCGGCCTGTGGAACCTCTTCCTGCCCGAGTGGTCCGGCATCTCCAACCTGGAGTTCGCCGCGGTGTCGGAGATCTCGGGCTGGTCGCCCGTCATCGCCCCCGAGGCCATCAACTCGCAGGCCCCGGACACCGGGAACATGGAGACCTTCCACCTCTTCGGCACCGAGGAGCAGAAGGCGAAGTACCTCGAGCCGCTCAAGGAGGGCAAGATCCGCTCGGCGTACGCCATGACCGAGCCGGACGTCGCCTCGTCGGATGCCACCAACATCCAGACCGTGATCCGTCGCGAGGGCGACGAGTACGTGATCAACGGCCGCAAGTGGTGGATCACCGGAATCGCGGACACCCGCTGCGAGATCCTCATCGTGATGGGCAAGACCGACGAGTCCGCCGAGACCCACCGTCAGCAGTCGATGGTCCTGGTCCCGCGTGACACCCCGGGGCTGACCATCGAGCGCAACCTCCCGCTGTTCGGCTACCAGGACCAGCACGGCCACTGCGAGCTCGTGTTCAGGGACGTGCGCGTGCCGGTGGAGAACCTCCTCGGCGAGGAGGGCGCCGGATTCGCGATCGCCCAGGCCCGTCTCGGGCCGGGCCGTATCCACCACGCGATGCGCGCCATCGGCATGGCCGAGCGGGCGCTGGCCCTGATGATCGATCGGGCCAAGAGCCGCCACGCGTTCGGCAGCTACCTGTCCGAGCAGGGCGTCGTGCAGGAGCACATCGCCAACTCGCGGATCGAGATCGACCAGGCGCGCCTGCAGGTGCAGCACTGCGCCTGGATGATCGACACGGTCGGCGCCAAGGAGGCACGCTTCGAGATCTCCGCCATCAAGGTGATCGCCCCGCAGGTCGCCTGCACGGTGATCGACCGGGCGATCGAGATCTTCGGTGGCGCAGGCGTCTCCGACGACACCCCGCTCGCGTACTTCTACGCGTGGGCCCGCGCCCTGCGGATCGTCGACGGCCCCGACGCCGTCCACCGCCGGACCATCGCCCGCGGAGAGCTTCGTAGGACGCCCCCGTACGTCGGCTGACAGCCGGCTGATATCTGATACTAGGATGTCCAACCAAGAAGGTCGGACCCTCGATACAAGGAAGTTCAACACATGGGTGCAGTGATTGTTGAGGCCGTGCGTAGCGCGGTCGGCAAGCGTAACGGCGGCCTTTCCGGAGTTCATCCGGCGGACCTGTCCGGTCAGGTCCTCAAGGGCCTGGTCGAGCGTGTCGGGCTCGACCCGGCCGCCGTCGAGGACGTCATCTGGGGTTGTGTGACCCAGGCCGGCGAGCAGACCGGTGACATCGCCCGGACCGCCGCCCTGTCCGCGGGCTTCCCGGAGTCCGTCACGGGCGTGACCATCGACCGCCAGTGCGGCTCGTCGCAGCAGGCGCTGAGCTTCGCGGTGGCCGTGGTCGAGGCGGGTCTCCACGACGTGGTGATCGCCGGCGGCGTGGAGAACATGAGCCGCAACCCGATGGGCAGCTCGTCGATGGGCAAGAGCCCGTACGGCGACGCGTTCTCCGAGCGCTACAACGGCATCGCCCCCAACCAGGGCATCGGTGCCGAGATGATCGCCGAGCGGTGGGGCTTCACCCGCACCCAGCTCGACGAGTTCGCCGTGGCCTCGCACGAGAAGGCCGCGGCCGCCCAGGACGCCGGCTTCTTCGCCGGTCACATCATCCCGGTCAACACCCCGGACGGTGTGTTCGACACCGACGAGGGCATCCGCCGTGGCACCACGGTGGAGAAGCTCGCCGGCCTCAAGCCGCCGTTCAAGGAGGACGGCGTGATCCACGCCGGCAACGCCTCGCAGATCTCCGACGGTGCGTCCGCCGTGTTGGTCATGAGCGACGAGGCGGCCGCCAAGTACGGCCTGACCCCCATCGCGCGCGTCCACACCGCGACCCTGGCCGGCGATGATCCGGTGATCATGCTGACCGCGCCGATCCCGGCCACCGCCAAGGCGCTGGAGAAGTCGCAGCTGACGATCGACGAGATCGGCACCTTCGAGGTCAACGAGGCGTTCGCGTCCGTGCCGATGGCGTGGCTGGCCGAGACCGGTGCCGACCCGGCCAAGCTCAACCCCAACGGTGGCGCGATCGCGCTGGGTCACCCGCTCGGTGGCTCGGGCGGCCGTCTGCTGTCGGACATGATCGCGCACATGCGCAACAACAACATCAAGTACGGCCTCCAGACGATGTGTGAGGGCGGCGGCCAGGCCAACGCCACCATCATCGAACTGCTCTGATCCGTCTGCCGCGGATCCGCCTCACGTGGATCTGCGTCGCGCGATCCGCGTAGCCCCGGAGCCCGCCACGCACGCAGCGTGGCGGGCTCCGCCCATTTCGCGCCTGCCCTGCCCGCGATCCTGCTCGGCCCGCCACACGGCGTGCACGGCCCCGCCGTGTGTTGAGTCGTTCCGGCAGGAGTTTCTGCGAGGTCTCCTGGGGGAATGCTGCACGGATCGACTCCGCACGGGAGTGGGGTCGAGCGGGACGTGGGAGTGGGGCCGCGCAGGAGAGGGCGGCGCAGGAGGGGGTGGCGCGGGAGCGGGGGCCGGGGGGCGGGGTGGTCAGGCGCCGGTGAGGACCACCGCGCGACCGAGGACCTCGCCGCGGTCGAGCGCCTGGTAGATCTCCGGTGCCTCGTCGAGACCGACGCGGCGGGAGATCACCCCTCCCAGGTCGAGTTTGCCGGCCGCGAGCAGCCGGATCAGGTCGGGCACGTCGCGCCGGGCGCGGGCCCCGTAGGAGCCCTTGATCTGGATCTTGCGCCGGACGATGCGGGCGAGGTCCACGTCGAGGGTGGTGCCGGCCGGAGGGATGCCGACGACGACGGCACGACCGCCCTCCCGGGTGATCTCCACCGCCAGTTTGGTGGTTCCCGCGGAGCCGAGGGCCTCGAACGCCACGTCGACGCCGCGGCCGCCCGTGATCTCCGCGACCGCCTCCGCGGCGTCCGAGTCGGCCGAGTTCACGGTGTGCGTGGCGCCCATCCGGCGGGCCAACTCCAGCTTGTCGGGGTCGACATCGATCGCGATCACCGACTCCGCGCCACTGACCGCGGACAGTTGCACGATGTTCTGGCCCACCCCGCCCACGGCGATCACCGCCACCGACTCGCCGGTGCGGACCTCACCCACGTTGCGGACCGCGCCGTAGGCGGTGAACAGCGAGCAGCCCAGGATGGCCGAGGAGGTGAGGTCCAACTCCTCCGGTAGGCGGAACACACTGGTGGCGGGGGTGACGCTGTACTCGGCCATCCCGCCCATCGAATACATGGACAGGGGCTCGCCGGAGGGGCGGTGCAGCCGCGTCTCGCCGTCGTAGAGCGTGCCGCGCAGCCGGTTGTACTCGAAAAACGTCGAGCACAGGTCCTCCATGCCGCGGGCACAGTTCTCGCAGTGGCCACACGGCATGATGAACGAGCCCACCACCCGGTCGCCGGGTGCGACGTTCGTGACCCCGGCGCCGACCTCGGCGACGATGCCGGAGATCTCATGCCCGAGTACCCCGGGTAGCGGGAAGCCCACCTCGCCCTTCATCACGTGCAGGTCCGTGTGGCAGACCCCGCAGGCGTGGCCCTGCACCAGCACCTCGCCGGCTCGGGGCTCGGGGACGGGGATGTCCTCGATCACCAGTGGGGATCCGGTCTCGACACACACGGCAGCCTTCATGCTGCCGACACTACTCAGCTGCTGCGCCCCAGGAGGGCGTCCGAGATGATGCGCATCTGGATTTCGCTCGTGCCCTCGAAGATGCGCGTCAGCCGGGCGTCACGCCAGTGCCGCTCCACCTGGAAGTCGGTGGTGTAGCCGGCGCCCCCGTGGATCTGGATGCCCTGGGAGGTGACCCGCTCGGCCATCTCGGTGGCCACGAGCTTGCACATGGCGGCCTCGGTGGAACAGCGTCGGCCCGAGTCGATGTCGGTGGCCACCGAGTACATGAGCTGACGGGCGGACTCGATGTCCGCGGCCATCTTGGCGATCTCGAAACGCAGGTACTGGAACTCGCCGATGGGGCGGCCGAACTGCTCGCGTGTGGCGACGTAGGCGATCGAGTCCTCGAGTGCGGCGCGGGCCAGGCCGATCGCGCGGGCGGCGGTGTGGGCCCGGCCCACCTCGAGACCGGAGACCGCCATGTAGAAGCCCTTGCCCTCCTCGCCGAGCAGGGCGGAGGCGGGGATCCGGAAGTCGTCGAAGGACAGCTCCCAGGTCTGCCATCCGAAGTATCCGATCTTGCGGACCGGGTTGCCGGTGATCCCGGGCGGGAACGAGCCGCGCTCCTTCTCGACCAGGAACGTGGAGATCCCGCGGTGCGGCTTGGCCGGGTCGCGGTTCGGGTCGGTGCGGGCGAACAGCACCAGGTAGTCGGCCTGGTCGGCGTAGGTGCACCACATCTTGGTGCCGTTCACGACCCACTCGTCGCCCTCGCGGACCGCGCGGCAGGAGATGTTGGCGACATCCGAGCCGGCCTCGGCCTCGGACAACGCATAGGCCCCCAGCCACTCGCCGCGCGCCACGCGGGGGAGCAGGCGGGCCTCCTGTTCGGCGCTGAACCCGCCGCCCATGCCGTTGCCGCGGGCGAGCAGTCCGGAGACGGAGAGCCAGCCGCGGGCGAGTTCCTCGGCGACCAGGCAGTACTCGAACACACCCAGGCCGAGACCGCCGTGTTCCTCGTCGATCATGATCCCGAAGAACCCCATGTCGGCCATCTTCTGGCGCAGCTCGTCCGGGATGTCGCCGCGTTCGGGATCCAGCCGGTCCGCGACGGGCAGGACCTCCTTGGCGGTGAACTCACGGGCCAGGTCACGGATCGCGAGCCGCTCCTCGGTGAGGTAGACGGGGGTTCCCGGGCGGGCGGTGGGCTTGTGGGTCATGCGGGTCGGTCTTCCTTCTGAGGCGGTGCGGCGCCGATCCGGGATCGGCGGTGGTTTCAGGATTGGTGCGGGAGGGTGGTGCCGATGGGTGGTGCGGGCAGTTGGTGCGGGCTCGGCTGCGGCGCGGGGCCCAGGTGAGCCGGTCGGTGTCCGCCCCGAGTTGCGGTGCGGGTCCGGTGGCCAGGTGCGCCCCGTCGAAGGTGGCGGGGTGGGCGGCGGCGAGGTAGGTGCCGATCCCCGGCTGGTCGAGCGGGGAGAAGAGGGGATTGGCCTCCAGATCCCCCTCGGCCACGACCTCCGCGAAGGTGCGGTACCGCTCGTGGAGGACCACCGAGCCGGCGAGGGCCTCGGCGACCTGTTCGGTGGTGTGCGTGGCGAACCAGCGGGCGAACAGCGCGGCCAGGACCTCACGGTAGGAGTAGCGGTCGGACTCGGTGCTGAAGTCGGCACCGGTCGCGGCCTCCAGTGCGTCGACGGCCTCCCGGGTGCCGGTGAGCCGGGCCAGGTCGTGGAAGTGCCGGGTGGTCAGCGCCACCACCATGAAGCGGCCGCCGTCGCTGGTGGTGAAGTCGGTCCCGAACGTGCCGTAGATGTGGTTGCCGACCGCGGGCCGGGAGGATCCGTCCAGCTGTGGCTCGGTGAGATACCCGAGCGTGCCGGCGGTGGCCAGCGCCACGTCGTCGAGCGGCAGGACGATCCGTCTGCCGCGCCCGGTCTGTTCCCGCTCGCGCACGGCGGCCACCACGGCCAGTGCGGCGTGCAGGCCGGCGGCCACGTCCCAGGCCGGGAGCGCGTGGTTGACCACCTGGCCACCGCCCGGGCCGGTGACGGCGGGGAAGCCGAGGGCGGCGTTGACCGTGTAGTCCACCCCGGGCCGGCCGTCGCGGCGGCCGAGCAGCTCCAGGGTGATGACGTCCGGACGGAGTGCGGCGAGCGTCTCGTGGCTCATCCAGTCGCGCCCGCCCGCGTTGGTGACGAGGATCCCGCCCCCGTCCCCGGGCGCGGTCACCAGCTCACGCAGTGCCTGCCGGCCCTCCTCGGAACGCAGGTCGAGCGTGACCGAGGCCTTGCCGCGGTTGAGGCCGGTCCAGTAGATCGAGGTCCCGTCCGGGGCCAGGGGCCAGCGATGGACGTCCGCCCCGCCACCGATCGGGTCGACACGGATCACCTCGGCCCCCAGCTGTGCGAGCGTCAGTCCGCACAGGGGGGAGGCGACGAAGCTGGACAGTTCCACGACGCGGACCCCCGCGAGGGGCCGGCTGTCGGTCCCGGCCTGCGTGGGCGCGGTGGGGTCGGGCATCGATACCTCCGGAAGACCGTTCACGGCGTTCGAGAGAATGCCCCAAACGCTTATAATGGTTGCTAGCGTACAGGTGTTCCGGGGCTGGTAGGCCCCTATGTCAGGGCGCAGACGGAAGAGTGCACGATGGGGGATCAGTCCATGGCCTCTGAGGTGGACGCGGAGGATTTCGCGGACATCCTGGCGGCGACACGCGAGTATGTCCGCACCGTGGTGGTGCCCCGTGAGCAGGAGATCGCCGACGCGGATGCGGTACCCGAGGACATCCGCGCCGGACTCGCCGGGATGGGGTTGTTCGGGTACGCGATCCCGCAGCGGTGGGGCGGGCTCGGCCTGGACCTGCGTCAGGACGTGGAGCTCGCCATGGAGTTCGGCTACACGACCCTGGCCATGCGCTCGCTCTTCGGCACCAACAACGGCATCGCCGGTCAGGTGCTCGTCAACTACGGCACCGACGAGCAGAAGGCGCAGTGGCTGGAGGGGATCGCCTCGGGTGAGGTGGTCGCCTCGTTCGCCCTCACCGAGGAGGGGGCGGGGTCGAACCCGGCGGGCCTTGCCACCAGGGCGGTACGCGACGGGGACGACTGGGTGATCGACGGGAACAAGCGGTTCATCACCAACGCTCCCGTCGCCGGCCTGTTCGTGGTGTTCGCACGCACCCGCCCAGCGGATTCCGGTGGCACGGGGATCGCCGTGTTCCTCGTCCCCGCGGACACGCCGGGCGTCAGCGTCGGCCCGAAGGACAGGAAGATGGGGCAGGAGGGGGCGTGGACCGCCGAGGTGTCCTTCGACGCGGTCCGTGTGCCGGGTTCCGCACTCGTCGGGGGCGACGAGGACGCCGGGTACCGCGCAGCCATGACCTCCCTCGCCCGTGGCCGTGTCCACATCGCGGCGCTGGCGGTGGGGGCCGCTCAGCGTGCTCTGGACGAGTCACTGGCCCACGCGGTGGTCACCACGCAGGGCGGCACGCCGATCGGGGAATTCCAACTGGTCCAGGCGATGCTCGCCGAGATCCAGACAGGCGTGATGGCCGGGCGGGCGCTGGTCCGCGAGGCGGCGGAGGCGTACGTCTCCGGGAGCGACCGGCGGATCGCCCCCTCGGCGGCGAAGCTGTACTGCACCGAGATGGTGGGCAGGGCGGCGGATCTGGCGGTACAGATCCACGGGGGCAGCGGTTACATGCGAGGGGTGCCCGTCGAACGGATCTACCGCGATGTGCGGCTCCTGCGGCTGTACGAGGGCACGAGTGAGATCCAGAAGCTGATCATCGGGGGAGGGCTGGTCCGGGCAGCGGCCGCCGGAGCAGGGCGGTCACGATGACCACACCGGAGGAGCAGCTGCCACTGGCGGGGATCACCGTGGTGGCCGTCGAGCAGGCGGTGGCCGCCCCGCTCGCCACGCGTCACCTGGCCGATCTCGGGGCCCGGGTGATCAAGATCGAACGTCCCGGGGAGGGCGACTTCGCCCGGGCGTACGATGCCACGGTGCACGGGCAGGGCTCCCACTTCATCTGGCTCAACCGGGGCAAGGAGTCGATCGAGCTGGACCTCGCCTCACCGCGGGGCCGGGAGGTCGCGGAGGCACTGATCGACCGGGCTGACGTGGTGATCAGCAACCTGGCACCCGGGGCGATGGGTCGGCTCGGTCTGGGGGCGGAGGCCCTCCGGGCGCGGCGGGAAGACCTCGTCGTCGTCACCATCTCCGGTTTCGGGGACGGCGGACCCTACACCCACCGCAAGGCCTACGACATGCTCGTCCAGGCCGAGTCCGGGCTCTGCTCGATCACCGGGACGCCGGAGACCGCCACCAAGACCGGGGTCCCGGTCTCCGACATCGCCACCGGGATGTACGCGCTGTCGGCGGTGCAGGCCGCACTGTTCCGGCGGTTGCGCACCGGGGTCGGCGCCACGATCGAGGTGTCGATGTTCGAGGCCACCGCGGAGTGGATGGGGCACCCGATGTACATCCGGATGTACGACGACCGTCAGGTCGGCCGCATGGGCCTGTCGCACGCCTCGATCTGCCCGTATGACGCGTTCCCGACCCGCGACGGTCAGGTGCTCATCGGTGTGCAGAACGAGCGGGGCTGGGCAGCTCTCGTGCGGGACGTGCTGGGCCGGCCCGATCTGGTCGACGACCCGCGCTACAGCACCAACATCGCGCGCGTCGCCCGTCGGGACGAGGTGGACGCACTGATCGGATCGCTGACCAGGGAGTTCGACTCACAGGACCTGGCCGATCGGCTGGACGAGTACGGGGTCCCCGCCGCGCGGTTGAACGACGTGGCGGGACTGGTGGACCACCCGCAACTCGTCGCCCGTGACAGGTGGCGCGAGGTCGACACCCCGGGCGGGCCGGTGCAGGGGCTGCTGCCACCCATGACCTTTACAGATGTAGAGCTACCGATGGGGGCCGTGCCGGCGCTCGGCCAACACACCGGGGCGATCCTGGCCGAACTCGGCCTCGCCGCACGAGACACAGCCGCACCAGACACAGCCACACAAGACTCAGGAGAGACAGGCACATGACCGGATTGCTCGAAGGCCGCACCGCCGTGGTGACCGGGGGCGCGCGCGGGATCGGACTGGAGATCGCGCGCACGTTCATCACGGCGGGCGCGCGCGTCGTGGTGGGGGACATCGACGACGAGGCCGGCGCCGCAGCCGTCGCCGAGCTGGGTGGTGAGGACCGCGCCCGCTACGTCCGTTGCGACGTCAGGGATGCCGCCGCCGTGGAGGCGATGATCGACGTGGCCGAGGAGGCCTTCGGCCCGCTCGGCGTGTTCGTCAACAACGCCGGCGTGACCCGCGACGCCACCATGCGCAAGATGACCGAGCAGCAGTTCGACGACATCATCGCGATCCACCTCAAGGGCACCTGGAACGGCACCCGGGCTGCCGCCGGTCGGATGCGCGGCCACGGGGGCGGGGCGATCGTCAACATCTCCTCCATCTCCGGCAAGGTCGGCCTGGTGGGGCAGACCAACTACTCGGCCGCCAAGGCCGGGATCGTGGGGCTGACCAAGGCGGCGGCCAAGGAGGTCGCGTTCGCCGGCGTGCGGGTCAACGCGGTGCAGCCGGGGCTGATCCGGACCGCCATGACACTGGCGTTGCCCGAGCAGGTCTGGGAGGAGAAGCTCAAGGAGATCCCGATGGGGCGCGCGGCCGAGCCGTCGGAGGTGGCGGAGGTGGTGCTGTTCCTGGCCAGTGACATGTCCAGCTACATGACCGGCACGGTCCTGGAGATCACGGGCGGTCGCCACATCTGAGCCGCCCGTCCGGTGGGGCCACTCGGCGCGGTCTCAGCTCCCGAGGTCCCACCGGATCGGCTGCTCCAGTGCGGTGCGGAACCGCTTCTCCAGGTAGGTGTTGTGGTCGTTGACGTGCTGTGACATGAGCGCGGCCGCGGCGTCGCCGTCACCGGCGGCGATGGCGTGGTAGATGTCCTCGTGGATCGAGCACGTGTGGACACGTTGACGCTGCGGGTACTGCACGCCCATCGTGGCGCCGGCGAGGATGCCGACCATCGCCTCGAAGAGATAGCCGAACAGGGCGTTGCCCGAACCCCAGGCGATGAGGGCGTGGAAGCGTTCGGACTCGGCGGTGAACGTCCCGGCGTCGCGACTGTGGGCGCGCAGGGACTCGACGTTGGCCCGCAGCTCCTCCACCGCGTCGGGGCTCATCCGCTGCGCCGCGAGCCGCGCGATGCTCGGCTCCATGACCGCGCGTGCCTCCATGATCGTGGAGAACGGCGCGTTCTCGAACTGCAGCAGCAGGCTCAGCGAGGTCGCGAGCGCCCCGGCGTCGGGTTGCTGCACGATCGGGCCGCCGCCCGGCCCGGGCTTGAAGGCCAGCGCGCCCTGGAGTTCGAGGTAGCGCAGGGACTCGCGGAGGGTGCCGCGGCCCACGCCGTACTCCTCGAGCATGCGGTGTTCGGGCGGGAGCTTGTCACCCACGATGTTGCCGCGGCGCGCGATGTCCTCGACGATCTGCTTGGCCACCAGCAGTGCCGTCTTCTGCCCGCGTGGCGTCCAACCGCCGTTCGGGCGGGAGGCGTTGTCGGCCCCGCCGGGGCCGCCGCCGGTCACGGCATCAGCGCGGTGAAGTGCCAGTCGAGCACGTCCACCCCGCCCTCGTCGGTCTCGCCGGTGCGGTGGGCACGGACCCGGGACCGCAGGTCGAGCGCGGTGCCGCCGCCGGCGAGGGGGGTGGCCTCGCCGACCTCCACGGTGCTGGACAGGGTGTCGCCCTCGCGCACCGGTCCGGTGTGGTCGCAGGAGTGCCAGCCGAGGACGGTGAGCATCCCCGGCAGTGCGCGGGTGGCCTGGGCGAGTGCCAGGCCGATGGTGTGCCCGCCGTAGACGAGCCGGTGTCCGCCGGCGAGGCGGCTGTCGTGGTGGGTCTCGGCGATGTTGAGGGTCAGGCGCGCCAGTTCGGGTGCGTTGGTCACCACGTCGGCGCCGGGGTGGAGCACCGTGCCCGGGGCGGGGAGCGGGTCGTCCGCGCCGGGGACCGCGGCGCGGTAGGCGGCCAGGTCCCAGCCGGTCGGGGTGGCCCAGGGCGGGCCGGGGTCCGCGCCGATGGTGCTCAGGTCGTCGGCGTGGGTGACCGATGCGGGGTCGGTGCCGGGGGCGAGCGGCAGCATGGCGCAGCGGTGGAAGTCCAGCACCGTCCGGCCGTCCTGGTCGGTGGTGACCATGCGCAGCGCCGCGAGCCCGGTGACGGGGCGGCCCGGGGTGATCCGGTTGCGTTTGAGACCCACGACCTCGGTGCGGGTGGCCAGGGTGTCGCCGATCCGGGGGAGGTGGTGCAGCCGCAGTCCGCGGTAGAAGAGGTTGGCCTTGACGTGGCGGGTGACCAGCGTCGACTGTCCGATCGCCACGTCGGTGACCAGCCCCGGGTGGGCGAGTGGGCCGCCGGTCACCACTGCGGCGAGGTGTCGGTCCAGGGGCAGGCGGAGCCGGTCGCCGACGATCGCCTGGTGGGTGGCGGCGAGACCATCGGTGAGGGTGACGGCGGGGGCGCGGTCGAAGACCTGACCGCGCTCGAGTTCGTCGAGGTAGGGTCCGGTGGATGTGTCCGAAATGCTGCGCATGATTATAGACTATAGGCGCGTATCGGGCGGTGGGTGCGAGTGTCCACCCGCCGCGCTGGTCGGTGCGGTTCCCGCGAGTATGACGACGACGAGGTGTGGCCAGTGCCCGAACTGAGCGATGAAGAGACCTACCTGATCGCCACGGTCCGGGACTTCGTCGACCGTGAGGTCAAGCCGTCCGTCCTCGAGGTGGAGCACGCGGACACCTATCCCGAGAAGTGGATCGAGCAGATGAAGCAGATCGGGATCTACGGCCTGGCCGTGCCCGAGGAGTACGGCGGTTCGCCGGTCTCCATGCCCTGCTACGTCCGGGTGACCGAGGAACTCGCACGTGGGTGGATGTCGCTGGCCGGCGCGATGGGCGGGCACACCGTGGTGGCCACGCTGCTCTCGGAATTCGGTACCGAGGAACAGAAGCGCAGCTACCTGCCGCGGCTGGCCACGGGGGAGATGCGGGCGACCATGGCCCTCACCGAACCCGGCGGCGGCTCGGACCTGCAGGCCATGACCACCGTGGCACGGCGAGACGGCGACGACCTGGTGATCTCGGGAGCCAAGACCTTCATCACCAACGCGCGCCGCTCGGGGCTGATCGCGCTGCTGTGCAAGACGGACCCGGCGGCCGAGCCGCGGCACCGGGGGATCTCGATCGTGTTGGTCGAGCACGGCCCCGGCCTCACCGTCTCCCGGGACCTGCCCAAGCTCGGCTACAAGGGTGTGGAGACCTGCGAGCTGTCCTTCGACGGCTACCGCACACCCGCCACGCAGATCCTCGGCGGAGAGCCCGGACGCGGCTTCGGGCAGATGATGAAGGGGCTGGAGACCGGTCGCATCCAGGTCGCCAGCCGGGCCCTGGGGGTGGCGGCGGCGGCGCTGGAGGACTCGCTGGCCTACGCGCAGCAGCGGGAGTCCTTCGGTCAGCCGATCTGGAAGCACCAGGCCGTGGGCCACCACCTGGCGAACATGGCCACCAAGCTCACCGCCGCACGGCAGCTCACGCTGTTCGCGGCCGAGAAGTACGACGCCGGACAGCGGTGCGACATGGAGGCCGGGATGGCCAAGCTGTTCGCCTCCGAGGTGGGCATGGAGATCGCGCTGGACGCCGTGCGCATCCACGGTGGGTACGGCTACTCCACCGAGTTCGACGTCGAACGCTACTTCCGGGACGCCCCGCTGATGATCGTCGGCGAGGGCACCAACGAGATCCAACGCAACGTGATCGCGTCGCAGCTGGTGGCGCGGGGCGGACTTCAGTGAGGAGAGGACTGGCATGACAGTGTTCGAGGGGCTTGACCAGATCGAGGCCGCCATCGGGACCCACATCGGTTACAGCGGGTGGATGGAGATCACGCAGGAACGCGTGGATGAGTTCGCCGACGCCACGGGCGACCACCAGTGGATCCACGTCGATCCGGTCCGCGCCGCCGAGGGGCCGTACGGGGCGACCATCGCCCACGGCTATCTCACCCTGTCGCTGCTGCCGGTGCTCGGCGCCGAGGTGCTGGACATCCGCGGGTTCTCGATGATGATCAACTACGGGCTCGAGAGGGTGCGTTTCCCCGCGGCCGTCCCGGTGGGGTCGCGGATCCGGGCGGGGATCGAGCTGACCTCCCTGCAGCGCAAGGCCTCGGGTGTCCAGCTCAACAGTGTGGTGACCGTGGAGATCGAGGGTGGCGACCGGCCTGCGCTCGTCGCCGAGACCGTCCGGCTGATGGTGGAGTGAACAGATGACCCAGCGTGATTCCCGCATGGCCGCCGCACTGGCGGACGTGGTGGTGTGCGAACCCGTCCGCACCCCGGTCGGGCGCCGCCACGGCGCGTTCGCCCCGCTGCAGGCCGCGGACCTGGCCGCCGCCGCGATCCGGGGGCTCGTCGATCGGACCGGCCTGGGGCCGGCGGACATCGACGACGTGATCCTGGGCCAGTGCTACCCCAACGGTGAGGCGCCGGCGATCGGCCGGGTGGCCGCACTCGACGCCGGCCTGGACATCGCCACCCCCGGCATCCAGGTCGACCGCCGCTGCGGCTCCGGCCTCCAGGCCGTGCTCAACGCGGCCATGCAGGTCGCGGTGGGCGCCTCTGATGTGGTGATCGCCGGCGGCGCCGAGTCCATGTCCGGCAGCGAGTTCTACTCGCTCGGCCTGCGCGACGGTGTCCGGGGCGACAGGGTGGAGTTCATCGACCGCATCGCCCGCGGACGGGTCACCTCCGGCGGCCGCGACTACCCGGTCTCCGGCGGCATGCTCGAGACCGCCGAGAACCTGCGCGCCGAGTACGGGATCTCCCGGACCGAGCAGGACGAGCTCGCCGCCGAGAGTCAACGTCGTGCGATCGCGGCCCAGGACTCCGGGGTGTTCGGTGAGGAGATCGTGCCGGTGCGCGTCGACCGGGGCAGAGGCGACGTCGTCGTCGTCGATTCCGACGAGCACCCCCGCCGAGGTGTCACCGCCGAATCCCTCGCCGCGCTGCGCCCCATCCGGTCCCGCATCGACCCGGACTCCACGGTGACCGCCGGCAACGCCTCGGGGGAGAACGACGGCGCCGCGGTGTGCGTCGTCACCACCCGGCGCGGCGCCGAGGAGCTCGGCCTGCGCGCCTTCGTGCGCCCCCTGGGCTGGGCCGTCACCGGCGTCCACCCCGCACGGATGGGCATCGGCCCGGTCCCCGCCACCGCGAGACTCCTGACAGACCTCGACCTGCGCCTGGCCGACTTCGACCTCATCGAACTCAACGAGGCGTTCGCCGCCCAGGTACTGGCCTGCCTGCGCGAATGGGAGGCCACCCAGGGGTTCACCGGCGCCGACCGCGAGCGGCTCAACGTCCACGGCTCCGGCATCTCGCTCGGCCACCCCGTGGGCGCCACCGGAACCCGGATCCTCGCCACCATGTCCCGCGAACTCGAACGCCGCGGCGGTCGTTACGCGCTGGAGACCATGTGCCTCGGCGGGGGACAGGGCCTGGCGGCGGCGTTCGAACGGGTCTGACGCGGGCGGGGCGCCGGGGGTTCACGAGGACTTAACTACAAGGATGTCATTCCGGTACCCGAGCGCGCCGATTCCGGCGTAGCGTCGGGCCCAACGGCCGGTGGGGAAGCCGGCCGTCGGGAGGTCCCAGCCGATGATCGTCGAACGCGATCGGGAGGGGGCCGGCACCCGGCCCCGTCACCACCCGGTGACCTGGGCCGACCGGTCCATCCCGAACCGCCCGCGGGTGCCGCGGGTCAGGAGCTCGCCGTGACCGACACCGTACGCACCTACGTCCTCGACACCTCGGTTCTGCTGTCCGACCCGTGGGCCGTCACCCGCTTCGCCGAGCACCACGTGGTGCTCCCCATCGCGGTGATCGGAGAACTCGAGGCCAAGCGTCACCATCCCGAGTTGGGGTACTACGCACGGGAGGCACTGCGACTGCTCGAGGAGCTGAGGCTGCGCCACAGGCGACTCGACGGCGACCTGCCGGTCACCGACGCGGGCGGCACCCTGCGGGTGGAGCTCAACCACACCGACCAGTCGGTCCTGCCCGCGGGCTTCCGCAACACCGGCAACGACTCCCGCATCCTGGCATGTGCCCTCAACCTGCGCGCGGAGGGATCGGACACCGTGCTGGTGTCCAAGGACATCCCGCTGCGCGTCAAGGCCGGGTCCGTGGGGCTGCCGGCGGATGAGTACCACGCCCAGGACGTCGTGCTCACCGGCTACAGCGGCGTCGCCGACCTGCCCGCCCCCCAGGACCTGGTGGACACGCTCTTCGCCGACGGTCGGGTCGGCCCCCTGGCGGTCCGCGCCGCAGGGCTGGACACCGACACCCCGGTGCACTGCGGCGTGCGTGTGCAGACCGAGTCCTCCTCGGCGCTGGCCCGCGTCACCGACGACGGCGGGCTCAAGCTCGTACGCGGCGATGTGGAGGTGTTCGGCCTGCGCGGACGTTCCGCCGAGCAGCGCATCGCGATCGACTGCCTGCTGGACGAGTCGATCGGGATCGTCTCCCTCGGCGGCCGCGCCGGGACCGGGAAGTCGGCGCTGGCCCTGTGCGCCGGACTGGAGTCCGTCCTCGAGCGTCGCCGCCACCGCAAGATCGTCGTGTTCCGCCCCCTCTACGCCGTGGGCGGTCAGGAACTCGGCTACCTGCCGGGCAGCGAGTCGGAGAAGATGTCGCCGTGGTCGCAGGCCGTGTTCGACACCCTCGAGGGGCTGGTCAGCGAGAACGTGATCGACGAGGTGATGGACCGTGACATCCTCGAGGTGCTGCCCCTGACCCACATCCGCGGGCGCAGCCTGCACGACTCGTTCGTGATCGTCGACGAGGCGCAGTCGCTCGAGCGCAATGTCCTGCTCACCGTGCTCTCCAGGCTCGGCACCGGCTCGCGGGTCGTGCTCACCCACGACGTGGCACAGCGCGACAATCTCCGGGTGGGCCGTCACGACGGCATCCAGGCCGTGGTGGAGAAGCTCAAGGGGCATCCTCTGTTCGCGCACGTGACGCTGAGCAGGTCCGAACGCTCGGCCATCGCGGAGTTGGTCACCACCATGCTCGAGGAGTTCCACCCCGACGGCACGCCGGGGGAGCTGCGCCGCATCCGCGCGGCCTGACCCGGCTGGCGTGGTCGGCGCGACCGGTGCCGGCCGCGTGATCACGCCGCACCTGCGGCGCTCGTGAGATGATTCGGAGTCCGGGCTCCCCGCACGCGCCCCGGTCGGACTCGAGCTCCCGAGGAGAACCCATGTCACGCCGCGTCAACCAGGTCTTCGCGCTGTCACTCGCAGCCGCGCTGTCGCTGACGCTCGCCGCCTGCGGAGGGCAGACCGCCTCGGCCGACCGGGATGCGGGCTCCGATGCGGAGGATCCGATCGTGGTGCAGATCGGTGACGATGAGTTCACCACCACCATGGCGATCTACCAGCGGTATGACGAGGCCAAGGGTGGGCGTCTTGCCCTACGGGCCCCGCTCGCCCCCGCCGAGGAGGTGGAGGGTGGCCGGGTGCAGGAGTTCACCTCCGGCACCGTCTACTGGTCCGCCGAGACCGGCGCCCGGATCGTGCGCGGGCAGATCCTGGAGACGTACGTGGATCACGGAGGGCCGGCCGGCCCACTGGGCTGGCCGGTCACCGACGAGACAACAGAGGACGAACTGACGTACTCCGAGTTCCAGAACGGCCGCATCCAGGTGCAGGACCGGGCCATCCAGGTGATCGAGTACCCCGGATAGCCCGGCTGCCTGGTCCCGGTCAGCGCTCGCGGTCGAGCCCGGTCATCCCCAACACATCGAGCCGCCGGTCGAGTTCCTCCTCGCTCAGCTGGTCGGGCACGAACCCGAGCGCGATCACTGCCTCGCGGATGGTCAGCCCCTCGGCCAGCGCGTACTTGGCCACCCGCGCAGCCTCCTCGTAGCCGATCGCCGAGTTGAGCGGGGTGACGATCGAGGGTGAGGACTCGGCCAGGCGACGCATGCGGTCCACGTCGGGCTCGATCCCGTCGATGCACCGCTCGGCGAACAGCACCGACGAGGTCGAGAGGATCCGCACCGACTCCAGGACGTTGCGCGCCATCAGCGGGATGGCGGTGTTGAGCTCGAACGCGCCGCTCGCGCCCGCCCAGGCCACCGCGGCGTCGTTGCCCACGACCTGCGCGGCGACCTGCGCGACGGTCTCGCACAGGACCGGGTTGACCTTGCCCGGCATGATGGACGACCCCGGCTGCAGGTCCGGCAGGTGTACCTCGGACAGGCCGGTCATGGGCCCGGAGCCCATCCAGCGGATGTCGTTGGCGATCTTGGTCAGCGACACCGCGATAGTCCGCAGTGCGCCCGACAGCTCGACCAGTCCATCCCGGGCGGACTGCGCCTCGAACGGGTCCACGGCCAGGCGCAGCTCTCCGAGGCCCGTGAGGGAGCGCAGCTGCTCCACCACCGCGGAGCCGAATCCGTCGGGGGCGTTGAGACCGGTACCGGCCGCGGTGCCGCCGATCGGGAGCTCACCCACGCGCGGCAGTGTGGCCACGACCCGCTCGATGCCGGCCCGGATCTGGCGGGCGTACCCACCGAACTCCTGGCCCAGCGTGACCGGGACCGCGTCCATGAGGTGGGTGCGTCCGGCCTTGACCACCTCGCGCCACTGTTCGGCCTTGGACTCGAAGGACTCGGCGAGCACGGTCAGCGCCGGCACCAGGTCGCTGATCACCACCTCGGTGGCCGCGACATGCGTGGCGGTGGGGAAGGTGTCGTTCGACGACTGCGACATGTTCACGTCGTCGTTCGGGTGCACGGTGACCCCGGCCGCCGCGCAGAGCGAGGCGATGACCTCGTTGGCGTTCATATTGGAGCTGGTGCCGGAGCCGGTCTGGAAGACGTCCACCGGGAACTGCGAGTCCAGCTCACCCTCGGCTATCCGGCCGGCCGCCGCCACGATTGCGTCGACCTTCTCCTGATCCAACAGTCCCAGCTGGCCGTTGACGGTCGCACAGGCGGACTTGAGCAGTCCCAGGGCGCGGATCTGTGCCCGCTCGAGCCCCCGGCCGGAGACCGGGAAGTTCTCCACCGCGCGCTGGGTCTGGGCTCGCCAGAGTGCGTCGACGGGGACGCGGACCTCGCCCATCGTGTCGTGTTCGATTCGGTACTCGGTCTGATCAGCCATACCGCCACGATAGGCGCGCCGGCGCCGCCGCACAGGGCTCGCGGCGGCGCCGGGGAGGAATCAGTTGGTCTGGCCGTACTCGACTGCCGAGAACTCGCGGAGCTTCTCCATCTTGTGGCGGGCCTCGACGTGGCGGACCGTGCCCGACTTGGAGCGCATGACCAGCGAGCGGGTGATGGCGCCGTTGGCGCGGTAGCTCACGCCGCGGACCATGTCGCCGTTGGTGATGCCGGTCGCGGCGAAGAAGCAGTTGTCGCCCTTGACCAGGTCGTCCGTGGTGAGGATCGCGTCCACGTCCAGGCCGGCGTCCACGGCCTTCTGGCGCTCCGCCTCGTCCTGCGGCCACAGCTGACCCTGGATCTCGCCGCCCATGCACTTCATGGCGCAGGCCACGATGATGCCCTCCGGGGTGCCGCCGACGCCCATGAGCATGTCGACGGAGCTGCCGTCGGTCGCGGTGGCGACCGCGCCGGCCACGTCGCCGTCCATGATCAGGCGGACCTTGGCGCCCGCGGCGCGGATCTCGGCGATCAGCTCTGCGTGACGGGGACGGTCCAGGACGCAGACCGTCAGGTCTCCCACGTCGATGTTCTTGGCCTCGGCCACCGACCGGATGTTCCACTCGGTGGACTTGGAGAGGTCGATCTTGCCGACCGCCTCCGGGCCCACCGCGATCTTGCGCATGTAGAACACCGCGGACGGGTCGAACATCGCGCCGCGCTCGGCCACCGCGATCACGGCGATCGAGTTGGGGCGGCCCTCCGCCATGAGGCGGGTGCCGTCGATCGGGTCCACCGCCACGTCCACCTCGGGGCCGGTGCCGGTGCCGACACGCTCGCCGTTGTAGAGCATGGGGGCCTCGTCCTTCTCGCCCTCGCCGATCACCACGACGCCGTCCATCTCGACGGTGGAGATGAGCTCGCGCATCGCGTCCACCGCGGCGCCGTCGCCACCGTTCTTGTCACCCCGACCGACCCAGCGGCCGGCGGCCAGCGCCGCGGCCTCGGTCACGCGGACCAGCTCCATGGCGAGATTTCGATCAGGGCGCTTGGGGTCAGACATGAGTCGTGGGGCTCCTCGGGACGTAGCTCCGCGCGGTGGTGTCCGGACGCGGTGCGGCTGTGATGGTCGGTGCTCATTGTTCCACGTCGGGGGCGCGGCCGTAGACCGCGCGTCGGGTGCGTCGCCGCCGAGTGGGATACTCGCAGCCGTGGCTGAGTCGAAACCGAGAATTCTGCAGGGCAACCGTGACATGTTCTGGTCGGTGGTGGTGCTCATGGTCATCGTGGGGGCCTTCGCCGGCCTCATGGGTCAGTGTTCGTTCAGTCCGTCCGGGCCCGAGCAGGGGCCGATCCGCGAGTTCGACGCGCAGGCTTCGCTCGCCCAGGACGCCCGCACCCTCGACTTCCCGATCCGTTCGCCCGAGGTTCCCGACGGGTGGACCGCGAACTCCGGGCGGGTCCAGGGGCTCGGCAACACTGTCTCGAGTCATGTCGGTTGGGTGACGGGCGAGCGCAGCTACGTCGAGTTGATCCAGTCCGACGCCCCCGAGGACGTGTTCAGGTCGATCGACGGCCAGCCGCGACCCAGCCGGACGATCGTGCCGGTCTCGGGCCTCGAGTGGTCCGTCTACACCGGCGACGACGTGCGGCCGGTCTGGGTGTTGGACATGGACGACGTGCGGCTCGGCGTGACAGGCTCGGCGCCGACCTCGGACTTCGAGGCGCTGGCGGCGGCCGCCCAGGACACCCCGCCGCTGACACCGCGCTAGTCGCGACGGGGCGTGCAAGCCAGGGCGCGACGCGACAGTCATGGCGGGGCGTGCATGCCACGGCGTGGCAGGGCGCATCCCGGAGCCGGCGGCGCTGGCCGGTAACACTCGGTCGCGATCGGTGAAAATCCGTCGCATTCCGTGAAAACCGATCGCGTTCCTGCAGGGAGACACTCGGCCGATGCCTGCAGAAAAGCGATCGATCTGTGGGCGCGGGCCGGCGTAGTCGCGGGGCGGGGCGGCGCGGCGTAGTCGCGGGG
>CAYFRF010000016.1:0-5526 GCA_964345415.1 uncultured Microbacter sp. | reverse complement strand
GCGGCGCGGCGTAGTCGCGGGGCGGGGCGGGGCGGCGTAGGGCCGGGCGCGGGGTCTCAGCTGTGATCGTGGTCGGCCTCGTCGTCGCGGCCCAGCACCGCGTCGATTCGCCGGCGTGCGCCGTCCAGGTGCTCGGTGCACCGCGCGGCGAGCTCCTCGCCCCGCTCCCACAGTGCCAGCGACGAGTCGAGGTCCTGGCCGCCGGCCTCGAGGATCCGCACCACCTCGATCAGCTCGTCGCGGGCCTTCTCGTAACCCAGCTCGGAGACGGGGATCTGTTCGTCGGACATCAGGACTGCTCCTCGGTGGTGGGGGAGGTGGGCTCCGGGGGAGTGTTCGCCGGGGATGTGTGCTCCGGCGGTGGGGGCTCCGTGGGAGTTCGTTCCGGTGGTGCGGGTCGCCGCGGGGTCGGCGGTGGAGGGGCGGGTCGCCCGGCCGCCGGGGTGGCACCCAGCACGGCCGCGGACAGCGCTCCGTCGGCGACGCGGATCCGCAGCTGCGAGCCGGGCGGGGCGTCGGTGATGGAGGACACCACGCGGCCGTCGTTCGGGCCGGCCACCGACTGCACCACCGCGTAGCCGCGGGCGAGCGTGGCTGCCGGGCCCAGCGTCGTGAGCCGGGCGGACAGGTGCCCCAGGGAGGTGGACTCGGACTCTATGATCCGGGTGATGTCGCGGCGGGCCGCGCGCAGCGCCTCGGACACCAGCTCCGCGCGTTGCTCCACGAGCCCGTACGGATCGGCGAGCACGGGTCGCGACCGGAGGGCCGTGAGCTGCTGCTGCTCACGCTCGACCCAGCCGCGCAGGGCGCGGGCGGTACGGGAGCGGGCCTCGGCGATACGGCGGCGTTCCTCTGCGACGTCCGGTACAACGCGTTTGGCCGCATCGGTGGGGGTGGCGGCCCGCAGATCAGCCACCAGGTCGGACAGTGGCGAGTCCGGCTCGTGACCGATCGCACTGACCACCGGTGTGCGGCACCGTGAGATGGCGCGGATCAGCGCCTCGTCGGAGAACGGCAGGAGGTCCTCGACGGACCCGCCGCCGCGGGCGAGGACGATGACGTCGACAGCGGGGTCGGCATCCAGTTCCGCGAGCGCGTCCAGGATCTGGGGCACGGCGGAGACACCCTGGACGGCGGTGTTGCGGATGGCGAACCGGACGTCCGGCCAGCGGCCGCGGGCCACCTCCACCACGTCGCGCTCGGCGGCACTGGCACGGCCGGTGATGAGGCCCACACAGCCTGGCAGGAACGGCAACGGGCGCTTGAGCCTGGGATCGAACAGGCCCTCGGCGGCGAGCGCCTGCTTGAGCCGCTCGATCCTCGCCAGCAGTTCACCCACGCCCACCGGGCGGATCTCCGACACCTGCAGGGAGAACGAACCGCGGCCCGTGTAGAAGCGGGGGGTGCCCCGCACGATGACGCGACTGCCCTCGGTGACCGGCACCGGCGACCCGGAGATGAGCTTCGGCGGGCACGTGAGGGTGAGCGAGTTGTCCACCGACGGGTCACGCAGCGTGAGGAATGCCGTGCGCGTGCCCGGGCGAAGGCTGAGCTGGGTGATCTGCCCCTCGACCCACACCGCGCCGAGCCGGTGGATCCATGCCGCGATCTGGTCGGAGACAACCCGGACAGGCCACGGCTGTTCAGGGCTGCTCGGAGCCCCCGGGGACGAGCCGCTCACGCGTCGCGGGGGGCCACGCGCCCGGTCGGCACGTCGGGGCCGCCGGGGGCTCCACCGGCCGCGGCGGTACCGGTGTCCAGGTCCTCGTCGAAGGTCGCCCACTCGGGATGGTCGGCCCGGGCGGGGAACACCGCCGCCAGCACGGCATCGCCCTTGACCGCGAGGTCGGTGAGCGTCTTACCTGCATGGAGGTAGGACTGCACGAGGCTGCCGGCGACCTTGACCGGGACCCCGGGCAGCGCCGCCACCGCCTCCGCGGCGCGGCCGGGGAGCGCGGCGACGTTCTCGACCGCGGTGGCGGCGAGACCGATCGAGGCGCGGGTGAGGAACAGGGGTCGTAGCATGCGAACCTTCCTGCCCGGGGGCGTCCGGGAGACTAAATGGTCGAAATCCAGTATGAACCGTACCCTGGGGATTATGACCGAGAAGACCGACATGATCGCCGAACCGGCAACCAAGCGAGTCCTGCTCGCCGAACCGCGTGGCTACTGTGCCGGAGTCGACCGGGCAGTCGAGACCGTCGAGAAAGCCCTGGAAAAGCATGGTGCGCCGCTCTACATGCGCAAGGAGATCGTCCACAACAAGTACGTCGTGGAATCGTTCACCAAGCGGGGCGTGATCTTTGTCGACGAGACCGACGAGGTCCCGCACGGGGCCAACCTCGTGTTCTCCGCCCACGGCGTCTCGCCGGCGGTCCGCGAGAGCGCCAAGAGCATGGAACTTCGGACGTTCGACGCCACCTGCCCGCTGGTGACCAAGGTGCACACCGAGGTCAAGCGGTTCGCCCGCGAGGGCTACCAGATCCTCCTGGTGGGTCACGAGGGTCACGAGGAGGTCGAGGGCACCGCGGGTGAGGCCCCCGAGGTCGTGACGCTGGTGGACGGGCCGGACTCCGTCGACGCCCTCGAGGTCCCCGCGGACACGGAGAAGCTGATCTGGCTCTCCCAGACCACCCTGAGCGTGGACGAGACCATGGAGACGGTCCGTCGCCTCAAGGAGAAGTATCCCACGCTCATCGACCCGCCGTCCGACGACATCTGTTACGCCACCCAGAACCGGCAGAGTGCGGTCAAGGCCATGGCCCCGGACTGTGACCTGGTGATCGTGGTGGGGTCGACCAACTCGTCCAACTCGGTGCGCCTCGTCGAGGTGGCCCTCCAGGCCGGCGCGAAGGCCTCCTACCTGGTGGACTACGCCGACGAGATCGACCTGGCCTGGCTCGAGGGCGTCACAACCGTCGGCGTGACCTCGGGGGCCTCGGTACCCGAGATCCTCGTCCGCGGAGTTGTGGAGTTGCTCGACGAGCACGGCTACAGCGACGTCTCCACCGTGCGCACCGCACAGGAGACCATCACCTTCGCGCTGCCGCGCGAGCTCCGGATCACCGAGAAGAACAAGGCCTGACACCCCGGAGGACTGTGCCGCGCCGCGGTGAGACCGCCTCCAGCGGTACTCCGGAGTGTGCGGCGCCGGACGACGCCCCGGCGTGCACCTGCCTCAGCGGCGGGCGTGTGCCGGGGCGCTGCCGTATGCGCGCGGTGCGGGGCGTCCACTGCGCGGCTGGAGGATGAACGCCCGGATCAGCGCCAGCACCACCACCACGACAGTCGTGGTGAGCATCAGCGGGAACCGGGTCGCCAGCGGGAGAGCGATCGAGATGATCTGGGTGCGCGAGAACAGTCCCGCGCCGCCGCCCACTCCGGCCACCACATAGGCCAACGGCACCAGGGCCGCCATGATGATCGGCGGCTGCACCCCGGCCACGAACAGGGCACGACGCGCAACCATCAGCACCGCGAGCACGCAGCCGACGAAGAACGCGACCGTGAACGCGGCACCGAGTTCTCCCGAGAGGGAGTCGATCGCCACGCCCGTCAGCGTGATGGCCACCGTCAGCAGCACCGTGGTCCACGCGGGCAGCCCACGCATCGAGGACACCACCGACCTCTCGTCGGCGGGCACCCGTCCACTCCTGCGTTTGCTCACGGGGAAAGACTCTAACCCTCGAGACGACGGGCGAGGAATCGGCCGAATCGCCGCAACGGATTGGGCTTCTGCTCGGCAGGGGAGGGGCGCTCGCCCGTCATCGCGGCCGGATCGACGGGGCCGGCAGGGGGCAGAGATTCCGGGGACGTCCCGGGGTCACTGGTGGACGGTTGACCGTCGGCGTCGTCGTCCTCGGTCTCCACCACCACCGGAACAGCCTCGGACACCTGCATGCCGTCGGGCGTGGCGATATCAGGTCTCTCGTCTTTGATCCCGGCCATGATCTCGCTGCTGCTCTTACGTAGGGCGGCGAACCGGGAGCTGGACATTTCGCCGAGCCAGGCCGTCAATCTGCCTTCGTCCGTCGCGGACGCCAGATCGGAGGCAGTGACGTCGCCCGTACGCAGATCGATCTGCTCGCCGATGTAGCGCAGGATCACCGCGATCACTGCCAGCACTGGAACTGCCAGGAGTGCGCCGATGATGCTGAACAGGGCGCCACCGGCGGCCACGCCGAGCAGGATCACCACTGGGTGGAGGTTCATCGCCCGCGATTGGAGGATCGGCTGGAGCACGTTGCTCTCCAGCTGCTGCACCGCGATGATCACCACCAGCACGATGATCGCGGTGGTCAGACCGTTGGCCACGAGGGCGATGAGGACGGCCAGCGCGCCCGCGGTGATCGCACCGACGATCGGGATGAAGCCGGCCAGGAACGTGATGACCGCCAGCGCCCACGCCAGTGGGACCCCCAAGAGCACCAGGGCGAGACCGATGAAGAAGGCGTCGACGAACGAGACGATCGCCTGCGTACGGACGAATCCACCGAGGGTGTTCCAGCAGCGGGTGAGCACCTCGGTGAGGTGCCGCCCGGCGTTACGGCCGACGGTACGGCGGACGAACGGCAGGAACCGGGGGCCGTCCTTGATGAAGAAGAACGTCAGCACCAACACCAGAACGAGGGTCACGACAAACGATCCGACTGCGCTCACGCCCGTGAAGACGCCGGTCGCGATCTGGTCGCCCCTGTCCTGCAGGGTGCTGCTGAGCTGGTTGAGAACTCTGTCGAGTTGCTCGTCGCGGATGTTGAGGGGAGGGCCGCGCAGCCAGTCCTGGACTTCGCCGATCGCCTCGGAGGTCTGATCGGCGAGCTGCACACTCTGTTCGACGATCGATGGTGCGATCAGGGCGATGATCCCCGAGATGATCCCCAGTGCGCCCACGATCGAGATGAGTGAGGCCAGGGACGCCGGCACCCGATGCCGGACCATCCAACCGGTGGGTGGCCACAACACGGTGGAGACGATGAGCGCCAGGAGGATCGGCAGGATGCCGACCCACAGCGCGCCTCCGACCTGCGACAGCAGCCAGCCGGCCACGAGCACGATCGACAGTCTCAGCGCCCAGTCGGTGAGCCAGCGGCCACCTATGCCGATCAGAACTGACCGGTCGACGTGGGGCTCGTCGGACTCCTGCGTGGGTGAACGCACCGGCTCGTCACTCATGGGGTTCATGATGTCAGAGGGAGCGGCGGTGTGCTGCCGGACACCGGCGTGGGTGGCGAGGCGGGCCCGCGGGGGAGCGGGACGTAGACTCGGGTCCCGTGAGCCTCACCCTCGGAATCGTCGGACTGCCCAACGTCGGTAAGTCGACCCTGTTCAACGCCCTGACCAACAACGACGTGCTCGCGGCGAACTACCCGTTCGCCACCATTGAGCCCAACGTCGGCGTGGTGGACCTGCCGGACCCGCGGCTGAACCGACTCGCCGAGATCTTCGGCTCGGAGCGGATCCTGCCCGCCGTCGTGTCGTTCGGCGACATCGCGGGGAGCGTCAGGGGCGCCAGCACCGGCGAGGGCC
>CAYFRF010000015.1:30830-37903 GCA_964345415.1 uncultured Microbacter sp. | reverse complement strand
GTGAGGTCGAGGTGGCTCATGAGGTGGTAGATCGACGGCGCCAGGTACGGCGAGGACCCCAGGAACACCGCCGGGTACCCGAGGATCTGCTGGATCCGCAGGTCCGAGAAACGCCGCGCCACGTACGACTGCAGCGGCTGCACCAACCGGGCCACCAGGGTGCCGGCGCGGGCGAGCACGTCCGGCCGCACGAGCGCCGGGTAGGAGGTGAAGTTGGTGTAGAGGAACCGGCGCAGGGCCAGGTCGTAGGTGGCGCGGGCCGAGTCGAGGTAGCGGCCCAGCACCGCCCCGGCGCCGGGTTCGAGCGACTCGAACAGGGCCTGCGACGCCGCGCGGTCCGAGCGCACGTCGACCGGCTGGTCGCGGCCCTCGAAGTAGACGCGGTAGCCGGGGTCCAGGCGCACCAGGTCCAGGTGCTCGTCGGCGGTGGTGCCGCACAGGCGGAAGAAGTGGTCGAACACCTCCGGCATGAGGTACCAGGACGGGCCGGTGTCGAACCGGAACCCGCCCGCCGACCAACTGCCGGCGCGCCCGCCCACCTCGTCCGCGGCCTCGACCAGCGTCACCTGCCGCCCCTCGCGGGCGAGCAGCGCCGCGGTGGCCAGGCCGGAGATGCCGCCGCCCACCACCACGACGGGGCCGTGGGGTGAACGCCCGTGGGGAGAAGATTCACGACGACGACGACGTCGCACCCGGTCCACCGCGTCCCGCGGGGAGAACCGCTGCCCGCTCACCGGACCACCGCCCGTGACCCGGCGGCGCGGCGGCCACGACCGGAGGCCGCGGCCCGGGCGATCACCACCAGCTTCACCGGGTCGGGCACCCGCACCCGGCCCGCGCTCACCCCGCTCGCGCCGGCCGCCCGGATACGGTTGTTGAGCTCCGCGAACAGGTCGTGGGCTGCCAGGACGGCCAGCCGGTCGCGGCCCGGGATCCGCTCGATCGCCGCGCGGGCGGTGCGCAGGTCCGCATCCACATCGTCGGCCAACTCCCGTACGTCCTCCTCCGAGAGGGAGCGGGGGTCACGGCCGGGCAGGTAATTGCGGCCGAGTTCGATCGAGTCCTCCCGGACATCACGCAGGAAATTGACCTTCTGGAACGCGGCCCCCAGTGCGCGGGCGCCCGCCGCCATGTCGTCGTCGTCCCCCAGTCCTCCCCCGGCGAACGTACGCAGACACATCTCCCCGATCACCTCCGCCGACCCGTGGATATAGCGCGCCAGCGACTCCTCGGTGTGCACCGCCACGTCCAGGTCCGCCTCCATCGAATCGTAGAACGGGTCCACCAACGCCGCCCCGATCCCGAACCGGCGGGCGGTGTCGGCGAACGCATGGGTGACGGGATCCGGGTCCATCCCCTGCGCGATGGCCCGGTGGGTGCGGCGACGGGCCTCGGCGATGAGCTCACGCGCGGCGGCCGGGTCGTCCATCGCCCCGTCCACCACCTCGTCCCCCACGCGCGCCCACGCGTAGATCGCCGCCACGTGCGGGCGGGTGGCCGGCGCGAGCAGCCGGCACGCCAACGCGAACGACGTCGAGTAGCGGCGCAGCAGCACGTCGGCACACGCACGGGCGGCTGCGGTGAACTCCTCGTGGGGGTTCGTGGCGGTCATCGGGTCCTCTCCAGGGCGGTCTCCAGGTGGGGGCCGAGCGCGACGCGGACGGGGTCCGGCACCGCCGGGCGGTCCAGTGCGTCGCGGGCGCGGGTCACCAGATCGGCCGCCACCCCCAGAGCGTAGGCATCGGCACCGCAGTCGCGCAGAAGCTCCCTCGCGGCGTCCGGGTCGGGGCTGGCCGGATCCAGCGCGGCGTCGATGCGCGGCCACGCCTCGGTGGTCGCGGCGAACGACAGCAGGATCGTCGGCGCGCGGCGCACCAGGTCGCTCTCGTTGGACTTGCCGGTCACCGCCGGGTCACCGAACACACCCAGCACGTCGTCGACCACCTGGTAGGCGGTGCCCAGGCGCCGGCCCACCTCGCGCAACGCGTCGATCGCGGGCTCCTCGGCCCCGGCCAGCAGTGCACCCAGCACCAACGGCAGCGTGACCGTGTAGGCGGCGGTCTTGGCCGCGCCGATCGCCAGCGCCCGGTCACACCCGGCGGTCTCCCGGACGGCGGCGCCGTGCACGTCCGCGTACTCCCCCGCGATCGACGCCACCACCGCCCGCTCCACCTCGGTCAGGGCCGCGTCCGACAGCGGCGCCGGCAGCGGCAGCCGGGCGAACTGGCCCATCGCGGCGACCAACAGCAGATCCCCGCCGAGGAGGCCCCCGGCCGTGGCCACGTGCCCCGCGGTGTGGGGTTGGGCGCCGCGCGCGGCCGCGCGGGCCCGGGTGCGGCCCTGCAGGTTGAGCTCACCGCGGCGTCGGTCGTCGCCGTCGACCAGGTCGTCGTGCACCAGGAACGCCTCGTGCAGCAACTCCAGCGCCTCCCCCACCCGGGCCCGCACCGCCGGGTCGTCGCCGCCGCACGCGTCATAGGTGGCCTCGAACAACGCCGCGCGCACGCCTTTGCCCGAGCGGATGGTGTGGTCCAGGTCCTCGGCCCACTCGGCCACCGCGGGCCCCAGACCCGCCGGCAGGTCGCGGGCGGTCATCCGGTGCGCAGCGGTCGGCGAGAGGAGTGTCATGCCCTGTGCTTCGGAGCCGGCGCGGGCGCGGATGGGTGCCGGTTCTGATGGGCGCCGGCGCGGGCGCGGATGGGTGCCGGCGCGGGGTCGGGCGCGCCCCTATCACCCCCGGCTTCCGCCGGCTTCCCCGAAATGCACGAAAACCCCCGCTTGTGGCAGGGGTTCTCGAGTGCCAGATGATGGATTCGAACCAACGAAGGCTAAGCCGACGGATTTACAATCCGCTCCCTTTGGCCGCTCGGGCAATCTGGCGTGCACCCTTGAGGGCGCTTAGACACGATACAACGACCATGCCCGCCGGTGCCAAATCGGGGGCCGCCGGGGGCGGGTAGCCTGGGCCTCAACGTCCGGTTCGATCCCCACTACCCGTCAGGAGAGCGCGTCCATGGCCTCGGAGTCCTCGTTCGACATCGTCTCGGAGTTCGACCGTCAGGAGGTGGACAACGCCCTCAACCAGGCGGCCAAGGAGCTGGGCACCCGCTACGACTTCCGTGGCACCGATGCGGGCATCGAGTGGAAGGGCGAGGACGCGGTGGAGATCGTCGCCAACTCCGAGGACCGCGTGCTGGCCGCCAAGGACGTGTTCATCGAGAAGCTCGTCCGCCGCGGCCTGAGCATGAAGGCGCTCGAGGTGGGCGAGCCCATGCCGTCGGGCAAGGCCTTCCGCCTGGTCGGTTCGCTCAAGCAGGGGATCGACAAGGAGAACGCCAAGAAGATCACCAAGCTCCTGCGCGACGAGGGCCCCAAGGGCGTCAAGGCGCAGATCCAGGGCGAGGAGATCCGCGTGTCCTCCAAGAAGCGCGATGACCTGCAGGAGTGCATCGCACTGCTCAAGGGCGCCGACTTCGAGGTGGCGCTGCAGTTCACCAACTACCGCTGACCCGGCGCCGGCGGCCGGCCGCGCACCCCTTCAGCATTTGCGCTTCATATCCGGCACCCGGCTCGGGGGTTGTGCATCTTCATCGGCACCAAATGGATGCGCAACCCCCCAGCCACCGCCTGACCGCCCCGCTCCTGAACGCAGAAGCACACACCAAGACCGCCCGGGCTCCGCATGTGCGGAGTTATGCTGCGCTTTATGACGCAACTGCGAATCGGCGAGGCTGCGGCCCTGATGGGGGTCAGTGACGACACCGTGCGCCGCTGGCTCGAGCGCGGCGAGCTCACCGAACACGCCGACGAGGCCGGCCGGAAGACCGTCGAGGGCGCCGAGCTGGCCCGCCTGGCCCAGGAGCGCGCGGCGGGCCACGCCGACGCGGCCGGCGCCGATGCCGCGCCGGTCAGCGCGCGCAATTCCTTCCGCGGCCTCGTCACCGCCGTCAAGTCGGACGAGGTCATGTCGCAGGTCGACATCCAGTGCGGCCCGTACCGGGTCGTCTCGCTCGTCTCCACCGAGGCCGTCCGCGAGCTGGGGTTGGTCCCCGGCTCGCTGGCAACCGCGCGGGTCAAGGCCACCAGTGTCGTGATCGAGGGAGCTCCGGAATGATCCGTCGTCTCGCAGGCGCCGCGCTGGGTGCGGTCGTGGGGCTGTCCGTGTTGGCGGGGTGCAGCTCGGGGGGCGACGACGACGTCGCGGCGTCACAGACCCTGACCGTGTTCGCCGCCGCGTCGCTCACCGACGCGTTCACCGAGATCGCCGAGCGGTTCGAGGCGGAGAACCCGGGGGTCGAGGTGCGGCTGTCGTTCGACGGGTCCTCGGGGCTGGTGGACCAGATCGCCGGCGGTGCCCCGGCGGACGTGTTCGCCTCGGCGGACGAGAAGAACTTGGACCGGGCTGTCGAGGAGGGGCTGGTGGCCGGCGAGCCGACCCTGTTCGCGACCAACGTGCTCACGCTCATCACCCCGCCCGGCAACCCGGCCGGGATCACCGGCTTCGACTCCTCGCTCGACGGCACCCGGCTGGTCGTGTGCGCCGAGGGCGTGCCCTGCGGCAACGCCACGGCGGCGCTGGCCGAGGCCAAGGGGCTGACGCTGCAGCCGGTGTCCGAGGAGTCCAAGGTGACGGACGTGCGCGGCAAGGTCGAGTCCGGCGAGGCCGACGCCGGGATCGTGTACGCCACCGATGCCACGGCCGCGGGTGACAAGGTTCAGCAGATCGGGATCGACGGCGCCGCCGATGATCCCAACCTCTACCCGATCGCCGTCCTCGAGGAGGCCGCGGATCCGGCGCTGGCGAGGGAGTTCGTCGAGACCGTCACCGGCACCACCGGGCGGTCCGTCCTGCAGGGCTACGGTTTCGGCGCCCCGTGACCGCAGACTCCCCTGCACCTCGACGCGCCGTGACCGGTAGCCGACCGTGATCCGCCCCCCGCTGCCCCGATGGCTGCTCGTCGCCGCCGTGGTGGCGGTGCTCTTCACCGCCGTCCCGCTGGTCGGCATGGCCACCCGCATCCCGTGGGCGGATGCCCCGCAGTTGCTCACGTCGACGGCCGCGCAAGATGCGGCGTGGCTCAGCCTGCGCACCTGCGCGGTCACCACCGTGCTGTGCGTGCTGCTCGGCACGCCGCTGGGGGTGGTGCTCGCCCGCAGTTCCGGGGTGCTCGCGAGCGTGGCCCGGACGGTCACGGTACTGCCCATGGTCCTGCCCCCGGTGGTCGCCGGCCTGGCCCTGCTCACCACGCTCGGCCGCACGGGCGTGGTGGGCCGGCATCTGTCGGTGATGGGCATCGAGATCGGGTTCACCACCACCGCGGTGGTGATCGCCCAGACCTTCGTCGCCATGCCGTTCCTGGTGGTGGCGGTGGAGGGGGCCCTGCGCTCGGTCGACGCACGGCTGGAGCGGACGGCCGCGTCGCTGGGCGCCTCCCCCACCCGGGTCCTGCTGCGGGTCACGCTGCCGATGGTGCTGCCCGCGTTGGTCGCCGGGGCGACCATGTCGTTCGCCCGCGCGCTCGGCGAGTTCGGCGCCACGCTCACCTTCGCGGGCTCGTTGCAGGGCACCACCCGGACATTGCCGCTGGAGATCTACCTGAGCCGCGAGTCGGATTCGGCCACCGCTCTCGCGCTCGCGCTGCTGCTCATCGTGGTGGCCGCGGTCCTCATGGCGGTCTCGGCGTGGGTGTCACGACGCTGGACGGTGAGCCGTGGCTGAGCCCGTGCACGCGGCCGACGTGAACCGCCCCGCCGAGCCGGACGCCTCCGATCACCCCGCCGCGCGGCTGGACTGCCGGGTCGAGGCCCGCGACGTCGAGCTCGACCTCACCGTCCCCCGCGGCCGCCGGCTGGCGCTCATCGGTGCCAACGGCTCGGGCAAGTCCACGGCGCTGGCCCTGCTGGCCGGTCACCTGCGCCCCGATTCCGGCGACGTCCGGATCAACGGCAGTCCTGTCAGCGCAGGGCGCCTCCACGTGCCGGCGCATCGACGGCGCGTGGTCTCGCTCGACCAGCAGGCGGGGCTCTTCCCGCACCTGACCGCGGCGGCCAACGTGGCCTTCGGGCCGAGGTCGCGCGGCGTCTCCCGTTCCCGGGCGCGGGCCCGCGCGCTCGCCGAACTGGAGGCTGTGGGCTGCGGCCCGCTCGCCGACCGCAAGCCGCACCAGCTGTCGGGCGGACAGGCCCAGCGGGTGGCGATCGCCCGGGCGCTGGCCGTGGATCCCGAGTTGATCCTGCTCGACGAGCCCCTGGCCGCCCTGGATGTGGAGGTGGCCCCGGAGATCCGGCGACTGCTCGCCGAGCGGCTGGCCGGCCGGACGGTGGTGCTGGTGACCCACGATCCGCTCGATCTGTGGGCGCTGGCGCAGGACGTCGCGGTGATCGACCGGGGGCGCGTCGTGCAGTCGGGCCCGGTGGAGGAGGTCCTCGCCCGTCCCGGCACCGACTTCGCGGCGCGGATGGCCGGGGTGTCCCTCATCGAGGGGCTGGCGTCCCGCGGCGGAGATCACGGCGACCACGACAACAACGACGACGACGACGACGACGCGATCCTCCACACCGCCGGAGGGGACACGGTGGCGGGCATCCGGTCCACGGCGGTTCCCTGGGTGGCCGGCGAACGGGCGATCGCGACGGTCGACCCCCGCGCGGTCACGGTCCACCTCCCGGACGACGGCGCGACCGGCAGCGCGCGCAACGACTGGCCCGCGACCGTGGTCTCCCTGACCCCGTCCGGCCCGTTGACGCGGGTGTCCGCGGAGCTGCGGGACGGTCAGCTCGTCGAGGCCGAGATCACCAGCCGCTCCGCGGCCGAACTCGCGCTGGTGCCGGGATCACCGGTCCGGCTCGTCGCCAAGACCGTGCAGGTCACGCTGTACCCCCGTGCCACCGCGCAGTGACCACCCGCCCTGACCGCACGCCCTGACCACCCGGCAGGCCCCGCCCAGCCCTCACAACTTCGCTACTCCGCCTCCTCATCCTCTACCGCCACGCGGGTAGCGGATCCGGAGGGAGGGGAGCGGATCTCGGGGAGGGCGCTTGGCCGGCGTGGGGAGGGGCGCCTGGCCGGCGCG
>CAYFRF010000015.1:21425-30730 GCA_964345415.1 uncultured Microbacter sp. | reverse complement strand
GCCTGGCCGGCGCGCGAAGGGCTCTTGGCCGGCGCGGGGACGTCAGCCGACGCGGTCGACGGTGTACCGCACGAGCCGACGCAGCGCCTCGTTGGCGGGGCCGGCGGGCAGCGAGTCCAGCTCCGCGAACGCCTCCCCGACGTACTTCTCCAGCGTCACCCGCGCACGCCGCATCCCCTCGGACGCCCGGAGCAGGTCCAGGGCCTCCGCGACCTCGGCGTCGTCGGTCAGCGGCTGCGCCAGCAGCTCACGCAGGCGGGCACCGTCGGGCGAGCCGTCCTCCAGCGCGTAGATCATGGGCAGCGTGTGGACGCCCTCACGCAGATCCGTGCCCGGGGTCTTGCCCGAGTCGTGGGTCGGCGAGGCGATGTCGATGATGTCGTCCGCGATCTGGAACGCGATCCCCACCGCGTCACCGAGCCTGCGCAGACGGATGATCTCCTCGGCCGACGCACCCGAGAATTCGCCACCGAACTGCGCGGCAGTCGCGATGAGTGACCCGGTCTTCTCCCAGATCACCTTGAGGTAATGGCCGGCCTCGTCGTCGTCGCCTCTCCCGACCGTCTCACGCATCTGACCGGTCACCAGCTCGGCGAACGTCTGCGCGATCAACCGGACGGCGTCCGGGCCGAGCTCGGCGAGCAGCATCGAGGCGTGGGCGAACAGGAAATCGCCGGCGAGGATCGCGGTGGAGTTGTCCCACCGACTGTTGGCCGACTCGACGCCGCGGCGCATGGTGGCCTCGTCCATCACATCGTCGTGGTACAGCGTCGCGAGGTGGATCATCTCGCACACCACGGCCGCCTTGACCAACCGCTCACGATCCGGCGCGGGGCCGAGCGCACCGGTCAGCAGGGTCATCAGGGGCCGGAACCGCTTGCCGCCCGCGGTGACCAGGTGCAAGGCCACCTCGGAGAGGAAGTCCTCCCCTGTCGCCAGCCGGCTGACCAGCAGTTCCTCGACCTCGTGGAGCCGCTGCTGCAATTCGGCCGCGAGTGCCGCGTCGCCGACGTCCACGCCCGCCACCGTGTGGTCGGGCGCCGTCTCCGCGGTGCCGGTCGTCACTGAATCGCTCGACATCCCCACTCGTCCTCGTCGCCTGTTGCGGAACCGGCGTCGGCCGGCCCTCACGACAGACTACGGTCCCGCCCCGCCCGCCGTGCCACCCCACCCCGCCCGAGGTCCCCGCGACCATCCCGGCGCACGACCTGGGACCATGGTGGGCATGCCGTCGCCTGCACCTCTCCCCCACTCCACTGACGTCCTCGTGGTGGGCTGCGGCCCCGCCGGATCCGCCACCGCCGCGTGGCTGGCCCGCGCCGGACGCGAGGTGACCGTCCTGGACGCGGCCACCTTCCCCCGCGACAAGACCTGCGGCGACGGCCTGACCCCGCGCGCGATGGCCGAGGTGGACCGCCTGGGACTGGGCGGCTGGGCGCGTGACCGCATCACCATCCGGGGCCTGGAACTGCGCGGTTTCGGCCACGACCGCCGCGTGCCGTGGCCCGCCGGCGAGCACGGGGGAACCGGCTCTGCCGTGCGCCGCACCGTGTTCGACGACCGCCTGCGCCGGACCGCCGTGGAGGACGGCGCCGTGGTCCTGGACGGCGTCCGCGTGACGGGCGTGGAGAGGGGCGACGACGACGAGGTGGTCGCCGTCCGGGCCGGGGAGCAGAGAATCGCGTGCCGGACCCTCGTCGTGGCGGACGGAGTGCGTTCGCCCGTGGGCAAGATGCTCGGCCGGACCTGGCACCGCGACACGGTGTACGCGGTGGCGGCGCGGTCGTATGTCCGCTCGGCCAGGCACGATCACCCCTGGATCGGGTCCGATCTCGAACTGCGCGACGAGGCCGGCGCGATCCAGCCCGGCTACGGCTGGGTGTTCCCGCTCGGCGACGGCGAGATCAACCTCGGCGTGGGCGCCCTCGCCACAGCGGCCCGCCCGGCGAAGGTCGCGGTCAAGGACCTGCTGCAGCACTACGCCCGTAGTGTCCGCGGCGAATGGGAATTGGAGGGTGATCCGCGGGCGGTCACCTCCGCGCTGCTGCCGATGGGTGGGGCCGTCTCCGGGGTGGCGGGCCGCAACTGGGCGGCGGTCGGCGATGCCGCGGCGTGCGTGAACCCGCTCAACGGCGAGGGCATCGACTATGCCCTCGAGGGCGGGCGGCTGCTGGCCGAGCTCATCTGCTCGGGGCCCGGCCCGGCGGGTGCCGGCGCCCCCGGTGGCAGCCGCTCGAGCGCCGGTGCGGGGGCGGCCGGCTCGCGGGCTGTCGGCGTCGACCTCACACACGCCTGGCCGGAACTGCTGCGCGACACCTACGGTGAGTCATTCGCGATCGCCCGGGACGCCGCCCACCTGCTGACGTTCCCGTGGTTCCTGCCGCTGGCCGGGCCCATCGGGATGCGCTCCCAGGCCCTGATGACGGCGGCGGTGCGCTGCATGTCCAACACGGTCTCCGACTCCGACCGCGACCTGGTCGCCCGCGGCTGGCGGGCCGCTGGCTCGATCGCCCGCCGTCTGGACCGCCGCCCGCTCTTCGCCGACTGACCCCCACCCAAACACGCGCCCGCCCCGCGCAGCCACTCCCCGCGCAGCCCGGCCCTGCCGCCAGTCCCCGCGCCCCGTGCAACGAGTTACGCGTCGTGCGCGCACATATCCGTGGAGGTACGCGCCCGATCGGGTCCACACAGGGCGCGCAAGTCGTCAGGAATGTGCACGGAGGGCGCATACCTCGGGGCTGCTGAGTCCGAAATGCCTGGCGGGCCGGCAGGGCGGCCAGATCAGGTGCGGCGGCGGGCCGGCAGGGCGGCCGGATCAGGCGCTGCGGTGGGGCGGCAGGGCGGCCGGGCCCGGGGTACCGGCGGATCAGGCGGGTCAGTGGTGCCGGCTGATCAGGCGGGGCGGCGGGCCATGTGGATCGCGGCGATGCCGCCGGTGAGGTTGGTGACGCTGCAGCGCTCCCAGCCGCTCGCCTCGATCAGCGTGCGCAGTGACTCCTGGTCCGGCCAGTCGCGGATCGACTCCGCCAGGTAGACGTAGGCGTCCGGGTTGGAGGACACACTCGTGGCGATCTTGGGCAGCGCCCGCATCAGGTAGTTCATGTACACCGCGCGGAACGGCGGGAACACGGGTGTGGAGAACTCCACCACGGCCAGCCGGCCGCCGGGGCGGACCACGCGCGCCATCTCCCGCAGCCCGGCGCCGGTGTCCTGGACATTCCGCAGGCCGAAGCTGATGGTCGCGGCGTCGAACGACTCGTCGGCGAACGGCAGCTTCATGGCGTCGCCGGCCACCTTGGGCACGTCGCGGGCGGCGCCGGCGCGCAGCATGCCGAGCGAGAAGTCGGCGGCCACGCACCATGCCCCGGACTTGGCCAGCTCGACGGTGGACACGGCAGTCCCGGCGGCGAGGTCGAGGATCTTCTCGCCGGGACGGGGCGCGAGCAGGGAGCGGGCCCGGCGGCGCCACACGTGGTCCATCCCGCCGGACAGGACGGTGTTGGTGAGGTCGTAGCGATCGGCGACGCCGTCGAACATGGACGCTACGTCGCGGGGCTGCTTGTCGAGATCGGCGCGAGACACGCCCCAGACGCTACCCGCCACGGTGCGCCGCGGAGTGCTCAGGCCACGGCCCGCGCGGGGCGCAGCGGTCCGCGCCGACGCGTGGAGGACCGGGCACCGGCGGCGGCGTAGTGGTCGAAGAGCTGGCCGCAGATGGCGTCCCACGTCCGGCCGCGGACGGTGTCGAGGGCGCCGGCGGCCAGCGTGGCGTGCTCGGCCAACACGGCGTCGACGGTCGCGGACACCTCGGCGGCGTACCGGCGGGGATCGAGCAGGAACCCGTTGACACCGGGCTGCACGAGGTCGCGGGGGCCGCCCTGGTCGGGACCGATCACGGGCACGCCCGAGGCCTGCGCCTCCTGCACGGACTGGCAGAACGTCTCGAACTCGCCGGCGTGGCAGAACACGTCGAGGGTGGCGTAGGCCTGCCCGAGCTGGTCGCCGTGGAGCTCGCCGGTGAAGATCGCGTGCGGCATGGCGGACTGCAGGGCCGCACGGTCGGGGCCGTCGCCGACGATCACCAGCTGCAGGTCCCCGCCGGGGCCCGAGCGGTCGGCCAGGGTCTGCAGGCGTTCGACGTGCTTCTCGGGGGCGAGCCGGCCGACGAACCCCACGACGGGCCGCCCCTCCGGCGACCACAGTTGGTGCAGGGCCTCGCTGCGGCGGGCGGGGGTGAACCGCGCGTGGTCCACGCCCCGGCCCCACCGGAACAACCGCGGGATGCCGTGGGCGGCCAGGTCGTCCATCGCGGCGGTGGACGGGGCGAGGGTGCGGTCGCAGGAGGAGTGGAGGGCGCGGGTCCACGCCCAGGCCGCCTCCGACATCACGCTGAAGCCGTAGGAGTTCGCGAACCCGGCCACGTCGGTCTGGTAGACGGCCACGCACAGCACGTCGAGGGCGCGGGCGGCGGCGGCCCCGGCGGCGCCGAGCACGAACGGGGAGGCCAGGTGGACCACGTCGGGCGCGAAGTCGCGCAGGGCGTTGTACACCGAGAGGCTGGGGGCGCCGACGGGCAGGGAGCTGATCCTGGGCACGTTGACCGAGGTCACGCGGTGCACCGGGTAGCCCAGGTGGTGGTCGCGTTCGGCGACGGGCCCCTCGGCCCCGGCGAAGAAGGGGGCCATGCCGCTGACCAGGGGGTGGGCCCGGAGTGCGTCGGCGGCGCCCTGCCACAGGCCGACGTTGCCGGAGGGGGCCACGACGAGGCAGTCGTGTCCGTGCCGACGCGAGTACTCGAGCACCCGCAGGACGGAGTTGGTGACGCCGTTGACGTTCGGCAGGAACGATTCGGTGACGATGGCTACGCGCACGCCCCCAGCGTGGCCGCCGCAGGCCACCGGCCGGTGATCAGCGCGGGACGGCGCGGGGAATTCGTCGTATCCGCTGGTGAACCCCGGGTGACGCGGCGGCGTATACGAGCGCGGCGAGCGGGATCACCACGGCGGGGACGCTGAGCGCGGGCACGATCGCGACGGTCCAGCTCCGGCCGGACACGCGCACGAGGTCGGGGTTGGCGCGCCGGAACTCGACCTGCACGCGTTGCCCCTGGACCAGGCCGGTCGGGTAGAACACGCCGGTGACGGGCCGGACGGTGCGCCCTCCGCCGGCGTCGAACTCGACGGCCGCGCGCCGGTCGGTGACCTCGGTGACGGTGGCGGTGGCACTGCCCATGTCCTGGTCGATGCGCTGGTCGTTGACGAAGCAGGCCAGGAGGATCAGCGCCGCGACGAGGAGGGAGAACAGGGCGACGACGACGGCGACGCCCCGCACGACACGCCTGGTGATCGTGGCCCGCCGGATCCTCCGCGCCGAGACCGTGCCGGGGACGGGTGCCGGCCGCGTGGCTGTCACCCGCCGGCCTTCGACCGCAAGGTCTCGTGCAGGTCTCGCAGTGACTGCCTGCTGGTCGAGACCCGCACCACGCGCAGGCCCTCGGGCACGATGTCGCGGTGCGCGACGGGGGCGGACGGCCCGGCGAGCAGGGCTTCCAGGCCGGCGGGGTCGGTGTCGGTGAAGGGCACGCCCGCGCCCACGCAGAGGGCACGCAGGTCCGCGCCGTGGGGGGTGCCGAATACCCGCTCGAAATCGGTGGCCAGTCGCGGGTCGCCCTGTTCGAGGAGGGAGAAGATGCCGCCGCCGTCGTCGTCGGCCACGACGATCGTCAGGTCGGCGGGGTGCAGTTCCCGGGGGCCGAGCAGGAGTCCCGAGATGTCGTGGAGGAACGTCAGGTCGCCCATGAGCGCGACGGTGCGGCCGGGCGCCGAGAGCGCGACCCCGATCGCGGTGGAGACGGTGCCGTCGATCCCGGCCGCACCGCGGTTGGCGTACACCGACACGTCCGGGTCGAGCGGCCCGACCAGCGAGAGGTCACGCACGGCGTTGGAGGCGCCCACCACGAGGTTGTCCCCGCCCCGGACCCCGCGCGCCACGGCCCGGGCCACGTGCAGCCCGGTGGGGGCGGAGGTCTCGAGGTGCCGGTCCAGGACGCGGTCGACGGTCTCGCGGACCCGGGCGTCGACCCGGTCCGTCTCGGCGGTCCAGGCCGGGTCCGCGCCCCAGCCGGTGAGCACCGTGTCGGCGATCTCCGCGGCGCTGCCGGTGGGGTTGGGCGAGTGCGGTCCGGCGTCGAGGACGACCAGGTCGACGGCCGGGTCCGCCAGCAGGGCCGTGACCGCGCGGTGCAGGGTGGGCCGGCCGGTCACCACGACCTGCTCCGGATCCAGGGCCGGGATCGCGAGCGGGTGCACCGGGTGCAGCGGGACCGGGGCGCCGGGTTCGGCCACCGTGGGCACCCCGACCAGGCCCGCCACCGGCTGCGCGCCGGCCCCGGCCACGACCAGCGTGCGCCGGGTGAGGTCCACCGCCACCGCAGACGCGCCGGGGGTGGAGTCCACGCCCGCCATGGCGCGTTGCACCCACGGGCGTCCGCCCGGACGGCCCTCCGGGAGGTCGCGGACCGCCGGGGCCACCGGGCGGCCGGTCTCGTCGTCGTCGTCGGGGTTCTCGTGGGCACCGTCGGCGAGGCTCGCGTCGTCGCGGCCGGGGTTCCCGGGGGCGGGGTCGGCGCCCACGGCGAGGTCCTCCTCCGCGGGCGGGACGGCGTCCAGGACCGTGCCGACGGACGCGTCGAGGCGGTACTGCTCGTCGCCCTCCGCCGGGACCAGCGGCTCGCGGAAGGAGATGTCGACCTGCACCGGACCCGGGTCGGCCAGCGCGGTGGCGGTGAGGATCGCGCGGCCGATCGCGGCCCGCCAGAAGCGGTGCTCGACCTCCGGGTCGCCGGCCGCGCCGAGCTCCACCACGGTGCGCGCGTGCGGCCCGAACAACCCGACCTGGTCGATGGTCTGGTTGGCACCGCTCCCCCGCAGCTCGGGCGGGCGGTTGGCGGTGAGCGCCAGGATCGGCACCCCGGAGTGCGCGGCCTCGACCATCGCCGGGTGGAGATTGGCCACCGCGGTGCCGGAGGTGACGACGACGGGCACCGGCCGCTTGGACCCCATCGACAACCCGAGCGCGGTGAACCCGGCCCCGCGCTCGTCGATCCGCACGTGCAGCCTGAGCCGGCCGGCGCGCTCGGCCGCCGCCAGGGCCAGGGCCAGGGGCGCACTGCGCGAGCCCGGGCACAGGACCGCGTCGGTGATGCCGTGGCGGAGCATCTCGTCCACCAGCACGCGGGCCTGCGCGGTGCTGGGATTGGTCGGGGTAGGCTGGCTGGGAGTCATCGCCCCCAGCCTAGTCGGGGTCCGGGCGCGTGCCCGCCGCATCCGCGAGCCGCCCCGCCAGCACCGCCAACCGTTCCCGCAGTCCCCCCGGTGACTCCACCGTGAACGGCGCCGGCAGGCGTGCGAGGTACCAGGCCAGCACGTCCAGGTCGTCGGCCCCGGTCTCCAGGTGGCAGGCCGGGCCGTCCGGGTGCGACTCGTCCTGCAGCGCTGTCACCGTGGCGTAGGTCGCGGGGAACAGCTCGGCCACCTCCTCCGCCGACGCCGACACCACCACCCGCGCCCGGTACCGGTAGGGCGCGGCGGTCACCGCGTGCTGCACGTGCGCCGCCGGGTCCGGCACGTCCCGGCGTGGGGTGAACCGCCACCGGCTGCGGTGCACCGACCGGATCCGGTCGAGCCGGAAGGTGCGCCAGTCCGCGCGCTCGAGGTCGAACGCCAGCAGGTACCAGCGCCGCCCCAGGACCACGATCCGGTACGGCTCCACCCGGCGCTCGGTGTCGCGGCCCGCGCGGTCCCGGTACTCCACCCGCACCTGTTCGCTGCCGCGGACGGCGTGGCCGAGCCCGATGAGCAGCTCCGGCTCGACCGGGGTGTCCGTGCCCGGCACCGTGACCATCGACTCGGTCACGTCCGCCACCCGCTCGCGCAGGCGGCCCGGCATCACCTGGTCGAGCTTGGTCAACGCCCCCAGCGCGTGCTCGCCGACCCCGGCCACCGCGCCCCCGGCGGCCAGGCGAAGGGCGATCGCCACGGCCACGGCCTCTCTGTCGTCCAGCAGCAGCGGCGGCAGGCGGCGGCCGGAGCCCAGGCGGTAGCCGCCGCCGGCCCCGCGCTCGGACTCCACCGGATAGCCCAGGTCGCGCAGCCTGTCGACGTCTCGGCGGACCGAGCGGACCGTCACGCCCAGCTCGGTCGCCAGCTCCGGGCCCGTCCACACCGAGCGGCGCTGCAGCAGGTCGAGCAGGGTGAGCACCCGCTGGGTGGTGGGGGTCCGGTCCTCGGTCATGCCGCAAAGTCTCCCACTCTCAGCGGACAGATCCTGTCCTGTTCGGGTGCGACAGTTCTGTCCACGGACATCAGTGACATCCCACCCCGGCCGGATTCGGCCCGACAGGAGCACACCATGAGCACCACCCACACGATCGACTGGACCACCGAACTCGTCGACCAACTCGACTACCACTGGACCCACCAGCTGCGGCCCCGACTCGAGGGTCTGACCGACGACGAGTACCACCACTCCCCCGCCCCGGCCGACCGGACCTGGGACGTCCGTCCCCGCGGCACCGGCACTGCCGCGGTCCAGGGCGGATCCGGGGACTTCACCATCGACTTCGAGTTCCCCGAGCCCTCCCCGACCCCGCTGACCACCATCGCCTGGCGCATCGGGCACCTGGTGGTGGCCGTGTTCGGCGCCCGCTGGCACTCCCACTTCGGCGGGCCGGCGTACGACTACATGACCCACGACTACCCCGGCGACGCCGCCGGCGGCCTGGCCCAGCTCGACCGCACGTACGCCGGCTGGATCAACGGCGTCCGCGGCCTCGACGCCGACGCGCTGGCCGCCCCCGTCGGCCCCGCAGAGGGGCCCTGGGCCGACGCCCCCATGGCCACGCTCGTGCTGCACATCCACCGCGAGGCCATCCACCACGGCGCCGAGATCGCCCTGCTCCGCGACCTGTACGCCACCAGCCGCTGATCACTGACCACTGCCCCCTGACCGACACTGCCCTGCCACCACCCGCTCGCCACCACCCGCTCGCCACGGCCCCGCGCCACGGGGTCCCCATCACCAAGGAGTCGTCATGCCGCTCTTCCCCGCCACCACGTCCTCCGAACAGGCCAACCTCGTCGAGTACGTCGAGCACAGCCTGGTCAACGCCCGCTCGATCGTCGCCGGACTCACCGGCGACCAACTGCGCGCCCGCCCGATCCCGTCCAGCGAACTGACACTGGGCTGGTTGATCCTGCACATCGGCGAGGTGGCCGAGACCTGGCTCTCCCGCGCCGCCGCCGGCC
>CAYFRF010000015.1:12709-21325 GCA_964345415.1 uncultured Microbacter sp. | reverse complement strand
CGCCGCCGGCCTGGCCAGTCTGCGCGCCGCGGACCTCGACGCGGAGGTGCCCGTGCCCACCGAGATGCCGTGGTTCCCCACCGACCTGCCCGCCTTCAACGCCCGCTGGGTGGCCCTGCACGTCTTGGGCGAGATCAACCGGCACTCCGGACACGCCGACATCCTCCGTGAGGCGATCGACGGCGGGACCATGTACGACCTCATCGCGCGCGACCAGGGGATCGACATGTCCTACATCGGCGCCTGGTTCGCCGCCCACCCGGAAGTCCCCATGCCGCAATGGTGAGACAGCTACCGTCTGAGCAACAGAACAACGGTGATGAGGTGGCGCGCGTGTCAGACGGACGTCCCGCGCGGGTGAGCCTGGTGATCGGTGCCAGCGGATTCCTCGGCTCGCACGTCACCCGGCGACTGGCCGACGCCGGGGAAACCGTCCATGTGATGACCCGGGCCAGCAGCGACACCTCCGCGATCGACGACCTCGTCGTCGTCAAACACGTCGGCGACATCCACGACCCCGACGCCCTGCGCACCGCCATGGCCGCGGCCACCGACGTCTACTACTGCGTCGTGGACGCGCGACCCTGGCTGCGCGACCCCACGCCCATGCAACGCGCCAACGTCGACGCCCTACGCGTGGTCCTGCCCGTCGCGGCGGCAGCGGGCCTACGGCGGTTCGTGTTCACCAGCTCCGTGGTGACGCTGACCTGCGGCCCCCACCCCGGCGAGTCGGACCGGGCCTGGCGGCGAAGGGTCGGCGCCTACGTGGCCACCCGCGTCGAGGCCGAGAACCTGGTCACCACCTACTCCCGTGACCACGGCCTGCCCGCCGTTTCGATGTGCGTCGCCAACACCTACGGCTCAGGGGACCTCGCCCCCACCCCGCACGGTGGCCTCGTCATGCTCGCCGCATTCGGCAGGCTCGGCCTGTACCCGCGCGGCGTCGCCGCCGACGTGGTGGGCATCGACGACGCCGCCGACGCACTGGTCCTCGCCGCCGAGCACGGGCGCGACGGCTCCCGCTACGCGGTGACCGAGGCCGTGATGGGCACCGGGGAGATCGCGGCGATCGCCGCCGACGAGGCCGGGGTGGAGCCTCCACGGCGCGCGGTCCCGCTCGCCGCGATGGTCGCCGCGGGGGCGGTGTCCGAGATCGTCTCCCGCATGACCGGACGCGACAGCCTGCTCACCCGACGCACCGCGCGACTGATGAACCTGCCGCCCGTAGCGGTGGCCGAGCGCGCGCGGACCCTCGACGAGCTCGGCTGGCGCCCGCGGCCCACCGAGGTCTCCATCCGCGAAGCGGTGCAGTTCTTCCTCGCCCGACGCGAAGCCCGGCGCGCCGGGGTCAGCCCTCCCAGCCGTCGAAGGTCGTGAACCTGCCCTCGATGAGCTGGGCCACCTCCTGCGGGTCGGGGATCAGCTCGGCGTCGGTGGCGATGCCCACCGTGACCTTGCCGGCGTAGCTGAAGATGCAGATGCCGAGCGCCTGGTCGCCGCTCATCGGCACCCATCCCAGCATCCCCGTCACCGGCGTCCCGGCGAGTGTGACCGTCGAGGTGGGCCCCGGGACCGACGTGAGCTGACCGACCGTCTTGTTGGCGAACAGGTCGATCACCGCGTGCGCCAGCGGGCCCGGCGTCACCGCCACGCCGAGCATGGTCGCGAAGTTCACGTGCGGCTCCAGTGAGTACTGCACCCGCGTCATGGAGGTGGTGATGGCCTTGAGCAGCGTGCCCGTGTCCTCGATCCCGAGCGGCAGCCGCATGAGGATGAGGGTGATGTGGTTGCCCAACTCGCCGGAGGTCTCCTCGACCGCCGGCGCCACCGACATCGGCACCATGAGGTTGATGTCGCGGACCCGCCGGTCCCCGCGCGCCTCCAGATACTCGGTCAACGCGCCCGAGACCGCCGCCAGCATCACCGCCGTGACCGTGCTGTCGTGGGTTCGAGCCACCCGCTTGACCGATTCCAAATCGAACCCCGAGATCCAGGAGACCTTCTTGTCCGAGTGGGCCTTGCCGCTCCACGACAGCTCCGGAGACCGTGGTTCGAACAGCAGCGTGAAGATCGACCGGTAGGTGTTGGCGGTCCGGTTGGTGGGACTGATCGAGTCCGCCAGCGACGCCACGACCCGGGTCGGCACCCTCGACAGGTCCCCGCCCGGGGCGGTGACGTCCCGTGCCAGCCGCCGCAGTGTGAGCGGGAACCGGATGGTCGCCCCGGCCAGACCACGCGCGATGCCCAGAGAGTCCCGTGCCATCCCGAACCCGGCCCCGGCGACCGTGCCGACCAGTCCCCCGGCCCCCGTCTCGCCGGCCAGATCGCGGCCGACCCGCTGCAGCGGCTCCGCGTCGTGGTCGCACAGGCTCAGCACCAGCTGGGTGAGCCGGATGCCGTCCACCACTCCGTGCTGGACGCGGAACAGCACCAGCGCCCCCGCACGGGAGTCAGCGTCCGGGTCGCGGCCCTCCACGCCGTAGTAGCCCTCGATGAACTCGGCCCGCCACAGGGGCCGGTCCTTGGGCAGCGGCACCGCCATCTGCTCGGCGACGTGGGCCTCGGCCTCCGCCCGCCCGCCCGGTTCGGGTAGGCGCCGGTGGACCAGATGGTCCGCCAGGTCGAAGTCGGGGGCGTCCTCCCAGTACCAGCGGCGTCCCCTGCGTCGGGGCACCCGGCGGAACACGGGGAAGGGCTCCACCATGCGGGACTCGATCGCCTCGGTCACCCGGTCCCAGTCCGGGACCTCCGCGAACCACACCAGGCAGTTGATGTACATCAGGTTGTCGGGGCGATCCATGAAGAGCCACAACTGATCTCGCAGGGGAATCCTGACCCGTTCCTGCTCAGCCATCGCCACCGCCCCCTCCTACGCCCCATGCGCCACGATGAGCACAGAGTAGAGCAGCCGCCCCGCCACTGGCGCCGCTCCGTCGAAGCCCGGACCGCCGCTCCACCAGGCGGGGGCAGAATGGGGCGATGCGCACCGTCTACTCGCCGGATGACCCGCCCGCTGCAGGCATGTATCCCCTGCTCACCGCTTCCGTCGCCCCGCGCCCCATCGCGTGGGTGTCCACGGTGTCCGCCGACGGGGTGCCCAACCTCGCGCCGTACTCGTTCTTCACCGTGGCCTGTGCGGACCCGGCGATCCTGACCGTGACCTCAGTCGGCCGCAAGGACACCTGGCGCAACGTCGTGGACACCGGGGAGTTCGTGGTGAACATCGGCACCGAGTCGCAGATGGACGTGATCAACAACAGCTCCGCGCCGTACCCGCCCGAGGTCGACGAGTTCGCCGCGGTGGGACTGAGCGCGCAGGCCTCGGACGTGGTCGCCGCGCCCCGGGTGGCCGAGGCGCCGATCGCGTTCGAGTGCGTCCGCCACGAGCTCGTGGATCTGGGCACCAGCGTCATGCTGCTCGGACGCGTGGTGAGCGTGTCCGTGCGCGACGAGGTGCTGGCCTCCGACGGGCTACCCGACTTCGCGGCCCTCGCCCCGCCCTCGCGTCTGGGCCGGAACCAGTGGGGCTACGCCCCAGAGACGCGCGAACTGCCCCGCCCGCTGACCGTCCCGCCGGCCTGACTTATCCGCCGAGTGTGGAGTCGCTGCCGCAGGCGCACCGCGCCGCGCCCCAGGTAAAACGCTGCACCAAACGACTCAACGAAGGGACTGCCGGGCGGTAGGGTCAGCGGGTCAGCGGACTCAGAGCAGGGCGTGGCAGCGGCGGATCCGGGCCAGCCACCAGTTGCGCCGGTCCGCGTCCGCGCGCAGGCCCGCCAGGCGCTCCCGGTCCGGGACGACCGGGATGACCGGCAGGTGGCCGTCCACCAGTGAGAACGTGCCGGGCTCGACCACGTCCTCGATGAAGAACCCTCCGGTGCCCAGGCCGGCGGCGGGGATTGCGTCGGTGGCGGGGAGTGCGGCGGCTGCGGCAGGGGCGACGGATCCCGGCAGCGCGGCGGCCGCGGCGACACCCGCGGCGACACCGACCGCCGAGTCCAGCGCACTGGAGACCGTCACCGGCACACCGAGCTCTGCGGCCACCGCGAGCAGCCGACGCGGCCCCCCGAGCGGAGCGGCCTTGACCACCGCTCGGTCGGCGCCGCCCGCGCGGATCACCCGCAGCGGATCCTCGGCGCGGCGGATCGACTCGTCGGCGGCCACGTCAACGCAGACCCCGTCGGCGGCCAGGCGCGCGCGCAGCTCCACCAGCTCCGGGACGGTCGCGCAGGGCTGCTCGACGTACTCCAGCCCCGGCCCGTCCAACGACACCGGCCCGGAGCCCGGCGAACGCGAGAGATCGGCCGCGCGCACGGCCTGGTCCAGCACCCGGATCGCCTCCGCCGCCTGCGCCACCGACCACGCACCGTTGGCGTCGACCCGAACGCGCACCCCAGGGCGTGCCTGGCAGACGGCGGCGACGCGGGCCACGTCGTCGACGAGCTGCTGACCGGCCTCGGCGACCTTGACCTTGACGGTGGTGCAGCCCGGGAACCGCTCGAGGATCCCGGCCACCTCGCCGGCTGCCACGGCCGGCATCGTGGCGTTGACCGGGACCCGCGACCGCAGCGCCGGCGGCGGGCCCTGCCACGCCATCTCGACCGCGGAGGCCAACCAGTGCGCGGCCTCGGCGTCCTCGTACTCGGGGAACGCACCGAACTCGCCCCAGCCCGCGGGCCCCTCGACCAGCGCGACCTCACGCTCGGTGATGCCGCGGAACCGCACCCGCATGGGCAGGGCCACCACGTGCACGCGGTCGAGCAGATCGTCGATCGACTCGGGGCCCGGTACGGATGTCATAGCTCCACGCTAACGTCGAACCCATGACTGAGCAGAGCAACACCGGGCAGGGCACCACGCAGGACGCCGGCAATCCGTTCGATCCGTCGCAGTGGCGGGAGATCGAGGGTTTCCGCAACGGCGTGGACCTCACCGACCTCACCTACCACCGCCACGTGGGAGAGGGCCGGATCAACGGGATCGTCCGCGTCGCGTTCGACCGGCCCGAGGTGCGCAACGCGTTCCGGCCGCACACCGTCGACGAGCTGTACCGGGTGCTCGACCACGCCCGCCGCAGCCCCGACGTGGGCACCATCCTGTTCACCGGCAACGGCCCCAGCCCCAAGGACGGAGGCTGGGCGTTCTGCTCCGGAGGCGACCAGCGCATCCGCGGCCGCTCCGGCTACCAGTACTCCACCGAGCACGACTCGGATGTGGCGGGCGCGACCGCCGACAAGGTCGACGAGGCCCGCGTCAAGGCCGAGGGTGGGCGGCTGCACATCCTCGAGGTTCAGCGGCTCATCCGCACCATGCCCAAGGTCGTGATCTGCCTGGTCAACGGCTGGGCCGCCGGCGGCGGGCACTCGCTGCACTCGGTGTGCGACCTCACGCTCGCCTCGCGCGAGCACGCCCGCTTCAAGCAGACCGACGCGGACGTGGGCTCGTTCGACGCCGGCTACGGCAGCGCCTACCTGGCCAAGCAGGTGGGCCAGAAGTTCGCGCGCGAGATCTTCTTCCTCGGTGAGGCCTACACGGCCGAGGAGATGTTCCACATGGGCGCGGTCAACCGGGTGATCGACCACGCGGAGCTGGAGAACACCGCGATCGAGTGGGCCCGCAAGATCAACGGCAAGTCCCCCACCGCGCAGCGCATGCTCAAGTTCGCGTTCAACCTCACCGACGACGGTCTGATGGGCCAGCAGGTGTTCGCCGGCGAGGCCACCCGACTGGCGTACATGACCGACGAAGCGGTGGAGGGGCGCGACGCGTTCCTGGAGAAGCGGGACCCGAACTGGGACGACTACCCGTACTACTACTGAGCGGGGACGTCCGCGCCATGACTACTGCGCTGCTGCCGTGACCGACACCCGCGAACTGCGCACCCTGCCCGTGCCCGGCGGGCCGGCCGTCGCCGAGCTGTTCCCCGCCCTGGAGGACATGCTCGGCGACCGGGGCCCGGCACTGCTGCCGGTGCCTGCCGAGGATCCGGCGCGCACCCGGATCCTGGAGGAGAGCCAGCGGCCGGGCGAGCCGATCGACCACCGCGCGGCACTGGTGGTGAGCACCTCCGGTTCGACCGGCACGCCGAAGGGGGCGATGCTCTCCGCGGCCGCGCTGGGGGCCTCCGCCGCGGCGACCGATCTGGCGCTCGGCGGTCCCGGCCGGTGGCTGCTCGCGCTGCCCGGCCACCACATCGCCGGGCTGCAGGTCATGCTGCGCTCACTGCGCGCCGGGTACGCACCCACGGTGATGGACGTGACCGGCGGCTTCGACCCGGCCGGGTTGCCGGCGGCGGTGGCGGCCTGCACCGCGGGCGGCACGCGCGGGTACACCTCGCTGGTGCCGGGCCAGCTCGCGAAGGTCCTCGACGAGGGCCCGCCCGAGGCAGTGGCCGCGCTCGCCGCGCTCGATGCAGTGCTGCTGGGAGGTGCCGCGGCCGCACCGGAGCTGCTCGCCCGCGCGGACGCCGCCGGGATCCGCGTGGTGCGCACCTACGGGATGAGCGAGACCGCGGGCGGATGTGTGTACGACGGCCTGCCGCTGGAGGGGGTCGAGGTCCGTATCGGGGACGACAACGACGACAACGCCGTGACCAGCAGCGGGGCCACGGGCCGTGTCTGGCTGTCCGGACCTCAGGTCGCGCTGGGATATCGCAACGCCCCCGAGCATCCGGCGTTCGCCAGGGCAGGGTGGTTCCGGACAGACGATGCCGGGCGGGTGGACGCAGACGGACGACTCCACATCCTGGGCAGGCTCGACGAGGCGATCAGCGTCGGGGGGCTGACGCTGTTGCCGCAGACCGTGGAGGACGCACTCCGGCGGCATCCGGCGGTGGTCGACGTCGTCGTCGTCGGGATCCCTGACACCCGGCTCGGAGCCCGACCCGTCGCCGCGGTGACCCTCCGCTCCCCCGCCACCACCGACGACCTGCGGGAACACGTGACCGCGCTGCTGGGATCGCATTCGGCGCCCGCCCGCGTGGCGGTCCTGCCCGCGCTCCCGGTCCTGCCGGGCGGCAAGGTCGACCGTCGTTCCGTCGCCCGGGGCTTCGTCGATGGGACAATCGGAGAATGACCAGCGAGATCCCACCCCACGCCACCGATGCCGACCTGCCCGTGGACCCGGGCACCGACGGCCACCAGCGCCACGCCGGACCACACACCGGCGGCGCGACCCTCGCCCACTGGCTCGAGGGCGCGCGGCCACGGACCTGGCCCAACGCGTTCGCCCCGGTGCTCGTCGGTTCCGCCGCGGCCGGACTGGCGGGCGGGTTCGTGTGGTGGCAGGCGCTGCTGGCGCTGGTGGTGGCGTGGTCGTTCATCGTGGGCGTGAACTACGCCAACGACTACTCCGACGGGATCCGCGGCACCGACGACGACCGTGTGGGCCCGCTGCGGCTGGTCGGCTCCGGGCTGGCGCGACCGGCGACGGTCAAACGCGTGGCGTTCGGGTTCCTCGGGCTGGGCGGTGTGGCCGGGCTCGTCCTCAGTGCCACGTCGGCGCCGTGGCTCATCCTGGTGGGGCTGCTGTGCATCCTCGCCGCCTGGTTCTACACCGGCGGCAAGACCCCGTACGGGTACCGCGGGCTCGGCGAGGTGGCGGTGTTCGTGTTCTTCGGTCTGGTCGCCGTGCTGGGTACCCAGTTCACGCAGCTGCAGAGCTCCGGCATGGGCACCATCACCTGGTACGGGGTCGTGGCGGCCATCGCGGTGGGCAGCTTCTCGTGCGCGGTCAACCTCACCAACAACCTGCGCGACATCCCCTCGGACACCGCCTCCGGCAAGATCACCCTCGCGGTGCGGATCGGCGACTCCAACACGCGCGGCCTCCACGCCCTCCTCGAACTGTTCGTCCCGCTGGTGGCGACCCTCGCCCTGATCCCCGCCACGCCGTGGGCGCTGCTCGGGCTCCTCGCGATGCCCCTCGCGTGGAAGGCCAACGGCCCCGTGCGGGCACGCGCCACGGGCGCCGACCTCATCCCGGCGCTGGGTAAGGCGGGAATGGCGATGCTCGCGTGGAGTGTGCTCGTCAGCTGCGGCTTCCTCATCGCCAGCCTCTAGGGCTGCGGGCCAGAACTGCAGGCTAAGGCTGCGGGGCCTCCTCCGGCAGGTCCACGGTCTCCACGACCACCGGCGGCACGTCGGGAAACTCGGGATCCTCGGCCAGGCCGGCGGCGAGCCCGGCGGCGGACATCCCCGCGAGCACGAGGGCGGCGGCGACGAGACGGCGGGGGATTCGCACAGGGGGCCTTTCACGGAAAGTGCTGCCGCGAGGGCCGCGACCAGCCCACGGTAACCCGAAAGACACGACACCCCGGCGCCCATCTCAATTCCTGAGATGGGCGCCGGGGGCGAGGATGTCACCGACGGCCTGCGCGGCCGCCGGGAGTTCCGGTCGGTCAGCCGCGACCGTTGGCGACCGTCGGGCCGGGGGCCTCGGCACGCTTCGGGGAGCCGGCGGCAACCGTGGGCGCCACCGATCCGGACGACCCGCCCGGGCGCGAGGTGGACGAGCCGGGGCCCGAGGGGCCGCCGGGGCCGGTCGAGCTGCCGGGGCCCGCACCGGTCGAGCTGCCACCGGTGGTGGTCTTGGGGGCGCCGCTGCTGCTGGAGCCCA
>CAYFRF010000015.1:0-12609 GCA_964345415.1 uncultured Microbacter sp. | reverse complement strand
CCGGTCGAGCTGCCACCGGTGGTGGTCTTGGGGGCGCCGCTGCTGCTGGAGCCCAGCAGGCCCGGGACGCTCGAGCCCGGCGTCGAGGAACCGCCACCCAGGACCAGCGACAGGCCGGCGATGCCCAGCAGAGCAGCGCCGGTGAGCGCCAAGCCGGGGGCGAGATCGCCGAGCGAGCCGGTGGTCCCGGTGGTGGACGAACCCGGGATCGACGAGCCGGGGACGATGAGCTCGCCCTCGAGGTTCTGACCGACCTTGGCCTCACCCCCGACCTCGACCTCACCGGTGGTGGAGGAGCCGGGGAAGCCCGGGGTCTGATCCGTGGGCGGTAGGTCCGGGTGGGTGGGGGTGCTGCCCAGGAGACTGTCGCTGACGCTGCCCAGCGGGCCGTTCGGGGCGTCGGGGGTGTCCGTGTTGCCGGTGGAGCCGGTGACCAGCTCGGTGACCGAGCCCGCGTCGCCGCCGAACGAGGCCACGATGCTGGCGACCGCGCTCAGCAGCGAGTCCGCGCCGTCCGAGCCGGTGACGACCTGCGCCTCGGACTCGGCCTCGGTGCCGAGGCTGCCCTGGACCAGGGTCGAGGAGCCCGCCTCGAACCCGGCGGGGGCCGAGCCGTCCTCCAGGTTGACCACCAGCTGGACGGGGTAGGAGACGAGCTGCCCGCCCAGGTTTCCGAAGACCTCGAGGTTGAACACGCCGGACTCGGTGGGAGTGCCGCTGATGACGCCGTTCTCGAACGTCAGGCCTGCCGGGAGGCCGGTGACCCCGGTGACCTCGAAACCGGACAGGCTCCCACCCCAGGCGATGCCGTTGAGGTCGTACGAGGCCTCGGCCCCGAACTGGAAGCCCGGGATGACGGTCGCGACGGTCTGGACGTCCTCGCGGACGGTGGGCGCATCAGGGGTGGCGACGACGACGCCGCCCACCAGGGCGACGGCCGCAGCGGCTGCGACGGGGGCGACGAGGCGACCCCGGACGATACGACGAGGACGGGCGAAGCGAGCACGCATCGGCTGATTCCTTCCGGAGGGGTTCGGATCGCTCACTCCCCGGAAATGGGAGCGCAGACCATTACGGCAGCCACTCTAACCACTTGCACATCAGCTGTCTACTTCCGTCACATACAGATCACCCTCCACTACAGCCCCACCAGTCACATACCCCGGGTCGTATTATTGGGCGTGCGCGCACCCTTCCACCTGCGCTGCGCCGGGTCGCCCAGCCCGGGAACTCTCGGGCGAAATGCGAACTGCCCGACCCCCTCGGGGTCGGGCAGTAGAGCGCGCGAAAGCGGGTTGCCGCCGGGTCAGCGCCCGGACACGGGGACGGTCGTGGGGAGCGCGGCCGTGCCGCCGGAGCCGGCGAATCCCGAGCCGGAGCTACCGCCCCAGGGCTCGACTGTGGCGGTCACCGTGGAGACCGGGTTGCCGTCCTCGTCCACATAGACGGTCTCCGGCGGCATCACCATCTCCCCACCGAAGACCGCGGCGCACAGGCCCTCGTCCAGTGACCCCGTCTCCGCGAGAAGGGACGCGCCCGCCCCCTCGCCCGCCACCAGCTCGAGCAGATTGGGGAACGAGTCGAGCGCCGTGGTGACGATGTCGAGCACCCCGACGGGGACACCCTCGATACCGAACAGCGGGTAGAACTTGGCGACCGAGCCGCCCAGCGAGGGCAGCTCGCAGATCTCCCCGCTCTCGGGAACGAGCCCGTCCAGGCTGCCGGTATCCGAACCGGACGACTCGACACTGCCACCGAGAAGCCCCTCCAGCGGGAGGAGCCCCGAACCCCCGGCACCGGTAGCGTCCTGCGCATTGACGACGGGAACTGACATGACGGCCACCGCGAATGCGGTGGCCGAAGCGGCGATGACCTTACGGGCGGACATGTCTCGATGAACCCTCGGAGAGGACGGATGGTGGCGACGACGCACGCCTCGAACCGGCACCCCCCGGGGGGCCCACGCCGACCCCCCGACCCTATCCCCCCGACCGCGATTCCGGTCGCAGCTTCACTCGGACGGTTCGGAAGTCACTCGCCGAGACTGCCCGTATCCGAGGTGAGCAGGCCCAGGAGAGCAGGAGCGACGGGCAGCGATGCCCCCGCGCCCTGCCCCTGCGCACCGGTCAGCAGCTCCGCCACAGCAGCACCGGCGGCCTCGCCCTGCCCCGCGGGGGTGGTGCCCTCACCGCCGAACAGCGACGGGGACAGCGTGCACAGCACCTCGCCGGCCGAACCGAGACCCTCGAGAAGCCCGCCCTCACCGAGCACGGAGGGCAGGAGCCCGACAATCGCGTTGACCAGGATCGTCACGAGGCCCGTGGAGGCGGTGTCCTCGCCACTGACCAACGGCAGCAGCCGCTCCACCGAGGCGCCGTCGGCCTGACCGCCCCCGAGGACCGCACACAGATCCGGGCCGGTGCCGACCGCGTTGTCGTCGTCGTCGGACTCGACCCCGGCCCCGGCCCCGACCTCCCCGCCGACCCCACCGTCATCCCCGGTACCGGGATCCACGTCGTCGCCCGACCCGTCGTCGGCCGTGCCGACGCGCTCCTGACCACCGGGCACCGCGGACAGCGTCGGCTCCACACCGGCGGACGGCGACGCCCCACCCGATGCCTCCGTCCCCGCGGACTGCTCGGCCACGACGATCGTGACCTTCTGCGAGCGCGACACCCCGGAGTTGGAGACCGTCACCAGGACGTCGTACTCCCCCGCACGGGTCGGCGTCCCGGAGATCACCCAGCCCTCCTGCGAGAGACCGTCGGGCAGACCCGTGACCTGGACCGTCGTCCCCTGCGGGATCGTGCCACCGGCGGCGCGGGCCACCACCGGCTCGAGGTCGAGGTTCACGGCGGCCCCGAGGGGCATCGTCTGGGCGGCGGCGCCCGTCTCGTTCTGGGCGAGGAGGATGTCGCCCGCCTCGACGTCAGAGGGAGCGTTGATCGCCACCAGCGTGCCGCCCCCGACCACGGCGAGCGCGGTCAGCACCCCACCGAGCGCCATCGTGCGGGTACGGGGAGCGGTACGGGTCGGGCGTCGCTGGAACATGAGGCCACCTCGGGGTCAGGGATCGGGAGTGACGCGACCAGACATGGTCAATTCACACAAGCACCATACGTCACATCAGCCACATGAGCCACAGCCTTTGTCGGGGGCGACGCCCAGAGCCGCAGGGCGTGCGGGCGGAGCGGAGTCGCCCGTGAAAACAGAGCGGAGCCCTCGGCCCCGGCGCCGGCCCCGGAGAAGAGTCCGCCGGTAACATTCCCGATCGCACCCCCGATCAGACCTGTGGATGCGTTGACTACTGCGCGCGGCACGGCCGCGCCCGGATCGGATCCACCCAGGCGACCCGCCGAACTATCCGAAGTCTTTAACGCCCGAGCGGTAGCCATCCTTTGACAGAACTGAGACACTATCGTTATGCGAAATCGGGTGCTCCTGTCCGCCGGCGCGATAGCGCTGCTGGCGACGTCGTGCGCACAACCGGAGCCGCAGGTCCTCTCCGAGGCGCCCCGGTCCGCCTCCACCGCGGAACTGACCCCGCCCAGCCAGACAGCTGAGTACGAGGCCCAGCCGGGCAGATTCATCGCGCGGTGCGCCACCGAAGCAGACGGCGGCACACCGGGAATGACCTTCTTCACCGACGGTTCGCAGAATGTGACCGACCACTGTCTCAGCCGGTACTACATCGGTGTACAACCGGCACCGGGCGCACTGTACGTTCCCGACGAGGACGCGGGCAGCCTCGCTCCGACGCGCGACAGCGCCACGTCCGGCACCTCCGGGACGTCCGGCACCCCTCGGTGGACGCCCGCCCAGCCGCGGACAGACGAAGGCCCCCGGGACGCCACGGACGAGGAGCGCGAGACGGTCGAGGGAGACCCCACTTCCACGGAGCCCGGCGAGTCCGGCACCGACGAGTCCGGGAGCCCGACCACGTCGCCGGGCCAGAGCACCCCCACCTCGCCGCCCACCACCCCCACCGATCCGAGCGATCCCGACACGACAGACCCGGACACAGGGGCCCCCGGGACGCAGACCCCGGGAGAGACCGGACCCACCCCCGCACCCGGTTCGTCGGAACCGCCGCCGACGGAGGTGCCCACGGCCGCGGGCGGGACGCAGCAGTCGGACCAGACGCCCCCGCCGGGTTCGGCCGGCTCCGTCGATCCGACCGGATCGTTGGGCTCACTCAGCTCGCACGCGCCGGCGGCGCCCCAGCCCTCGACCTCCTCCCGCGGTCAGCGGGGCGGTCCGTCGCTCCAGGACTTCAGCCCCGTCAGCTGATCCGGAGCGCGGATCCCGGCGGCAGGCATCCCACGCGGGGCGCCAGCCGTCCGGGGTCAGGCTTCGTTCATGCGACGACGCAGGTCCTCGCGCTTCTCCCGACGCCCCGCGTCCACCTCCGCGATGTCGGAGTTGATCTGCGCCCGCAGCTTGCTGAACAGGAGCATCGACAGCGGAAGCGCGATGATCACCGCGAAGATGGCGCCCACCAGGAGCGGGAACTGACCCACCACGAGATTGCCGACCCACGTGATGAGGATCGTCAGCACCACGACCAGGAGCAGCCGCACGATGGTGTAGAAGATCATGTTCCGCGCCAGCCGAGCACCCGGCGAGTCCAGCTTGGGCGTCACGCTCCCCGCCGCCGACTCCTGCGCCGAGGCCTCCGGGACGTTCACTGACTCATCTCGCTCGCTCATAGCTCCCAGGATACGTATCGTGAAAGGAAGGAGGTTCGAGTGATCTGGCTGTTCGCACTCATCGGAGTGATCACCGTCGGGATTCTGCTGTGGCGGGCCTTCGGCCCCGGTTCACAGCCCGCACCCCCGCGCGTGATCGCGCCCGACGACGACCCTGATTTCCTGAGGGAACTGGACCGTCGTAAACCGCTGGACCCCTGAAGCGGGGAGCTGGCACAACGGCCCCGGACGCCCGGGGCCGGTCCGCGGTCGGCCGTGGCAGCGAGGTCTGCGGTCAGGTCATTCGCCTCGCCACGTCGGGGTCCGCTTCTCCAGGAACGCGGTCATCCCCTCCTGCGCGTCACAGGTCATGGCATTGGTCGCCATGGTCTCCGCCATCTCGACATAGGCCGCGTCCTGCGGGAGGTCGATCTGCCGGTAGAACGCCTGCTTGCCGATCTCCAGGGTGAGTGGACTGGCGCCGGCGATGCCGGTGGCCAGCTCGTCCACCCGGGCGCGGAGCCGCTCCGCCGGCACGGACTCGTTGACCAGGCCCCACTCGACCGCGGTGGCGGCGTCGATCGTCTCTCCGGTCAGCAGCATCTGCAGGGCCCGCTTGCGGCCGATGTTGCGCGAAACCGCCACCATCGGGGTCGAGCAGAACAGTCCGATGTTGACACCCGGGGTCCCGAAGCGGGCGGTGTCGACCGCCACCGCCAGGTCGCAGGTGGCGACCAGTTGGCAGCCCGCGGCGATCGCGTGGCCCTGGACCTCCGCGATCACCGGCTGACGGATGTCCTGGATGCTCTCCATCAACTCGACGCAGGTGGCAAAGACCTCGCGCTCCTGGTCGAGGGTCCGATCCACCATCTCGCCGATCTCATGACCGGCGGACAGCGCCGGCCCGGACCCGGTGATCACCACGACGCCACACCCGGGGTCCGCTCCGAGTTCGCGGATCGCGGCGGTGGCCTCGCGCATCATCTGCAGGGACAGCGGGTTGCGACTGTCGGGCCGGTCGAGGGTGACGCGCGCGATCGGACCGCTGCGCTCGACGAGGACGTACGGGCTGCTCATCACAGGCCTTCCGGAGGGGACGGGATCGACACCTCGGTTCTACCCTCGCCGGCCGACCGCCACTGGCAAACCGGTCGCCCAGCCCCCCCGCCCGGCGCCTCCGCTCACCACGCGCGGTCGCCCCGGACGCGGATCTCCGGGACTCAGCTCGCCGTGGCGTGCTGACCGTCGCACCACTGCTCGGCGGGGACGCCGGCCTTGACGTCGGCGATGTGCTGGCCGCAGCCGTCCCAGGTGGTCTTTCCACAGATGGTGCAGGTAACGGGGTAACACATGGTGATCTCCTCAGGCGATGGGGTTACATTCCGTCGACGCCCTGATGCCGTGTCACACCGGACCGACCCCGACGGAATCTGATACCCCTTAGGGTATACGAATCCGGGGAGTCGCGCCACCGTGTGTGACCGCGCGGCGCCATCTACGGGGTCAGTCCTGCGACGGGCGCCACTGCTCGTCGACGTGCGGGGTAGCTGCCTTCAGCGCGTCGGCGAACGCCACGCAGTCCTCCCACCTGGGCAGACGTCCGGAGGCCGCCACGTCCAGCAGGCTGGGTGCCTCTCGGTCGCGCCCACTCATCACGTGCTCGATGGGGGTGCCGTCCAAGGCCATCGACGGCCAGTCGATCGCGATCTTGGGATCAAAGGGGTCGATCACGTGCTCGGCACCCGGGCGCCAGCCTTCCGAGCACAGGTACATCACCGTCGACTGCGGTTCCAGCGCGAGAAAACCGTGCGCGACCCCCTCGGGGACGTAGACCGCCCGCTGTTCGACCGAGTCGAGGATGACCCCCGACCACTCGCCGAAGGTGGGTGAGCCCACCCGAACGTCCACCAGCACGTCGAACACCGTGCCCGACGGGCACAGGACGTACTTGGCCTGCCCCGGGGGCACCTCGGCGAAGTGCAGTCCGCGCAGCACGCCCTCCCCCGAGACGGAGACGTTGACCTGCGCCAGGTCGAAGCGGTGACCGGTCATCCGGCGGAATGCCGGATCGGTGAACGCCTCGTGGAACACACCACGATCGTCCGCGATCTGGTGCGGGGTGATCTCCCACGCCCCCGTGACACTGAGTTCGCGAAGCTGCACCGGCGTTCCCGCCCTTTCCGAGGTCGACTGCGCCCTCACCCAGAGGACGCCGACCACCCTAACCCCGCATCGCCTCCACGATCTGAGCCGCGGTCCAGTCCCCGATCAGCAGGCAACTCATCGCGTCGTCGTGGAGCGCGGTGTCCTCACGCCAGCCGGTCACGACGAACTGGAAGACGTAGGTCGCCTCGGCGTCGCTCCACCCCACGATGAGGCTGGAGGTGGCCATCTCGCCCGGCTCTGCGGTGTAGGTGCCGCGGAGATAGCGGTACACACTGCGGACGGCACCGGCGGACTCGTCGCCCTCGCCGGCGACCTGCTCCAGCGGGGTCCAGTCGGCCAGCGCGTCGGCGGTCGCCACGATCATGTCCACGGCCTGCTCGGTGGGCATCGCCGGCGCCACCCGCGCGCACGTGGCCACCGCGTTGGGCGAGAACCCGTCGCGGTGGGCGCCCGGGTCGACGTAGATCACCGCGGACGGCTCCGGGGACTCGATACGTTGCCACGGCGGGCTGTCCACCCAGGTCAGCGGCTGAGCTGCCACTGCCATCGGTGGGGTGGCCTCGAGCGAGCGGCCGGTCGAGGCGCAGAACTCCTGGATCGAGGTCATGGTCAGCCCTGCAGTCCCGCGCCGACGATGTGGGCGCCACCGTCCACGACCAGCGTCTGACCGGTGATCCAGTGCGCGTCGTCGGAGAGCAGGAACGCCACCGGTCCGGCGATGTCGTCCGGCACCCCCAGACGTCCGGCGGGCAGCGCCGCGGACATCGCCGCCTCGTGCCCCTCGTACAGCACCTCGGCGAACTTGGTCTTGACCACACCCGGCGCCACGGCGTTGACGCGCACCGCCGGGCCGACCTCCACCGCGAGTTCCTGCGTCAACCGCATGACCAGCGCCTTGGTCGCGCCGTACCAGCCGATCCCCGGGGACGGGGCCAGTCCGGCGATCGAGGCGATGTTGACCACCGCGCCACCGCGCTCACCGAGGCCCGAGTGGTAGACCTTCTGCGTCCAGGCCAGGGTGCCCAGGGCGTTGACCTCGGTGATCTTGCGCGCTGCCGCGAAGTCGAGGTCGATGGTGCGACCGTAGACCGGGTTGATCCCGGTGTTGTTGACCAGCAGGTCCACCGGGCCGAACGCCTCTTCGGCCCGGTCCACGGTCTCGCGCTGGTGGCCCTCGTCGTCGCTCTTACCTGCTACCGCGACCACGCGCCCCGGGGCGTCGAGCTCGGCCAGCGCCTCGTCCAGTCCCTCCTGACCGCGGGCCGTGATGACCACGGACGCCCCCTCCGCGAGCAGTCGACGGGCGATGCCCAGACCGATCCCGCGGCTCGCGCCGGTGACGATCGCCGTGCGGCCGGCGAAACGCTCCGGCACGATCGGACCGGTGCGGGGGGTGGGAAGAGGGGTGTCGGTCACGGCCGTCTCCTAGCGAGGTCGGTGTCCTGGTGTCGATGTGCACCCAGCCTAGAGGTCAGCCCGCCTCGTCGACCGCGGAGACCGCAGACGACCCACCGGAGGACCGTAACTAAATCTTTTCCCATCGACGGAACCGCGCTAGAGTCTGCAGAAGGTCTCAGCCGGCCGCCCGGACGGGCGGCGCATCAACACCAGGGGGTGACTGTGTCTCCACTCTCGCCACGCGACGCGGTGGATCCCTCGGTCTGCTCTGTGCTGGATGTTCCCGGCCCCCGGTGGTTCCGCCCCGGGGAGCCGATCTGGCGGGTGCACGGGGACGCAGCCACCCCGCTGGGGATCACCACGGCCCTGCTCATGCTCCTCGCCAATCCCGCCATGGCGGCCGTCTTCGAGGCCTCCGGCACCGTCGACAATCCGTGGGCGGTGGACGACTACCTGCACGACCTGGTGGAGATCAGCACGTTCGGCACGGTCGACGACGCGGTGGTGACCATCGAACACGCCTACCGGGACCGCAGTTCTTTCTCCGGGATCACCGAGCACGGCGACTATTTCTACGGTTCCGATCCGGAGCTGGCCGCCTGGTCCCAGGCCGCCACGGCGTGGTCGCTTCTCGCGGCCTTCCAGCGTTTCGCGTCGCGGCCGCTCACCTCCGCGGAGTCAGACGAGTATGTCCGCCAGTGGGCCGGCATCGCGCATCTCCAGGGCGCGCGCTCCTTCCCCACGTCGGCGCGCGAGCTCGAGCAGCTGCTGCGGGGTTCCCGTGGTCGTGCCCGGGCCACCGCCGCCGGCCGGCTCGCCGCCACCCGCCTGCGGGAGCGCGCCCGTGCCTGCCCCGGGGTCACCGAGAACTCCGTGACCGCGCACCGCTCGTGCACCACGGTCGTCGATGCGGCCGCGAGCCTGGTCCCGTCGGATGTCCGCCGGGCGCTGGACCTGCCCCACCGGCCCATGGACCGGACCGCGGTGTTCGGCCGTATCTCCAAGGCCCACGAGGGCCTGAGCCTGCCTCGCCTGACCACGCGCGCGCCCATCGCCGCGCCAGCAGCTATGCAGCTCCGCCCGGCCTGACCTCTCCCCCGATCCCGCGGCAGGTATGCAGCTCCGCCCGGCCTGACCCCTCCGACCGATCCCGCGGCAGGTATGCGCCCTCTGAGCACATTTTCGGGGAGTGACGCGTCCTCTGTGGACCACAGCGGGCGCATACCTCTCGGGCACACGTGCATTCCGGACGCGCACCGTGCGGCCGTGCGCTGCCCGTGGCGCGCTCGGCGGTACGGCACGCGGCCCGTGGCACGCGTCGGCGCAGGGCGCGGCGCGAGAGGCGGGTGTGAAGGTGCGACGGAGGTGCGGGGCACGCGCCAGATATGACGACGACGACACCACCACTCCGCTTCGCGCCGAGCCGATTACTCCCGCAGGGAGGACAGTGAGGACAGTGCCGGGACGAGATCCTCATGCCAGTCCCGCATCGGGGACAGCCCGAGCTCACGCCAGGCGGTGTCGGCGAGTACCGAGAACGCGGGGCGGGGCGCGGGCCGGGGGAACTCCTCGCTCGTACACGGCCGCACCCGCTCGGGGTCGGCGCCGAGGAGCCGGAACACGGATTGCGCGAGGTCGAACCAGGTGGCCCGGCCGCCGCCGGCGACGTGGTGCGTGCGTCCGCGTGCATCCAGCCGGCCGGCCTTCTCCGCGCCGAGCAACTCGAGGATCTGGTCTGCGAAGGTCGTGACGAACGTCGGTGAACCCCACTGGTCATCCACCACGTTGAGCGTGTCGCGCTCGGCCTCCAAACGGATCATGGTGGCCACGAAGTCACTGCCCGGCTGGTCGTCGATCACCCGCCACGCCCCGGTGTAGAGCCAGGCGGTCCGGACCACGGTCGCCTCCGGCAGTTCCTCGAACACGGCCCGCTCGCCGGCGAGTTTGGTCCGGCCGTAGACGGTCACCGGATCCGTCAGGGCATCGGGCTCCAGGCCGGGAGCGGTGGCCGGATCGCCCCCGCCGGGCACCTGGCCGGAGAACACGTAGTCGGTGCTGATGTGGACCAGCCGGATCCCCCGCTCGCGGCATGCCGCCGCCAGCACCCGGGGGCCGTCGACGTTGATCGCGGTGGCGCCCGCCTCGTCGGATTCCGCACCGTCGACGTCGGTGTACGCGGCCGCGTTGACCACCACCTCCGGCGCGAAATGATCCAGCGCGGCAGCGATCGACCGGGGGTCGGTGAGGTCGAGCTGATCCCGGCCGGGGGTCACGACCTCGCCCCGGCCGAGACGCGCCAGCGAGCGCCCCAGCTGACCCCGGCCACCCGGCACAAGGATGCGCGGCAGTCCGCCCGGGCCCACCTCCCGGGAGTCGCCCGGGTCGGGCAGTCGGTCGGCCCCGCCCGGCTCGGAGCCGCCCCCGCCTGCGGCCGTCACGGGCGACGCCCACCCTCGCGGCGCAGGATCTCGAGGAGGTAGGAGCCGTACCCCGAGGAGAGGATCCCGTTGGCTCGGTCGGTGAGCTCGTCGTCGTCGATATATCCCATCCGCCATGCCACCTCCTCCGGACAGCCGATCTTCAACCCCTGGCGGTCCTCGATCGTGCGCACGAAGTTGCCCGCATCCAACAGCGAGTCGTGCGTACCCGTGTCGAGCCAGGCGGTCCCGCGCGGCAGCACCTCGACCTGCAGACGCCCCTCGCGCAGGTAGTGCCGGTTGATGTCGGTGATCTCGTACTCCCCGCGCGCCGACGGCTCCAGCCCGCGCGCCACGTCCACCACGTCGGCGCTGTAGAAGTAGAGGCCCGGCACCGCGAAGTCCGAGGCGGGCTCGGCGGGCTTCTCCTCCAGGCTCACGGCGCGGCCGTCGGCATCGAAATCGATCACCCCGTAGTCCTGCGGGTTCGACACCTGATAGGCGAACACCGCGCCACCGTCGACCTGCGCGAAGCGGCGCAACTGGGTGCCCATGCCGGGGCCGTAGAAGATGTTGTCGCCCAGGATCAACGCCACCGGCTCGTCGCCGATGTGCTCCGCACCCAGCACGAACGCCTGCGCCAGCCCCTCGGGCGCGGCCTGCTCGACATAACCCAGTGAGATCCCGAACTGCGAGCCGTCACCCAGCAGCCGGCGGAACTGCGGGGCGTCCTCGGGCGTGGTGATGAGCAGGATGTCGCGGATCCCCGCCAGCATGAGCGTGGTGAGCGGGTAGTAGATCATCGGCTTGTCGTACACCGGCATGAGCTGCTTGCTGGCCGCCAGAGTCAGCGGCCGGAGTCGGCTGCCGCTGCCGCCGGCCAGGACGATGCCCTTCACTGCACCCGCTCCGTGCTCGCGTACCGCTCCTCGACGCGCGCCTTGACCGGCTCCCACCAGTCACGGTTGGCCGTGTACCAGTCGATGGTCTGCTGCAGGCCCGCCCGCAGGTCGGTGTGCACGGGTTCCCAGCCCAGTTCCTCCCGCGTGACGGAGGCGTCGATCGCGTAGCGCAGGTCGTGGCCCGGCCGGTCGGTGACGTGGTCGAATCCCGGGTCGCCCGCCGAGCCCGCGACACCCATCAACTCGCAGAGCATCCGCATCACCTCGAGGTTGGAGCACTCCCCGTCGGCGCCGATGAGATAGGTGCGGCCCAGCTGTCCGTCGGCCAGGATCCGCAGGACCGCCGAGTTGTGGTCGTCCACGTGGATCCAGTCCCGCACGTTGGCGCCGGTGCCGTACAGGCGGGGCCGACGCCCGTCGAGGATGTTGGTGATCTGCCGCGGGATGAACTTCTCCACGTGCTGACGCGGCCCGTAGTTGTTGGAGCAGTTGCTGATCGTGGCGCGCAGCCCGAAACTCCGCACCCAGGCGCGGACCAGCATGTCCGCACCCGCCTTGGTGGCCGAGTACGGGCTCGACGGGTTGTAGGGCGTGGCCGCGGTGAACTTGGCCGGATCGTCCAGCTGCAGGTCCCCGTACACCTCGTCCGTGGACACGTGGTGCAGCCGCACGTCGTGTCGGCGGCACGCCTCCAGGATCGTGTAGGTGCCCACGATGTTGGAGTGCACGAACGGCCACGGCGTGTGCAGCGAGTTGTCGTTGTGGCTCTCGGCCGCGAAGTGCACCACCGCGTCCTCCGGCCCGGTGAGCCCGGCCACGAGCTGGTCCACGACCGTGGCGTCCGCGCAGTCCGCCTCCACCAGCTCGACGTGCGGCCGTGCGTCGGCGGACCCCTCGTCGAGCAGGTCCGCCAGGCTCGCGCGGTTCGCGGCGTAGGTCATGGAGTCCAGCACGGTGACGCGTGCGTGCGGGTGCTCGCGGGCGACGGTGCGGACGAAGTTGGCGCCGATGAACCCGGCTCCCCCGGTGACGACGAGG
>CAYFRF010000014.1:29350-39552 GCA_964345415.1 uncultured Microbacter sp. | reverse complement strand
GGCACCCCGTGACGCCGGGTGGCCTCCATGTTGGACGTGGTGTGGAATCCCGCGAGATAGGCCGCGCGGGCCGCGGCCACCGCCGCCTCCTCGTGCGTGCGGCGCGAACCCATCTCGATGATCCGACGTCCGGCCGCCGCGGAGCTCATCCGCGCGGCCGCCGAGGCGATCGCGCTGTCGTGGTTGAACACCGAGAGCACCAGGGTCTCGAGAACCACGCACTCGGCGAACCCGCCGCGGATGCTGAGGACGGGGGAGCCCGGGAAATAGAGCTCGCCCTCCGGGTAGCCGTCGATGTCGCCGGTGAAACGGAAATCGCGCAGCCATGCCACGGTCCGCTCGTCGAGGGAGCCGGCGACCACCTCGATCTCCTCGTCGGAGAACCGGAAATCAGCCAGCCTGTCGAGGAGCCGGCCGGTCCCGCCGACCACGCCGTAGCGCCGGCCCGACGGCAGGCGACGGGCGAACACCTCGAAGACGCAGGGGCGGTCGGCGGTGCCGTCCGCCAGCGTGGCACTGATCATGGTGAGCTCGTACTTGTCCGTGAGCAGCGCGGTGGAGGGGCGGCCCGACAAGGGGCGGGACTCGGGGGATGGCATCGAGGTCACGCGGCTGACTCTACGTCGTGGCCGTGAGGGCGGTAATCCGTATCCTGGGTGCATGCACCCAGTGACGACACCGTTCGCGGCCGTCCGCAGGATCGCCCCGGTCATGGCGATGCCCTCGGCGGCGCCCGTGGAGTCCACGGACACGGAACTCGACGGCGGGATCGACAATCCGTGGCTCACCGTGGTCTGGGACGACCCGGTCAACCTCATGAGCTATGTGACCTTCGTGTTCCAGCGCGTGTTCGGGTACAGCCGGGAACAGGCGCACGAGCTGATGCTCAAGGTCCACAACGACGGTCGGGCCGTGGTCTCGTCGGGCAGCCGCGACAAGGTGGAGAACGACGTACGGAAACTGCAGGAGGCCGGACTGTGGGCCACCATGCAGCGGGAGGCGTGATCCGGTGAAGGCGTGGCAGCGGAAGTCGTCTCTGACGGGCCCCCGCATCAAGTCGGTGATGGAGAACCACGAGGTGCAGATCCTGCACGCACTCGTCTCCAATGTGGTGGACATGCTCGAGCAGCGGCGCGATTCGGCGCCGCGGGACGAGCTGGCCGAGATCACCGGGATGCGCAGTGGCCACTCCGCGCTGCCGGACGAGGCGCCCCTGGCGAGACTGCTGCCGGATTTCCACCGCCCGGACAAGAGCGACGGGGCGCAGGGGGCCGAGGGCCCGGACGCCGACCGGGAGGCAGTGGTCCGCGCTCACAATGCCGGTATGCGGATGATCTACGAACCGACGATCATCGACGCCAAGCTCGCGGCGGCGGCGGTGCTGCTGCGCTCACTTCCCGCGCGGGGCGGCACGGTCTCGCTCACGATCGACCAGGCGAACGCCTGGATGAGCTGCCTGAACGACGTCCGACTGGGGCTCGGCGCGGTGCTCCTGGAGGCAGGCTCGGTGGACGGTGTCCCGGCCACCGACATCCCCGAGTTCGTACCGGAGGGCGACCCCCGGTCAGCGCAGCTCGACGTCTACCACTGGCTGACATTCATGCAGGACTCCCTGTGCACCGTCCTGGCAGGGCCGTGAGGAGGACACCATGCACCACGATCCCAGGTTCCCCGTGACCCCCGGCGCAGGCGGGGCCGGGTCCGCGTCCGCGCCCGCCAAGTCGGGGCCGCGCCGTGGGCCGGCGCTCATCCTGCTGTTCTGCTTCGTGGGCCTGATGTGGGTGATCGAGGCGGCGGACTGGGTGCTCGTGCAGGCCACTGGTCGTCAGCAGGTGCTGGACGCCTACGGTGTGCAGCCACTGTCCACGGACGGCCTGCTGGGGATCCTGTTCCAGCCGTTGCTCCACGGTGACTGGGCGCACCTCATCGGCAACTCGGTGGCACTGCTGGTGCTGGGCTCGATCATCGCGATGTCGGGCGTGCGCCCGCTGGTCACGGTGACCCTCATCTCGTGGCTGGCCTCGGGCGCGGTGTCGTGGCTGCTGGGTGGGAGCGGCACCGTCCACATCGGCGCCTCGGGGATCGTGTTCGGCTACATCGTCTACGTGATCCTGCGGGGCTTCTTCTCGCGGCGGATCATCCATCTGCTCATCGGCGTGGTGATCGGCCTGTTCTACGGGATCGACGCGCTGGCCGGGCTGTCGCCGATGCAGGCCGGGGTGTCCTGGCAGGGCCATCTGGGCGGCGCGATCGGCGGCTTCCTCTCGGCGTACGGGCTCAAGCGCGACCGGGAGCCCGAGCAGCTCGCCTCCGGGACGCGTAGGTGACGGCCCGGGACAGCACCGGTCAGGCGACACCCCGGTCCGGGGCCGGTCAGGCGACCGTCCCGGACAGGGATGCGCCGATCGGCGTCTTCGACTCCGGCGCCGGGGGGCTGACGGTGGCCCGCGCGATCATGGACCAGCTGCCCGACGAGTCGGTGGTCTACGTCGGGGACACCGCGCACGGGCCGTACGGTCCGCTGCCCATCGCGGAGGTCCGGGCGCACGCGCTGGCGATCGCGGACGATCTGGTCGACCGCGGGGTCAAGGCGTTGGTGATCGCGTGCAACACGGCGTCGGCGGCGATGCTGCGGGACGCCCGGGAGCGGTACCCGGTGCCGGTGGTGGAGGTGATCCAGCCGGCGGCCCGTCGTGCGGTGGCCACCACGCGGTCGGGCCGGATCGGGGTGATCGCCACGCGGGCGACAGTGGCCTCCCGGGCGTATGACGACGCGGTGGCCGCCGCCGCGGGCGTGGAGCTCACGTCGGTGGCGTGCCCGAAGTTCGTGGAGTTCGTCGAGCGCGGCATCACGAGCGGCCGGCAGATCCTGGGCCTGGCGGAGGCGTATCTCAGCCCGATCCGGGACTCGGACGTGGACACGCTGGTCCTGGGGTGCACGCACTATCCACTGCTGTCGGGGGTCGTTCAGCTGGCGGTGGGGGACCACGTCACGCTGGTCTCGAGCGCGGAGGAGACGGCCAAGGACGTGCTGCGGGTGCTCACCGCGGAGGACCTGTTGAGGCCGCACGATCCGGAGGTCCCGGCGACGCGCGAGTTCCTCGTCACGGGGGATCCGGACGCGTTCCGCAGGGTGGCGTCGCGCTTCCTGGGACCCGGGCTGGTGGCGGTCGGCCGGACTGCGGTGGGAGCCGACGGTGCGTGACACGCGGCCGGGGGAAGGGCACAGTCGGCACGGGGCGCGGCCCGGCGTGGCACGATGGTGCCCATGTTTCTGACTGTCCTGGGGTGTTCGGGGAGTATCGGCGGACCCACCTCGCCGGCGTCCGGGTACCTCGTGGAGGTCGAGGGTATGGCGCCCGTGGTGATCGACATGGGTCCGGGCGTGTTGGGTGCGTTGCAGCGCCACGCGGTTCCCGAGGACGCCACGATCCTGTTGTCGCACCTGCACGCCGATCACTGCCTGGACGTACCGAGTCTGTTGGTGTTGCGCCGGTTCGGTCCGCGTGCGGCGGAGGCCGGCCGGGTGCCCCTGGTGGGGCCGTCGGGTACGGCTTACCGGATCGGGGTGGCGTCGTCGGAGGAGCCGGGCGCGGTGGACGATCTGTCGGACACGTTCGAGGTGTCCACGTGGGATGTCGCGCCGGAGTTGGAACTGAAGAACTACGACGACGACGAGGTGGGCCTGCGCGTGCGGGCCGGTCGGGTGGACCATCCGCCCGAGTCGTACGGACTGCGCCTCACCTCGGCGGACGGCCGCGTGCTGGTCTACAGCGGCGACACCGCCTATTGCGAGGAGTTGGTCGAACTCTCGGCCGGCGCGGATGTCCTGCTGTGCGAGGCCTCCTGGACGCACGAGGAGGGGCGGCCGCCGGGGATCCACATGTCGGGTACCGAGGCGGGCGTGGTCGCGCGCAGGGCGGGTGTGGGCCGCCTGGTGTTGACCCACATCCCGCCGTGGACGGACACCGAGGCGGTACGAGCCGAGGCCGCGGCCGAGTTCAGCGGCGAGGTCCTGGTGGCCGAGCCGGATCTGCGGCTGGAGATCTGAGCGGGCCCGGTCTTTCCGCGCCGCGGCAGCCCCGACCCCGGCCCTCCGGATCCCGCGCCGACTAGGATCGGCGCTCGTGACCTCTTCGAGCATCAGCAGAGCAGACGGTCGCGCGGACGGCGAGCTGCGCGACGTGACCATCACGCGGGGTTTCACCTCGCATCCGGCGGGTTCGGTCCTCGTCACCTTCGGGCAGACCCGGGTGATGTGCACAGCCAGTGTCACCGAGGGGGTGCCGCGTTGGCGCAAGGGCTCGGGACTCGGTTGGCTGACGGCCGAGTACGCGATGCTGCCCGCCGCGACCCATGAGCGTTCCGGGAGAGAGTCGGTGCGCGGCAAGGTCGGCGGTCGTACCCACGAGATCAGTCGCCTGGTCGGCCGCTCACTGCGTGCCTGCATCGACCTGTCCGCGTTGGGGGAGAACACCATCGCGCTGGACTGTGATGTGCTCCAGGCCGACGGTGGCACGCGAACGGCGGCCATCACCGGCGCCTATGTCGCGCTGGCGGACGCGGTGACCTGGCTGCAGTCCAAGGGCGCCGTGGCCGGGAACCCGCTCACCGGGGCGATCGCCGCGGTGAGCGTCGGCGTGGTGGACGGTCGCGTCCTGTGCGACCTGCCGTACGAGGAGGACTCGCGTGCCGAGGTGGACATGAACGTGGTGTGCACCGATTCGGGTGAGCTGATCGAGGTGCAGGGCACCGCGGAGGGCGCAGCGTTCGGCCGCGACGCGCTCAACGCGATGCTCGACTCGGCCCAGGCCGGCTGCGAGCGACTGTTCGAGCTGCAGCGTCAGGCACTGGACGCGCCGTATCCCGGCGTGCTGCCCACCCCGCCGGGTGTGCCGGCCCGGGGGAAGTAGACCGTGAGCGTGCGCCTGCTGGTGGCCAGCCGCAACGCCAAGAAGCTCGTCGAGCTGCGCCGCGTGCTGGAGTCGGAGGGGATCGTCGGGATCGAGCCGGTGGGCCTGGACGAGGTGCCGGAGTTCCCCGAGGAGCCCGAGGACGGCGCGACGTTCGCCGAGAACGCGCTCATCAAGGCGCGGTCCGGGGCACGCGCCACCGGCATGCCGTGCCTGGCGGACGACTCGGGCCTGGCCGTCGACGCCCTGAACGGGATGCCGGGTGTGCTCTCGGCCCGGTGGGCCGGCCGTCACGGCGACGACGCCGCGAACAACGCGCTGCTCCTGGCCCAGCTCTCGGATGTGCCTGATGAGCGGCGAGGCGCGGCCTTCGTATCCGCGTGCGCGCTCGTCGGCCCCGGATTACCCGGCATCGACGCTCCAGCCGCCACCGCCGCCACTTCGACCGCTTCCGCGGATCGTGCTGCAGGGGAGACGGTGGCCGAGGGCCGGTGGCAGGGGCAGATCCTGCGCATCGCGCGCGGTGAGGGCGGTTTCGGTTACGACCCGCTGTTCCTTCCCGAGGGGTTCGAGCGGTCCGCCGCCGAGCTCACCCCGGCGGAGAAGGATGCGGACTCACACCGCGGTCGCGCGCTGCGAGCACTGGTCCCCGCGCTGCGGGCCCTCGCCGCCAACGCCTGACGCGACCCACCCCGCCACCTCACCACGCCGCAACCCACTCGCCCGGACACCCGGCCACCGACTCGCCCGGCCACCGACTCGCCCAGCCACCCACTTCGTTTTGCCCCTCTGAATTCGATGCACTCGCGGGGCCCCGCGGGCGCGAGCGATTCGGAGGGGCAAAACAGTTTCTGGGGTGGGCGGATCGCGATCTGAGGGGCTGATCGGGGGCGGGCGGAGGGCTAAACGGGATCTGAGGGGCAGATCGGAGGACGTCGGAGGGTGAAACGTGATCTGAGGGGCAGATCGGAGGACGTCGGAGGGTGAAACGTGATCTGAGGGGCGAACCGGCGGCTGGGGTGGGGAAGGGCTCGCGCCTGCCGTGCCAGGGACGGGTGGTGGCCGCCCCGGTGAGGCCGGAGGTCCGGGTGCGGCGTGCAGCGAGCGGCGGAATGCGGGTGCGGCTGGTGCGCCGGGCGGGTCAGGCCTTGGGCGCGATCGCGTACTCGGCGTGCACGTCCTTGGTCCGCTTGTGCTCGAACCAGAACGACAGGAACGGGATCGTCCCGGCGAGCGCCGTGGCCAACGTGCGGGGCGCCACCCAGCGGGCCTTGATCGCCAGGTCCAGCGTCACGAACAGGTACAGGATGTAGAACACACCGTGTGCCTGACCGATGTAGGTGAACCAGCCCGGGGCATCGCCGGAGTTCTCCAGGATCAGGTACTTGTAGACCATCTCCGCGGTGAGCACCAGCAGCCACACACCCGTGATCCACGCCAGGATGCGGTAGCGCTTGAGCGCGCCGGAGATCTTCCCGTCGGGGTCCGGCTTGCGGTTGTCGGTGGTGCTGGCGGCAGCGGCGGTCATGAAGCGGGTCTCTCCTGGTGGTCACCGGTGGCACCGCGGTTCTTGCGGTCCAGGTCGGCGAGATATGAGTTATACGCGGCCAGTCCCTCGTCCCGGGCCTCCGCGTCGATCGTGGGTCGGCGGGTGGGCAGCAGGTCCGCGGGGATCTCCGTGACGACAGGACCGCGACGCCGGCCCCGACCAGCCGGGCTGACGCGGGAACTGCCCGGCCGCGAACCTGATCCGGTGTGGGGTGACTGCGGGACCGTGTGAGCGGTGTTGTCGTCGTCGTGGTTCTTGTCCCCGCCCGCGGCGAGGCCTCCGGCTCCCACCCCGGTTCCGGGCCCGGCGCCCGTTCCGGACCCGAGCCCAGCAACACCGGCGTCCGCTGCGCTGCCTGACGCGTCGGCGACACGATCGGCCTCGTCGGCCTCCAGTCGCACGTACTTCAGATACGCGTACACCAGGAACCCGGCCAGGAACGGCCACATGAACGTGTAGCCCAGGTTCTGGACGGTTCCGGAGGCCTCCTGGTAGCGCGACAACTGCCAGACGCCCATGCCGAGGCAGAAGATCGCCCCGAGGACCACGAACGCGATCCACGACGGCCGGTGCTTGACCGACGACGGCGCTTGATCGCCGGAAGCGGTGACGCTGCCGGCCTCGCGGGGGCTCGGGTTGACGGACACGCCTCCACGGTACCGCCGACCGCGGGTTAAACTCACCTCGCGGTACCCCCCGGGTACCACGCGCCCGTGGCGGAATTGGCAGACGCGCTGGATTTAGGTTCCAGTGTCTACGGACGTGGGAGTTCAAGTCTCCCCGGGCGCACCAGCACTGAGGTCGAAACCTCCCGTCGCGCCGGGGAGACCGTTCGAGGCCCGGGCCGCCGGTATCCCGTCATCCTCCCGGCAGCCAGACATGCCCGACAGCAGCGGCCCGGACGTCTCTTGTCGAAGAGGCCCGGGCCGCTGCTGCGAAATGTGGCGTCAGGTACCGCGGGTGTGGGCGGCGTCGGACTCTGTGATGTCGTCGGGGTGGCGGACGTAGTGGACCATGGCCAGCGCCATCCCGCCCCAGATGACGAGCAGGAACAGGACCATCATGGTGATCGCGGTCGCGGTCATGGGTCAGGCCTCCTTGGTGGTGTCGGGGGCCGCGTCAGGGGCGACGTAGCCGTGGTCGAAGAGTTCGTCGCTGGGGTCGTCGTCGACCGACGGTGGCCCGTCCAGGTGCGTGGCGCCCCGCCAGGGCAGCAGTGAGAGGATCACCGCGATCACGAGGATCGACCCGAGCATGCCCCAGCCCCACACACCGATCACGGCGGTGTCATAGCCCTCGTACGGCTCGCGGATCAGGGCGATGATCTCCCGGATCACCGAGTACGCCAGCACAATCGGCGTGACGACCCCCAGGCAGATCAGCCAGATCCGGCCCACCTTGAACGAGCTCACCGAATTGAGGTGGTCCCGCAGCGTGGGGCCGAGGCGCAGCACGAACATCACCACGACCAGGGCGATCAGGGCGATGCCCACAATCCCGAGATTGTTGGAGAACTTGTCCAGGATGTCGAGGTTCTGCAGCCCCGTCTCGGTGGGCATGAGCAGGATCGAGATGGCGGCCATCGGTATGCCCACCGCGAGCGTGGCCGTGGTGCGCGAGACCCCGACCTTGTCCTGGAACGAGGAGATGACCACCTCGACGATCGAAATGAGTGAGGTCAGGCCCGCCAGGATGAGGCAGACGAAGAACACCACGCCCCAGATCGGACCGCCCGGCATCTGCGACACCAACGCAGGGAAGGCGATGAACGCCAGGCCGGGGCCGCCGCTCACATCCTCCCAGCCCGCGCCCGCAGACGAGGCGACCAGGAAGCCGAGCGTCGCGAACACACCGATGCCGGCGAGGACCTCGAACGCCGAGTTGGAGAAGCCCACCACCAGGCCGGAGCTGGTGAGGTTGGTCTTGCGCTTGAGGTAGGAGGAATAGGTGACCATGATGCCGAAGCCCACGGAGAGGGAGAAGAAGATCTGCCCGTAGGCGGCGATCCACACTCCCGGGTCCGCCAGTGCCGACCAGTCGGGCGTGAAGAAGGTGTTGAGCCCGTCCAGCGCGCCCGGCAGGAACAGTGCGCGGATCACCAGGGCGATGAACAGCACCACGAGCAGCGGGATGAAGAACAGGGCGGTGCGGCCGATGCCCTTCTGGACGCCGGCCAACAGGATGCCCAGCGTGATGATCCAGACGACGACCAGCACCACCGCGATGAGCGGTACGAAGCTGACGCCGAAGCCGCTGCCCGCGCGGAGGAAGTCCTCCGTGAAGAACGCGGCGGTCTCCTCGTAGGTCTCGCCCCAGCGTTCGTCGACCGAGAACCAGGCGTAGCACGCGGCCCACGCCAGGATCGCCGCGTAGTAGACGGCGATCACGAAGGCCACGAGTACCTGGATCCAGCCGATCGGCTCGGTGAAACGGTTGATCCGGCGGAAGCTCAGCGGGGCCGAGCCGCGGTACCGGTGTCCCACCGCGTAGTCGAAGAACAGCAGCGGGATGCCCGCCGAGAGCAGGGCTATGAGATAGGGGATCAGGAACGCGCCGCCGCCGCTCTCGTACGCGACGAACGGGAAGCGCCAGATATTGCCCAGGCCGACGGCCGAGCCGATCGCGGCGAACACGAAGACCGTGCGGCCGGAGAAGGACCCGCGCTTGACGGGGGAGGGCGTGCCGGCCCCGCCGCTCGCGGGACCGGGTGCACCGCCTGATGCGGCGGCCGAACTGTCTGGTGGTGCCATGGGATCTCCTCGTTCCGGGTGCCGGACACCGCCGGTGTGGCGTTGCCAGCGGTGTCCGCGCGAGCAGTTCACGCGTACTTGAGGCAAACACTAGGTGTCTGCGGAGCTAATTCCTATGGCTTCGCGCGGGAGTGGTCCCGATGAGTGCGAATGCGGTGGGCGTTGCTGATCGGTGACCGTTTCGACACCGGCCAGGCATCGTTTCCTGTGACTGGTGGGGTTATGGTCCCGACATGGAGCCCATCGGTGCAGGTCGCGGTGCGAGGCGGGTGTTCGCCGCGATGGTGGCGGTCGCCGCCGTCGCCTCCGTGTGTGCGGCCGGTGGTGCTGCGGCCGACGACTCCGGTGGGGCTCTCGCAGGGGGCGGTGCGGAGACGGACGGGCGGTGGCCGGCGACCGCCGTCGTGACGGCGCCCCCGCAGGCCCTCTCCCCGCCGGCGCTCATGCCGGTCGCTCCCGTCCCGGATGTGCCGGCTCCGTCGGACGTGGTCCGGGAGGTCGGGTCCTGGTTCGCGCACGGTACGACTCTGGAGCTGCTGCCGGACGGCAACGGCACGTTCGCCACCTGGGTGGGCGCCTTCGACGGCAATCGCATCTCGTTGCGTCTGATCCCTGCGCCGGGTGAGGCCACCGTCGCCGAGGTGGTGGCAGTGGAGACCGTCGGCCAGGGAGCGCTGGCGCCCGAGGCGTTGCCCGGGATGGGTGGGCTGTTCACCATCGCATTCGGTATTGATGTCCGGACCGCGCACGTGGAGTGGACCGCCGGCCCCGACCGTCACGCCGTGGACCTCTGCCCGGCGCAGGGGCTCGACGCGGCGATGATGGAAGCGCTGAGCTGCGGCGCCTGAGCGCCGGGATCCTTCGCGCTCGTCGGTGTGCCCCTCTGGATCTCCGCTGCGCGCGGGGTCCCGCGGGTGAATCGAATTCCGGAGGGCAGATTGGGGGAGGGGGATTCGCGCGGGAGGATTGGGGGAGGGGGATTCGCGCGGG
>CAYFRF010000014.1:18858-29250 GCA_964345415.1 uncultured Microbacter sp. | reverse complement strand
GATTGGGGGAGGGGGATTCGCGCGGGAGGATTGGGGGAGGGGGATTCGCGCGGGCAGATCGGGTGTGGCGGGCGCTCGCATGTGTGCTCGCGACACGCGTGCGGCGGCGGAACGGAGCCTGAGAGCAATGTAACGATTTGGTAACGGCGCACTTTTCTAACGTGAGGCGCCCCTCACCTGTGGATATGAGGCATGCTTCACGTCTGTGGGTGACGAGCGTCACTGTTTCGTCGGGGTGTGCGACCAGCGATTTGGGCGGATGTCGGCGTTCAATCTGAGGGGTCCCTCAAGTTTGTGTGGCAATCTGTGCGCTGCGCCGTACCGGGCCACCGGTGTCCGGCGTTGCCACTGACGCGAGTGCCAAGGAGTTCCCCACGTGACGATCGACGACCGCGACCTCACCCCCCGACCGTTCGAGACCGGGCTCACGGCCAGCCGTGCCACCCGATCCCTGGCGGACGAGCTGCGTGACGGCACGGCCTACGCCCTCGCGTTCGGCGGGCAGGGGATCGCGTGGCGCGACGCGCTGAGCGATCTCATCGACGGTACCGGCATCGGGCCCGAGCTCCAGGAGCTGGTCGACGCCTCCGTCGCCCTGACCGAGCCCGTCCACGACGAGATCGCGGTCGTCCGCACCCACGGCTTCCGCCCGATCGAGTGGGCCAACACCACCACGGGTGAGGACGAGGTCCACGGTGACCTGCCCGACGCCGCCTCGCTCTCCTCCGCCGCGGTCTCGGTGCCGGCGGTGCTGCTCACCCAGATCGGCGCGCTGCGCGCACTCGCCGCCGAGGGTTTCGACGTCAACGACACGCCTCCCGCCGCCGTGGTGGGCCACTCCCAGGGCGTGCTCGCGGTGGACTCGGTGGAGACCTTCGGTTCCGTCGACGACCGCCTGCTGGCCGTCGCTGAGCTGATCGGTGCCGCTGCGACCCTCGTGGGCCGCCGCTCGGGGATGTTCCGGCGCGGTGAGCTCAGCCCGATGGTCGGTGTGTCCGGAATCGACGGCGACGAGCTGCGCGCACTCGTCGACGAGCTCTTCGCCGGGGTCGACGCCTCGCTCCGTCCCGTGGTGTCCATCCGCAACGCCCAGCGCCGCCACGTCGTGGTGGGTCGCCCGGACGACCTCGAGGAGCTGCGCCGGCACTGCGCGGACCTGGAGGCCGAGTCCCGTCGTCGTCGTGAGGCCAAGCTCACCGGCGGCGAGGTGTTCGCCCCCGTCTTCGACCCGCTCGAGGTCGAGGTCGGCTTCCACCATCCCGCGATGGCCCCGGCCGTCGACGTGGTCTACCACTGGGCCGGCCGCTGTGGCCTGGACGCCGACCGCGCCGCCGAGCTGGCCCGCCAGATCTTCTCCGAGCCCGTCGACTGGGTCGAGGACCTGGCCGAGACCCTGGATGCCGGTGCCGAGTGGATCCTCGACATGGGCCCGGGCGAGGCGCTGACCCGCCTCAACCGTTCCGTGGTCCGCGGCCAGGGCGTCGGCGTGGTTCCGGCCGCCACCCGCGGTGGCCTGCGCAACCTGTTCACCCCGGGTGCCACCCCGGAGGTCGAGCGCCCCTGGACCGCGTTCCAGCCGCAGCTCATCACGCTGCCCGACGGCAGCGTCCACGTGGAGACCTCGTTCACCCGCCTCACCGGCTGCTCGCCGATCCTGCTGGCCGGGATGACCCCGACCACCGTGGACCCCGAGATCGTCGCGGCCGCGGCCAACGCCGGCCACTGGGCCGAGCTCGCCGGCGGCGGGCAGGTCTCTGAGTCGATCTTCGCCGAGAACACCCAGCGTCTGGCCGAGCTGCTCGAGCCCGGCCGCAGCGCCCAGTTCAACTCGCTGTTCCTCGACCCCTACCTGTGGAAGATGCAGGTCGGAGGCAAGCGCCTGGTGCAGAAGGCCCGCGCCGCGGGAATCCCGTTCGACGGCGTGATCGTCACCGCCGGCATCCCCGAGCTCGACGAGTCGGTCGCCCTCATCGAGGAGCTGACCGAGGCCGGCCTGCGCTATGTCAGCTTCAAGCCGGGCACCGTCGCCCAGATCCGCCAGGTCGTGCGGATCGCCGCCGAGGTCCCGCACATGCCCGTGATCGTCCAGGTCGAGGGCGGCCGCGCCGGCGGCCACCACTCGTGGGAGGACCTCGACGACCTCCTGCTGGCCTCCTACGCCTCGCTGCGCGAGCGCCCCAACGTCGTGCTGTGTGTCGGCGGCGGCATCGGCACCCCCGAGCGGGCCGCCGACTACCTCACCGGCTCCTGGGCCAACGAGCACGGCTACCCGGCCATGCCCGTCGACGGCATCCTCGTGGGCACCGCCGCCATGGCGACCCTCGAGGCCACCACCAGCCCCCAGGTCAAGCAGCTCCTCGTGGACACCGTCGGCGTGGACGCCTGGGTCGGCGCCGGCCAGGCCGAGGGCGGAATGGCCTCCGGCCGCAGCCAGCTCGGCGCGGACATCCACGAGATCGACAACACCGCGGCCCGCACCGGCCGCCTCCTCGACGAGGTCGCCGGCGACGCCGAGGCCGTGGCCGCCCGCCGCGACGAGATCATCGCCGCGATCAACGGCACCGCCAAGCCCTACTTCGGCGACCTCGAGACGATGACGTACGAGCAGTGGCTGCGCCGCTTCGTGGACCTCTCGCTCGCCCCGGGCGCCACCGCCGACGGCTGCGTCTCGCGCGAGGACAACGGCTTCGACCTCGGCGGCGACTTCGCCGGCGACGTGGCCGACGGCACCCGCTCGGTGTGGCTCGACCCCACCATCCGCGAGCGCTTCCACCGCATGGTGCAGCGCACCGAGGCCCGCCTCGACGAGGTCGACAGCGGTCGGATCGTCTCCGCGTTCCCGCTGCAGGAGTCGATGGAGCGTCCCGCCGACGTGATCGACGCCCTCGCGGCCCGCTACGCCGACCTGGGCAGCGCCGTCCTGCACCCGGCGGATGCCGCCGAGTTCCTCGAGATCTGCCGCATGCCGGGCAAGCCCGTGCCGTTCGTCCCCGTGATCGACGGCGACGTACGCCGCTGGTGGCGCTCCGACTCGCTGTGGCAGGCCCATGACGCCCGCTACGACGCCGATGCCGTGTGCATCATCCCCGGCACGACCGCGGTCGCGGGGATCACCCGCGTCGACGAGCCGGTCGGTGAACTCCTCGACCGCTTCGAGGCCGCCACCGCCGACCGTGTCCGCGGTTACCTGCCGGCCGCCGAGGCCGTCTCCAGCCGCCGCCGCGGGATCGTCACCACCGCCTCCGGGCCCGTCGCCGACGTGCTCAACAGCCCGGACGTGACCTGGGCCGGTCGCCTCGTGGTGAACCCCGTCCACCGCCTGGGCGTCCTGCACGCCTGGGAGATCGACTCAGGCGGCGTCGGCCGCCACCCCGTCTCCGGTGCGGTGCTCACCCCCGCCGCCGACGGCCACACCGTGGACCTCACCCTGCCGATCGGCACCGCCGAGATGACCATCGAGATCACGGTGGACGCCTCCGTCGCGACCGGTGCCGCCCCGGTCGTCACCGACGAGGCCGCCGAAGCCGCCATGCGGACCCTGCTGGCCACCGCCGCCGGCGTGGGCCGCGGGGGAGCGGGCGGCGCCGAGATCGCCGAGCTGCCCGTGGTCACGGGCGGCGCCGCGACGGCCCGCTTCACCTTCGAGCCGACCCTGGCCTCGGACCACACCGGTGTCACCGCCGGCAGTCTGCCGACCGACCTCATCGCCTCCGCCGGCGTGCCCGACGCGCTCGTCGGCGCCGCCTGGCCGGCCGTCTTCGCGGTCCTCGGCGCGACCCGTCGCCCCGGGGGCAGCGGCACCGTCGTCGAGGGTCTGCTGGACCTGGTGCACCTGGACCACGGTGTCCGCATGCACGCCCCGCTTCCGCAGACCACGACCGACCTCGTCGTCGTCGCCCGCTCGGGCGGGGTCCGCGACACCGACCTGGGCCGCGTGGTCGAGGTGACCGTCGAGGTGGCCACCGAGTCCGCCGACGGCACCCGCGCCCCGCTGTGCACCCTGTCCGAGCGGTTCGCGATCCGCGGCCGCACCGGCCGCGCCGAGGTGGGCGACCCCCGCCCGGCCGGCGGCGCCCTGGTGAGCCCCTCCGGGGGCGTCGTGGAGCCGGCGGAGACCAGCCGCCAGCTGCGCGTGTCGACCTCGCTCACCGCGCCGCACGACATGACCGCCTTCGCGCTGGTCTCCGGCGACCACAACCCGATCCACGTCTCCGACACCGCCGCCGAGCTGGCGGGCCTGGGCGGCGTGATCGTCCACGGCATGTGGCTCTCCGCCGCGGCACAGCACGCCGTGCAGTCCTCCGATGGCACGACCCCCGCGCTGCGGATCGCCGGCTGGACCGCCCGCATGCTCGCCCCGGTCCGCCCGGGCGACCGCATCAAGGTCCGCGCCGTGCAGACGGGCCGCCACGCCGGCGGCCAGGTCCTCGAGGTCACGTGCACGGTCGACGGCGCCACCGTCATGGCCGCCACCGCGCTCACCGAGGCCCCGCGCACCGTCTACGCCTTCCCCGGCCAGGGCATCCAGGCCAAGGGGATGGGCATGGAGGGCCGCACCCGCTGCCCGCGCGCCCGCGAGATCTGGGACCGCGCCGACAAGCACACCCGTGCCGCGCTCGGCTTCTCGATCCTGGCGATCGTGCGCGACAACCCGACCGAGGTCACCGTCCGCGGCCAGGTCCACCGCCACCCGGACGGCGTGCTCTACCTGACCCAGTTCACCCAGGTCGCCATGGCGTGCCTCGCGGTGGCGCAGCGCGCCGAGCTCGAGGCCGACGGCCTGTTCATCGACGACGCCTACTTCGCCGGCCACTCGATCGGCGAGTACGACGCCCTGGCCGCCATCTCCGGCGTGCTCGAGCTCGAGCCCCTCCTGGAGATCGTGTTCCAGCGTGGCTCGACCATGCACCAGTTGGTCCCGCGCGACTCGCAGGGTCGCTCGGACTACCGCATGGCCGCGATCCGCCCGTCCCAGATGGGGATCTCCGACGACGAGATCCAGCAGTGGGTCGCCGACGTGGCCGCCTCCTCCGGCGAGTTCATCGAGATCGTCAACTACAACCTCGCGGGCTCGCAGTACGCCCTCGCCGGCACGGTCGCCGGCTGCGAGGCGCTGGAGGCGGCGGTCAACCGGGAGCTCGAGCGTTCGGGCGGCAAGAACGCCTTCATCCTCGTCCCCGGCATCGACGTGCCGTTCCACTCCACGGTCCTGCGCGGTGGCGTCCCGGACTTCCGGGCCACCCTCGACGCGCTGATCCCGCACGACATCGACATCTCGGTGCTCGTCGGCCGGTACATCCCGAACCTGGTGCCGCGCCTGTTCAGCCTCGACCGCGCCTTCGTGCAGGAGATCGCCGACCTCGTGCCGGCCGAGTCCCTGGCCGAGGTGCTGGCGAACTGGGACGCGTGGTCGGCCACTCCGACCCGTCTCGGCCGCCTGCTGCTGGTCGAGCTGCTGGCCTGGCAGTTCGCGAGCCCGGTCCGCTGGATCGAGACCCAGGAGCTGCTCTTCACCCCGGTGGAGCGCGGCGGGCTCGGGATCGAGCAGTTCATCGAGGTGGGCGTGTCCAACGCGCCGACCGTCGCGAACCTCGCCTCCAAGACCCTCGACCTCCCCACGCACCGCGGGCCGCGCGCCCGGGTGCTCAACGTCGAGCGCGATTCGGCGACGCTGTACGGCACCCTGCCGCCCAGCGTGGAGGACGACGACAACGACGACGACAACGCCCGGGCAGGCAGCGGCGACACGTCCGCCGCCACCGGGTCGTCCACCCCCGCGGCCGCCGACCAGGCGGCCCCCACAGACCCCGCACCGGCCGTCAACACCCCCGGCACGGCCGGTGCGGACCGATCAGATGCGGCACCCGCCGCGACCGCCGCCCCCGGTGCACCCCGCCCGGACGACCTCGAGTTCGGCGCCCCCGCCGCCACCCGCATGCTGGTGGCCCTGCGCACCAAGGTCCGTCCCGAGCAGATCGCGCCCGGCGACTCCATCGAGACGCTGTGCGACGGCGTGTCCTCACGCCGCAACCAGCTGCTGCTGGACCTGGGCACCGAGCTGAGCCTGGGCGCCATCGACGGCGCCGCCGAGGCCGACTTCCCGACCCTGGCCGACCAGGTCTCGCGCCTGGCCCGCGGCTACGCCCCCTTCGGCCCCGTCCTGTCGGACGCGGTCGGCGAGGCCCTGCGCGCCGTGCTCGGCCGCACCGGCAAGCGCGCCGGCTACATCACCGAGCGCGTGACCGGCACCTGGGAGCTCGGCAACGGGTGGGCGCAGCACGTCACCGCCGAGATCGCCATGGGCACCCGTGACGGCGCCTCGATCCGTGGCGGCGACCTGGCCAGCCTCGACGCCTCCGGTGTCAAGGACGTGGCCGGACTCGACGCGCTCATCGACGCCGCTGTCCGGGCCGTCGGTGCCGCCAACGGCGTCGCCGTGACCATGCCGGCCTCGGCCGGCGGGGGCGGGGGAGTCGTGGACTCCGCCGCGCTCGGCGAGTTCGCCGACACCGTCACCGGCGCCGACGGCGTCCTGGCGGAGATGGCCCGCGGCCTGCTGACCCGCCTCGGACACCTCGAGCCCGACGCCGTGGACCTGCTCGCCGATGCCGACCCGGACACCGAGCTGGCCGACCTGGTCGCCGCCGAGCTCGGCTCCGACTGGCGTCGCGTGGTGGCCCCGGCCTTCGACGCCGACCGCGCACTGCTGCTGGACGACCGCTGGGCCTCGGCCCGCGAGGACCTGGCCCGCCTGTGGACGCGCACCGAGGTGCCCGCCGACGCCGCGGAGGCCTTCCGTGGCGCAGGTGAGATCGTCGCCGAGCAGGCCCGCTGGTGGGCGGCCAAGGCGGTCGACGCCCGACGGGACGCACTCGCCGCCACCTACCGCGAGATCGCCGAGACCGCGGTCGAGGAATTCGTGGGTGAGTACGCCAGCGACGTCGTCGTCGTCACCGGCGCAGGCAAGGGTTCCATCGCCGCGGCGGTCACCGGCGCACTCCTGGCCGGCGGGGCCACCGTGGTGGCCACCACCTCCAACCTGGACCAGTCCAAGCTGGCGTTCTTCAAGGACCTCTACCGCAGCAACGCCCGCGGCGACGCGGCGCTGTGGGTCCTGCCCGCCAACCTCACCTCCTACTCGGACATCGACGCGCTGGTCGAGTGGATCGGCTCCGAGCACGCCGAGTCGGCCGGTGGGCAGACCACCGTCCTCAAGGCACCGCTCACCCCGACCCTCCTGTTCCCGTTCGCGGCCCCCCGCGTCCAGGGCTCGATGGCCGACGCCGGCCCGCGCGCCGAGACCGAGATGCGCGTCCTGCTGTGGGGCGTGGAGAAGCTCGTCGCCGGACTCGGCGCGATCGGCGCCGACACCGACGTCGACTCCCGCCTCCACGTGGTCCTGCCGGGCTCGCCCAACCGCGGCATCTTCGGCGGCGACGGCGCCTACGGCGAGGCCAAGGCCGCACTCGACGCCATGATCGCCAAGTGGAGCTCCGAGAAGTCCTGGTCCGAGCGCGTGACGTTCGTCCACGCGATCATCGGCTGGGTCCGCGGCACCGGACTGATGGGCCACAACGACCCGCTCGTGGAGGCCGTCGAGGCCGCCGGCGTGTCCACCTGGTCCACCACCGGGATCGCCGCCGAACTGCTGCGCTGGTGCACCCCCGAGTTCCGCCAGGCCGCCGGTGACGCCCCCGTCACCGTCGACCTCACCGGCGGACTCGGCACCGCAGGGCTCGACATGTCCGCCCTCGCCGCGGACCGGCCCGCCACCTCGTCCGAGACCACGACCGAGGAGGCCACCGGCACCATCGCCGCGCTGCCGTCCCTGCCGGTCGTGGCGGCGGACGAGCGCCCCGAGTGGGGCGAGGTCACCCAGGCACTTGAGGAGATGGTCGTGATCGTGGGCGCCGGCGAGGTCGGCCCCTACGGCAGCGCCCGCACCCGCTTCGAGGTGGAGACCACCGGCACGCTCACCGCCGCCGGCGTTGTCGAACTGGCCTGGTCGACCGGACTCATCACGTGGGAGGACTCGCCGCGCGCCGGCTGGACCGTCACCGCGACCGGCGAGCCGATCGACGAGGCCGAGATCGCCGAGCGCTTCGGCGAGGAGGTCCTGGGCCGGGTCGGCGTGCGCCGCTACGCCGACGACGCCCGCGCCGAGATGTTCGACAACGCCTCCCCGCAGCTGACCTCGGTCTTCCTGCCGGAGGACCTGTCCTTCGACGTGGACGACGAGGCCCAGGCCCGCGCCTACCAGGAAGATGACCCCGAGAACACGGTCATCACCCGCAGCGAGGACGGCGAGTGGACCGTCACCCGCAAGGCCGGCACCGAGATCCGCGTGCCGCGCCGGGCCATGCTCACCCGCGTGGTGGGCGGGCAGATCCCGACCGGCTTCGACCCGACCGCCTGGGGCATCCCCGCCGACATGGTCTCCGGGATCGACCGGGTGGCCGCCTGGAACCTCGTGGCCACGGTGGACGCGTTCATCTCGTCGGGCTTCACCCCGGCCGAGCTGCTCGCCCACGTCCACCCGGCCGACGTCGCCAACACGCAGGGCACCGGCATGGGCGGCATGACCAGCATGCGCTCGCTGTACATCGACGGGATCCTCGGTCGCAGCCGCGCCAACGACACGCTGCAGGAGGCGCTGCCCAACGTGGTGGCCGCGCACGTCATGCAGTCCTACGTCGGCGGCTACGGCTCGATGGTCCACCCCGTGGCGGCCTGCGCCACCACCGCGGTCTCCGTCGAGGAGGGCTTCGACAAGATCCGCGCCGGCAAGGCCGAGTTCGTGGTGGCCGGCGGGTTCGACGACCTGTCCATCGAGGGCATCCAGGGCTTCGCCGACATGTCCGCCACCGCCGACTCCGCGGCCATGGCGGCCAAGGGGATCGACGAGCGCTACTACAGCCGGGCCAACGACCGGCGTCGTGGCGGGTTCGTCGAGTCCGCCGGCGGCGGCACCATCCTGCTGGCCCGCGGCGACGTCGCGGCCCGCATGGGACTGCCGGTGCTCGGTGTCGTGGCGTGGGCCGGCTCCTACGCCGACGGTGCCCACACCTCGATCCCGGCGCCCGGTCTGGGTGCGCTCAGCGCCGGTCGTGGTGGGACGCGGTCGCCGCTGGCCCGCGGTCTCGCCCAGCTCGGCCTGACCGCCGACGACCTGGCCGTGGTGAGCAAGCACGACACCTCGACCAAGGCCAACGACCCCAACGAGTCGGACCTGCACGAGCGGCTCGCCGAGTCGATCGGCCGGTCGGCCGGCAACCCGCTGTTCGTGGTCTCGCAGAAGACCCTGACAGGGCACGCCAAGGGCGGCGCGGCGGCGTTCCAGCTCATCGGGCTCACCCAGATGCTGCGGTCGGGCACCATCCCGCCCAACCGCGCGCTGGACTGTGTGGACGACGTGCTGGAGGGGCATCCGCACCTGGTGTGGCTGCGCGAGACGCTGCAGCTGGGTGGCGACATGGCCCTCAAGGCCGGCCTGCTCACCTCGCTGGGCTTCGGTCACGTGTCCGGCCTCATCGCCGTGACGCATCCGGAGGCCTTCCACCGCGCGGTGGCCGCCGAGTACGGCGCGGAGGAGTCCGAGCGCATCCGCGAGGCCGGCCTCGAGCGGGAGCGCTCCGGCGCCCGCCGTCTCGTGGACGCCCTCTACGGTGGCGACTCGCTCTACGTCCGTCCCGAGTCCCGCCGCTTGGGCGAGGGCTCGACTGACGAGGTCAAGGAGCGGGAGGCCGCGGTTCTGCTGGACCCGGCCGCCAGGATCGACGACGACGGCGTGCTGTCCGCGTCAGCCGGTCACGGGGCCGCTGCCGAATGAGCAGATCGTGCGTGTGGGTAGTCCACGGGATGCGTCCGGCGTGACCGGGGGCGTCCGGGGCGTCGGGGTCGACATCGTCGACCTCGGCGCCTTCGCCGATTCTCTGGCCGAGCCGGGGACGCGGTTCACCGAGGCGTTCTCGGCCACCGAACGCAGGCAGTGCCGTGAGCGTGCCGCAGCCCGGGGCGCCGGAGCAGACCCCCTGGCACGGCACCTCGCGGGGCGGTGGGCGGTCAAGGAGGCGGTCGTCAAGGCGTGGTCGGCGGCGCTCTACGGGTCTCCTCCGCCCATCTCGCCGGAACTGCTGCGGTGGTCGGAGATCGAGACCGTCTGCGACGCGTGGGGCCGGCCCGCTGTCCGACTGACCGGGGAGGTGGCCCGCCAGGTCGCGGCGACAGTGGGCGGCGGCGCGCGCTGGAATGTCTCGCTCAGCCACGACGGCGACTCGGCCGTGGCGTTCGTGGTGCTCGAGGCATAGCTGCACCTGCCCCGGCCCCGGCAGCCCCCGCACCGGCCCTGGCCCTGGCTCAGCACCAGCACCCCCGCACCAGCCCTGGCTCAGC
>CAYFRF010000014.1:0-18758 GCA_964345415.1 uncultured Microbacter sp. | reverse complement strand
CCCCGCACCAGCCCTGGCTCAGCCCCAGCACACCCCGCACCAGCCCTGGCTCAGCACCGGCACACCCCCGCCGCACCAGCCTGCCCGTCCGCCCGCCCACCTCGCACGTTCTGCCCTCCTGATCACGGTGCACACCCGGGGCCCCGCGAGCGCGGGCGAATCCGAGGGGCGAAACGGATAGGGGCGTGGGCGGATCGCAATCTGACGGGCGCATCGGACTCTGAGGTGGGGCGGGGCGTGATCTCAGGGGCGGATCGGAGGCTGGCGTGGGGCAAGACAGCTTCTGACGGGCAGATCGGCTTTTCGGCAGGCTCTCTGCGTTCTGATAGTCGATCTTTTCTGAGTATTCCCTTGTCAGCGGGCCGAACCGGGTTATCCACAGGGGAGTTCTGTCTCCACAGAGCCCCGCAGAAACGCACGATCTGAGGCAAGATCGGCTGGCGGCCGCGCCACTATGGGCCGCATGACCTGCATTGATGAACTACGCTCCTACATCTCGACCACTGAGCAGCTGATCGGCCGCGGATTTAGTTCCCAGTCACTGGAACGGGCGGTGACAGCTGGCAGCCTTGTTCGCCTACGGCCTGGCTACTACGTGGAATCCCGTGCTCGACAACTCGACCGCGCAGACCGTCACCTGCTCTCTGTCCTGGCCACCGATGCGGCCCTGGACGGCCCGGTGTTCACCCACTGGTCCGCCGCGATGCTTCACGGACTGCCGGACTGGGGACTCCCGCTCCGCACGACGTCCGTTTCCCGACACGGGATCGCGCAACGCTCACGGAACACCCGACTGCTGCGACACGACCTGTGTCCGGTGGCGCCGGACGAGATCGTCGACGTGTCCGGTATCGCCGTGACGTCCGTGGAACGGACCGTCATCGACCTCGCTCGGGCTTGTGACGAGATCACGGGCGTTGTGGTGGCGGATGCGGGACTCAACGGCGAGCTCGTGACCGAGACCTCGCTCCGGGACGCGCTCGACCGAGCGGCCGGACGGCACGGGATCACACGGGCTCGCCGGACGCTCGAGAAGACGGACCCCAGGAGTGAGAGCGTTGCCGAGACCCGGAGTCGACTGATCTTCGCCGAGTACGGGCTTCCCGAGCCAGAAACCCAGGTCGAGATCTTCGACCAGAGTGGCCGGCACGTCGGGCGGGTGGACTTCCTGTGGCCCGAACTCGGGGTGATCGGGGAGTGCGACGGATTCGGGAAGTACTTCGACGGGGTGGACGAGGCGGAGACCCGTCGTCGGCTCGCGGCGGAGAAAGACCGGGATGCGCTTCTCACCGCGCTCGGCTATCGCGTGATCCACTGGCGGTGGGCTGACCTGGAGAAGCCGTGGCTCCTGGCTCAGCGGATCCGCGAGGTGTTGCACGCCGCACGAGCAGCGTAACCCCCAGTCGTTTTGCCCCTCGGATTTCGATGCGCGTGCGGAGCCCCGCGAGCGCGGGCAAATCCGAGGGGCAAAACGGATAGAGGCGTGGGCGGATCGTGATCTGAGGGGCGAAACGGATTTTGGCGTGGGCGGATCGTGATCTGAGGGGCAGAGCTGGCTCGGGCGGGGAGTGCGGGCGGGGAATGCGGTGATGGAGCGCGCGGATTCCGCTCAGTCGGACTGGGCTTCCTTCTCCGCCAGCCACAGGTAGGCGGTGAGCATGCGCTTGAGCTCGGTGACCGTCGCGTCGTGGAACTCCTCGCCGCTGGCCGGACCTGCGCTGGTCGAGCCGGTGCTGACCGATCCGTCGATACCGGCCATACCGCCGCCGGCGGAGTTTCCGATGCTGTGGCCTGCGCTGACCGAGAAATTGAGCATCGAGTACGCGACGTGGACCAGTGCCTCGGCCATGAACGCGCGGCGCTCCCGCTCGGTCGCCGGCATGAGCGGGGCGAGCACGCTGGCGATCATCCGGGCGATCTCCCGCTCGTTGACCGCGGCCGTGGCCCGCGTGGCAGGGGTTGCCTGGGTGGCGAGCCAGACTGCCCGGCGTGAGGGATCACGGAGCCACAGGTCGGCCAGGTGGTCCAGGAAGTCGTTGAGGAGCTCCGGCCAGTCCAGCGCCGGGATCTTCTGTGCGAAGCGCTCGATCTCCTCGATCACCCCGTGGGCATCCTGACGGTCGAGCTCACACACCAGCACATACTTGTTCGCGAAGAACTGGTACAGTGTCCCGATCGGCACCCCCGCCCGGGAGGCGACCTCCTCGCAGGTGAACGAGTCGAAACCGACCTCGACCAGGACCTCGCGCGCGGAGGTGAGCAGCGCCTGGAACTTCCGTCGGCTGCGCTCCTGGATGGGGCGGCGGCGGGGGACCAAGATGACGGGCTCGCTCTGGGCGGGCTCGTCCTGGGGTTGCTGCGTCTGGCCAGGGGCGTGCGGAGACGGCTCGGATGTCATTCGCGGTCTCAGCCCTCGGTGTTCTCTGGCTCGGGGAGCTCCACGCCGAGGAGCTTGGCGATCATCGCGACGTGGCCCTTGGCGCGGACGTTGTACCTGGCCAGCGACAGCGTGCCGTCGGCCTCCACGACAAACGTCGACCGGATGACACCCATCACGATCTTCCCGTAGTTCTTCTTCTCGCCGAATGCGCCCCACTCGGTGAGCATCGTCTTGTCCGGATCTGACAGCAGAGGGAAGGTGATCTCGTACTTGTCGCGGAATCGGGCGAGCTTCTCCGGCTTGTCCGGGGAGACACCCACCACGGCGATGCCGGCGTCCTGGAGCTGCTGGAGCGCGTTCTCGAAGTCCACTGTCTCCGTGGTGCATCCGGGTGTCATGGCAGCCGGATACACGTAGACGAGCACCCTGCCGTGCTCCGCGAGCAGGTCGGCGAGCGCAACGGGCGTCCCGTCCGCGTCGGGGAGGGTGAAGGAGGGGGCGGTCTGGCCCACCTCGAGCCGTGCTGTGCTCACCGGTGCTCCTGAAGTCGAGTCGGGGCTTCTGGACCTCCTTAACCTATCCGATGCGTCGGCGCACCGGCGCGAGTCCTCGACAGTGCAGTAGCGTGGGCGGGGTCAAGAACCTGCGGGGCGGCCCGCAGTAGTGCGATCGACGGAGGTCTCGTGTCCAGGAGTTACGACAGCATCGAGGGCGACATCGCCAAGGCCCGTGACGACCTCGCGTCGACCTTGGACGAGCTCGCCGACCGGGTCAACCCCAAGAATCTCGCGGCAGAGGGCAAGGAGCGCGCCACGGCGATCCTCAAGGATCCCCGCGTGCTCGCGGTGCTCGGGGGTGTCGCCGCGCTGGTGATCGGTGGGATCTCGATCTCCCTGGTCAACAAGCGCAAGGAACGCCAGCGCATCGAAGCGTACCTCGCGGCCCGCCGGGGCTGATCTGCCTCAGGTCTGTTCCGAGGCTGGCTCCATCAGAGACTCCAGGTGGGCGAACTCCTCGCGGACCTGTGCGAGCGCGTGGTCCGAGTCCGGGCCCGAGTCCGACTCCGTGCTCGCCTCGCCGGGCCCGCTGCCGTCACGGCCAGCGGGCCCGGCTCCTTTCTCAGGGTGCGGGTGGTCGGGTCCCCGGCCGAGAGCCGAGATCTCAGCGGCGAGCTCAGCGCCGTTGTCCGGCGCCGCCGGTACCACCCCTGTGCGACGGTGCACGGCGTATGCGGTCACGGCGTCTGCGAGTCGATCCGCACTCGAGACCACAGGAATCCACGCCGTGGCGGTCCGGCCGGCCACCCCGGGCTCCGCGAGGGCGCGGCGTAGGCGGAACTGGAGATCCGACAGTGCCCGGAATGCGGCCCGTCGTGCCGTGGTCATGTCGTCGAGATGCCGTCGAGTCAGCGCGGGGTCGTCAGGGATCGGTTGGGCAGCCAACCGCAGCTGATCGGCCATGCGGTTCAGCGCGGTCTGGAATGTGTCGGCGATCCATACCCGTCGACTGTGCGGCCAGATCAGGTAGCCGAACACCACCACGATCACCCCGCCCACGATGGTGGCGCCGATGCGCTCGACACTGAAGTTCTCGATGCTCTCCCCGGGCTGGATCACATCGACCAGCAGGATGACGGCAGGGGCGATCGCGACAGCCTGCAGTGCGTACGACCGCATCATGAAGCTCGGAACACAGGCCGACAACAGTCCGATCGCCACTCCGATCGCCCAGCCCTTCGGGATGATCAAGAGCACGACAGTCGCGATGGCGGCACCCGCGGCGGTGCCGAAGACGCGCAGCACCGCACGAGAGAACACCGAACCGAAGTCAGGCTTCATCACCAGACACACGGTGAGGGGAACCCAGAACCAATGACTGAAGGGGAAGTACATCTTGGCGCCCATCGCGATGCCGTAGCACAGGGCGAGTCGGCACGCTGCCATGAGGATCTCGTGGCTGAAGGACACCGTCAGCAGCGGTTCGGGACGACCCGTGTTCCCGCCCTCACCGTGCAGGGCGCGCTCCAGATCGTCGACCCGGCTGTCGAGCACGCGTCGAGACGGAGAATTGTTCGTCGTCGTCGTCGTCGTGGTCGGCGCGGCTGCGCCGTCGTGCCCCCGACCCACCTCCAGGCCACCCTGCGGCATCGTCCCCCGCAGGCCCGGAGCTTTCTTCTCCCGGCGCTGCGGGCGTGCGGTGTCGGCGACACCGGTGGCCAACGCTGCCAGACGGCTCGCCGCCGCGGCGGCGGCCTGTGCATCGGTTTCGGCGAGGAGATAGGCCTCGAGCCGGTTGGCGACGGACAGTACGTCGCTGTCGAGAACCCACACTCGTGTCGACCAGGAGGGGCGGGCCGAGAGCTCCGAGGTGCGACAGACCGCGGCCTGGTAGGCGGAGGTCACTCGACGTCGCGCCTCGACCGTTCGGTCGCCCCCGTCAGCGAGGTCGGACGAGCGCGCGGCGGCGAGTTCGGACAACGACCTCAGGAGTGCGACGGTGACGATCCGCTGGGGTCTGCGGGGATTGATCCACATCTCGACCGCCAACAAGGCCGCGTAGATGCCTGCAGCCACGAAGTACAGGCCGATCGCGGCCCACAGGTCGATGTGGGGGACACCGATCGCGATCGCGGCGACGAGGAGGCACTGCATGCTCGCCACGGAAAATGCGGGCCCGAGCCCGGCCAGCGCACCCGTGCCCAGGGCGACGAGCGCTGTGAGGAGCATCAGCGCGGGAAGCGGCAGATCTCGCGCGAATCCCAGAAGATAACCGGACGCCGCGATCGGTGTGGAGACGGCGATGATCCAGAAATTCTGACGGTACGTGCCCTCTCGCTCGCCCGCTGAGAGGAGCAGGGCGGCCAACCCGATCCACATACCGGTCACGACGTGGCCTGCCAGGACGCCGATCACGAACGGGAGCCCTACCGAGAGTCCGGACCGGATGCTGTGCCCGACGGGCACTTTGGCCGGTGCGATGTGCACCGCGGCACGGATCCAGTCGGCGGGACCTCGGTGTGGCAGCACGGCGGGGGTCGTTACGGTAGAGCAGTCTCCTTCACGTCCGCTCCACTGTAGGTAGGTTCGGCCGTGGTTCGTGAGTACTTTCCAACGAGAAGACCCCGGCTCGCGAAGTGCGAACCGGGGTCTTGACTGTGCGCCATCAGGGACTCGAACCCCGAACCCGCTGATTAAGAGTCAGCTGCTCTGCCAATTGAGCTAATGGCGCGTGACCTGCGTGCTCGGCTGTCTGCCTTGCTTGCTTGGTGCGAGAGAAACACTAACAGGGCATCCTGCGAATCACGAAATCGCCTGCTCAGGGCGGGGGCTCACGGGGTAGGTGACGAGTCAGCATTTATAGTTTCGATATGGAACCAGGCCCTACTCCCAGGCATAATGGGCGTAGACATCCGCCCAGTCACGGTTGAGGCCGGGCGGAAGCGATATTCGGAAGGGGTCATCAGTGAACCTGCGCACATCGGATCGGCCAGGGCGACGGTCCACGGGCATCCGCTCCAGAGGGCGTCTCGCGATGGCCGCCGTGTTCGCCGGGGCGCTCGTGCTCACGGGCTGCACGATCGGGGATTCCGGGTCCGGCGGGGAGCAGGTCGCGGAGGAGCCGGCCGGACCCGCCGCGGTGATCGAGCTCTCCGTGGGCGACGGTGCGCTGGATGCCAACCCGGCCGAGCCGGTCGTCCTCACCGCCGAGAACGGCCGCCTGGACACCGTGATCATGCGTAACCCCGAGGGCGTCCAGGTCCAGGGCGAGTTCACTCCCGACTTCACTGAATGGCGCACCACCGAGGACCTCGGTTACGGCCGTCAGTACACGGTGGAGTCCACCGCGCTCGACGAGGCGGGCCTGGTCACCCGGGCCAACTCCACGTTCAGCACGGTGGTGCCGAGCAACATGACCGCCGCTTACCTCACCGTGGGGCAGGGCGAGGTCGTGGGGATCGGCCAGCCGGTGGCGATCATGTTCGACGAGCCCATCGCGGACCGCTTCGCTGCGCAGGAGAACATCCACATCACCACCACCCCCGAGGTCGAGGGCGCGTTCTACTGGGTGTCCAACCAGGAGGTGCGCTGGCGGCCGGCGGAGTACTGGACGCCCGGCACCGAGGTGGACGTGCACGTGGACATCTACGGCGAGGACCTGGGTGGCGGCATGTACGGCCAGCAGGACAACCAGGCCACGTTCACGATCGGTGACGCAGTGATCTCGCGGGTCGACGACTCGAACAAGCAGATCATCATCGAGCGCAACGGCGAGGTGGTCAAGACCATGCCCACCTCGATGGGCAAGGCCTCCACCCCGACCCCCAACGGCACGTATGTGATCGGCGAGAAGCACGCGTCGATGATCATGGATTCCTCGACCTACGGGGTCGCGGTGGATTCCGCGGACGGCTACCGCACGCCGGTGCAGTACGCCACGCGGATGTCCTACAGCGGCATCTTCATCCACGCCGCGCCGTGGTCGGTGTGGGCGCAGGGCAGCCAGAACACCAGCCACGGGTGCCTCAACGTCACCACCGCCGACGCGAAGTGGTTCTACGACAACGCCAAGCGGGGCGACATCTTCCAGGTCAGCGGCACGGTGGGCGGTACGCTCCCGGGCTGGGACGGCCTGGGCGACTGGAACGTCCCGTGGGAGACCTGGAAGGCCGGCAACGCCGATCAGGGCGTTGCCTGACCTGGCGGTTGCCTCCCGATCCACCGGGCTTCCGCCCGCGGGCGTGCGAGAGTGGTCGTATGACCGCAGAACGCGAGATCACAGAACTCACCGACCTGGCCCACGGCCGCCGTCTCAACCCGGCCGCCGTGGGCTGGTCTCGTTCGCCGGTGTTCCGCACGGCGATATCCGGCTGGGGTCGGACGAAGCGGTGGGAGTACTGGGGCGTGGTCACCGACCGTTTCGTCGTGGGTCTCACCGTGGCGGGGCTGGACTATCTGGCCAACTGTGCGGTGTACGTGCTGGACCGCTCTACGGGTGTGGAGACGGTGCGGAGTGGTGTCACGCCGTTCGGATCGCCGGGGTTCAGCGACGTCCCCGGCGTCGGCACGATCAGCGCCGCCGCGGGGCTCGGGTCGACGCGGGTGACGATCAAGATCAACGACAACGACAACGACGACGACAACGCCGGCCCCACCACCACGATCGGTGTGCACGCGAAGGGACTGCAGCTGGACCTGGTGGTCCGTCGGCAGTTCCACGACAGTCTCGGGGTGGTGGTCCCCTGGGGGTCGACGCGTTTCCAGTACACGCTCAAGGATCTGGCCAACCCGGTGACTGGCACGGTGACCCTGGACGGGGTCACGCATGATCTGGGCGAGGGCTGGGCGGTCCTCGACCGGGGCAGGGGCCGCTGGCGCTACTCGAACGTCTGGAACTGGGGCGCGGGCAGCGGCGTGGTGGACGGCTCGGTCCGTGCGATCCAGGTGGGCGGGAAGTGGACCGACCGGACCGGGTGCACAGAGAACGGGATTCTCGTCGACGGCCGGATGCACAAGATCGGCGAGGACCTCGAGTGGACGTATGACGTGCGCGACGAGGCCGGGCTGTGGCGGGTGAGGGGAGAGCGGCTCGAGGCCATGCTCACGCCGTTCCACCAGCGCCGGGACATCACCGAGCTGGGGGTGCTGGCGGTCAAGACCCGGCAGGCGTTCGGGGTGTGGAGCGGGACCGGGGTGCTGGACGACGGCAGCACGGTCTCACTGGACGGGCTCGTCGGCTGGGCGGAGGAGTCCCGCAACAGGTGGTGACCCGGCGTCACTGCAGCGCCGAGGTCAGGCGCATCACCGATTCCATGTAGCGGCGGCCCAGGGGGCGCTTGTGCCAGGTGGCGTCGTCGAGCACGCTGCTGCGCTCGGCGTACGCGTCGATGACCTCGCTGATCTGCTGGACGAGGTCGCCTCCGTAGGCGAGGAGGCTGATCTCGTAGTTGAGGCCGAAGGACCGCAGGTCCATGTTCGAGGACCCCATCACGGCGCAGGTGTCGTCGATGAGGAAGCACTTGGTGTGCAGGACCTCCGGGGCGGGGTAGCGGTAGATCGTCACCCCGGCGTCGAGGAGGGCCTGGTAGTAGGAGGACTGGGCGCGGTCGACCATGTACTGATCGGCCACCTCGCTCACGTACAGCTCGACGCGCACGCCGCGGTAGGCGGCGGTGGTGATCGCGGCGAGCACGGCCTCGTCCGGGACGAAGTACGGACTCACGATGGCCAGTCGGTGTTTGGCGGTGTAGATCAGTGAGGTGAACGCCTTGAGGTTGGGGGCGGTCCGGAATCCGGGTCCCGAGGGGATCAGCTGCAGGGCGTTGACCTCGCCGCCGACGTCGGGGACCGGGTCGTGGACGGTCGCCAGCACGCCGCCCTCGAGCGCGTCACCGTCGAAGTCGCGGTAGGCGTGGATGTCGACGAGTTCGCCGCTCTCGGTGAACCAGTCCACGGCGAAGACCGCTTCGAGGGAGCTGACGATCTCACCGGTGAGCTCGACCGAGATGTCGTTCCAACGACGCCCGATCTTCTCGTTCTTCTTCGAGCCGTACGTGGCGGCGATGAGGTTCTGCGATCCCATGATCGCGGTGGTCCCGTCCACCACCAGAAGCTTGCGGTGATTGCGGAGGTCGATCCTGCGGGCCTTCCCGCGCAGCGGGAGGAGGGGCATCATGAGGTGCCATTCGATTCCCGCCGCGGTCATGCCCTTGAGGAACTTGTGGAAGCCCGGGTACTTGCGGGAGCCCAGGTGGTCCAGCAGGACCCGGACCTTGACGCCGCGCCGGACCGCAGCCTCGAGTGCGAGGAAGAAGTCTTCGGTCACCTCGTCGCGGGCCATGATGTAGATCTCCGCGTGGATCGAGGTGGTCGCCTGCTCGGCCAGGCGTGTCATCCGCCGGATGCTGGCCTCGTAGTCCATCTCGACGCCGTGGTTGAGACCGGTGACCATCGGCAGTGAGGTCAGCGCACGGGACAGGTCCACGATGCCGGCGAGGTCCGGGGGCAGGGTCACCGATTCCGGTGCGTTGGGCAGGTCGGCGGTGCCCTTCTTCAACAGTGCGTTCGCCCGTGCCTGGATGCGGGCGCGTCGGCGGTGGACGTACGGGCTGCCGAGGATGAGGAACAGCGGCACACCCACCACGGGTAGGAACAGGATCAGCAGCAGCCAACCCAGGGATGAGGAGGGCTTCCGGTTTTCCGGGACCACTCCCACCGCGATGATCTTCACCAGGTATTCGAAGATGACGAACGCGGTGACGAAGTCATCCATGAGTGTGTCTCGCCCTGTCTGCCGGTGCTTGGTGATGCTGTCCAGGGAACTTACCTCGGCGCAGAACGAGACCGGCGGGTGCCCCGCACTCAGTGCAGGTCACCCGCCGGTTCTTCTCGGGGTGGCTGACGGGACTCGAACCCGCGACAACCAGAATCACAATCTGGTGCTCTACCAGCTGAACTACAGCCACCATCGCCGCCCTCGCGGACAGCGCTGACGACTTTACCCCGTCCCGCGCCCAGCGGGAAATCGGCAGGTCGACAGGTCAGTCGAGCGGGGGCAGGGACTCGGCCACCGCGACGACCTCGTCAGTGCTGGGGCCGGGCTGCGGGACGAACGCCGTGGCCCGGTAGAACTGCAGCTCGCGGATCGATTCCTTGATGTCGGCCAGGGCCCGGTGGGACATGCCCTTCTCGGGCTGGTTGAAGTAGATCCGCGGGTACCAGCGCTTGCACAGTTCCTTGATGGAGCTGACGTCGATCATCCGGTAGTGGAGGTAGGCGTTGAGCTCCGGCATGTCGCGGGCGAGGAAGCCGCGGTCGGTGCCGATCGAATTCCCGGCGAGGGGGGCGGAGCCGCCGACCGGCACCCACTGGCGGATGTAGTCCAGGACGGCCTTCTCCGCCTCGGCCAGTGTCACGGTGGACTGCCGGATCTCCTCGGTGAGGCCGGAGGAGGCGTGCATGTCGCGCACCACCGGGACCATCGCGTCCAGCGCCGAGTCGGGGGCGTGGATCACGATGTCCACACCCTCGCCGAGGATGTTGAGCTCGGAATCGGTGACCAGGGCGGCGATCTCGACAAGCGAATCGTTGACGGTGTCGAGTCCGGTCATCTCGCAGTCGATCCACACGATCCGGTGGTTCTTGGACTCCTGGTGGGGGGTCGGCGAGGACGCGGGGGCAGCGGGGGTGGGCTCTGGCATCATTCGACTATATAGCCGTCGACGGAAGGCGCCCGCCGCCCCGTGGCCCCCGCGAACCGCAGGAAGAGCTCACCATGACCGAGACCCCCGCCCGTCAGATCGCCCAGGGATACGCCACGGAAGGCCCCTCGATCACCCTGGGTTCGGTGATGGTCGACGGGGTCGCGGATCCGGCCGCGAAGGTCACCATCCCCCTGTCGATGGTCAACCGGCACGGCCTGATCGCCGGCGCCACCGGCACGGGGAAGACCAAGACGGTCCAGCTGCTGGTGGAACAGTTGTCGGCCAACGGTGTCCCCGTCGTCGTCGCCGACGTCAAGGGCGATCTCTCCGGCCTGGCCGCGCCCGGGGCGGCCGGGGACACGATCACCGACCGCGCCTCGAAAGCCGGCGTCGACTGGGCGCCCGAGGCCGGCCCCGTGCAGTTCGTCTCCCTCGGCACCGGCGGCGTGGGGGTGCCGCTCCGCGCGACGATCACCGACTTCGGCCCCATCCTGCTGGCCAAGGTCCTCGGCCTCAACACCACGCAGGAGTCGACCCTCGGGCTGATCTTCCACTGGGCGGACCAGCAGGGACTGGAACTGTTCGACCTCAAGGACCTGCGCGCGGTGATCGCCCACCTCACCAGCGACGAGGGCAAGGCCGACCTCAAGGGCATCGGCGGTGTCTCGTCGGCCACGGCCGGCGTGATCCTGCGCGCGCTGGTGAACCTCGAGGCGGCCGGCGGCGACACCTTCTTCGGCGACCCCGCCCTCGATCCGGCCGACCTCATGCGCACCGAGGGCGGCCGCGGGGTCATCACCGCCGTCGAGCTGGGCGACCAGGCGGCCCGGCCGGCGCTGTTCTCCACCTTCCTCATGTGGATCCTCGCCGAATTGTTCCAGGAGCTGCCCGAGAAGGGCGACGTGGACAAGCCCGAGCTGGTGTTCATCTTCGACGAGGCGCACCTGCTGTTCGCGGATGCGTCCAAGGCGTTCCTCGAGCAGGTCGTGCAGACCGTCAAGCTCATCCGCTCCAAGGGCGTGGGCGTGTACTTCTGCTCGCAGCAGCCCTCCGACATCCCGCGCGACGTGCTCTCCCAGCTCGGTGCGCGCATCCAGCACGCGCTGCGGGCGTTCACCCCCGAGGACCAGGCGGCGCTGGCCAAGACGGTCAAGACGTACCCCACCTCGGAGGTGTACGACATCGCCTCGGCGCTCACCTCGCTCGGCACCGGCGAGGCGCTGGTCACCGTGTTGTCGGAGAAGGGCGCGCCGACCCCGGTGGCGTGGACGCTCATGGCGCCGCCGCGGTCGCTGATGGACACGATCGGCGACGCGGCGATCGCGGAGCAGGCCCGGGCGAGCGCGCTGTACGCCAAGTACGGCACCACCGTGGATCCGCTGTCGGCGTTCGAGAAGCTCGAGGCCCGCGCGCTGGAGGCCGAGCGCGCCGCCGCCGATGCGGAGGAGGCGGCCCGGCAGGCGGACCTCGCCCGCGAGGAGGCGTTGCGTCAGGCGCGCGAGGCCGGATCCGGTGGGGCGGGTGGTCGAGGTGGTCTTGACGACGACGACGAGGGATTCGTCAGCAGGGCCCTGAACAATCCCGCGGTGCGCAGCTTCATGCGTTCCGCGGCGTCGGCCGCGGGCCGGGAGATCTCCCGCAGCATCTTCGGGACCCGCTCGCGCCGGCGCTGACCGGTTGATCGGGACCCGCTCCCGCTGCCGCTGCCGCTGCCGCTCCCGCTCCCGCCGCGCTGCCGGAGGGCCGGGGAGGGAACAACGTTTCGCCCCTCAGATCTAAGGGGCAGTACGTTTTGCCCGTCGGATTCGCCGGCACTCGCGGGGCCCCGCGGGCGCAAGAGAATCAGAGGGGCGAATCGGGATTCGGGGTGGGCGGATCGTGATCTGAGGGGCAAGTCGCTGGGCGGGCGGCAGGCGCTGGGCGTGCCGCCGCGGGCCGGTCAGCTCTGGGCCTGGCCCTCGCCGAGCTTGGCGTAGAAGCGGCCCACGATGGGGGCCATGATCCCGCGCGGGGTGTAGTTGCCGGCCACCGACATGGCCTGGCTCAGCGGGCCGGGGACCACGCGCATCTTGTTGCGGGCCAGCGCGTCGAGTGAGACGCGGGCCGTGTACTCGGTGTCCACCCAGAGGCGGTCGGGGACGATCCGGTCGACGAAGGACTTGTCCTCCTCGGCGATCTCCTCGGTGCGGACCGGGCCGGGCGCGAGCAGCGTGACGTTGACGCCGGAACCCTTGAGCTCGCCGCGCAGCGACTCGGAGAACGTGTTGAGGAACGCCTTGGATGCCGCATAGGTGGCGTTGTTGGGGATCGGCATGTTCCCGGCCGCGGAGCCGACGTTGAGGATCGCGCCCGAGCGGCGGGAGACCATCCCCGGCAGCACGGCGAGCACGAGGTCGTGGCATGCCACGGCGTTGACCTGCACCTGGTGCTTCTCGTAGTTGGGGTCCAGCGAGGCGATGGGCCCGAACGTGGCGATGCCGGCGTTGTTGCACAGGATCGAGATCTCACGCCCGGCCAGCTCGTCGAGCAGCGGCTGGCGAGCGGCGGGGTCGGCCAGGTCGCAGGCCCGCACCTCGACGGTGACCCCGAACTCGCCCTCGAGCCGCGCCTTGAGCTCCGCCAGCACCTCGGCGCGCCGGGCCACCACGATGAGCGAATGCCCCCGACGTGCGAGCTCGGTGGCCAGCGCCATGCCGATGCCGGAGGAGGCGCCGGTCACGACAGCGCGATTCGACGCGGTGGGCAGGGGGAGCGACATGGTTGGGTCCTTCAGTTTTCGTCGGTCGGCAGTGCCGAGGGGAGCGTACCGGTGAGGCTCGGTCCTCCCTTCGATCGTAGCCGCGGAGACATCTGGTGGCCTTCGTCAACGGTGTCCGGGCATGCGCTCGGGGTGCGGCGCCCCTTGATTATGTGTAGATAACTGTGTAGTTTACGGGCATGGTCACCCTGCCGATGTCAGAAGCCTCCCGTACGGGTATCTCCGGACTCGTCGCCGCAGCGGAGCGGGGGGATCGCATCTCTATTTCGCGTCACGGGAGAGCGGTTGCCGAGGTCGTGTCCACCGAAGAAATGGACGAACTCCGAAGGGACCGGGACACCCTTCGTGACGCGGCGCTGGCCATGGCCCGGTTCGCCACGGATACCGGCACCCGTACCGAGTTGGATGACGCTCTGGCCGACTTCGGGCTGTCGAGGTCCGAGCTCGAAGCTGAGCTCCGATCCGAGCTCGAGCCCCGCTGACCGTTCCCGTGGAATCGCCCGAGCCCCGTGCGCGTGTCCGTCTCACCGATGATGCCGTGGCCGACCTGAGGCGGCTCGAGAAAAAGGACCCACAGATCGTTCGCGCGGTCTTCAAGAAGATGCTTCTGTTGGAACGCGCGCCGGACGCCGGGGAACCGCTTCTGGGTGCGCTCATCGGATTCCGCAAGCTCGTCGTCGGAGACAGGGCCTACCGGATCGTGTGGAGGCAGACCACTGACGACGCGCATCGGCCCGTACTGGAAGTCGCCGAGGTCTGGGCGGTAGGGGCACGGGCCGACAGTGAGGTCTACGACGAGATGATGCAGCGGGCCGCCACACTGGAACAGGCGGGGCATCCTCGTTCGCAGAGTCTCGCCGCCGTTGTCCGGGAAATGGGCAGGCTGTACAGCGAGGCCACCCCTCAGCCCGAGCCTGCCACGGACTCCGGACTCCCCGAATGGCTCCGGCAGGCGCTACGAGAGAACCTCAGTCTCACACCCGGTGAGATAGGCGAGCTCACCCGATCCGAGGCGCAGAAACTGTTGGTCGAGCACTGGAGCAAGCCCACACCCTGATAACGGACGTCCACGTCATCTAAGTTCGAAGGCGTGAGCCAGCCCGAGTCCGCTTCCTCGTCCGTGAACGCCTCGTCGTCGTTGTCGTCGTCATCCTCCGGTGCGCGCCCCGTGACCCGCGGTCAGGTCACGGCCTGGGCGATGTGGGACTGGGGTTCGGCCGCGTTCAACGCGGTGATCGTCACCTTCGTGTTCTCCGTCTATCTCACCGACTCGGTCGGCAAGGATCTGGAGGAGCCGTTCTCGGCGGCCACGTGGCTGTCGATCGCTATCGCGCTGGCGGGCCTGGTCATCGCGCTCACCGCGCCGATCATGGGGCAGCGCGCCGACCGGGGAGGGCGGCGCAAGCGGTCGCTCGCCCTATGGACATACCTGACCATCGCGCTCACGGCCCTGATGTTCTTCGTCGACTCGGGCTCGCCACAGCCGTGGTTCTGGGTGGGGCTGGTCCTGCTCGCGGTGGGGTCGATCAGCTTCGAATTTGCTGAGGTCTCCTATTTTGCGATGCTGCGGCAGGTGTCGACGCCGGCCACGGTCGGGCGGGTGTCCGGATTCGGCTGGGCCATGGGCTACTTCGGCGGCATCTTCCTGCTGCTCGCGGCGTTCTTCGGGTTCATCGCCGGTGAGGGCGACGAGCGCGGCCTGCTCGGCATCCCGGTCGACGGCGGCCTCAACGTGCGGATGGTGTGCCTGATCGCCGCCGTGTGGTTCGCGGTGTTCGCGCTGCCGGTGTTGCTGAAGGTGCCCGAGAACCTGCCGCGCGGTGAGGCGGGGGAGAAGAGCGGAAATAACGACGACGACGACACCGCCGCCTCCACCGGACACGCTGCTTCCGCCGGATACGCGAACAGTGCCGGTGTCGACAAGGTCAGTTTCGTCGAGTCGTACCGGATCCTCTGGGCCGATCTGAAGGCGCTGTGGCGGCGGGATCCGCGCACGGTGAAGTTCCTCGTCGCCAGCGCGATCTTCCGCGACGGCCTGGCCGGGGTGTTCACGTTCGGGGCGATCCTCGCGGTGACCGTTTACGGGCTCGCGCCGGGGGATGTGCTGATCTTCGGTGTGGCGGCGAACGTGGTGGCGGCGCTCGGCGCGCTGGCGGCCGGATTCCTGGACGACACGCTGGGGCCCAAGGTCGTGATCATCGGTTCGCTGGTCGCGATGCTCGTGACCATGACCGTGCTGCTGTTCGTCGACGGCACCACCATGTTCTGGATCTTCGGACTGCTCATGTGTCTGTTCGTGGGGCCGGCGCAGTCGGCGTCGCGCTCGTTCCTCGCGCGACTGGTCCCGCCGGAGAGCGACGGCCAGATGTTCGGGCTCTACGCCACCACCGGCCGCGCGGTCTCGTTCCTCGCCCCGGCACTGTTCGCGGTGTTCACGGCGGTGTTCGCCGCCGACCGTGCGGGCATCGCCGGGATCGCGCTCGTGCTGCTGGTCGGATTGCTCCTGCTCCTGCCCGTGCGGACGCCGGGTGGGGACGAGACGCGCGAGCACTGGGCCGAGGACCCCTCGGTGCCGACCGCCTGACGGAACGACTCCACACGTGGTCGAGCGCGCGGCGGGCCGGGTGAGCCAGAGCGGGGAGGAATCAACCGAGGTCGTCGAGGAGGTCCAGCACCGCCGCGGCGTCATCCACGATGTCGGAGAAGCCGGCGGCGCTGAGTTCGGCGTCGCCGATGCCGCCGGTGCGCACAGCGACCGACCGCACCCCGAGCTCGCCGGCGGCGATCGCGTCCCAGGTCGCATCGCCCACCATGACCGCGGCCGCCGCGTCGACCCCCGCGCGCTCGAGGGCGATGCCGACGATGGTGGGATCCGGCTTCGCCCGGTCCACGTCCTCGCCGGTGGTCACGGCATCCACGCACTCGTCCACGTCCAGCAACGCGCGCGCCTCGCCGAACTCGGACGGGGGAGCGGAGGTGGCCAACACCGTGATCCAGCCCCGTTGATGCGCTCCCCGCACCAGCTCGCGCGCCCCCGGCAGCAGCCACAGCGAGCCCGCGGCCTCGGCGAAATACCGGCTGTGCAGCTCCTCGGCCCGGCTCGCGATCCTGCGGGCGTTGTCGTCGTCGACCCCTGCGACCTCGAGGAGCTCGGCGACGAGCGTGGCGCCGTCCTTCCCCACGCGGCGGTGCACCTCCACGTGGGGCACGGTCGCGCCCGCCTCGTCGAGGGCGCGGTGCCACGTCGACACGTGCACGTACGTCGAATCGACCAGGGTGCCGTCGACGTCCAGGAGCAGGGCGCGGCGGGGACCGGACGGGGACTGCCTGCGGTGAGTGGCGGACATGCCCCGACAGTGCCGCCGAGGGTGCGCCGCGGCAACCGGTGGCGCGGTGCGTGTGGCATCCCGGCCGAGAGGAGGCAGCCCACCGCCGGATCCGGTGTGAGCTGCGCCGATGTGGCCCGGTGTGCACATTGCGGCCGGGGGTGAGGTTAGGCATGCCTATGCTAGCGTTTCGTCCCGTTCGGGCGTTGGCCACAGGGCCTGCGCGCTCACCCAGACGGAGTTCGAATGTCTACATCCACCACTTCCCGCCGTCGGCTCGGCCGGTCCGCGCTCGCCGCCGGACTCGTCGCCGCACTGGCCCTGGCCGGCTGCTCCTCGCGCGACGACGCGGAGGCCACCGACGTCGCCGGGTCCGGAACGCTGACGATCGTCGACCAGCGCGGAGAGACCATCACCCTCGACGGCCCGGCCGAGAAGGTCGCGTTCACCGTCATGCCCGCGCCCTCGATCTTCGCGGCGGTGGACCGGAGCTACGACCGGATCGTCGGGATCAACGAGTCCACCCTCAAGGCCAACCAGGGCGGCATGTTCGCGATCATGTTCCCGGAGTCCGCCGAGTCCCCGACCGTCGCCGGCAGTGACTTCGTCCCGAACATCGAGACGGTGCTCGAGCTCGACCCCGACGTGGTGGTGCAGTGGGGCGACATGGGCACCGATGTGACCGAACCGCTCGAGAACGCCGGCTTCCCCGTGGTGGGCCTCGAGTACGGCACCCAGGAGGACCTCGAGACCTGGATCACGCTCTTCTCCCAGATCGCCGGCAAGCCCGAGCGTGGTGAGGAGCTCATCGCCTGGCAGCAGGGCCAGATCGTGGAGATGCAGGAGAAGGTCGCCGGGCAGGACGCCGAGCGCCCCCGCGCGATGATGCTCTCCCGCACCGGTGACGCCTACGGCACCACCACCGGCACCGGCTACGACGGCTTCCAGTTCGACCTCGTCGGCGCCGACCTGGTCAGCCAGGACTTCATCTCCGACTCCGGCCAGGTCAGCCCCGAGCAGATCCTCGCCTGGGACCCCGAGGTGATCTTCCTCAGCGGCTTCGACGAGATGACCCCCGAGGACGTCTACGCCGACCCGCGCCTGGCCACCGTCAAGGCCGTCGCCGACAAGCGCGTCTACAAGACCCCGCTCGGCGGCTACCGCTGGCAGGTGCCCAGTGCCGAGTCGCCCCTGATGTGGGCGTGGATGAACCACGTGCTGTACCCGGGCCAGGACGTCTCGGAGTTCCGCGGCGACGTCCGTGACGGCTTCGACAACCTCTTCGCCTACGACATCTCCGAGGACGAGCTGGACAAGGTCCTGCGCTTCGACCTGAACAAGGACTCGGCCGACTATGACCAGTTCGCTCGCTGAATCCGCGAAGAAGTCCGAGGACGATCACACCGGTGACGGCGCGGGGGAGGGGCGTCCCACCGCGGACGCCCCCCGCTCCCGCCGCCGTCGGCCGCTCCTGGCGCTCAGCGGGTTCACCCTGCTGCTCGTCGTGGTCGCGGTCGTCGCGCTCGCGGTGGGGCGCTACTCGGTCCCACCCAACGAGGTCGTCCGGATCCTGCTGAGCCAGGCCCTCCCGCTGCGGGAGACCTGGTACGCGCAGGAGTACACGGTCGTCATGGACGTGCGGCTGCCGCGGGTCCTGCTCGCGATCATCGTGGGCGCCGGCCTGGCGCTGACCGGTGCGGTGACCCAGGCGGTGTTCCGCAACCCGCTGGCCAGTGCCGACATCCTCGGCGTCTCCTCGGGGGCGTCGTTCGGCGGCGTGCTGGTCCTCATGGCCGGCCTTAGCGGTGCCACGCTCGTCGGGGGCGCATTCCTCGGCGGCGTGCTCGCACTGGTGATCGTGCTCGCGATCGCGCGGGCCGTCCCCGGCGGGTCGCTCCTCATGATCATCCTCGGCGGCACGGTCGTCGGCGCGATGTTCAACGCGATGGTCTCGTTCATCACCTACACCGCCGACCCGCAGAGCGAGCTGCCGGCGATCGTCTTCTGGCTCATGGGATCGCTCGCCTCGGCGAGTTACACCAAGGTGCTCATCGCCCTGGTCCCGATCACGCTCGCGGGCGCCGTGATGCTCGC
>CAYFRF010000013.1:0-40084 GCA_964345415.1 uncultured Microbacter sp. | reverse complement strand
GTAGGTCTCCATGTCCCAAACCCGAGCTGACTCCAGTCGGAGTCGAACCCTGCCGATGCTGGTTCCGACCCTGACCAAACAAAGCTGGTCGTTCATGATCGGCTCAACCCTGTTCGCCGTGGGTTCTGCCGTGGCCATCTGGGACCTCGGCTCGGCCAACCTCACGAACATGCTCTGCTTCATCGGCGCGTGGTTCTTCACCGCAGCCGGACTGATGCAGACGATCCTGAGCGGATCGGCCACGGTCGCGGTCAACTACGGACCCGGACGCATGTTCCGCGCGATCTGGCTCGCCGCCGCCATCCAGAGCGTCGGCACCATCCTGTTCAACGTCAGTACCAGCGCCGCCCTCACAGCCCACACGGTCCAAGCCGAGGAACGCCTGGTGTGGAACCCCGACGCCGGTGGCTCGGTGGCGTTCCTCATCAGTGCGGCGTTCGTCTACCTCGCCTACTTCCGCGAGCGGGACACGCTCTGGGAACCGCGTCGGTCCGGTTGGTGGTCCGCGCACATCAACATGATCGGCTGTATCGCGTTCGGCGTGTCGGCGGTCGGGGCGTTCGTCCTCTCCGACGGCTCGGCGGCCAACGCCGCAGTGGCCAACTGGGGGACCTTCATCGGTGCCCTCTGCTTCTTCTTCGCCTCGGCGATCGCTCTTCCGCAACTGGGCTGGAACCGGCGCGATGCCGATGCAGGATAGCCGCCGGAGCCCCCGCGGACTCCGGCCGGAAAACAATTGATCCCAAGTCAACCAAGTAGTACTTCAAGGATGTGATCCACAAGTGTGTACTCGTGTTGTGTGGCCGGACGCCAACGGCTCGGTGATCGTGGGCCGGAACATGGACTTCTACATGGACCTGCTGACCAACCTCTGGAAGTTCCCCCGCGGTGTCGAGCGCACCGACGGCGTGACAGGCGCCCTGACGTGGACCGCCAAGTACGGCAGCCTCGTGGCGACGGCGTTCGACCTCATCGCGACGGACGGGATGAACGAAGAGGGCTTCGCGGGCCACATCCTCTGGCTGGCAGAGTCTGACTACGGCAAGCCCGAGCCCACCTCCACGCAGCTGAGCCAGGCAGTGTGGTTGCAGTATTACCTGGACAACTTCGCCACCGTCGCCGAGGCCGTGGAGTGGACCGAGAGCACCAAGGTCGGTATCGCTCAGCTCTTCGACCCGACGGGGCACCTCGTCCCGACCCTGCACCTCGCGATCAACGACGCGACGGGCGATTCCGCGATCATCGAGTACGTCGACGGCACGCCGATCGTGTACCACAGCCGTGACTACAAGGTCATGACCAACTCCCCGACGTTCGACAAGCAGCTCGAGCTGGTGAAGCAGATCGAGGGCCTCGGAGGGGACAAGCCACTGCCCGGCTCGACGCTGGCCAGTGATCGGTTCGCCCGTGCGTCGTTCTACGTCGAGCACCAGGTCCAGCCCAAGACCCAGCTCGACGCAATCGCCGCGATGTTCAGCATCATCCGGAACGCGGCCCAGCCCTTCCGCACGCCGGAGCCCGGAAAGCCGGATGCCTCGCAGACGATCTGGCAGGTCGTGCTGGACCTGACCAACAAGCGTTACGTCTTCGAGTCCACCAACCGGCCCAACATCGTGTGGGTCGATTTCGCCGACATGGACTTCAGCGAGGGTTCGGGCACCACCAGGCTCGACCTGGTCGGCCAGATGGCCCTCGAGGGTGGCCTCGCCGGCAACGTGACCGCAGAGTTCCGGGAGGTCGACGCCTTCACCTCGGAGGTCGTGGCCACCGGAGTCAAGGCGCTGGAGTTCGTGGCGCAGAAGCAGGACGAGTTCTCTGCACTGGCAGCCGCAGTCCAGAATCTGGTCGGCGCCAAGAAGTGATGTGAGCAGACGATGAGGGGCACCGGGCGCCACAGCCGGTGCCCCTTTGTCGTCTCTGCACAGGGGCGGTCCCGCGACAGCGCGGCCGGCAGTGCTCACCGAGGGTTGTGTTTCTCGTGGATTCCACGACGATAGGGAGAATTCGATGGCGGCGGAACTGACGATCGGCACGGTTTCAGGTACGGAGGGCGAGCCCGCGACACTGGATGCGAGACGCTTCAACCGGCACACCTTCTGGTGCGGCCAGAGCGGGAGCGGGAAGACGTATGCACTGGGCGTCGTGCTCGAGCAACTGCTCGTCGAGACCGATCTCCCCATGGTGATCCTCGATCCCAATGCCGATTACGTCCGGCTCGCAGAGCCACGTCCGGATGCGGACCCTTCTGATGCTGCACGACTGTCCGAGACGGACATCCGGGTGTTCCGGTCGTTGTCGTCGTCATCATCGTCGGGATCTGCGCAGCCGCTGCGGGTCCGCTACCTCGACCTGTCGTCAGCGTCCAAAGCCGCCTTGCTCCAACTGGACCCGATCGCCGATGCCGAGGAATACAACGTCCTGCTTCGCGCCGACGCCCGTCGGGACATGTTCGACTCCGACACCGTGATCGACAGACTCCGTTCGTCCGCTGACCCCGCTGAGGTACGGCTGTCGTACCGCATGGAGAACCTGGACGTGCTGAACTGGGACCTCTGGTCGCGGGGCACGACCTCGGTGGTCGACGTGATCCACGAGCGGCCACGGGCCACCGTCATGGACCTCGGAGGGTTCTCGCACGCCTCGGAATCAAAGGTGGCGGCGTTGGCGGTCCTGGAGCACCTCTGGGAGAACAGGGAAGAGCGACGCCCGATCCTGATCGTGATCGACGAGGCTCACAATGTGTGTTCTCCCACACCTGAGACCGACATCGAGCGAGCACTGACCGCCAGGCTGTCCCAGATCGCGGCGGAAGGTCGGAAGTTCGGACTCTGGCTCCTGCTGTCGACCCAACGTCCCGACAAGATCCACCCCAACGTGCTGTCCCAGTGCGACAATCTCGGTCTGATGCGGATCAACTCTCCGCGCGATCTGGCGGAACTCGCAGAGGTCTTCGGGTTCGCAGGGGAAGAGCTGCTCAGACGCTCAACCGGATTCGCCCAGGGGCAGGCACTCTTCGCCGGCGGGTTCATCTCAGAACCGACGGTGGTCCGGGTCGGACGTCGCCTCACAGTGGAGACCGGCGGAGATGTGATGGTCCCGCTACGCGAATAGGGCGGGGGAACACGGGTGACCCACCGGCCGTTGTACCGGGTGTGGTAACCCGTGACAGGGGCGCGTCCATCCGGGGCGCGGGGCGAGGAGGGCGCATGGACGGCGAGAGCACGGCGCGCACGGCACGGGACCGGATCATCTCCGGTATCGACCAGATGTGCCGTGGGGAGGGGCCGCCACCAGTGGCCGAACTGTCGGACCGTGCGGCACTCCTGGTGGCCTGTGGCCTACTCGAACAGCGGATCAGCGACGTCGTCAAAGCCCGACTCCAGCGAAATCTCCCGTTTCCCACGGTGGGTGGGTTCCACCAGATCCGGGTCATCGAGGAGCAGCGCCACGACCTGCGCACGATCATCAACTCCCCGGCACCGTCCGTGCTGCGGATGGCACTGCGCACCCGCTTGGCCGACCTGGACCGCAAGTACCTCGTACAACGCACGGGATTCACCCGAGGCACCGGTGAGTTCGCGATCCGGGTCAAGGACATCCGCGCCGACCGCCGGCGGGGAGTCCACCTCGACACTGACGACCGTGGTCGACTCTTCGATGCACTGGCATCCACACCGACCATGTCTCCCGTACCGCTGGTGCCACGAACGCTGGGGGAACTCGGCACCGCCGCCGCAGCGTACGGCCAGCGGGAGATGGGGCGTGTCGTGCTGCCGCAGCGAGTGCAATCGATGGTGCAGTCGCTACCGGCGGTCCCGCAGATCCGGACGGACCGCCGCAGGATCCCGGAAATGTACACCGCGATGCTGATGGAGGTCGGGGGACTGTACGACCGGCTCCTGGCGGCGTATGCCCGCGGCGGACGCGCGGTGGAGGAGATCCGATTCCAGTTCGATCCGGAGAGCGAGGTCATCGGCCTCTCAGGTGATCTGTGCCGCCTCCGTGAAGCGGCAGCCACGTCCGGGGTGCCGCCGGCGCGCGACGGGTTCACCACGCTCACCGGAATGGGGAGCTCGATCGACGGCGCGTGGGCGGAGGTCGTCGAGCGGGCGATCGCGTTCAGGGAGCTGGTCGAGTCGGTGGAATCCCGCGCTCGCACCGCAGAAGAGGAAGCCGAACGCCTCGCAGGTATCGCCAGGGAACACGGGGTCCACCCGCCCTCGGCCCGCTACCGTCCGACGCAGACGGACCTGGCGGCAGAGCATCTGGCGGCGCGCGCCGGGGACCGCATGCTCTCGACGGAAGCGATGCGCCGGTTGAGAGGCCAGATCGACCCCGAACGATAGAGCCGTGACAGGTGGGGCGGGGCCCCGAACCGGTCCGGCCCTGCGTACGGTGGTGGCAACTGTTCGTGACCGGGAAGGACGCCGCGCGTGGGATTCGCCAACCGCTTCTGGAAGCTGATGGGCTCCACCCAGAGCCGGGATACCTCGCGCGCGCAGAGCGCTGTGGAGGCATCTCACGGTTTTGACGACTGGGCTGCGAACCTGGGCGACACCGAGTTCGCTGATACCGCACACGGTCTCAAGCTCTTCGGGGAATCCGCGGAGGACCTCGCCAGATTCCTCGCACTGGCCCGGGAAGCGGCGTCACGGGCAGTTGGCCTACGGCCGTTCGACGTCCAGTTGCAGGGTGCCCTGAGGATGTTCGAGGGCGATGTGGTGGAGATGGCCACAGGTGAGGGCAAGACGCTCTCCGGTGCCGTCGCTGCGGCCGGATACGCCCTCCAGGGACACACGGTTCACGTGATTTCGGTGAATGACTATCTCGCCGCCCGTGACGCCCGCTGGATGGGACCGATGTTCGAACTCCTCGGACTGTCCGTCGGGCACGTGACGGAGTCCTCCACGCGCGAGGAACGGCGCGCGGCGTACGCATGCGATGTCACCTACGGGTCTGTGTCCGAGATCGGGTTCGACGTCCTTCGCGAGCAGCTGATCACCGACCCGGAGGACCTGATCTCGCCCGCGGCCGACGTGGCGATTGTGGACGAGGCCGACTCAGTGCTTGTCGACGAGGCCCTGGTCCCGCTCGTGTTGGCCGGCTCCACCTCGGGGGAAGCGCCCACCGGGGAGGTTCTGGCCGCGGTCCGCAAACTTCGTCCGGGGCGTCACTACGAGACGGACTCGGAGCGTCGCAACATCTTCCTCACCGAGGACGGTGCAGCGGCGATCGAGACCGAGCTGGGGATCTCCGACCTCTACGACACCAACCACGTCGGCACCACCTTGGTCCAGGTCAACGTCGCGCTGCACGCCTGTTTCCTCCTACGTCGGGACGTGGACTACATCGTCCGGGACGGAAGAGTGCAGCTGGTCAACGCCTCACGGGGACGGGTGGCGGAGCTTCAGCGCTGGCCGGACGGCCTACAGGCTGCAGTCGAGGCGAAGGAAGAAGTGGCGGTCTCGGAAGCCGGCCAGATTCTCGACAGCCTCACCGTCCAGGCCTTCATCGGCGGATACAGCAAGGTCTGCGGGATGACCGGCACCGCGTTGGCAGCCGGTGCCCAACTCCGTGAGTTCTACGGGCTGGGGGTCTCCCAGATCGAGCCGAACCGCCCGAACATCCGCTTCGACGAAGCCGACCGGACCTATATCGACGCAGACAGCAAGAACCGCGCACTGGTCGAGCACATCGCGGCAGTCCATGCCACAGGGCAGCCCGTACTCGTCGGCACGCATGACGTCGCGGAGTCCGAGGCACTGGCCGCACGGTTGGCGGACAAGGGTGTCGAGTGCGCTGTGCTCAACGCCAAGAACAACGAGGACGAGGCCACGATCATCGCCGAAGCCGGCGATATCGGCCACGTCACCGTGTCCACGCAGATGGCCGGCCGCGGTACCGACATCCGGCTCGGCGGCTCGGACGAGGCACGCAGAGACGCCGTGGTGGAACTCGGAGGACTGCACGTCGTGGGGACGGGCAGACACCGTACGGAGCGACTGGACAACCAGTTGCGGGGGCGTGCGGGCCGACAGGGCGACCCCGGGAGCTCGGTGTTCTTCGCCGCGATGGACGATCCGGTGGTCACCTCGGCTCTCGAACCGGAGAAACTGCCCACCGCGCACGACAGGATGACCGGTCTGCTCAAGGGGAACAGAGGCCGCGACGCCGTAGACCATGCACAGCGGGTCACCGAGGGGCAGATGTTGGAGATCCACTCCAACACGTGGCGCTACAGCCGACTCCTCGCGGAGCAGCGGGACATCCTCGCCGAGCGACGAGCTGCGCTACTGCTGACGGACAAGGCATTCGAGGAGCTCACAGCGCACGATCCCGAGCGCAGCGCTGAACTCGTCGAGGCGCACGGCCGAGATGCTGTGGTCCGCGGAGCGCGGGAGATCATGCTCTGGCACCTGGACAGGGGTTGGGCCGAGCACCTCGAGGCGATGAACGACGTCCGTGAATCGATCCACCTACGTGCTCTAGGCCGGGAGAATCCGCTCGACGAGTTCCACCGGATCGCGATCGACCACTTCCGTGACCTCGCCTCCGACGCCGTCAGCGAGGCCGAGAAGACGTTCGCCGAAATCGAGTTCACCGACACAGGGGTGGACCTGGAGGCCAACGCCATGGCGCGGCCCACGTCCACGTGGACCTACATGGTCCACGACAATCCGATGGCGGCCGGTGGCAGCGTCTTCTCCGGGATGATGTCCACATTCCGATGAGCCCGTCGCGTGAGAACAGACGCGAAACCGATCTGCGTGAATGGCGGACCGGCGACGGCAAGGTGCTCGGAGCCCGGATACCACCCCCGCGTGGAGGTCACCTCTCGGCCGCGGTCCCGCCGGGCCTCAGCGACGACGTCGCATCGGGGGAGCGCGGGCTGAGTGAGCGGTTCTGGACGCTCCCCAATGCGATATCCCTGGGTCGTATCGCGCTCATCCCGGTACTGGTCATCGCGATCCTCGGGTGGGACAACCCGATCCTGGCACTGTGGATTCTCGGCGTCGTCGTCGTCTCCGATTGGCTCGACGGCAAAATCGCCCGCTTGTGGAACATGCGGTCCACCTGGGGGGAACGACTCGACCCGATCGCGGACCGGATCCTGGTCGCCGTCGTTCCTGTGACCTTCGTCATCGCGGGTTACCTCCCGGTCTGGGTTGTCGCGGTACTCCTGGCTCGCGATGCGTTGCTGTTGGTGACGCTGCCGGTCTACCGACGCCGGGGCTTGCAGCCTGAAGTGACCTATCTGGGCAAGGCGGCGACTTTCGCTCTGTTCTGGTCACTTCCGCTGCTGTTGGCGGGTAACGCCGGAATCGTGGGGGCGGAAGGGCTGCTCGTCGTCGGAGAAGCGTGTCTGTACTGGGGAGTGGGCCTGTATGCGTGGAGCGGGGGCATCTACGTCTGGCAGGCTCGCAGAATCGCCATCGCACTTCCCGCTGACGGGCCCGGATCAGCTCCCGTGGGTAGGTCCGGCGGAGTGTAATGTCGCCAGTTGGAATTCTTTAGTGGGCCACTCGAGAAGGGCACGTCAGTGAGCGATCAGAACATCCCCGACCAGCTCCGGTACACGGATGAGCACGAGTGGGTGGAGCGGGTGTCGGATACCCGCGTCCGAATCGGGATCACCGAGTACGCGCAGTCCAAGCTCGGCGACATCGTCTTTGTCCAGCTGCCGGATGTCGGCAGTGAGACCGAAAGCGGTGAGCCGTTCGGTGAAGTCGAGTCGCCCAAGAGCGTCTCTGACCTCTATGCGCCGCTCTCCGGAAAGGTCGTCGAGGTCAACAACGCCCTCGAGACGTCGCCGGAGCTGGTCAACTCGGATCCGTACGGCGAGGGATGGATCATCCTCCTGGAGGTCTCCGATGTGGAGGACCTCGAGACGCAGCTCGAGCAGACCTTGGACTCGGACGGATACGCCAAGATCACGGAGTCCTGAGCGGCTGACAGTGCCGCCCCGGCCACGCGGACGTGTGGTCCGGCATAGAATCAATCACAGCGCACCGTGAGCCCCACGCCCGGGCTCAGACGAGGAGAGACGAACGTGACCGAGAACAAGAACATGCCCGAGGCGACCGCCGAGACCACCTCCGTGTTCCGCGCCGAGCTCCTCAATGAAACGGATCAGCATGCGGCTCAGTCGGATTCGGCGGTGAGCGGGATCGAGGGACTTCCCGAGGGCCAGGCACTTCTGGTCGTCAAGCGTGGCCCCAACGCGGGCTCGCGCTTCCTGCTGGACCAGGCGACCACCTCCGCGGGGCGGCACCCGGACAGCGACATCTTCCTGGACGACGTGACGGTGAGCCGCCGGCACGCGGAATTCCGCAGGGAGGGTGGCAGCTTCACCGTCGTCGACGTGGGGTCGCTGAACGGCACCTACGTCAACCGGGAGCCGGTCGATTCGGCGTCGCTCGCCAACGGTGACGAGGTCCAGATCGGCAAGTTCCGTCTGGTCTTCCTGACGGGTACGCCCGGGCAGTGACCGCCGCCGGCCACGGCGCCTCCGAGGAGGAGTACCTCTCCATCGGTGGTGTCATCGCGCTCCTCAGTCCGGAGTTCCCGGATCTGACGGTGTCGAAGGTCCGGTTCCTCGAGAACGAGGGACTGGTCACCCCGGAGCGTACGCCGAGTGGCTACCGTCGCTTCGGGGTCGAGGACCGTGAACGGCTCCGATACATCCTCACCGCGCAGCGTGACAGGTACCTCCCGCTCAAGGTGATCCGCCAGGAGCTCGACTCGCTTGATGCTGCGATCGCCGACGGGTCAACAACCGCTCTCCGTCCTCGTCCGGGGGCGGAGGGCGTTCCGGGATCCGAACCGGATGACTTCCGCAGCGACACGCTCAAGCGGTTCACGCGGGAGAATGTGGTCGAGCAGTCGGGTGTCGAGGCACAGTTCGTCGATTCCCTGATCGATGCAGGTCTGATCGCGACGGGTCCGGGGGGCTTTTTCGACCCGGAGGCGGTGCTCATCGCCCGAACTGCTCACGATCTGGCGTCCCACGGTGTGGATGTGCGGCATCTCCGAGGCTTCCGCACGGCGGCGGATCGTCAGACCGGCTTGATCGAGCAGATCGCCGGCCCGGTGGCCCGTAAGGGTGACGCTGATGCGAGGGATCGGGCAGCCGAGTTGGCGCGTGAGATCGCGGCGTTGTCCGTCGCTCTCCATTCTTCACTCGTCACGGTGGCGGTCCGGCACGCGCTCGAGTCCTGATACCTCGGGCGACGCACGGAGTTCCATGTCCGCTCGCCGAGCGGTGCTGCACGGCTACGCTGGAGATGTCGAGAGGCGGAGAAAATGGGTAGCAACATGCGTGAGGTCGACGTGGTCGGGATACGTTTCGAGGAGCCTGAGTACGCGCCCGTACTGATCCTTCATGAGAAGGATGGTGGTCGTTATGTGCCGATCTGGATCGGTGCAGCGGAGGCTGCCGCGATCAGTCTCCAGCAGCAGGGCGTCAGGCCGAGTCGGCCGTTGACGCACGACCTGGTGGCGACGCTGCTGGAGACGTTCTCCCAGCCGCTGGAGCAGGTGGAGATAGTCGGGGTGTCCGAGGGGACGTTCCTCGCCGAGTTGGTTTTCGGCACGGCCCGGGTGTCCGCCAGGCCGTCAGATGCCGTGGCCGTGGCGCTTCGTACCTCCTCGCCGGTGTTGGTGAGTCGTGAGGTTCTCGACGAGGTGGGAATCTCGCTCGTGGAGCAAGGGGAAGAGGAGGTCGAGGCCTTCCGTGAGTTCCTCGACCAGGTGAGTCCCGATGATTTTCTCGGAGGCGAGAACCCTGCCGATGGGCCTGGGGGCACCTCCTCTTAAGGGGTGTGACCTGCGGTTTCGCTAGTCACATGAGTAACTTGGCCACCTTCTCGCAGGTAGTGGCGGACTCTAAAGTTCAACTTGAGGTTGAGGTTTACCGCGTGTCCTATTGATCGGGGGGGCATCGCAGGCATAGCGTTGCTCTCAGTGAACTACACCGATGGTGTTCACGCGTCCAGGATCCGGGACTCGCAGCCCGGTACCGTGCGGCCACGAAGGTGGCAGCACCCACAGCTTGAGGGAGCAAACGTGGCCGACCACACCCGGGTTCCGGAGCCGACCGCAGTCACCGACGCGGAGGGTCTCTTCGGAGTCGCCCCCGAGGCCACCCAGGCCTCGTTCGACGAGGTGCAGCCCGGCCTTTTCCCCGATGACGGGATCCCGGACGGGACCAGCGGTTACCGGGTACCGATCGCGTGTCAGATCGCCGGGATCACCTACCGGCAGCTCGACTACTGGGCGCGGACCGATCTGGTAGTCCCCTCGATCCGCAATGCTGCCGGGTCGGGAAGTCAGCGCCTCTACTCGTTCAAGGACATCCTCGTCCTGAAGATCGTGAAGCAGTTGCTGGACACCGGTATCTCCTTGCAGAACATCCGCAAGGCCGTGGACCAGATCCGGTCGCGCGGTGTCGAGGACCTTGCCACCATCACCCTCTTCTCCGACGGGCGCACGGTGTTCGAGTGCACTTCCAAGGAGGAGGTGTTCGACCTCTTGCAGGGTGGTCAGGGTGTGTTCGGTATCGGTATCGGCGGTGCGATGCGCGAGTTGGCCGGCTCGATCTCGGAGTTCCCGGCCGAGACCGTGTCGGAGGAAGACCTGGTCGCCCCTGTCGAGGACGAACTCGCGGCGCGGCGTCGTGCTCGGGCGTCGCGGCGTACCGGCTAGAGGGCAGAGGTCGTCTAGACTCGGGGGCGCGTTCACGCGACTCACGGGAGAGTCCCGCGGCATCCCGCCGCGGGCGCCGAAGGAGCAACTCCTCTCCGAGAATCTCTCAGGCCCCCGGACCGTGTAGTCGACGAGCGCCTCTGGAGAGCGGTGGAATCGACCACCCGCCCACGGGGAAAGTTGGTCCGCGAGCCCGGGCCGGCGAATCTCTCAGGCGCCGGCGCACGTCGGCAGGGGACAGAGCGGAGAGGGTAGCACCGGCCCGCCGGCCGCCCATCCGGGTGGCCCCGCCCTTCGAGGAGCACCTGTGACGTTGACCCCGCATACCGCCCGGACCGGGGGCGAGTTCGCCTCCAGACACCTGGGGCCCGATGCCGATGGGCTCGCCCATATCCTGGACACGATCGGCGTCTCGTCTCTCGACGAACTCGCGGACAGGGCATTCCCGGCGGTGATCGTTGACGCGGTGGGCCCGGACGGGCGTGCTGCGGGCATCGACGCACTCCCTGAGCCTCTGTCGGAGGCGGATGCCCTCGCTGCACTGCGCGAGCTGGCCGACCGCAACACGGTTGCGGTGTCGATGATCGGGCAGGGGTACTACGACACTCTCACCCCGGCAGTTCTCATCCGGAACATCATCGAGAGCCCGGCCTGGTACACGGGCTACACCCCGTACCAGCCGGAGATCAGCCAGGGTCGTCTCGAGGCGCTGCTGAACTTCCAGACGATGGTCTCCGACCTGACCGGAATGGACATGGCCAACGCGTCCATGCTGGACGAGGGCACGGCGGCCGCTGAGGCCATGACCATGCTGCGACGGTCGAACCGGTCGTCGAAGAGTCACCGCTTCGCCGTCGACGTCGACGTCTTCCCCCAGACCGCGGCGATCCTCGCCACGCGCGCCGAACCCCTGGGCATCGAGCTGGTCACAGCCAACCTCATCGACGGAGGCCTGCCGGAAGGCGAGTTCTTCGGTGCGCTCGTCCAAACTCCCGGCGCATCAGGCCGGGTCGCCGACGTGTCCAAGCTCATCGAGGAGTGTCACGAGCGTGGGGTGATGGTCGCCGCGGGCGTCGACCTGCTCTCCGCCACTGTTCTGACGCCGGCGGGTGAGAAGGGCGCGGATGCGTGCTTCGGTACGACGCAGCGTTTCGGCGTGCCAATGGGCTTCGGCGGGCCGCACGCAGGTTTCCTGGCGTGCCGCACCCCGCATGCGCGCAACCTTCCGGGCCGTCTCGTGGGCGTCTCCACCGACGCCGACGGGCGGGTTGCGTACCGGCTCGCGCTGCAGACGCGCGAGCAGCACATCCGGCGCGACAAGGCCACCTCGAACATCTGTACCGCGCAGGTGCTCCTCGCCGTGCTCGCCGCGATGTATGCGTCGTACCACGGTGCCGAGGGACTGACCGCGATCGCGCGGCGCGTGCACGCGCACGCAGCGGTGCTCGCCGACGGTCTGGTGATGGCCGGGGTCGAGGTGGTGCACGACTCGTTCTTCGACACTGTGCTGACCCGTGTCCCGGGACGCGCGGACGAAGTGCTGGCCGCCGCGGCCGAGCGTGGTGTGAACCTGTGGAAGGTCGACGACGACCACGTGTCCATCTCCTGCGACGAGGCGACCACCGGTGACCACATCTCGCTCGTGCTCGAGGCCTTCGGTGGCCGTGTCGAGGACGTCGCCGATGCGGCGGAGCTCGAAGTGCTCGTGGATCCGACCTACGGTGACCGGACGAGTGCGTTCCTGGAGCACGAGGCATTCGTGCGGTACCGCACCGAGACCGCGATGCTGCGTTACCTGCGCGCTCTTTCGGACAAGGACATGGCGCTGGACCGGACCATGATCCCGCTCGGCTCGTGCACCATGAAGCTCAACGCCACCACGGAGATGGAGCCCATCACGTGGCCGGAGTTCAACCGGCTCCACCCCTTCGCCCCGGCCGAGCAGAGCCAGGGGATCCGACAGCTCATCAGCGACGTCGAGCAGTGGCTGGTCGACATCACCGGGTACGCGGCGGTGAGCCTGCAGCCGAACGCCGGCAGCCAGGGCGAATATGCGGGACTGCTGGCGATCAGCGCCTACCACCGAGCTCGTGGTGATCACGATCGCACGGTGTGCCTCATCCCGTCCTCGGCACACGGCACCAATGCTGCATCTGCCGTGATGGCGGGGATGAAGGTCGTGGTGGTCAAGTGCCGTGAGAACGGTGACGTGGACGTCGACGACCTGCGGGCGAAGGTGGAGAAGCACGCGGCCGAACTGTCGGCGATCATGATCACCTACCCGTCGACCCACGGTGTCTACGAGCACGACATCGAAGAGATCTGCGCGATCGTCCACGATGCCGGCGGCCAGGTGTACATCGACGGTGCCAACCTCAACGCGCTTGTCGGGGTTGCCCGCCCGGGGCGTTTCGGTGGCGACGTGAGTCATCTCAACCTCCACAAGACGTTCTGCATCCCGCACGGCGGCGGGGGCCCCGGTGTCGGCCCGGTCGCGGTGGCGGAGCATCTGCGTGAGTTCCTTCCGGGTCACCCGTATGAAGAGGGGCTGGGGTCGGGCGGCGCGGTGTCCGCGGCCGCGTTCGGTTCGGCGTCGATCCTGCCGATCACGTGGGCGTACATCCGCATGATGGGCGCTGACGGCCTCCGTCGGGCGACCCTCACGGCGATCGCGAGCGCGAACTACCTGGCCCGCCGTATCGGCGAACACTTCCCGGTGCTCTACTCGGGCGAGGGCGGCTGGGTCGCGCACGAGTGCATCCTCGACCTGCGACCGTTGATCGACTCGGTGGGAATCTCGATCGACGACGTGGCCAAGCGGCTCGCCGACTACGGCTTCCACGCTCCCACCATGAGCTTCCCGGTGCCCAACACACTGATGGTCGAGCCCACTGAGAGCGAGGATCTCGCCGAGTTGGATGCGTTCTGCGATGCGATGGCGGCGATTCGTGCCGAGATCGACAGAGTCGCGGAGGGCGAGTGGCCGGTTGAGGACAGCCCGCTCCGAGGCGCACCGCACACCGCCGAGAGCGTCTCTGCCGACACCTGGTCCCACCCCTATCCGCGGAGTGTGGCGGCCTACCCGCTCGGTGTCACGTGGCGGCCCAAGGTGTGGCCGGCGGTCCGGCGTATCGACGGTGCCTACGGCGACCGCAACCTGGTCTGCTCGTGCCCGCCGCTGGAGGCGTTCGCCGAGGACTGACGGCCGGCTGGTCCGGCGTTGTCGTACCCACGTGCCATTGTGCGGGCATGACCACGACCGGACCTGCCAGCGTTCCACCGCTCCCCGAGGCCTGCGCCGACTGGTGCCGGGCTCAGCCTCCTGCGCTCCTTGTCGCCGACGAGTTCGTGGAGATCGACCTGGATCTCTGGAACCTGCGGTTGGCGGAGAAGAATGTCGATCTCCGGCTGGTCGGCGGCGGCCCGGACGGGGGACGGGTGGAATCCGGAACCGGCTACCTGAGACGTAGCGACCTGTGGGCGGCGGGTCGTCGTGCGCGCGGAAGTCTGGAGGAAGCCGTCATCGCGCTCTATATGTGCGCGGCCTGGTTGTCCTCCCATCCGACTCGTTCGGGTATCAGGAGGGGACTGCCGGACTTCAGGGTGTCTGACGCTGAGTTCGCGGGTGGCCGTTCGCTCTCGCGGCACGGCTACCCGCTCATCCTCCACGAGGTGGTGGACTGGCTCGACGCCCCTTCGGAGGCGATGAACCTCCTCAGGTACGGCTCGCCGCAGGGCAGGGCTGGCCGCGGCGTCCCAGATCTCGGGATGCCGTTGGCATCGCTGTATCTGTCGTCGCTGGCCATGGCATGGTCGGATCAGCGCATAGTTCCTGTGGATCCCGCGGGTGTCGGAACGTTGATCCACTCGGGGTGGACCGAGGTGGACTCGGCGGTCCGCCTGACCCCTCGCCGCTTCCAGAACTACCTCGACCTGGTCGAGGACTGGGCAACCGAGGCGGGGGTGGATCCGCTGGTGGTGGAGATGTGGCTCGTTCGCGACTGGCACCGCCGTCGGACGCGGCTCACCGAACCGGATCCATCCGCCAGGGCACCGAGGGGAAGACGGCCACTCTGATCACCCGGAGACGTTAGGGTCCGGCCATGGAGCCTCACAACGTGACCGTTGGGATCGATGCCGGGCAGCTCGATGTGCTCGTCTGGGAACCGGGCAGAACGTCCGCTGCGAGTGAGGTCCCGCGGACTGTCGTGGCGCTGCACGGGTTTCCCGAGAGTGCCTGGGAATGGCAACCGGTAGCTGACCTGCTCGGGCGGGAGGGGATCCGGGTGGTGGCCCCGTTGCAGCGCGGGTACTCACGACGCGCGCGGCCTGCCGAGGTCGGGGCTTACGGGATCGAGCACCTGGCTGCGGATGTGCTGGCCGTCAGCGAGACGCTTGCTCTCGGCCCTGTTCATCTTCTCGCACACGACTGGGGTGCCTCGGTGGCGTGGTGGCTGGCTGCACAGGAGCCCGATCGGGTGGCGACTCTCACCGCGGTGTCTGTTCCTCATCTGGGGGCGTTCGCCGACGCATTGGCATCTGACCCCGATCAGCAGGAGCGTTCCGCCTATTTCCGCCTGTTCCGGCGGGAGGGAAAGGCAGAGGACGTCCTGCTGGCGGACGGTGCTCGCCGGTTGCGCGAATTGTTCGGCGGAGAGGTCCCTGAGGATCTGGTGGCTATGCACCTGGAGGTGGTGGGCGACCGGGAGGGGCTCACGGGGGCCCTCAACTGGTATCGGGCGATGCGCCGTTACGAGCTGCCGGACGTGGTGGTGCCCACCACCTTTATCTGGGGCGAGGAGGACCCGGCGATCGCTCGCAGCGGTGCCGTGGCCACGGCGGGCCGGGTGCGCGCCGACTATCGGTTTGTGCCGGTACCCGGTGGAGGGCACTGGCTGCCGGAAGTGCAGCCGGAATTGATTGCACGGGAGGTGTCGGCACGCATCTGGTGATCACGGCGCCTCGGGCGTCACTTGATCGAGGCGCCGGCGTCCACCGGCAGGGAGACGCCGGTGATGTAGCGGGCCTCGTCGGAGACGAGGAACGCCACGGCGTTGGAAATATCGATCGGGTCGACCCACGGGATCGGCAGGACGTGCATCTGTGTGGCGGCCTCGGCGAACGCCGCCTTGGCATCGCCACCGTCGGCGCCGAACTGCCCCATGGTGGCGTCGTTCATGATCATGTCGGTGTCGACATTGGTCGGGTGCACAGTGTTGACCCGGATCCACTGGGGTCCGTATTCCACCGCCAGCACCTTCATCAGACCGAGCATCCCGTGCTTGGCAGCGGCGTAGTGGGCAATCCCTGCCAGACCCTTCAAGCCGGCCAGCGAACTGGTGAAGACGATCGACCCGCCGCCGGCGGCGATGAGATGTGGGATCGCGACCTTGCAGGTGCGCCAGACGCCGGAGAGGTTGATGGCGATCATCTCTTCCCACATGTCTTCGGACATATCGGCGCCCGGGGCGAAGCTGGCAATGCCGGCGTTGGCGCAGACGATGTCCAGGCGTCCGAGCTCGGCGACGCCCCTGTCGACGGCGGTTCCCAGTGCGTCCATGTCCCGGACGTCTGCCTCGGCGGTGACCATCCGTCGGCCCAGCGCTTCGACCAGTCGCGCGGTCTCGGCGAGATCTGCAGCGGTGGCCGTGGGATACGGGCACGTATTGACCTGCTCGGTGATGTCGATCCCGATGATGTCGGCACCCTCTTCGGCGAGGCGTAGAGCGTGACTGCGGCCCTGCCCCTTTGCGGCCCCGGTGATGAATGCGACCTTGCCCTCGAGCGTTCCCATGACTCCTCCTGAGCTGTGCGGACCAGGGGCGTCCACCCCGGGATGTGAGGAATTTCACATTGCGCCAAGGCTGGATCGGGAGCGCTGTTCACAACAGCGAACTCCCACCCCTCGGTCGGGACGACCGAAGGGTGGGAGCCGAGGGGCTCAGGCCCCGGGGGACCAGTCCTGCCGGAGCTCGCGCTTGAGGAGCTTGCCCGACTGGTTGCGGGGGAGCTCGTCGACAAACACGATGCGCTTGGGCACCTTGAACGGAGCGAGGTGGGTGCGGGTCCCGTCGATGATCTCGGTCTCGGTGGCTTCGGCGCCGTCCTTGAGGACGATGACCGCGGTGACGGCCTCGATCCACTTGGGATCGGGGGTGCCGATCACGGCGACCTCGGCCACACGCTCGTCCTCGTAGATCGCGTCCTCCACCTCGCGGGAGGCCACCAGGACGCCTCCGGTGTTGATCACGTCCTTGATGCGGTCCACCACTTCGAGGAAGCCCTCGGAGTCACGGATGACGAGGTCACCGGAGTGGAACCACCCGCCCCGGAACGCCTCCTCGGTGGCCTCCGGCTTGTTCCAGTAGCCGCTGCACAGTTGGGGTGACCGGTAGACCACCTCTCCGCGCTCACCGTCGGGGACTTCGTTGCCGTTCTCGTCCACGACCCGGGCTTGGACGAAGAAGACGGCGCGGCCGGCGCTGGCCGGACGGGCGTCATGGTCCTCGGGCCGGAGTACGCAGGCGAGCGGTCCGATCTCCGACTGCCCGAAGCAGTTGTAGAAGCCGAGTTCCGGGTACTTGGCACGGAGGCGCTGGAGAACGGTGACGGGCATGATCGAGGCACCGTACTGGGCCTTGCGCAGGCTCGACAGGTCGCGGGTCTCGAGCTCGGGGTGTGAGGCGAGTGGCACCCAGACCGTGGGGGCGAGGAAGAGGGACTTGATCTTGTCCTGTTCGACGCGGCGCAGGATCTCCGGGATGTCGGGTGCGGCCATGAGGTGCACGGTGGCGCCGAGGGAGAGGTACGGCATCGCGAACACGTGCATGGCGGCCGAGTGGTACAGCGGCATGGCGACCAGCGGCTCGTCGTCCGCTGCCAGGTCGAGCGACAGGATGCAGCTGAGGTACTCGTGGACGAGCGCGGAGTGGGTCATCATCGCGCCCTTGGGGCGGGAAGTGGTGCCCGAGGTGTACAGCAGCTGCGCGAGGCCGGTGCCGGTGGCAGGGGAGTCGAGTGCGGTGGCCTCGCCGGCGAGTGCCGCGCCGAGGATCGTCTCGTCGACGGGCTGCCCGTCAGCGGGCTGGAGGGCGAGCGAGCCGAGCCCGGGCAGATTACCCACAACGGATTCGAGGGTGGGGGCCTGGGCGGGGTCGACGAGGACGAGCGAGGCGCCGGAGTCGGTGAGGAGATATTCGAGTTCGCTGCCGGTGAGGGCGTAATTGACGGGGACGTGGGTCAGGCCCGCACGTGAGACCGCCAGGAAGGCGATGAGGTAGGCGTCGGAGTTGACGCCGTAGGCCGCGACGCGGGCCCCGGATTCGAGACCGCGGTTGCTGAGCAGGGTGGCCACCCGGTCCACGGCGGAGTCGAGTTCTGCGTAGGTCCAACGCCTGTCGGCGAAGGTCAGCGCGAGCCGATCGGGGTACCTGGCGGCAGATCGGCGGAGCACCGCGTCGACGGTTCCGGAGCTGACGGCCGGCGGGACGGTGAGAGGGGTAGTGGTCATTGTGATGACTTTATAGCGAGCCGTGAGGCGGCGCCGATCCGGCGTCAGTCCTCACGGCGGAGCAGGTCCAGTACCTCTTCGGGGATGTGGCCGCTGGCCTCCCTGGGGGTCCAGTGCTCGCTCGGCACCCACTGCGAACCGCAGCCCCGGCACGCGAACAGCGGCTCTCCGCGGCGTTCGACGGGGGTCTTGTTCCAGTTGCAGAGGTCACGACACGACCGCACCTTCAGCGGGACGAGATCGGGGTCGGAACGCCGACGGGCGAGTGCGCGCAGTGGAGACAGTGGGGCCATGGTGCCTGCCAGGGTAGCCGCGTGGCCGGTGCGCAGCGGTGATCCGAGGTCCGAACGGGGGAGTGGCGCGTCGTCGGTGGTGGGTACGCTGGTCGCAGTTCGAGCGAGCGGAGATGGTGTATGCAAGCGTGCCCGTGTGGGGGCGGAGAGTACGTGAGCTGTTGCGGTCCGCTCGTCGAGGACGGGGTCCCTGCGCGGACCGCCGAGCAGTTGATGCGGTCGAGGTATTCGGCATTCGCGCTCGATCGGCCGGAGCACCTGTGGCGGACGTGGCATCCGCGGACGCGGCCGGCGCGTGTGGAGGCGGGCGGGGTGGAGTGGACCGGCCTCACCGTTGTGGGGGTGGTTGCCGGTGGGGAGGACGACGACGACGGCGTGGTCGACTTCGAAGCCCGGTTCATCGATGCCGGGGAGCACACGGTCATGCGTGAGCGTTCAGAATTCCGTCGACGGGGCGGTCGTTGGGTCTATCTGGAGGGAACGGATCCGCTGGGGGCTCAGGACGCTGCTGAGCCTGCGGGTTCGGCCGAAGGGTCCACTGGTTGACGCGTGACGGTGAGCGAGGCCAGCGTGCGTGGGCTGGTCACCTCGATCCGACCGATGCGTTCGCCGGGCGGCATCGTCCATGCCACCATCCCCCGGATCTCCTCGCCCGGCGCGGTCATCACGGACGGCACCAGGGGGTCGGCCACGATCCCCGCCGGGCTCTGGATCCGTTCATAGCGGGTGCCCGTGGGGGAGTAGGCGGAGAAATCCTCAGGGCCCAGTTCAGGTTGTCCGGCGGACTGGACGGCGCGGACATCCACAGCGAGCACGGTGTCCGAGTAGGCGCTCGACGGGACGATCCGCAGATCGGACAGTGTCACGGTGGCGTCCCAGGAATCGCCGGCCACGGGGAACGGCTGGTCGAACTGGTGGGAGGTCGGCACAGGTCCGGTCTGGGTGGGCGCGGGCAGGGGCGTCGTACGACCTTCGTCCGAGCCGAACGGCAGTGCTGCGCAGGCGCCTGACAGGGTTGCCGTAACCGTGATGATTGCGGAGAAGACGGCGCGACGCATGGACACTCCTGATCGAATGGTGCGCCGGGCCGGTCCCGGCAGTGACTGATATTACTGTTCGGCGGCGCCTGGGTCGTCAGCGGAGTGCAGGTCACGCCAGTGTTCGGGTGAGACTCGCCGGGCGAGGTCGGGATAGATGTCGTCGAGTTCCGCCGAGATCTCGGCGAGCTGAATCTTGAAATTGACCGGGACGAAGACCCGGTCGACGAACTCGGACTCGGCGTAGATGGTCTTGCCGTCGAAAACATATCGGCACCACAGTGAGTCCCGGTTGAGGATCGCGACCTCCGTTTCGGCGGCGGCCACGTCCTCGACGACCGAGACGAGGGGGCTGCGGAACACGATCAGCGGCATCGACCGATGCGCACGCACGAACAGCACCACACATCCGGTGGGGACCGTGAACACGTCGTGCTCGTCCATCTCCACGCGCCCGTCGTAGAGTTCGCCCACCGCGACAGCCACCGCCTGCGTCGCCTGATCAGGGTCGGTGATGGTCAGGGGTCGGAAATCGACATCGTCAGCCACCGGGGGGGAAGGTCTGCTGGCGGGGGGCGGTGGGTCCTGGTCGGCCAGTTCGACCCCGTCGATCACATCGTGGAGGAAGACCGGGTGCGGGATGCCGAAGACCCGCTCCATGGTCCCTGCCACCAGGTGCGCGAGATGCGAGGCCTCGTGGGAGGGCAGTCGGAGCCGGGGACGGGTGTCCGCTGACGCATCGTCGGGCACCGTCCAGCCCAGGCTGGCGAGTTGGTCGAGTTGCCCGCTTCGGAGCGGGGACGGGTCGTCCTCGGAGCCGCCTCCGGAGACCTCGGCCTCGAGCGTGCCGGCCCCGGCCGTCACGGGCTGCGTGTCCGGGGACCTGCCGGCCTCGTGCGGGAAGCTGATGTCGGGGGTCGGTGACGTGAAGCGGATAAAGGGGGTGGAACCTGCCTGGGTGCCGTGCACGGGCACGGTGAGGTCGAACGTGGCGCCGGGTACGAGGTCGCGGAGGAACCCGGCCAGACGGGAGGCGAAGCGCTCCCATCCTGCTGCGATCGACGCGTCGACGTCGAACTCGAAATCCGGCATGCCTCGCAGTCAACCACCGAGCGGCCGCGTCTGTGGGTGGTTCGCAGGTGTCAGTAGGAGGTGCTCAGCGTTCGGCGCGTGCGTGTCCGCTCTGGTAATCGGCCCAGTACTCATCCGAGCCGTCGAAGCCGACCCGGATTCCGCCCCGGTGCTCGAGGATCTCCGGCTCGATCGGTGAGATCGAACGCTCTGAGGCGAGTGCGGCGGCGACGTCACCGAATTCCGAGAGGTGGCGGAGCTGGACCCAGGTCGGTGGTAGGAGCATGGACCGACCGGACCGGAAGTCGTCCAACAGAGCTTCCGGGCGCGCCCACATGGTGAGGTCGACCTCGGTCGTCTGGTCGTCGGGTTCCTGGCCCTCGGGGAGGGCGGCGAGGAAGAAACGGGTGTCGTACCGGCGGGGCTCCACCGCGGGGGTGATCCAGTGGTCGAACGGCCGCAGGCGTCCCGCGGCCAGAGACAGCCCCTCAGCGGCGAGGAAGTGGCTGAAGGTGAGGCGATGTCCCTCGAGTTCCGCACGGGCGGAGTGGTAGCGCCCGGCATCTGAGACGGGAGCTCCGTCGGTGTGATCGGCGAGGAGAACGCCGCACTCCTCGAAGGTCTCGCGTGCGGCGGCGCAGACGAGCCGGCGCGCCCGGGATTCCTCGCAGCTGAGTCTGTCGGCCCACCAACTCGGCGCGGGCCCGGTCCACGCGAGCGTCGGATCGTCGTCGGCGGCATCGACACCGCCACCGGGGAAAACGGTCATGCCGCCGGCAAAGGCCATGCCCTTCACGCGCCGGGCCACGAAGACCTCGGGGCCGGAGTCGGAATCGCGGATCACCATGACCGTGGAGGCGTCCTTGATCGGACGCGTTGTGCTCTGAAGTGCCTCACTCATGACGCCAGTCTCGCCCGTGGGGGTGAGGTGGGTCGCACCGGGGTGGTGATCCACCTCCCCGGTGCCGCTTACGCGGCCCGCAGGCTCAGGGGAGGTGGACTCCCACGGCGTCTCCGGCGCCCACTGCCGCGGCCGCGGTGAGTGTGCCGTAGAGCACGCGGTGCACGTGCCTGCGGAGCTCACTTCGGTGGTCCGGATGCGGTGACCGATCCACCCCGGAACGCACGATCGTCATGTACATGACGTCGAAGACGGTCTGAGCGGGACTTGTGAGCTGGTCACGTGTCACGTCTTCGCCGGAGTGTCTGGCCAGAACCTCGGCGATCCTCCCGCGGAGTTCCAGCAGGATCTGCTGGGCTTCATCACGGTGTGGTCCCGGTTCTCCGAAGAGGGTCTCCCGGTGATAGGCCGCGATGTTCTCGGGTTGGTTCTCGAGCGAGCGGACGAGTGGTTCACACAATCCGACCAGGTCGTCCACCGGGTCCCCGGTGTCAGGGAGGGAGTCGACCATCACACGGAGGTCCTCGTTCGCGATCATGCACAGCAGCTCGCCCTTGGACCGGGCGTAGCGGAACAGGGTGCCGGTACCGACCCCGGCCCTGTCGGCCACTTCCTGCGTGGTCACAGAGGAGTAGCCCCGGGCGGAGAACAGTTCACGGGCAGCCCTGTTGATCCGGCGCTGCTTGTCGGCCTTGTTCAGTTCCCGCCGTCCCGGCTCGCGGGTCGGGGTCAACGGAACCACTCTGTCGGCTTGCCCGCCGTGACCAGGATCGCGAACACGATCGCGATCAGGACCAGGGCCACCACGATGGCGAGGATCGGTGAGCGGAGTGCGAACGCGAGGAGCCGTTCCGGCAGCGTCCGGGGGGCGTCCCCGTCCGGGCCGAGCCGCCACGGGCCCGCGAGCAGTCCCCGACGTTCCACCGACCGTTCGAACGGATACGTGGCGTAGGGGATCACCGCTGACGCCAGGCCGAGCACGCCGGTGCCGAAGCTCCAGCGTTTGTCCGTCCACACCGCGATGGTGGTGACGGCGTAGCAGAGGAAGACGAATCCGTGGATACTGCCGCCCACCGTGGTGGCCCATTCGAGGCCGAACCCGTACTTGCCGATCATGCCGAGGATCAGCAGGGTCCACGTGACCATCTCCGCGAGCGCGAGCCTCAGGTACAGGGTGCGGGGGGCCACAGGTGTTCTCCAATGTTCGGGGCGGACTGATGCCCGCCATGGTACGGACAGCGTGCTGAGGTTCCCGATGGGGATCGGTGAACCTTCTAACCGCGCAGCGACATCGACGCGAACCGGGCCTCGCCGGCCTCGTCGCTGGCGGCCAGGTCCACCACCGCATCGATGGCCCACCCGTGGTCGCCCTCCGGATCGTCGAGTACCTGTCGGACCCGCCAGGTCCCGGCCTCGACGCCCTCACCTGACTCGGTGACGGAGAACAGTGACGGGCCCCGGGCGGCCGGTCCGGTTCCGATCGCGTCGTACTCGTCCCAGTACGCGTCGATCTCCGTGTCCCAGTCGGGGTGGTCCGGCACGTCGGCGTCGAGTTCCACGAGCCGCTCTATGTCGTCTCGCGCGAGCAGTTCCACCCGCCGGAACATGGCGTTGCGCACCATGACCCGGAAGGCGCGGTGGTTCGCCGTCACCGGTCTGGCCGCGCCGGCCGTCTCTCCGAACGCCAGCTCGGCCACCTGATCGGACGAGACGTCCGGGTCGGTGAGCAGCTCCCACTCGTCGAGGAGACTCGAGTCGACCTGACGGACCAGTTCGCCGAGCCATTCGACAAGGTCTTCGAACTCCTCGGATCGCAGGTCCGCCGGTACGGTGTGGCGCAGTGTCCGGTATGCGTCGGTGAGGTAGCGCAGCACTGCACCCTCGGAGCGGCCGAGCCCGTACGCGGAGACCAGGTCGGAGAAGGTCATGCCTCGCTCGACCATGATGCGGATGATCGATTTGGGCGACGGCTCTATCCCGGTGACCCACGGGTGGCCGGCGCGGTAGGCGTCGTAGGCGTCGGCGATCAGCTCATCGAGCGGCTTGGGCCACGTGATGTCCTCCACGAGTTCCATCCGCTCGGAGTACTCGACACCGTCGGCCTTGAGCGCGGCGATCGCCTCGCCGCGGGCTTCGCGCTGTTGCGCGTAGAGGATGGGGCGAGGATCGTCCAGCACCGACTCGATGACGGACACCAGGTCGAGTTCCGGGGTGGGGGAGTCCGGGTCGAGAACCTCCATGGCGGCGATCGCGAACGGTGCCAGCGGTTGGTTGAGCGCGAAGTCGCGCTGGAGATCCACCGTCAGCCGGACGTGGCGACCGTCCTCGTCGGCCTCCGGGAGGCGCTCGACGATGCCGGCGGTCTCGAGGCCGCGGAACAGCTCGATCGACCGCAGGATGTGGTGTCGGGTCCGCGCCCTGGTCTCGTGTGAGGAGAGCAGGAGGTGCTTCATGTGCTCGTAACAGCTGCCGGGACGTGAGATCACGTTGAGCAGCATCGAGTTGCTCACCTCGAACCGACTGGTGAGTTGCTCGGGCTGGGCGCCGACCAGCTTGTCGAAGGTCGAGCGGGACCAGTTGACGAACCCCTCTGGTGGCTTCTTCTTGGCGGCCTTGGCCTTCTTCTTGGGATTGGCGGCGACCTTCGCTGCCGCCTTGGCGTTCTCGATCTCGTGTTCCGGCGCGAGGACCACCACGTAGCCCTCGGTGTCGAAGCCTGCGCGCCCGGCGCGTCCGGCTATCTGGTGGAACTCCCGGGACTTGAGGACCCGCTGGCGGCGACCGTCGAACTTGGTCAGGCCCGTGAAGAGAACGGTGCGGATGGGGACGTTGATGCCCACCCCGAGGGTGTCGGTCCCACAGATGACGCTGAGCAGTCCGTCCTGTGCCAGGCGCTCGACGAGGCGCCGGTACTTGGGGAGCATGCCCGCGTGGTGGACTCCGATGCCGTGGAGGAGCAGTTTGCGCAGAGTGCGTCCGAAGGACGTGGTGAAGCGGAACCCCCCGATCTCCTCGGCGATCGCGCTCTTGCGCTCGCGGTCGGCCACGGCCAGTGAGGTCAGCGCCTGGGCTTGTTCGAGCGCGGCCGCCTGGGTGAAGTGGACGATGTAGACGGGGGCCTTGCCGTCCCGCAGCAGGATCTCCACGGATTCGTGGACACCGCTGAGTTCGTAGTCGAAGCTCAGCGGGACGGGACGTTCGGTCCCACCGATGTGCACGCACGGCCTGCCGGTGCGTTCCTCGAGGTCGGTCTGCAGCCAGCCCACGTCCCCGAGCGTGGCGGACATGAGCAGGAACTGGGTGTCGGGTAGTTCGATGAGTGGTACCTGCCAGGCCCACCCGCGGTCGGGCTCGGAGTAGTAGTGGAACTCGTCCATCACCACTTGTCCGATGTCGGCGGAGGAGCCCTCGCGCAGGGCGATGTTGGCCACGATCTCGGCGGTGGCGCAGACGATGGGCGCGTCGGCGTTGACCGCCGCGTCGCCTGTGACCATTCCCACGTTCTCGGCTCCGAAGACCTCGCACAGGGCGAAGAACTTCTCGCTGACGAGGGCCTTGATGGGCGCGGTGTAATAGCTGCGTACACCGCGCGCCATCGCAGCGAAATGGGCCCCCAACGCGACGAGGGACTTCCCTGAGCCGGTGGGTGTAGCCAGGATCACGTGGCTACCGGCCGTGATCTCGAGGACGGCCTCCTCCTGGGCGGGGTAGAGGGTCAGTCCGCGCTCTGCGGCCCATGCCACGAACGCGTCGAACACCGCCTCCTCGAGGAGATCGGCGGGAACGTCGTCGAGGTCGGCGAGAAGATCGGGCAGATGCACGTGTCCGAGCCTAGTCGCCGTGCCGGGTCACTCGTCCGGGTGTGGCCCGGAGTCGGTCTCGTTCTCGGCCGACTGTTGGGCGAGGAACCGCTCGAACTCGGCCCCTATCTCGTCTCCGGAGGGCAGCGGCTTCCCTCCGGGATTGAGCGAGTCCGATCCCATGCGGGTCTCCATGAACTCGTCGTACTGCTTCTCCATGAGCTCGATCGCGGTGAGGATCTCCGGATTGTGGGAGATCTGCGCGGTGACCTGTTCGGTGAACTCCTCGGCCGACTTCTCCAGCTCCGCGGTCGGGAGGGAGAGTTCCCCGACGTTGGCGATGGTCTCGACCAGATTCAGCACGGCCGCCGGGTAGGCGGTCTGCGCCAGGTACTGGGGCACATGGACGGTGAACCCGGCGGAGGGGATGCCGTGCTCGGACATCCGCAGCTCGAGCAGCGAGGTGACGTTGCCGGGGACCGAGAACTCGCCGGGCCACGCGCTGAACCCCCGGATCAGCTCCACATCGCTGGCGTGCGCGCTGGAGTTGGTGGGGCGGGTATGGGGCACTCCGAGAGGCATGGCTCCGAGACCGATCGACATGCGCACGCCGAACGACTCGGCCAGGTCGATGACCGATTCGGTGAAACCGTCCCAGCGCAGGTCGGGTTCGAGTCCGGACAGCAGCAGGAATGAGGTGCCCTCCGGGTCCTTGACGGCATGGATCTGGATGGTGGGCCCGTCGTAGCCGGCGAAGTGGTCGAACGAGTACTTGAGGTGGGGACGCCGGGACCGGTAGTCGATCAACTGGTCGGCGTCGAACTCGACGATCAGCTGCGCGTCCAGCTTCTCACGCAGGTGCGTGGTGGCGCCTTCGATCGCCTGACCTGCATCGGTGAAGCCCTCGAGTCCGTGCACGAGGACGGGACCGCGGCCGTCCGCGGATCGCAGATCGGGTACGGGTTGGATCAGTCGGTACAGATCGCTGTGCCTGGCCATGTCGACTCCTCTCGTCACCACACCTCCTCGCAGTGAGGACGGGGCTCGCCCGGTAATCATCCGGGACGGGTGTTCACCACCTTGTCAACGCCGCCCCCTCCGGGTTGATTCCCGATGTGTTGTCCACAGGTCCGTCCCTCTCCACAGGGTGGGTCCCGGTCGCCGTGGGGGTGGGCGGCGTGTGCTCGACGCTGGTGTCGGTGGTTGATCACCGGCGGACCTCGCCCCGACGACAGGGGTGCGGCCGCGCGAGCGAAGTGGAACGGGTGGTTTGTGATGGCGGCACGGAATCCGGTGGGCGATGGTGCGGTGGACGGGCGCGAACGGGTGGTGATCACCTCACGGGAGGACCTGATCGCCTCGGTGCCGGCGATGCTGGGCTTCCCGCCGCTCCCGGGGTCGGTGGTGGTGATATGTGGTGAGACAGCGACCGGGAGGAGAGGGCCGACGATCCGAGTGGACGTGGCGGGCCTGGAGGGCGGGGAAGGGCCCCCGCCCGCCGAGGGCGACCGGGTGGGTGGCGTTCCCCGCGACGGGGCGGGCGGTCCGACCTCGGGGATCGGCCAGGAATCGGCGCGGTGGCTCGCGGAGCACTGCGCGGGGGAAGGGGTCGAATCCGCCCACCTGGTCGTGGTGGCGGAGGGATGCACTTCGGGGTACATGGGGGAGCTGCGGGCGTATTGCGCGGCTGAGGCGTTCCGCTACCGGTTGGGGGCGGTGGGCATCGAGCTGGAGGGGGCCTTCGGAGTCGAGAGGTTCGACGAGGGGGCGGAGTGGGTGGACCTCTTCGGGTTGGTCCGCGGGGTCCAGCACGATCCCGGTTCGACCCACCTCGCCGCGGTGAACGCCTTCCAGGGCCGGTCCGGAGCGGACTCGAGAGAGGAGATCGAGCGGTTATACGCGGCACGCGACCCGGACGCGTGTGACGTGGACGCCGGCATCGGGCAGGTGGGTACAGCGTCGGGAGCCGGCGCGGAAGTGGTGCTGGACCGGCACGAGGCCGCTGCCGTGCGCCTGGCCGACGGGGAGGGGGTCGACGACGACGAGCTGGCCGTGATCGGACGAGGACTGCTCGAGATCGCCACCCGTGACGAGGTGTACCGAAGGCTGGCCTCGTTCCGGCACGGTGACGGCGACGGACACCGGCTCCTGTGGTGGGCTGTGGCCAGGCGGCGGCCGCCGGCGGAGCGTTCGGTGGCGCTGCTGTTGTTGGGGGCCGACGCGTACTTCGCCGGCTACGGCGTCCACGCCGACTGCGCGCTTTCTTCGGCGTTGGAGGCCGACGGGGGTAATTCCCTGGCCAGGTTGCTCCTCGAGGTCCTGTCCAAGGGCATCGACCCGGAACGGATCAGGAGGGTGGCTGCGGCGGCCTGAACGGGCAGTGAGCAGCGGGCCGGTGGGCCGAGCCGGGTCGCGCCTGGCGGGCCGGGGGTGGACTGCACGGGCGGGGCTTGTGCACCCGTCCCGTGCAGCCCGGCCCGCTCAGCGTGGGGCGGAGTGCGCGCGTTCCCCGAGTGACTCGGTGAACGCCCAGGCATCCTCGACTACGGTCCGCAGATCCGTTCTGGTGGGTGCCCATCCGAGTTCGGCGACGGCTTTCGCGCTGGAGGCGACCAACACCGCCGGATCACCGGCACGGCGAGGCGCGACCACCTCCGGGATCGGATGACCGGTGACCTCACGGCACACGTCGATCACCTCCCGCACCGAGAAGCCTTCACCGCTGCCGAGGTTGAGGATGCGGTGTGTGCCGGGGGTGTTGGACTGCAGCGCCAACAGATGTGCGTCGGCGAGGTCGGCGACGTGGATGTAGTCGCGGACGCAGGTGCCGTCCGGCGTGGGCCAGTCGTCACCGAAGATCTTGATATCCGCCCGGTGACCGAGGGCGACCTGGAGGACCAGCGGGATGAGGTGCGTCTCCACGACCCGGTTCTCGCCTGCGGCGCCATGAGCGCCCGCCACATTGAAGTACCGCAGGCTGGTCGCGGCGAGCCCGTGCGCCACGGCATAGGACGTGATGGCGTGGTCGATCGCGAGTTTGGTGGCACCGTAGGTGTTGGTGGGACGTGTGGGCATGTCCTCGGTGATCGGCACCCGCTCGGGCTCGCCGTAGGTGGCGGCGGTCGAGGAGAACACGAGGTTGCCCACGCCGGCAGCACGCATGGCGTCGAGCAGTGTCAGTGAGGTGACGACGTTGCCCTGCCAATACTCGGACGGCTTCTCCACGGACTCGCCGACCAGTGACCGTGCGGCGAAGTGGAGGACCCCGTCGAAGGACGGGTCGAGCACGTCGGCGATGCGTTCCGCCACGTCGCCCTCGACGAACGTCGCTCCCGAGGGGATACCGTCTCGGTTGCCGGTCGACAGGTCGTCGAGCACGACCACCTCGTGCCCGCGTTCGAGGAGGACCGTGGCGCAGACCCCGCCGACATACCCGGCGCCGCCGGTGACGAGCAGCTTCACCGGATGAGCTCGACCTGGATCGCGTGGGCGTGATCTCCGTCGATCTCGACCTTGGTGCCCCCACCGGAATCGAGTTCCACGAGATGTCCGCGGCGCGTGGCCGTGACGGTCTTGAGCGGTTCGACGCCGGTGGCGCGGAACTCGACGATCAGCTCCGTGTCGATCTGGACGTTCTCGCCGATCGCCTGGATGCGGACCTCATGGGGGACATCCGGCTCGAGCTCGGAGAGCCGGACGTACGTCGTCTCGTCGTTGGCCGGCGGGACGTACCCGATACGTTCGAGTCCGGGAATGGGGTTTCCGTAGGGCGAGGTCCGGGGGTCGTCCAGCACCTCGATGAGTCGACGTTCCACATCGTCGCTCATGACGTGCTCCCAGCGACACGCCTCGGCGTGGACCTTCTCCAGCTCCAGGCCGATCACGTCGACCAGGAGCCGCTCGGCCAGCCGGTGCTTGCGCATGACGTCCACCGCCAGCTCCCGTCCGCTGGGGGTGAGCTGCAGATGGCGGTCCGGAGCCACCAGGACCAGTCCGTCCCGCTCCATGCGGGCGACGGTCTGGCTCACGGTCGGCCCACTCTGCTCGAGTCGCTCGGCGATCCGTGCCCGAAGCGGGATGACGCCTTCCTCCTCCAGCTCGTAGATGGTGCGGAGGTACATCTCGGTGGTGTCCACCAGATCCTTCACGCTGCATTCCTCCGTAGTGAGAAGCCGGTAGGGGGTGTCTGTACGGGCCCGCCGACACGCCGTGTGCCCGGGGCCCTCGGGCCCAAGCCTACCGTCGGGCCACGAACCGGGGTGGAGAGCGCTGAATCCCCGCTCGTCCTACGACGTCCCGCGTAGATTCAGGAGGACGTACGCCCTGGCTCCTGTCGGGGGGGACGAGGCCGGGAACGACCTGGCGGACGGGGAAGGTGGACAGATGGCGGGTATCCGGGACGGGGTCGCGGCGAAAGTCGTGTGGAGTCCGTCATTGTTGGAGTACCGCCACTCCGCAGGCCACCCGATGAGCCCGCGTCGTCTCGACCTGACGATGTCGTTGGCGACGGAACTCGGGGTGCTGCAGGGTGTCGAGATGCTCGATCCGGGTTCCGCCTCGGATGAGGAACTGCTCCGCATCCACACCTCGCGCTACATCGACGCGGTCAAGCAGGCCGGGGAGCTGCCGCCGGGGGAGCACCTCGGTATGAGCCACGGTCTGGGCACGGCTGACAACCCGACCTTTCCGGCGATGCACGAAGCCAGCGCCGCGGTGGCCGGAGGAACACTCACCGCCGCGAGGGCCATCGCCGACGGCGCGGCGACCCGGGTCGTCTCGGTTGCGGGTGGGATGCACCACGCGATGCCGGCCGCGGCTGCCGGCTTCTGTGTGTACAACGACGCAGCGGTGGCGATCAGCTGGCTGCTCGACAACGGGTATGACCGGATCGCCTATGTGGACATCGATGTCCACCACGGCGACGGGGTGCAGACCGCGTTCTACGACGATCCGCGGGTCCTCACGGTGTCCCTGCACCAGCACCCGGCGACGCTGTGGCCCTCGACCGGCTGGGCGTCCGAGACCGGGGTCGGACGGGCGGAGGGCACTGCGGTCAACCTCGCCTACCTGCCCGCGGTCACGGACAACCTCTGGCTACGGGGTTTCCATGCCGTGGTGCCCGGGGTCCTCCGGGCGTTCGAGCCGCAGATCATCGTCCTCCAGGCAGGGTGTGACTCCCACCGCGAGGACCCGTTGGCGGACCTCTCGCTCAGCGTGGACGGACACAGGCAGTCCTACCTCGACGTCGTGGCGCTGGCAGATGAGCTCTGCGAGGGGCGTCTCATCGCGATCGGGGGCGGTGGCTACGAGCTGGTGCGCGTGGTGCCGAGATCGTGGACCCACCTCATCGCCGCAGTTCTCGGGGTGTCGGTGGATCCGGACACGGCCATCCCCGAATCGTGGCAGGCCCTAGCCGGACGCCTGACGGTGCCGGACCGTGTCCCGCAGACCATGAGCGACGGCGAGACCCCCGAGTTCACCCCGTGGGAGCCGACCGGGGTGGACCGTGGAGGCGAGCTGGACCGGTCGCTGTCCCGACTGGACCAGTCCATCCTCGATACGAGACGGTCGGTGTTCCCCCTGCTGGGACTCGACCCTGACGATCCGCGCGATTGAGCCCCGTCTTCCGCAGGCGCCGGAAACCTGCATCTCGCACCCGCCGCCCGAATCTGACAGCCCGACAGACCAGCCCCGTCTTGGAGGATCCCATGGCGCAGAACGGCGACACCCCGACCGAGGACTCAGTGGACGACGCCTCCGGCGAACCGACGAACGACGTCCCGACAGGCGACGACGTTCCGACAGACGACACGGAGAACGTCGAGTCGAACAACGGCGCGACCCCGCAGAGCGCTGACCCCGGGCAGGGCGGCGCGCCGGCAGAGGACCCACCGGAGCACGCATCGAGGGACACCTCGGTAGCGGTGGATCCACCGGAGCACGCATCGAGGGACACCTCGGTGGAGGTGTACCCCGACGGGTACCCACACGAGTGGGCCGCGGACGTCCTGGGCTCCGACGGTCGCGCGGTCCGGATCCGGCCGATCCTCCCCGACGACGCGGAGAAGATCTCCCGCTTCCACACGAGTTTGTCCGAACGGACCCGGTATCTCCGCTATTTCGGTTCGCATGACGTGCTCTCCGAACGCGAGCTGCACCGGATGACGAACGTGGACTACAAGCGTCGCATGGCCTTCGTGGCGGAACTCGGGGCCGAGATCATCGGCATGGCGATCTACGAGCGCCTGCCCGACTCCACGTTCGCGGAAGTGGCCTTCACGATCTCCGACCAGCACCAGGGAAGGGGCCTCGGCTCGATCTTCCTGGAGCATCTGGCCGGCGCGGCCGCAGAATGTGGGATCGACCACTTCGAGGCCGAGGTGCTCTCGGAGAACAGGTCGATGATCCAGGTGTTCCGGCGAGCGGGATACGAGATCTCCCGTTCCTTCGACGGCTCGAGTCTGCATCTCGAGTTCGCGATCGACCCCACCGAGGCGCTCACGAACGTCCGCAACTCACGCGAGGCCGCGGCAGAGTCACGGAGCGTCGCGCGGGTTCTCAATCCCGCTTCGGTGGCCGTGATCGGAGCATCGGACCAGGTCGGAAAAATCGGCCACACCGTGATGCGCAACCTGATCGGTAACGGGTTCTCGGGACCGGTGTACCCGGTCAACTCGGATGCCACCTCGGTCCAGTCTGTTCGCGCCTACGCGAGCGTCCGCCACATCCCTGATCCGGTCGACCTGGCGGTGGTCGCCGTGCCCGCCGCGTCGATGTCCGAGGTGCTCGACGACTGCTTGTCCAAGGGCGTGTCCACCCTGGTGGTGATCTCCGCCGGTTTCTCAGACGTGGGCAGCGCAGGCGTGGTCTCGGAACGACGCCTTGTCAGTGAGGCCCGGGCGCACGGCATGCGGGTGGTGGGACCCAACGCGCTCGGGGTGATCAACACCTCCGCTGATGTCCAGCTCAACGCGACCCTGGCGGAACTCGTCCCCGGGCCCGGACGGGTGGGTTTCTTCTGCCAGTCAGGGGCACTGGGCATCACCATCCTCGCGGCGGCGGCCCGCCGTCGACTCGGCCTGTCGACGTTCGTCTCGGCAGGTAACCGCGCCGACGTGTCCGGCAACGACCTGATGCAGTACTGGGACACCGACTCGGCGACCGAGGTGGTTCTGCTCTACCTCGAGAGCTTCGGTAACGCGCGCAAGTTCTCCCGCATCGCACGCCGGGTCGCGCGGAACAAGCCGGTGGTGGTGGTCCGACGGGCCGCGGACGATCTCGAGTCCGGGGTCGAAGGTCTGACAGCCTCCGCGATCCGCGGACTGTTCCGTGACTCGGGCCTGATCCAGGTGGACTCGATCACGGACATGTTCGACACAGCGACGCTACTGGCCTATCAGCCACTGCCCGCCGGGGGCCGGCTGGGGATCGTCGCCAACTCCACGGCAGTGGGTCGGCTCGGCGGCGATTCCGCGCGGCTCCAGGGCTTCACGGTCACACATCTGGTCGACCTCGGGGCGGGGGCCTCGCCGGAGGACTTCAGGTCCGCGATCACCGACACGCTGGCCCGGGACGAGGTCGACTCCGTCCTCACGGTCTTCGTGCCACCAGTGGCCACGGAGCCCGACGCGTTCGCGGAGGCGATCCGTGCGGCGGCCGCGGAGAGCGAGAAGCCGGTCGTCAGTACGTTCCTGGCGGGGGAGGGGCTACCCGAGGGGCTCACGGTGACCGATGAGTCCGGGGTCGCGGCACGAGGATCCATCCCCTCTTACCCGTACCCGGAACGTGCGGTGTCCGCACTGGTCCGGGCACGGCGATACGCGGAATGGCTCGAACGGCCCGCCGAGGAGCCGACCGAGTTCCAGGACATCGACCGCGCCCGCGCCCGTGAGCTCGTTGACTCCTTGTGCCAGCTCAACGCCGGCACCGAGTCGTTCGAACTCACCCAGGGACAGGTCCGGGCGCTCCTGGAGTGCTACGGAATCGACATCGTCGACTACCGGGTCGCCACCGATGTGGACCAGGCCGTGATGGCCGCGGATGAACTCGGCTACCCGGTGGCCGTCAAGGCGATCAGCGAGAAGTGGCGCACCCGCAGCGACCAGTCCGGGGTACGGCTCGACCTGGCCGATGCCGCCGCGGTCCGGCACGCCTTCGACTACCTGCAGTCCACCACCGGTTCGCGGTCCCTGCACGTACAGAAGATGGCCACCAAGGGCGTGGCGGTGACGATTCGAGTGGCAGATCACCCGATCTTCGGCTCGCTCATCTCGTTCGGACTGTCGGGCCTGCTGTCGGACCTGCTGGCGGACAGGGCGTTCAGCACGCTGCCGATCTCTCCGACCGAGGCGGCGGACCTGTTGGACCGCCCTCGCGCCGCGCCGATCCTCGACGGCTACGCCGGGGACACCCCCGTCGACCGGGCAGCGCTCGTCGAATTGATGGGTCGTGTCTCGTGTCTGGCCGAGGACGTGCCGGAGATGCGCAAGCTGTCACTCGATCCCGGACTCGCCGCACCGGACGGGGTGGCCGTACTCTACGCCTCGGTCAAACTCGGTCCTCCGCCGGTGTTCAGCGGCGACGAGGGCCCGCGCCGGCTCCGCTGAGGCCCGAGGCCGGCCGATGCCGCTCAAGGCCCGGGGGCTCCTCGGCGCACCCCGCCGACCCCGGCGCACCGCGCTGACCTCGGCGCATCGCGCCGACCCCGCGACAGCGATCGGCCCCGCCTCTGACTGCAGAGGCGGGGCCGATCGGGGGTGATAACCGTCAGATGGCGTACGAGCGCAGCTTGTCGGCGCGGCGCCCCTCACGGAGCTTGGCCATGACCTCACGCTCGATCTGGCGCACCCGCTCACGGGACAGGCCGAAACGCTTACCGATCTGGTCCAGGGTTCGCGGCTGCCCGTCGTTGAGACCGAAGCGCAGGGTGATGACCTGCTGCTCGCGCTCCTCGAGCGTGGCGAGGACGGCACGCACATCGGAGTGCATGACGTTGGTCACGACCGTGTTCTCGGCGCTGGTCGCCTCCGCGTCCTCGATAAAGTCGCCCAGCGGAGCCTCCTCGTCCGCGCCCACCGGCATGTCGAGACTGACCGGGTCACGCGAGTGGTCCAGCAGTTCCTCGATCTTGTGTACGGGGATCCCGGATTCCTCCGCGAGCTCCTCCAACGTGGCCTCCCGGCCGAGCTGCTGGTGCAGCTCACGCTTGATGCGCGCGAGCTTGTTCACCTGCTCGACGAGGTGCACCGGGAGCCGGATGGTGCGGGACTGGTCCGCCATGCCGCGGGTGATGGCCTGGCGGATCCACCACGTGGCGTAGGTCGAGAACTTGAAGCCCTTCGCGTAATCGAACTTCTCCATGGCGCGGATGAGTCCGAGATTGCCTTCCTGGATCAGGTCGAGCAGGGGCATCCCCCGGCCGGTGTAGCGCTTGGCGAGCGAGACCACGAGACGGAGGTTGGCCTCGAGGAGGTGGGCACGCGCGGCCTCACCCTCCTTCACGAGCGTTGCCAGATCGGCCTTGCGGACCGGCCCCAGACGCTTCTTGGTCTCCAGCAGGTGCTTGGCGTACAGCCCCACTTCGATGCGCTTCGCCAGCTCCACCTCGTCCTCCGCGTTGAGGAGTGCGGTCTTTCCGATCCCGTTCAGATAGACGCGGACCAGGTCGGCACTGGGGCTCTGGCCGTCCGAATCCGCCTCCGTCCGACGGTCCGATCGGGTGGTGGTGGCTGACGTCATGTCTCCTCCTCCTGCCTGGCCCGGTGACGGGGCCGGCGGTCGGTCGCTGCTGGACGGATCTGCGGCGTGTCCGGATTACGGTCACGTACCTCTACAACGGCAGGGGTGGCGGGAATGTTCCCGGGAGGATGATTTCGATCACGAGATGTGTCGAAATTGGCCGTCAGCGCGACCCTGGCGTCTCCACGAGCACGGTGAACGGCCCGTCATTGACGGAGTGGACCTGCATCATCGCCCCGAACATGCCGGTGGCCACCTCGAGCCCGCGATCGCGCAGCCCGCTCACGACCGCCTCGACCAGCGGTTCGGCGACCTCGCCCCGGGCCGCCCGCGACCAGGAGGGGCGTCGTCCCTTGGCCGTGGAACCCATGAGCGTGAACTGGCTGACCACGAGTACCGGCGCACCGACATCCGACGCACTCTGTTCCTCACGCAGGATCCGCAGTTCCGAGATCTTGCGGACCATCGTGGCGACGTCCTCGTCGTCGTCGTCGACCGACACCCCCAACAACACCAACAGTCCCGGGCCGCCCAGGGCTCCCACGACCTCGCCGTCGACGGTGACCGACGCCTCGGTGACACGGGAGACCACCGCTCTCACGCGTGCGTCTCCCTGACCACCGCGGCGGCGACCCCCGGCGGCAGGACACCGGGCACCCCCACCGGCACCAGGAACCCGTGCAGGAACAGATCCGCCACCACCCGACGTACCGGCCCCGCCAGCTCGTCCGGATCCTCACCCGCCGACACGGCCGCGAGCACCACCAGGTCCTCCAACGGCAGAGCCCCGGTGCGGGCCCCGCGGAGAACGGTGGCCGTGAGCTGGTCGATCTCGTGCCGCCACCTCGCTCCGGTCACCCGCTCCACCACCACGGTCGACGGGCCTGCCGGTACCCCCTCGGCCCCGGTCGGTGCCAACGACTCCGAGACGTACAGGTGGACGTCGGGGGAGACCGTGAACACGGTGGCGTCGAGCGCCGCGGCCTCACCCCCGTGGCGGTCGGCGGCCCCCCGCAGCCACGCGGTGCGGGCGAAGTACGCCTCCGCCTCGTCGCCCAGACCGGCACCGAAGGGATGGGTCAGGTCCTCGCACAGGACCTGCGACGGCCCCTCGATCCGTCGCAGGTACACATACCCGAACCCGACCCCGGTCACGTCCTCATCGCGGAAATGGTCAAGCCAGGCATCGGCGGCCCGCCACGTGGACTCGTCGCGCGGGTCCATCCCCTCGTCGGTGAGCCACGTCCACACGTACAGTCCCGGATCGGACGAGTCCCGCCGCAGGATCCAGGCGTCGACCCCCTCGGCCGGCACCCACGACGCCACGTGGGACCGCCAGTCGGTGTCCTCCCGCTCCACCCACGACGCCAACAGCACCGCGGTCCCGCCGTCGGTGAGATGCTCCGCGGCGCCGGAGACGACGGTGCGACTGGCACCGTCCAGGGAGAGTCCGGACTCGCGGTACGAGTGGCCGGTCTCCGGCGGCCCCACCACGAACGGCGGATTGGCCACCACCCGGTCGAAACGACGCCCGGCGACCGGCTCGAACCACGGTCCCCGCAGCAACTCGGCCTCCAGTGAGTTGATCGCCAGCGTGGCTGCCGCCAACTCGAGGCACCGGGGGGTGATGTCGGTCCCGGTCCCCGCGGAACCCGAGTCGAGTGCGTACATCAGCTGGACGCCGCACCCGGTGCCCAGATCCAGCACGGTCGGGGCGGGAGAAGTGGGGGTGACGCGCAGCAGGGACAACGTGGCCTGCCCGACCCCCAGCACGTGGTCCGGCCGGGTCACGGTGTGGACCATCGAGCCGTCCACGTCCGAGAACACCCAGCGGGAGCCGCGCCCGGTGTCGACGGGACGCAGGTCCACCAGTGCCCGGACCGTTCCGTCGCCCTGGGCTGCCCACAGCCCCGCCGCGATCCCCGCGTCGACAGTGGTCCCCGGCAGCAGGTCGGCGACCCGGTCACCGGGGAGCGCATCGCCCAGCACGAACAGCCGGAGCAGCTCGCCGGTGGCGCCCGCGGTCAGCGCGCGCCGGCGGACCACCGCCGCGTCAGACCTGGCCAACGCCGCGACCGCTTCGTCGCCCAGCACCTCCTCCAGCCCCGGAACGGTGTAGTGGTGCCGGCGGAACGCCTCGGCCAGAGCGGGGGCGAGGCCCGCGAGGGAAGGGGCGGAAGTGGTCACGGTGTTGCGTCGCTCTCGTCTGTGTCTGTGTTCGGTGGCGTAGGGGGGTGCGGACCGTCGGTGTTCGATGACGACGACGACGAGCTGTCGTCCTGGTGGCGACGCTCATGGCCGGTGGCCTTCTCCCGGGAGTTGGGCCCGCCGGTGAGTCCCGGGGGAAGAGCGGCGGGGGTGGACGAGGTGAGGCGTCCCGCCGTATAGGTCCGGGGCTGCCCCTTCGGGAGTGGGGGTCGGTCGTTGGCCCCGATCACCGCGATCCACGGGACGGGGATCGACGCGGCGACGATCGCCAGGGCGATCCACGGGTTGTTCCAGATCGCGAGCGACCCCGCCGCCAACAGCAGAGCGGGGATCCGCACGCTCATGAGGAGGAAGTACCGCTTCTTTCGGGCCGCGAGCTCGTCCCGGTAGGACTCCCGTGCCCCGGTGATCAGGACCGGTCTCGAGGTGTCATCCCGATCCCCGGACCGCATTCGTCTGAAGTCGGGTGCCATGGGGGCCACGCTACTCCGGCGCCGGGCCTGGAGCGTTGGCGCGGTGACGGCCGGGTGCGGCATCATGAGGGGGTGAGCACCACCCGGACCAAGACACTCGAGCGGCCCGAGGTCACCACGACCGAGGAGACGCAGGACGACGCCCCGAAGTTCTTCCACTATGTGGACAAGAGCAAGATCGCCGAGAGCGCGGTCATGGGCACCTATGTGATCGCCCTGTGCGGTGAGGTCTTCCCGGTCACCCGCTCGGCCAAGCCGGGCTCTCCGGTCTGCCCCGAGTGCAAGCGCGTCTACGAGTCGCTGAAGCCTGGTGAGTAGCCCCGGAGCGGTCCCGGGCCCAGAAGAGCAGACCGCAGAATCCACCACCCCATCGGCCGGGGGTGCGTCGCTGCGCGCCTGGCAGCGCACCGCACTGCGCAAATACCTCATGTCCAGGCCGAAGGATTTCCTGGCCGTGGCCACGCCGGGCGCCGGCAAGACCACGTTCGGACTCCGGGTCGCCACCGAGTTGTTGGCGGACCGGACGGTCGACACCATCACCGTGGTCGCTCCCACCGAGCACCTGAAGTACCAGTGGGCGGCCTCGGCCGCCCGCGCCGGCATCGCGCTCGACCCGGAGTACAGCAACTCCTCGGGCGCCCTCGCCCCCGAGTACCACGGCGTGGTGGTGACCTACGCGCAGGTGGCCGCGCACCCGTTCAAGCATCGTGAGCGCACCAATTCGCGTCGCACGCTGGTGATCCTCGACGAGATCCACCACGGTGGCGACGCGAAGAGCTGGGGCGACGGTATCCGGGAGGCGTTCGGGGACGCCGAGCGGCGGCTGTCCCTGACGGGAACACCGTTCCGCTCCGACGACAGCCCGATCCCGTTCGTCACCTACGAGCCGGACGGCCAGGGCCACCAGCGATCGAAAGCCGACCACGCCTACGGTTACGCAGATGCGCTCGCAGACGGCGTGGTCCGGCCCGTGGTGTTCCTCGCCTACTCCGGTGAGGCGCGATGGCGGTCCAACGCAGGAGAGGAATTCTCCGCACGACTGGGTGAGCCGCTCAGCGCCGACCAGATGTCCCGGGCCTGGCGCGTCGCACTCGACCCGCACGGCGACTGGATGCCGGCCGTCCTCCAGGCGGCGCACACGCGCCTGCGACAGATCCGTCGCGGCGGGGTCCCGGACGCCGGCGGCCTGGTGATCGCCACCGATCAGGAGCGTGCGCGGGAGTACGCGGCTCTGCTCACCGAGATCACCGGCACGGCCCCCACCGTGGTCCTGTCCGACGACCCCACGGCGTCCAGCCGGATCGACACCTTCTCCGACTCCACGGAGGAGTGGATGGTCGCGGTCCGCATGGTGTCCGAGGGCGTCGACGTGCCCCGACTGTGCGTGGGCGTCTACGCCACCAGCGCCTCGACCCCGCTGTACTTCGCCCAGGCCATCGGACGATTCGTCCGTTCACGTCGCCCGGGGGAGACCGCGTCGGTCTTCCTGCCGTCGGTACCTGTGCTGCTCAAGCTCGCCTCCGAGATGGAGGCGCAGCGCGACCACGTTCTGGGCAAGCCCCACCGCGAGGAGGGGTTGGAGGACCAGCTGCTCGCGCAGGCCAACCAGCAGCAGGACGAGAACACCGAGGACGAGGAGGACCGCGGCTACATCTCGCTGGGCGCGGACGCCGAACTCGACCAGATCGTGTACGAGGGCTCGTCGTACGGGACCGCGACCTTCGCCGGCAGTGAGGAGGAGGCCGACTACATCGGTCTGCCCGGCCTGTTGGGAGCCGACGACGTGAAGGCGCTCCTGCGGCAACGCGAGAAAGAGCAGGTCAAGAACCGTTCGGCCACGCAGTCGTCCGGAGCCGGCTCGGTGTCCGTCGTGGGCGCTGATCCGGCACTGTCCGGAACGACCATCCCGGGCAACGCGGCAGGGGCCGGCGCGCATGCAGGCGCTGCCGCGGAGCGCGTGGCCTCGGCAGCCGAGCTCAAGGACCTGCGCCGCCAGCTCAACACGCTCGTCTCGGTGTACTCCGGCCGGCTGGGCAAATCGCACGGTGCGATCCACACCCAGCTGCGCAACTCCTGCGGCGGGCCTCCGGTGCCGATGGCGTCCGCGGAGCAGATCCGCGAGCGGATCGCGCTGCTGCGTAGCTGGTAGTCGAAGCCTGCCGGACCAGACGATCACCTCGCCCCTCAGGGTCGAGGTGATCGTGTCTTTTCGGGGCGGGTGGCAGGGTGCCGTCGCGTAGCCAGCTCCGAAAACGCAGGATCCGCTACCCCGCCTTCGGATTCGCTACCGCCATAGGGGTAGCGCCCTTTGCGCCAGGCTGGTTGTGAGTCAGTGAGAGGCACTGGCGG
>CAYFRF010000012.1:31331-42966 GCA_964345415.1 uncultured Microbacter sp. | reverse complement strand
GCCGGGGCTGGGCGATAGGGGTTACAGGGCCTGCCACCGGGGTGCACGGCGCTCCCCCGGCCCGGGCCCGTCAGATGGGCAGCGTGGTGTCGGAGATCGCGAAGTCGCGCAGCCAGTCGATGAACAGGGCCCACGCGCCGGTCAGCAGGAGCAGGCCCACGAGGATCAGCATCACCCCGCCGAAGATCTGGATGGCGCGCGTGTGCCGCTGCAGCCAGCCGACGGTGCGCATGGCCCAGGTGGAGCCGAAGGCCACCACGACGAACGGCAGTCCGAGTCCGAAGCAGTAGGCCACGATGAGCAGCACACCCCGGGCGGCGTCTACTCCGGTACCGGCGGCCACGGACAGTGCGGCCGCCAGGGTGGGGCCGAGGCAGGGGGTCCAACCGAGGGCGAACACGGCACCGAGCAGGGGCGCACCGAGCCAGGTCGAGAGGGCTTTGGGCTGCATGCGGGTGTCGCGCTGCAGGGTGGGGACGAGTCCGATGAACACCAGGCCCATGAGGATCGTCACCACACCGCCCAGCCGCTGGAGCAGCTCCTGCTGCGGGGCCAGATACTGCACGGTCCCGAGCACCATGGCACTGAGCAGCACGAACACCACGGTGAAGCCGCCCACGAACAGCAGCGACGCCACCACGACCCGGGCCCGGGACGAGCGCCTGGTGCGACGTTCCTCGTGGGTGAGGGTGGCAGTGGCGGCGCGCTGCTTCTCAGCGGCGGCGGCGGTGGCGGGGGGCCGTTCGGCGCCCACGACGCTCGCGAGGTAGGCCAGGTAGCCGGGCACGAGCGGGATCACGCACGGGGAGGCGAACGAGACGAGCCCGGCGAGCAGACAGGCCCCCAGGGCGAGCAGGATCGGCCCGCCGGACACCGTCTGCTGGAATGTCTGGCCCACACTCTGCGCGAACAGGATCACCTCCGGGTTCACACCGGATCGACCTCCTCGTCCAAGAGGCGGGTGATGGTCTCGTTGAGCTTGTCGTCGGTGATCTCGACGAGGAACACGGCGGCCACGCGGTGCTGCTTGTCCAGGATCAGGGTGGTGGGCACGACGGCGGTCGGGAATCCGCGCAGGGCGGCGACGGCGGCGTTGCTGGGATCCCAGATCGACGGGTAGGTGATGCCGTTGTCGGTGACGAAGTCGACGGACTTCTGCCGGTTGGGGTCGCGCAGGTTGATGCCGAACACGGTGGCGCCCTGCGGCCCGAACTCCTCCTGGATCCGCTGCAGGTCATCCGCCTCCGACCTGCACGGCCCGCACCACTGGCCCCAGGTGTTGAGGACCACCACCTCGCCCTCGTGGTCCTTCTGCAGGCTGAGGGTGGAATCCGGGTCGAGCAGGTCCGGGCCGGTGATCTCGGCGACCGGCTTCCGATCGGCGGGCGGATCGTAGAAGATCTCGAGCTGGCCGTCGGGGCTGATGAACTCGAAGGTCTCGGGCCCGGCCAGCGCAGCGTTCTCCCCGGTGGCGCAGGCGCTGGTCGCCAGGACGGCGGCCAGCATCGCCGCGCCGAGTGCGGTTCGGGTCTTGCGCATGATTGTCAGGCTCCGGTCTGCGACGGGTCGGATGCCCCCGCCGGCTCTGAGTACACGATGTCGCGCAGGGTGGTGCCCTCGAACACCAGCGAGGTGATGGAGGCCAGCGAGCACTGCCGCTTGCGCGGATCGTGCCACAGACGCCTCCCCTCGAGGAAACGACGGGTGGTGTAGACGGGCAGCTGGTGGCTGACCAGGACGGCCTCGTGCCCGCGCGCCACATCCAGGGTGGCGTAGACGGCGCCGATCATGCGGTGCGCGATCTGCAGGTACGGTTCGCCCCACGACGGGCGCAGCGGGTTGAGCAGGATCGGCCAGTACTGCGGGTCGCGCAGTGCACCGCCGGGGCCGCCGACCTTGGTGCCCTCGAAACGGTTGTCCGCCTCGATGATGTCCTCGTCGATCCCCACCGGCAGGCCGAGCCGCTCGGCGAGCGGGGCCGCGGTCTCCTGCGCCCGCTGCAGCGGCGAGGCGACGATCGACACGATGTCGTGGCCGCTGCCGAGCACGCGACCGACGGTCTCGGCCTGGCTGCGCCCCAGCTCGGACAGCCGGAATCCGGGCAGGCGGCCGTAGAGCACCCCCTCGGGGTTGTAGACCTCGCCGTGCCGGACGAGGTGGACGATCGTCTGGGTCTCGGTGGCCCGCGCCGAGGTGTCGCGGGACGACGACGACAACGACGACGACGAGAGCGGCTCACCCGGAGCGGCGATCGTCCCCGGCTCCGCGCCATAGGCTTCGGATCCCTCGGGCTGCGGCGCCACGTCGGCTCGTACCGGGTCGGCCGGGATCGTGGAGGCGCCGAGCGAGGGCGGCGCATCCGCGGGCGCGGGGTGCTCTCCCCGGAGGGGGATGGGCAGGGAGGTGGGGCCGGTGGCGGGGATCGCGAGACGCCCCCGCAGGCCACGACGGTCCCGGCTCACCGGTCGCCCTCCGGAGCGGTGGCGGCTGCGGCTGCCTCTGCGGCGACGGGAAGGGCCTCGGCGATGTGCTGGAAATCGTCATCCGTCAGCGCGGTGGAGACGAACCAGGTCTCGAACGCGCTCGGCGGGGCGTAGATCCCACGGTCGAGGAGGGTGTTGAAGAACGGCGCGTACCGGAAGGTCTCCGCCGCCTTGGCCCCCGCGTAGTCGATCACCCGGTCCTCGGTGAAGAACGTGCTGAGCATGGTTCCCGCGCGCTGGATGGTGTGGGCGACACCCGCGGCCTGCAGGGCGTTGGTGATGAGCGCCTCGAGCCGGTCCGCGTTGGTCTGCAGCGTGTAGTAGCAGGAGTGGTCGGCCAGCCGCAGCGAGGTGAGGCCCGCGGCCACGGCGACGGGGTTACCGGACAGGGTGCCGGCCTGGTAGACGGGGCCGGCGGGGGCCAGGTGTGCCATCACGTCGGCACGGCCGCCGAAGGCGGCGGCGGGCAGTCCCCCGGACATGACCTTGCCGAAGGTGGTCAGGTCCCCGGCCACACCGTCGATCCCCCACCACCCGCGGTCTCCGGCACGGAATCCGGTCATGACCTCGTCCATGATGAGCAGCGCGCCGTTGGCCGAGCACAGGGTGCGCAGCTCCTCGTTGAACCCGGGCAGCGGCGGGACCGTGCCCATGTTTCCGGCGGCGGCCTCGGTGATGACACAGGCGATCTGGTCCCCGTGGTTGGCGAACGCCAGGCGGACCGCCTCCACGTCGTTGTACGGCAGCACGATCGTGTCGTGCGCGGCGGCACCGGTGACACCGGGAGAGTCCGGGAGGGAGAAGGTGGCGACCCCCGAGCCCGCGTCGGCGAGCAGGGCGTCGACGTGGCCGTGGTAGCAGCCGGAGAACTTGATGATCTTGGCCCGGCCCGTGAAGCCGCGGGCCAGCCGCACCGCGCTCATGGTGGCCTCGGTGCCGGAGTTGACCAGGCGGACCTCCTCGACGGAGGTGCGGGAGATGATCTCGCGGGCCAGGTCGACCTCGCCCTCGGTGGGCGTGCCGAAGCTCAGACCGCGGGAGGCCGCGGTGCGGACCGCGTCGACGATCTCGGGGTGGGCGTGACCGTGGATCATGGGGCCCCACGAGCACACCAGGTCGATGTAGGTGTTCCCGTCCACGTCCGTCATGCGTGAACCCCGCGCTTCACGCATGAAACGCGGGGTTCCTCCGACGGAGTTGAAGGCACGGACCGGCGAGTTGACCCCACCGGGGATCAGCTCGCGGGCCTCGGCGAAGAGCTCGGCCGATCGGGTGGTGCCGGACAGGCCGGACGGGGTCGGGAGGGAATCACCTGAAGTCGTCACGTCTCCAGTGTCTCAGAGACCTACGACAAGCACCCCTTCGCGGCCATCAGGCCTGCGGCGCGGCCGGAGCAGCGGGGGTGCCGAGGAGCGCCTTGGCCGCGGTGTCGATCCGGACGGCCAGGTCCCGCACCGACTTCTCCGCCTGTGCGCCCAGCTCTTCCGGGGTGGGCAGCGCAGCGGGCGCGGGGAGCACCGGCGCGGCGTCGACCGATCCGGCGGCGGGAGCAGCCGCGGGGGCGGCGTCCCGGTGGGTGCCGTACCAGTCGTCGGCACCCTCGATCGGGGCGGACATACCCCGCTGGGCCGCCTCCGCGCGGTCCTCCCGATCCCACTTGGGCAGCGGGTCCGGCGAGGGCTTGCCCGGCACGTGTCCCGGGGCGGCCACGCCGGTGGTGAGGAACTCCATGACGATCCGGTCCACGGCCTCGTTGCCCATCCGGAACACACCGTGGTCGCCGCCGCCGACGGTCACCAGGGTGCCGCCCATGGCCTCGGCGACCCGGTGGGCGCCGGCGATCGGGGTGACCGCGTCGTCCTCCGAGTGCAGCACGAGCGGCTTGACCGCCAGCGCGTCACCGTTCGGGTCGATGGTCTGCGCGACCGGTGCCCAGCCCACGCAGTCGTCGCCGGCCGCTTCCACCGCGGCCCGGGTGGTCAGGCGGTTACCGCCGGTGTACTTGTCCGCCCGGGCCGCCATCACGCCCAACTGATCGGACGGCGTCGCCGTCTCGTTGCAGGTGATGATGGCGTTCATCTCGATGTCGGTCCGGAAGACCGGCGAGCGGTTCTCCTGCGCCGCGAGCATGAGGCCCACGGTCTCGTAGTCGACACGCGCGATGGTCCCACCGTCGTTGTAGTACTTGAGCATGTGGGCAAGCATCGGCCAGGCCTGCTCGCTGTAGGTCGCGCCCACGGTGGCGTCGAACAGGCCGGTGGTGGCGTTGTTGGTCAGCCCCTGCAGGGCGACCGCCCGCGCGAAACCCTCGACGCGGGCGCGGCCCGGCGCGGTGGTGTTGATGACGTCCAGCGCGGGCTGCTCGAGCGCCGTTCCCCGCAGCTCGACCGGCAGGTCCCCGGTCTGGGCGGGCGGCGGCGTGAGGTTGGCGGGGCCGCCCACCTCCTGGTCGGTCACCCACTTCCAGGAGTGGAACACCTTCAGCGGGGTGTCGCCGAGACCGTAGAAATCGTCCCGCTCGGCGATCCACGCGAAGATGTCGTTGACCCGCTTCTCCTGGGCGAACGCACCCTGCTGCGCCTGCTCGGACCAGCGCCAGTCGGGGTGGGTATTGGAGTCCAGCACCATGCGGCCGGTCCGCTCCGGGAACAGGGTCGCGAAGTCGGTGCCGATCGCGGTGCCGTAGGACACCCCCACGTAGTCGATCTCGGCCAGCTCGAGGGCTTCACGGACCGCGTCCATGTCCCGGGCGGCGTTCTCGGTGGTCATGGACGCCATGTAGGCCGGGTCGGTGCCGTAGCACGCGTCGTGCAGGGGGTTGACCGCGTCCGGGCCGACGTACTGCACCTCGCACACCATCGGGTTGGAGCCGTAGAGGCCGCGGGGCTGGACCGCCACCAGGTCGTGGTTCTCGTAGAGCCCGGCCGGGGCCGTGCCGTCGAGCGGCGGGTTCCAGAAATTGAGCGCGTAGTTCCCGGGTCCGCCGGGGTTGCCGAACACGGTCGAGCGGGCCTGCCCGGAGGAGGCCTTGATGCGGGTCAGCGCGACGTGGGTCGTGGCGCCGTCCGGCGTGCTGTAGTCGACGGGGACCTCGACGGTTCCGCATTCCATCCCCGCCGGCAGGTACTCGGCCTCCACGCCGAGCATCTCGGTGCAGTCCTGCCATTCGACCGGCGCGGCCGCGGCCACCCCTGATCCCAGAAGTGCGATCGCTCCCACGACCGCGGTGGTGCCAACAAAAGTGCTAGACGGCTGCACCGATCCCCGTTTCCGATTGCTGTAGGTGTGTTCCCGAGAGTCGGCCGTATCGCCGGGGGTTTCACCGTGGCCACATACGTCCGAACAGCCCCAAATGTAGCGTGTGGTGCGCACCACGAAGAATCGCACTGCGAACACTCAGCGAACCGTCATCCGATCGTTACCGGACGGTAGGAAACCGACGAAAAATCCCAGGCAGATGTGGATATATCAGGCTTCCGCACGGGGGTACCGACGGAGCACCGCGAGGGTGGCCAGCACCATCGCCAGGCCCGCCGCGACCGTGGCCGCGAGCAGGAGCCACGTGGTGGTGACCGTACGCCGGATCGACCCGTCGACGGGCGGATCCAGCACCGGCGGGAACACGTCCACCGGGTTCCGCGACAGCCACCACAGGAGCACCGCCAGGACCGCGAACGCGGCCGCGCCGAGCGCGTGACGCCGGGCGCTCACGCGGGATCCGCCTGCGGGTCGAAGGCGCCGCCGCCGGCGTTGTCGTCGTCGTTGTCGTAGTCGTCGGCGCTGTCGTCGTCCCGATCGTCACCACCGACCCCACCCGCCCCCGCCGCCGCGACCGCGGAGGCCAGGGCGGCGCGCAGGGCGGCCGGGCGCCGACACCACGCGCGCACCTCGGCCCCGGTGTCGAGCCGCAGCCCCACGGCCCCCCGTCGGCGCGGCACCTCACGGAGCTCCCCGAGCGTCCGGGCGGTCTGCCAGGACTCCTCGACCCCCGCCTCGGGCGCCGGCAGCACCGCCTCGACGCGCGACAGGTCGAGTTCCTCGGTGCCCTGGTAGTAGGCGGTGGGCGTCAGCCGGACCCGGCCGTGCACGCGGGTGGCGGCGATCATCACCCCGTGGCAGAGCGCCGAGGCGACAGCGCACACCGCGAGCATCAGCCAGTGCACCGGGGCCCCCGTGACCAGCTCGAACAGTGCGGCACCCGCACAGAACAGGGGTGCGGCGAGGATCCATGCCCAGCTCCACCCGTCCTCGGCGTAGAGCACCGGCCCCTCCGGCTCGACACCGGGCAGGACGCGCGCGGGATCACTCGCCGGCACGCCGCCCCCTGCCGGTGGTGTACTCCATCGCCTGCGCGGTGTGCTGGCGCCAGACCGCAGTCGCGGCGCAGAGGCCGGCCAGGACCTGGAGGCAGATGATCACGAAGGTGACCACCTCGTCCCGCTCGCCCGCACCGGCCACCCCGCCGAACACCCCGATGGCCACCGACACCGCGTCCACGACGAGGAACACGGCCACGAGGTCGAGCATCGTGCGCGCCCACCCCTTGCCCGCGCGCAGCCGGAACGCCAGCCACACCGTCACCGCCGCGGCCAGGAGCGCGAACACCGCCCCCACCGCCAACGCGATCGAGAACATCGACTCCACGGAGATGTCGGCCGCGCCCGCGTTGTCCACGGCGTCACTGAACGCGTCCCTCGTCGCCTGGGGCAGGTCGGCGAAGGTGGCGGTGGCGGTGTTGAGCAGCATGCCGACCAGTGCGAACGCCGCGGCCGCCAACCACAGGACCCACGCGGTCCGGATCTCCTCCGGCGGCGGCCCCACCCGGTTCCCTTCCCCGGCACCCGATGCCGGGAACTCTCCTTCGGGGACGGGCCCTGACCGCCCCTCGGCCGGCGGGGGCCGCCACGGCCCGCTGGAGGTCACCGACCGCCCCAGCCCTCGGCCAGCAGCCGCGCGGCATGCAGGGCCCAGTAGGTCAGGACGATGTCGGCGCCGGCCCGGCGGATCGAGATCAGGGACTCCATCACGGCCGGGTCGTGATCGATCCAGCCGCGCTCGGCGGCGGCCGAGATCATCGCGTACTCGCCGGACACCTGATATGCGGCCACCGGCACGTCGGAGATCTCGGCCGTCTGCCGCAGGACGTCCAGGTAGGACATGGCGGGCTTGACCATGACCATGTCCGCCCCCTCGTCCAGGTCCAGTCGCACTTCGCGCAGGGACTCCCTCAGATTCGCGGGGTCCTGCTGGTACGTGCGCCGGTCCCCCTGCAGCGACGAGCCGACGGCCTCGCGGAACGGACCGTAGAACGCACTGGCGTACTTGGCGCTGTAGGCCAGGATCGACACGTCCTCGTGCCCGGCCGCGTCGAGAGTCTCGCGGATCGCGCCGATCTGCCCGTCCATCATCCCGCTCGGGGAGACCACGTGCGCACCCGCCGCGGCCTGCGCCACCGCCAGGTCGTTGTACGCGGCCAGCGTGGCGTCGTTGTCCACGACCTGCCCGCCGCGCGGGTCGGTGCCCAGGACACCGCAGTGGCCGTGGTCGGTGAACTCGTCGAGGCAGGTGTCCGCCATCACCACCAACGCGTCCCCCACCTCGGCGCGCACCGCCGCGAGCGCCCGGTTGAGGATCCCGTCCGGGTCCGCGCCGCAGCTGCCGGTCGCGTCCTTGTCCTCGTCGCGGGGGACACCGAACAGCATGATCCCGCCGAGGCCCTCCTCTGCCGCCGTGGCGGCCTCTCGCCGCAGCGAGTCGATCGTGTGCTGGACAACCCCTGGCAGAGAGGAGATCTCCCGGGGGGCCGTCAACCCGTCGGCGACGAACGCCGGGAGCACCAGCTGGCGGGGGGCCAGAGTCGTCTCGGCCACGAGCCTGCGCATCGCAGGGGTCGAACGCAGGCGGCGGGGGCGGATGGTCGGACCAGTCTGAGCACTCACGCGCTCAAGGATAGTCACCCGTTCGCGACCTGGCGCGAAAATACTACCGCGGAGTAAGTCTGAGAGAATTCACTTTGCTTGTACGTCAACGACTTTCGGAAATATATCCACATCACCGCTGTTCACATGGAGTCAAAGTCACGTCATCAACCTGAGCAATGATTAGGAAATCAATGCGGCCTTATCTCATACTCGTTCTGTTTGCTCATCAGGGTCCTCGTACGAGCGCACCCGGCCGAAACAATTTCAGGGGGACGTACGTGTCGCCTATAGTCCAGCGACCGCGGAAGGGCGGACTTTTCCGCCGCGCGGCGACCGCCGTAGTGGCAGCCGCGATGTCAGCGGCAGTGATCACCGTCCCCACCGCCGGCGCCGAGGCCCTGCCCGCAGCCGCACCAGCAGCTGAAACGCAGGGCACCGGCTGGGACAACCCCCTCGATCCCCCCATGCTGAGCGAGGTTCTCAACCCGTTCGCGGTGGCCGCGATCCGGGACGGCGTCCCCGCCTCGTTCGAGGAGAACGTGCAGGGCCTGTGGGGCGCGCCGGGACCGTTCTACGACGAGCCGGTGATCGAGGACTGGATGCCGGTTGGACACCTGCTCAAGTCCGAGCCGTTCGAGGTGATCTTCAACGGCATCAAGCCGGCGAACATCCGTGCGTGGCGGATGATGTACGTGACCGAGGATGTGGTGGGCCGGAAGGTGATCTCGACCGGGATCATCATGCTCCCCGATGACGGTCGCGTGGACTCCGAGCGTCCGGTGATCGCCTACCAGGAGGCCAACGACTCCGCCGGCGCGAAGTGCCACCCGTCCACGCAGTGGAGCGGTGGGGCGTTCGCCGAGGCCTCCTCGTGGTCCGCGATCGGCCCGCTCGCGCAGATGCTCGGTGAGGGCGCTGCCGTGATGATCTCCGACATCGGCAACGACGCCGACCCGGGCGTCCACGGCGTGTTCGCCGGCCGCTACGCCGGCATGGCCCTGCTCAACGGCCTGCGTGCCGCCTACGACGTGCCCGGACCGGAGCTGAACCCGGACAACAAGGTCGGCCTCTTCGGTGTGGCCGGCGGCGGCGTGGGCGCGGCCTTCGCGATCGAGTACCAGCCCTGGTACGCCCCTGAGCTCAACATCGCCGCCACCATGCTCGAGGCGCTGGCTGTCGACCAGAAGAACTTCATCGACTTCGCCGACGGCCACCTGGGCTCCGGCTTCGTCCTGGCCACCCTGGTCGGGCTCGAGGCCCAGTACCCCGAGCTGAACCTGGACGCGCACGTCAACCCCGCCGGCCAGGCCCTGGTGAACCTCTTCCGCGACAGCTGCCAGACCTACTGGTACTTCGGCACCCCGTTCCTGCCGCAGTCGTGGCTGTACAACGACGGGATCCGCCCGGCTGACCGGCAGGAGTTCCAGCACGTGTTCGAGGAGAACACCCTGGGCCGCAACAACCCGAACAACGACCCGGCGCTGGCGCCCCCGGGCAAGGTGCTGGTCTCCTCCTGCGCCGGTGACGACTCGTTCATGGTCGTGACCCCCGCCGAGGACTCCCGCAAGCTCGTGGACATCTACAAGGCCCAGGGCGCCGACGCCTTCTACCACGGCCTGGACTGCTCCACCGACGTCTTCATCACTGACCTCTACAAGTGGGGCACCGAGCTGTTCGGCATGCACACGGTCGACTGGCTCATGAGCGAGATCCGCTGACCCGCAACGCCCCTGCCCGACCTCTCCCACTGACCCAAGGAGCATTCATGTCTTCTCGTCTCACCCGTGTCGCGGCCGCCGCACTGGCGCCGATCATGCTGGCCGGCACGCTCACGTTCGCCCCGGTGTCCGGCGCGTCCGATCTCGGCGGCTACCTCAACCTGCCGCTGACCAACCGCCTGTCCAACGTCGAGGCGGGCGGGGTCAACCAGGCCCTGCCGTCCGACCTGGCCACGCTCGAGCGCCTGGTCAACGAGGCCCGCGACTCCGGCCGTGCGCCGGAGTCGTACGCCGCGCTGCTGCTGCAGTACCGGCTGACGCAGGCCACCACCGAGGCCGGCATCGACCTGGCCTCCTGGGACCCGTTCGCCGGCTTCACGCCCAACCGGGACAACATGATCAAGTCCTACCGCTACTACCAGGACTTCCAGCTCTCCAACCGCGAGCTGCAGTGGGCCGGCATGGGCGGCCAGGTGGGCGGCGACTTCGGTGGCGGCATCGCGGACATCGAGTGGGCCACCCAGCTGTACGACACCCCGGGTGTCCAGCAGACGGCGCGCGACATCATCAACACCGTGGAGAACGCGTTCGGCCCGGAGGCCGTGGCGCAGCTGCCCGGCGGCCTGTCGGTGCTCGCGGACCGTGCGGGCGACATCACCACCGAGGACCTGTACTGGTTCGTCACCCAGGTCGTGATCATGCAGAAGGCGATCTTCTCCGACCTGATGCCGATGCACTACGTCTACAAGTACGAGGGCCTGGCCGGTCTCGAGGAGATGCACCGCGCCGGACTGTTCGGCGACGACATCATGAACGCCTGGTACGACGTGGCCTCCGGCGACGCGGACCGTGTGGCGGCCGGCAACGAGACGCTGCTCAACCGTGAGCAGGGCTGGGTCGTGGCCCAGATGTGGGACGACGTGCGTGGCTACAAGGACGGTCTGGGCGAGGCGTTCACCTACATGATGACGCTGGCCGGCTCGCCGTCGATCGCGGGCGTGCCCGCGCTGCGCGACCACAAGTCGGTGTCGATCGAGGGCACCCTGCCCGACGGCCGCACCGCCACGCTGCACACCCCGCTGCCCGACTGGGACTGGTCGATCTACGACCAGCGCTGGGAGTACGTCACCACGCAGCTCCTGCCCCGGTACCGCCACGAGGTCGAGAACAACTGGCCCGAGCTGGAGGCCAAGCTGAACGTGCCGTACGAGCAGCAGTTCGAGGCCGCCCGCGCCACCAGCCGCATCCCCGAGATCCTCGGCTCGATGCTGCAGTCCACCTACATCACCGTCAACTGACCTGACGGTCATCACCACTTCACCAAGGAGTCATCATGGGACGCTTTGACGTCAGCCTCGAGACCCTGCTGTCGCTCGCACCGAACGTCGGCTACGCCGTGGCCTACATGTTCAGCTGGGGCAACGCCGCCAACTGGGTGTCGGTGTTCCAGGGCATCGACGCCGCATCCGGCGGGCCCGGTCGCTACTGACCCGACTGCCAGCGCGTGAGCCGC
>CAYFRF010000012.1:9673-31231 GCA_964345415.1 uncultured Microbacter sp. | reverse complement strand
CCGCACGGCGGCACCCTCTGGCACCCCTTGCCGGCCGGTCAGCGACCCATTTCGGACAACCGTCCACATCACACCGGCGCACATATAAAAAATACGATGTGACCCTCTCAGGAATCTGACAGGTGTGGCATTGTTCTCCCGGCAATCGTCAAGACATCAAGGGGGAGCATGACAGTGAGTGTCGGGGGAAAGTTCTTCAGGCGGTCCGGTCGCCTACGGGTGGCCGGGGCGGGGAAGGCCGGCGAGCCCCGGTCCGGGGCCGCGCGTGCCCGCCGGGCGCTGCCGCTGATCGGCGCCACCGTCACCGCGGCTCTCGCCGGCGCACTGCTCGCCGTCCCCGCCGCCGCTGAGCCCGCTCCGGCACCGCCCGTGCCCACGCAGCCCGCACCCACGCAGCCCTCCCCGGGACTCCGGCTGGGGCGATCCCTTCGCCCCTCCCCCGCGGAGAACGCCCACGGGCTGTGGGGCAGGCGGGCCCGTTCTACGACGAACCGCCCCTGGACGACTCCATGCCGATGGGCCACCTGCTCAAGGCCGAGCCGTTCGAGGTGATCTACAACGGCGTCAAGCCCGCGCACCTCCGCGCCTGGCACACCATGTACGTCACCGGGGACGTGGCCGGGGAGCGCGTGGTGAGCACCGGGGTGATCATGCTGCCCGACGACGGCCGTGACGATTCGACCCGGCCGGTGGTGGCCTACCAGCAGGTCAACGACTCGGCCGGCGCCAAATGCCATCCCTCCTCGCAGTGGACGGGCGGTGACTTCCTCGACTTCTCCTCGATCTCCGCGCTCGGACCGCTGGCCCAGTTCCTCGGTGAGGGCGCCGCCGTGGTGATCTCCGATGTGGGCAACGACGCCGACCCGGGCGTCCACAGCGTGTTCGCCGGCCGGTACGCGGGCATGGCCCTGCTCAACGGTCTGCGGGCGGCCTATCAGGTGTCCGGCCCGGGGTTGAACCCGAACAACGACATCGGGGGGTTCGGCATCGCCGGTGGCGGTGTGGGTGCGGCGGTCGCGATCGAGTACCAGCCCTGGTACGCACCCGAGTTGCCCGTCAAGGCGACCGTCCTCGAGGCGCTCGCGGTGGACCAGCGCAGGTTCATCGACTTCGCCGACGGACACCTCGGCTCCGGCTTCGTTCTGGCCACCCTGGTGGGTCTGGAGTCGCAGTACCCGGAGATGCGGCTCAACGACAAGCTCAACCCGGCGGGCCGCGCGCTGGCCGACCTGTTCCGCGACGCCTGCCAGGTGCCCTTCTGCTACTTCACACCGTTCCTGCCGCAGAATCTGCTGTTCACCAGCGGTATCCCGCCGGCGGACGAGCCCGACTTCCAGCACGTGTACCGCGACCACAGCCTGGGCCTCAACAACCCCACGGGCGACCCGGCACTGCGGCCCCCGGGCAAGGTCCTGGTCACCTCGTGCGCGGCCGATGACTCGATCATGGTCGTGACGCCCGCCCAGGACGCCCGCGACCTCGTCGACGCCTACCGCGCGCAGGGGGTCGACGTGCACTATCACGGGCTCGACTGCGGGCCGGAGGTGCTGATCACCGACGCCTACCGGTGGATGACCGAACTGTTCGGCATGCACGCGATCGACTGGCTGATGGACGAGATCCGCTGACCTGACCCCCGCCCCGAGACCTGGCCTCGCCGGCCCCTCCACGACCCGCCACGACGGCCACGACGGCCACGACGGCCACGAGATGGTCGTCATCCCTGCGGACATGGTCGTCACCATTGCGGCGGCACCGCGCGTTCACCGCAATGGTGACGACCATCCGACGTGCCCGCCGCTCGCCGCCGGTTCCAGCACCGCGCCGAGCCCTGATCTCGCCGACCCGCCCACCACCGGGCGGACCCACAACCGAAAGGACCCCTGTGATGGGTCGCCTCGACCTCCACCTCGACGACCTGCTGGCCATCGCGCCGGCCGTACTCCACAGCCTCTTCCATTCGTTCACCTGGGGCAGCCTGGCGAACATCGTGACCTCCGTCGACGGGCTCGACGCCGCGATGGGCGGCCCCGGCCGCTACTGACGCCGGCCCGCGCCACGCGGATGCCGGTCTGCAACACCCGCACGCCGGTCCACGACACCAGCAAATACGCCGCGCCCCCGAGGTCGAAGGCTCGGGGGCGCGTGGCGTCTGGCGCGGTCCGGCGCGGGGCCGGGCGCTGCTCAGCTCAGCGGCGACGGGCGCGGCGACGCGGCGGCGGCAGTTCGCCGGCGGCGCGCAGGTGGTCGGCGTGCGAGGCCAGGGCGTCGACCAGCTCGAGCACCGAGGCGTTCTCAGGCTGCACGTCCACGCGCAGGCCGAACTCGACGGCGGTCTCGGCGGTCCGCGGCCCGATGCAGGCGATGAGCGTGCGGGCGTGCGGCTTGCCGGCGATCCCCACGAGGTTCCGCACGGTCGAGGAACTGGTGAAGCACACGGCGTCGAACCCGCCGGACTTGATCATCTCGCGGATCTCGGCGGCCGGCGGAGCGGCGCGGACGGTCCGGTAGGCGGTGACGTCCTCGATCTCCCAGCCGCGGTCGGCCAGTCCCTCGGCGAGGGTCTCGGTGGCGATGTCGGCGCGCGGCAGGAGCACCCGGTTGACGGGGTCCAGCACGTCGTCGTACGGCGGGAACACCTCGAGCATGCCGAGGCTGGACTGCTCGCCGGTCGGCAGCAGTTCCGGCTGGATGCCCAGTTCGCGGACGCGGGCGGCGGTCCCCTCGCCGACGCAGGCGATCTTCACACCCGAGAAGGCGCGGGCGTCAAGGCCGAACTCGACGAACTTCTCCCACACGGCGCGGACGGCGTTGGCGGAGGTGAACACGACCCACTGGTAGCGGCCGTCGACGAGGCCCTTGACGGCGCGCTCCATCTGGGCGGGGCTGCGGGGCGGCTCCACGGCGATGGTGGGGACCTCGACGGGGACGGCGCCGTGCTCGGAGATGCGGTCGCTCATCTCGGCGGACTGCGCCTTGGTGCGGGGCACGAGGACGTTCCAGCCGAACATGGCGCGCGTCTCCCACCACTGGTGGCGGTGGCGCTCACCGGCGGACTTGCCGATGGTCACCACCAGGTCGCCTTCCATGTCGCGCCCGACGTCGGCCATGGTGGCCAGGGTACCGTCAGCGGACTTCTGGGCGCAGAGCGATCCGGAGCAGGTCACGGTGACCGCGGTGCCCGCGGACAGTCCCTGCTCGGCCAGGTTGGAGGCGGCCTCGGCGAGGTGGCGCCCGGTGGTGCGCAGGACGATCGGGCCGGGCGAGGCGACGAGCGCGGCCCAGTCGACCTTGCCGCGGCCGTCGGCGAACACGTACCCGGAGCCGAGCGCGATGCCGGCGAACGCGGGCACGGCGGTGGCCTCGGCGACGCCGGGCACGACCTCGAACGGCACGACCGTGCGGCCGACGCCGGCGATCTCGGTGACGGTGGCGTCGGTGGTCATGGGGTCGCCGGCGATGAGTCGCACGACGTCGCGGCCCTTCTTGGCCTCGGCGACGAGCTGCTTGGCCACGGCGGCGGGCTCACCGAGGACGGGCCGGATGTCGGCAGCGGTGGGCTCGGGCAGGGCCTTGAGCCGCTTGATCTCGGCCTTGTCCTCGGCGGCGACGGCCGCGTCCATCTCGGCCTGCCGGGCGTCGAGCAGTTCCTGCGGTACCGGGACCTCGGTGGCAACCAGGGCCAACACCTCGGCCGAGACGTCGGCGTCGGCGAAGACCAGCGCGTTTCCGGCGAGGACCTCCTTGGCCCTGCAGGTGAGCATCCCCGCGTTGCCTGGCCCGCCGCCGACGAAGCGGACGGTTCCGGGGCGGGTGCTGCGTGCTCGAGTCATTGTTCGTCTCTCCGTGGAGTGGGTGCCGCGCGCTGGCTGCGCGCGAGATGGGAGTTCTGGGAGTGTCGTGCGGCTAGGAGTCGCGGACGGTCGGTGGCGCCGTCGTGGATTCCCTGGGTACGAGTGGGTCGCGCGTTTCGGGCGACTCGTCGGTCATGAGGTCGCGCGCGCCACGGTCGAGTAGTTCGGCCGCGAGTGTCCGGCCGAGTTCTTCGGCGGCGGCGATCGGGCCGTCGGGGTGCGCGGCGGGGACGGTGGTCCCCTCGGTGCGCAGGACGGTGGAGCCGTCGTGGGCGGCCACGACCGCGTACAGCGTGAGCACCGCGTCGGCGCCGGGGGTGTCGGCGCCCGGGTCGGTGCCGGCGAAGTCGGAGCGGGCGGGGGCGACGCCGGTGAGCTCGGCGCGCGCGCCGACGGGTGCGGTGCACCCGGCCTCGAGGTCGGCGAGCAGGCGCCGTTCGGCGGCGATGCGCACCCGGGAGGGAAGATGGTCGACGACGACGAGGGCCGCGATCGCTTCCGGGTCGTCGGCACGTGCTTCGACGGCCAGCGCTCCCTGCGCCGGGGCCGGCAACATCTCGTCGATGCCGAACCGGTGGGTGGCGCGCTCGCCGACCTGTGTGCGGTCGAGGCCGGCGGCGGCCAGGACCACCGCGTCGAGATCGCCGCTGGTCACGTAGCCCATGCGGGTGTCGATGTTGCCGCGCAGCGGGTGCAGGTCCAGGTCGGGCCGGAGGGCGGCGAGCTGGGAGCGCCGCCGCGGGGCGGAGGTGCCGACACGGGCGCCCTCGGGCAGGGTCTCCATGGTCAGTCCGTCGCGGGCGATGAGCACGTCGGACGGGTCCACGCGGGGCGGCACAGCGATGGGGGCGAACCGCTCGTCGCGGGCCGTGGGCAGGTCCTTGTACGAGTGGACGGCGATGTCGCAGTCCCCCCGCTCGAGCGCGGCGCGCAGTTCGAGGGTGAACACGCCCACGCCGATCCGTTCGACGGGGGCCATCACCACGTCGCCCTTGGTCTGCACGATCACCAGTTCGGCGGGGTATCCGGCGGCGATGAGCGCATCGCGCACGTGCCCGGCCTGCGTGGTGGCCAGGGTGCTGCCGCGTGTACCCACCTTCAGGGTCCTGCTCATGACGCCTCCTCGTCCACGTTGTCGTCCAGGTCGAACAGTGTCCGTACGACCGCTGCGTAGTTCTCGCCGTCGGGTCTGGCGGCGAGTTCCTTGAATTTCACGGTGGGCGGGTGCAGGAGTTTGTCGACCACCCGGCGGACGGTGTTGGCGATCTCGTCGCGCACCTTGTCGTCCATGTCCGGCAGCCGCGACTCCAGGCGTCGCATCTCGGCCGCGACCACCTGGCCGCCGCGCCCGCGGAGTTTGCCGATGAGCGGCCCCACCTCGGCCATGCGTTCGGCTTGGGTGTAGGCGGTGAGTTCGGCGTCCACGATGGTGCGGGCGGCATCCGATTCCGCGGCGGCGCCGGAGGTGGCCGGGTCGGCCTTGAGCGCCTCGATGCCGAGCACGGTCACGCCGGGCAGTCCGGACACGGCCGGGTCCACATCGCGGGGCATGCCGAGGTCGCAGATGACCAGTGGCCCGCGGTCACCGCGGTCGGCGATGGCGGTGTGCACGTGCCCGAGGGTCACGACCGTGCCCACGGCACCGGTACAGGTGAAGAGGATGTCGGCCTCGGCGACCGCCGAGGAGAGGTCTTCCAGCGGGAACGCGGTGGCCGGGGTGCCGGCGTCGCGGGCGATCTCCGAGAGCCGGTCCGCCCGCTCCGGGGTCCGGTTGGTCACGTCGATGTGGGAGATCCCGCCACGGCCCAGGTGGGCCACGGCGAGCCCGCCCATGGCGCCGGCGCCCAGCACCACGGCGCGTCGGCCGGTGAGCCGGCGCTCGACCGCGATCCCGGTCGGCACCTCGCCCTCACCCTCGGCCTCCGCCCCGGTCCCGGTGCCGGCGCTGGTGGCGTTGAGGATCTCGGCAGCGCGGTCGAGGGCCACGGAGACCACCGACGCGCCGGCGGAGTCGATGCCGGTCTCGGTGTGGACCCGCTTGCCCACGTGCAGCGCCTGCTGGGCCAGCCGGTGCAGGGTGGTGCCGGCGGCGCCGATGTCGGAGGCCGACTGGTAGGCGGTGCGGATCTGGCCGATGATCTGCTGCTCACCCACGACCATCGAGTCCAGCCCGGACGCGACGGAGAACAGGTGCTCGGCGGCCGACTCGGAGTACCGCACGTACAGGTGCCGGCTCAGCTCGTCGACGCTCATGCCGGAGTGCTTGGACAGCAGCGACACCACGTCGTCCAGCGCCGGGTGGAACGCCTCGACGGCGGAGTACACCTCGACCCGGTTGCAGGTGGTGACGATCATCGCCTCGTCGACGTTCTCGCCGGCGATCAGTTCCTCGGTGAGCGCGTCACGGTCCGACTCGGAGACGGCGACCGCCTCGAGCAGCGAGACCGGCGCGCTGTGGTGGGACACGCCCACCAGGAGAATGCTCACACCCGACCCCCGGGCGTCAGGGCGATGGGGGCCCATGCCAGAATGGACGCCAGATCGTCAACTCGTGGCCCCTCAGCCCCGGAACCCGCACCGGACCGACCGGACGAGCGGAGCTCGACGACCGGGGGAACGGACAGGGCACCGCAGGACGAACTCGCGGAACGCTGCTCCACAGTCGGTCGTCTCCTGTCGATGTGCACGGCTGCGTACAGCCCGACCCCACGCCGGGACCGGACTGACGGGACGGCCGCGAGTCCGAGCCCGTGGGGCAAGTCCTGCGTACAACCCGTAACGCGGTCCACCGTAACCCGCATGGCACCCCGGGACAAAACCGTGATCGGCCCGGATGGTATGCGCAGCGGCCTCTGCCCACCGCCCGTGAGCAGCGCGGACCGCCCGCCCGGCCGCGCGCCCCGCGTAGGATCTCGGACGTGCCGCCACGCCGCAGATACTCCTCCACCACGTCCCCGGCGGCCCGCGCCCGCTATGCCAAACGCCGGCAGGGCCGACTGTCCCGGGTGGACAACGACCTCACCGACGAGCAGTGGTTCGCGATCCTCGACGCCTGGGGAGGGTGCGCGTACTGCCAGGCGACCGGCCCTGCGCTGCAGCGCGATTGCGTGCAGCCCATCTCCCGCGGCGGGCGCTACACGGCGACGAACGTGGTGCCCGCCTGCGCCTCGTGCAACGCCAGCAAGCACAACAGTGAGGTCACCGGGTGGATGCGGCGTAAGAAGCTCGACGAGGGCGCCTTCCTGCTGCGGCACGCCACGTTCCTGCGCGACCTCCGGGCCGCGGACTCAGCCGACGCTGAGACGGCGGCAGAGACGGAGACGGCAGCGGAGGACCCGGCCACCTCCGGGTAGACGCTCGAGACGGTCAGTCCCAACCCGCGAACGGTTCGGTCGCCGCGAGCGTGGTGAGGAGCTCGTCGTCGTCGACCTCCCAACACGAATGCTCCGCGCCGTCCACCAACACGACCGGCAGGCGGTCCCCGTACTCCAGCGCGAGCTCGCGGTCGGCGGCACGGTCCACGTCGACCACCTCGAGCCCCGCGCCCACCCCCTCACACAGCGGGACCAGCTGGCCGTGGACCCGCACGCAGCTCCCACAGCCCTCGCGCGTCAACAACGTCACGGTGTGCACCATGTCTCGATAGTGCCCGACCGCCGCGGGGCTGACCTAGGATGGGGGGCCATCGCCCTCAGGAGGTCACCCCAGGTGAACGACGACGACGACGCCACCCCCGCCCACGGCATCGGGCCGCACGGCCCGGAAGGCACGGACGCGGACGCATCCGGGTCTGCCGCGGACCACGAGGATTCAGGATCCGGGAGATCCCTGTTCGGCGTGCGGCTCCCCGGTCGCGCGGACGTGACCAGTGCCCTCGGCCGGCTGGCCTGGCGGCGCCGCAATCATCGTCGGCAGCGTGTGGCTGGCGAGGCCTCGGCAGAGAATGCCGTCAAGCTCGAGTCGGCCGCCGAGCCCCGTCCCCCGCTGGCCGGGGCGGAGGTCACCGAGGACCGGCACGACGCCGAGCCGTTCGTCCCCGACCCGCAGGTGGCCGCGTTCTTCGACGTGGACAACACGCTCATCCAGGGCGCCTCGATCATCCTGCTGGCGCGCGGCCTGGCCAAGCACAAGTTCTTCACGGCGAAAGACCTGGCCGGGCTGGCGTGGTCGCAGGCGAAGTTCCGGATCTCGGGCGAGGAGAACGCCGACGACGTGGCGGCGGGCCGCGACAAGGCGCTGGCCTTCGTCGAGGGCCGAACCGTGGCCGAGCTGACCGCGCTGAGCGAGGAGGTCGTGGACACCTCGATGCTCGACCGGGTGTGGCCCGGCACGCGCTCCCTCGTGCAGATGCACCTCGACGCCGGGCAGCAGGTCTGGCTCGTCACCGCGACCCCGGTGATGCTGGCGCGCGTGATCGCCACCCGGCTGGGTCTGTCGGGGGCGCTGGGCACGGTGGCCGAGGAGAAGGACGGCGTCTACACCGGGCGGCTGGTGGGCGACATCCTCCACGGCCCCGGGAAGGCGCACGCCATCGCGACGTTGGCCGAGGCGGAGGGCTTCGACCTGTCCCGCTGCTACGCCTACTCCGACAGCTTCAACGACATGCCGATGCTCACCATGGTCGGCCATCCGGTGGCCATCAACCCGGACTCCAAGCTGCGCAAGTACGCCTCCGAGAACGGCTGGGACATCAAGGACTTCCGCACCGTGCGCAAGGCCGCCAAGAAGGCCGTGCCGGGTGTCCTCGCGGTGGGCGGGCTCGCTTACGCCGGGGCGGCCGTGCGCTCGATGTACGGCGCCCGCTCCAGCACCGACTGAGCCTCGCGTCCGGTCAGCCGAAGAAGACGCTGCCGCGGCGCGCGAGGTTCCTGAACAGGGTGTTCTGGATGGTCTCGCGGACCTGGTCGGTGATCTCGAAGACCACCATCGGGTCGTCGGCCGCTTCGGGTCCGAGGTGCGCCGTCTCGATGGGCTCGCCGAACTCCATAGTCCACTTGGTGGGCAGCGGGATCCCACCCAGCCCGCCGAGCAGCGGGAACGTTGGCGTGATGGGCATGTACGGGAACCCGAACAGTCGCGCCAGCGCCGGGATCTCCCCGATCTTCGGGTAGATCTCCTCGGAGCCGACCACCGAGCACGGGATGATCGGTGCGCCCGCCGCCAGCGCCGTGGACACGAACCCGCCGCGGCCGAAGCGCTGCAGCCGGTAGCGGTCGGCGAAGGGCTTGCCGAGCCCCTTGAAGCCCTCGGGCCACACGGCCACCACGTGACCGCTCTCGAGCAGCCGCTCGGCGTCGGCGTGACAGGCCAGCGTGGCACCGGCCCGCCGGGCCAGTGGCGCGGACACCGGCAGGGTCATGGCCAGGTCCGCGGCCAGCAGTCGCAGCGCGCGCCCCGCGTAGTCGTGGACCGCGACGCTGGTCATCATGCCGTCGAGCGGGAGCACTCCGGCGTGGTTGGACACGATCAGTCCGGCACCGTCGGCCGGGATGTTGTCCGCCCCGATCACCTCGACGCGGAACCAGTTCTCGAACAGCGGCCGCCACAGGGGCAGCCAGATGTTGCGGTGGAAGTGCTCGTCGAAGCCGAACTCGTCGATCTCGTACCCACCGGTGATGCGGGTCGCCAGCAGCTCACCGGCCGAGTTGATCGCCTCGGCCATCCCGGACAGCACGCTGACGTCCCCGGTCGCGAGCATCACGTCGATCCCGCGGGTGAGGTCCTTGACCGGCGCCAGCATCTCGGCATCGACCGGCAGGGCCTCCACGACCTGCCCGATCGAGGCCCTCATGGAGCTCAGGAACTTGTCGACGATCCGGCCGATCTCGGTGGCGGCGGCGTCGCTGCCGGTGGTGGCGCCGAGGAACCCCTCGCCCACCATGCGGTCGCTGCGGGCGTCACGACGCCCCTCGCCCCAGCGTGGACCTCCGAGCGGCTGGCTCAGGTCGAACTCAGGGCCCTTCACAACGCCTCCTCCATGGGGTCGGGCAACGCGCCGATCGCCTCCAGCTCGTTGATCGTCGAGTCCACGCCCGCGCGTAGTCGGGTGGCCACCGGCCCGGGCAACAGTTTCTCCACCTGGGCGGCCCGGCGCTCCACCGAGGCCCGCGTGATGAGCGGCTCCGTGCCCGAGTCCACGAGGTAGGCCTGCATCGCCTCCTCGGTGGTGTAGCTGGGGTGGAAGCCGAACTCCGAGCGCATGCGGGAGGTGTCCACCACGCGGCCGAAGCGCAGGTAGCGCATCTGCGACGGGCCCATGTCCCGCAGTCCCTGACTGAGCAGCAGCCGGGTGGCGAACCTGAAGGTCTGCGGCGGCACGGGCAGGGGGATGTGCCCGGCCCGGCGGATGGCCTGGGCGAGCGTGAGGACCCCGTCGGCGGCGATGTTGAACGTGCCCGGGGCCGCGCCCAGGGTGGCGTGCAGCAGCGCGTCCAGCGCGTCCTGCGGGTGCAGCAGCTGGATGCGCGGGTCGTACCCGGCCAGGACCGGCGCCACCGACGGCAGCAGCAACTCGCCCAGCACCGTGGGCTCCGGCAGTCCGAGGATGGCCGGGATCCGCAGGATGGTCGTGTCGATGTCCGGACGCTTGCGGGACATGCCGCGCACGTAGCCCTCCACCGACAGGTGGTCGAGCGGGATGCCGCCGCTGGGCTGCCGCCGCGCCGCCATGTCCTCGGTGAACATGGCCGGATCCGAACCGGAGGAGCCGTACACGGTGGTGGAGGAGATCAGCACGAACCGCTTGACGGTGGAGGCCCGCCCGCACGCCGCGATGACGTGCATGGAGCCCATGATGTTGGACTCCTTGACGGCCGCCCGGCCGCCCGGCGCGAAGTCGGTGTGGAACAGTCCCGCGTGGACCACCGTGTCGATGCCGGCCTCGCGCAGGATCCCCTGCAGCCGCGGCGACTGCGGGTCCAATCTCACGAACTCGGCGTCCCGCATGCGCCGGCGGTGCTGCGCCGAGGGCTTGACCGAGTCGATGGCCAGCACGCGCTCGACGGACTCGTTCCGGAGCAGCATCCCCACCAGGTGCGCGCCGAGGTAGCGACTACCGCCCACGACCGCGACGGCGCGCGCCGGCGGACGGGTGGGAGCTTCGGTGTTCACCCGCCCGAGTCTAGCCGCGAGCCCCCTGTTCACGGGGCGAGGTCCCGTCACCCGACACCTCCGCGAAATACACCGATGCCCGCCACCGCACGGGGTGACGGGCATCCGCTACAGGCGCGAATCCGGGCGCTAGAGGCGCGCAGCCGAACTCACTTACCGAGTTTGCGACGCTGCACGCGGGTCCGGCGGAGCATCTTGCGGTGCTTCTTCTTGGACATACGCTTGCGGCGCTTCTTGATCACAGAACCCATATCGGGTCACCTACCTGTCGACTAACTGGTCGTGGGCCTTGACTGGCGTACCGGCCGCTCGAGCGGACTCGGGGGTCGGGACGTAACCAGTCCAGACTACCTGCCGCCGGTTCCTCGACGAAAATGGGACCGGGTCGACGCGTGGCCGTCCCGGCGGCGGTCAGCCCGCGGAGAAGTACGAGGTGTCGAGGTACTCGTGCACAGCCTTGGAGTGCACGCGGAACGACCGTCCCACCCGCACCGCCGGCAGCTCACCGGAGTGGACGAGTCGGTAGACCGTCATCTTGGACACGCGCATGAGCGCGGCCACCTCGGCAACGGTGAGGAACTGGGAGCCCCCCGCCGGCTGCGAGCCGCCTTCGGTCTTGTCGCTAGTCGCCATCGTCACAACCCTTCGTGGCACGCGTCGTGCCGCAGGCTTCCCCTCCTGCGGTACGGACACGCACGTGCTGGGGTTGAGCCTAGCGTGAAAGGTGTGATCAATGCGACGGGAGTGGGCGAATTACTTTGATGACACGCCGCGATGACCAACGTTCACCCGTTCTGAGCTGCGGTTGTGCTAAAAGCAGCGACCCGCCAGGTGGGACTTCTCTCACCTGACGGGTCGGTCTCAGCGCGGTCTCGGCGCGGTCACGGCCCTCCCCGCAGCCGCCCGGAAACGGGACCGCCCCCGCGAGGGCCCGGAGCGGGCCGGGTGCGGGGGCGGGTTCGTGCGGGTGGGCGCGGGGTCAGCTGATGTTGTCGTCGTCGTCTTCTGCCGCGGCAGCGGCCATCTCGCGCGACCGGGTCGCCGCCGCCTCCACCGCGTCCGCGACGGCCGCGCGCAGTCCCCCGGCCTCGAGCCTGCGGATCGCCGCCGCGGTGGTGCCGCCCGGGGAGCTGACGTTGTAGCGGAGCTGGCCGGGGTCGTCGCCGCCGCCGGTGAGCATCGCGCCCGCGCCGAGCGCCGTGCCGGTGGCCAGGGTCAGGGCCACGTCGCGCGGCAGGCCCTGTTCCACGCCGGCGTCGACGAGCGCCTCGGCGAGGAGGAAGAAGTAGGCGGGGCCGGACCCGGACACGGCCGTCACCGCGTCCATCTGGGCCTCGGTGACGACGACGACGAGGCCGACACTCTCCATGATCGACCGCACCTGCTCGAGATGCTCGTCGCGCGCGAAGCGGCCCTTGCAGATCGCGGACACGCCCTGCCCCACGAGCATCGCGGTGTTGGGCATGACCCGCACGACCGGCGATCCGGCGCTGAGCTTGTTCTCGAGGGCCTGGGTGGGGACGCCGGCGGCGAGCGAGACGACGATCGACTCGTGGACGCTGTCGGAGATGGCGTGGTCGATGCGCTCGACGATCGCGGGCACGTCGTTCGGCTTGACGGCCACCACGATCACGTCGGCGCCCTCGCAGCCGATGTCGAGGCTGGTGGCGAGGATGGAGTACTTCTTGGCCAGTTCTTCGGCGCGGGCCGGGACGGCCTCGATCACCACGATGTCTGAGGCCGGGGTGCCGGCTTCGCGCAGGCCCGAGATGAGGGCCTCTCCGATGCGTCCGCCGCCGACCACTGCGATTCTCGTCATGCTCTTTACAGTGCCACACCCCGGCGCGGCCCTCCCCCGCCCTGCCCCGGCCAATCGGCCCGCCCAGCCCGCCCGCCCAGCCCCCGATCCGCCCCTCAGATCCCCATCCGCCCCCGACAACCCACCCCTCCAGCCCGCCCACCCCCGTTCCGCCCCTCAGATCCCCATCCGCCCCACCCTCCGGTCGCGCCACCCATCGGATTCGTCGTCGCCTATCGGATCGCGTAGGTGAGGCAAGATCCGATGGGCATAGTTGCTGAGGGTGCTCGAGCGGCAGCGCGGAGGCCAACCACCGTTCCGCCCCTCAGATCCCGTGCCTCAGACGTTTCGCCCCTCAGATCCCCATCCGCCCCACCCCGACCCTCGTTCCGCCCCTCAGATCCCGTGCCTCAGACGTTTCGCCCCTCAGAATTCGATGCGCGTGCGGGCCCCCGCGCGCGAGTCGGATTCCGAGGGGCAAAACGGTGGGGCGGTGGGGCGGTGGGGGCGGGCGGCGGGCGGCGGGCGGCGGGCGGCGGGCGATGAAATGAGCTCCGCCCGCATCGGCGGTCGATGCGGGCGGAGCAGGTGTACCGGTCTGGCGGAGGCTAGGTGACCAGCCTGAGCAGGAGCGGACCGCAGGTCACGCCGAGGCCGACGATCACCGCCAGCACGATGCTGACCGTGTCGTTGGACCGCCGCAGCACCCGGACCATGGCGACGAGTCCGACGATCACGATGATCGCCAGCGCGAACGCCACCCACGGCAGGTCGCCCCACAGCAGCTGGAAACCGATGAACAGTGCTGCACCCGCGACCGCGGAGGCGAGCACCTGCGCGATGAGGATCAGCCACTGCGACGCCCCCGAGCGCTCCGTGGCGCCGGAGGCCGCATCGGGGTCGAAGTCCCGGTAGGGCTCGGTCTCGGACTGCGCCGCCGGGGCCTGCGCCGTCGTGGCGGCCTCGGACGGGGCCTGCACCGCGGCGGCCTGATCTGCCCCGGACGGCTCGGTGTCCTTCCCGCCGGACAACGCGGCGGCCGTCATGCCGGCGACGCCCGCCCCACCCGCGGCTGCCGTCGCCGCAGCGGCAGCACCCGCGGCAGCGGGTCCGGACGAGTCAGCCGGAGCCTCCGGACCACGATGCGCGGTGGAGCCGCTGCCCGAGGGCACACCCCACACCGGCGACGTGGCCGCCGCAGCGACCGGAGTCCCCGCACCCGACGCCCCCGGCTTCCCGGCCTCGCCGGACTGCCCCGACTTCGCGGCGTCCGCGGGCCGGCCCGGCTGCGCGGGCTGAGCGGTCGGGCCGGCCTGGGCCGGACGGACCGCCGGCTTGACCGGCACCGCAGGTGTGACAGATGCCGGGGGCGCGACAGGTGCCGAGGGCTTCGCCGGGGCGGAAGACGCAGCCGCAGCCTCCGACGCGGCCGGCGAGCCAGAAGCGGCCTGCTCGGGCGGTGTCGTGGGCGCAGACGCCGCCGGGGCCTGGGCCGCCGGCATCTGGGCGGTGGGGGCCTCGCCGGCAGGCGTCTGCGCAGTGGGGGCCTCGGCCCCGGCGGCCCGCTCCTCCTTGCGCTTGCGGCCGAACAGCCCCTTGCGCTCGGACTTCTTCTGCTCGTGCCCGGCGACCTCGTGCCCGGGGGCGGCGTCCGCATCCGCGCTGGACGGAGTCGGCATGGAAGAGATCGGCGTGGAAGAAGTCGGCGTGGACGGGGTCGACCCAGCAGTCCGGGTCGGCTGGACCTGCGGAGTCTGCGCCGGCAACTTGGCGGTGCTCGCCGCCGACGGCTGAGCCGGTGAAGACCCCTGACCGGTCGACGCCCCAGACGCGGGCGCCGCTGACGGCCCCGCCTGCGGGGTCGACGGGGGCGTCGGTGATGTCGTCGTCGTCGGGCTTGTCAGGTTTTTCGGGGTTTCCGGCTGCGAAGCCGGGGCACCCTGCTGCCCGACGCCCGCGGCAGCCCCGCCGCCACCCGCCTGCGCCGCGGCCTCCTCCGCCTCACGCGCACGCCGACGCGCCGCGCGACCACTGAGCACAGTGTCGTCGGTGATCCGAGGGATCTCGCCGGTGAGCTCGGAAACACTCACCCCACCCTCGTCAGCCCTGCGGCGTCTACGCCCCGTGGGCGTATCCTGCTGCTCCGCGCCCATGCGCTTGAGCAGCTCCGCCACGGTGATCTGCTGACCGTCAGCATCCTCGGCCATCGTCAGCTCCCCTTCCCGTCGCCGCCCACGTCCCTGTCGAGACGCTGCAGAATGAGCCCCTCACGTAGGGCCCACGGACAGATTTTCACACTTTCCAGTCCCAATGCACGCATGGACGCCTCCGCAACCAGTGCGCCGGCAACCACCTGGTACGAGCGATCAGAGCTGACACCCTCCAACTCTGCCCTGTCCGCCGCCGTCATGCGAGAAATAAAGGCAATGACCTGACGCAGACCCGCCGCCGTGAGCACCCGCTCGACCCGCGGCCCCTCCGACGACGGCGCCGCACCCGTCAGACGCGCCAACATACGGAACGTCTTGGACGTGGCACACGCCAGATCCGGCTCGCCCGCCGCCCGCAACTCCCGGGCCGGGCCCTCCAGCTCCGCATCGATGTAGTCCCGCAGCTGGTTGATGCGCTTACGCTCCGGCGGATCCGTCTTGAACCAGTCATGCGTGAGCCGACCCGCGCCCAACTGCAGACTGAACGCGCGCTCCGGCAGCTCGTCCTCGCCGCTGGTCAGCTCGAGCGACCCGCCACCGATGTCCAGGTTGAGGATCCGGCCCGCACTCCAGCCGTACCAGCGCCGCGCCGACAGGAACGTCATGCGCGCCTCGTCCTCGCCGGACAACACCCGCAGCTCTATACCCGTCTCCTTGGCGACCTTCTCCAACACCTCGTCCGAGTTCGCCGCATCGCGCACCGCCGAGGTGGCCAGCGCCATGACCTCTTTGCACTTGGTGGCCTTGGCCAGATCCGCGGCCTCGTTCACCGCGTCGACCAGGCGGGCGATGCCGGTCTTGGAGATGTTGTTGTCCGCATCCAGGTACTCGATGAGCCGCAGGCGGGTCCTGGAATCGTTCATCGGGGTCGGGTGACCGCCACGGTGCGCGTCGACGACGACGAAGTGGACCGTGTTACTCCCGACGTCCAGGACACCTAATCTCACACGACCACCCTAAACGGTCTACGGTCGCAGGTTGTGACCGCCACTGAACCTTCCTCCACCACGGGTGCTCCCCTGCCCGAGGTCCCGTTGGACTTCCCGCGCGAGTGGTACACCTTTCCCGACCCGACGAACGACGAGCATCTCATCTCCGTGGACATGACGTGGCTGCTCTCCTCGTGGACGTGCGTCTTCGGCACCCCCGCCTGCCACGGCATCGACGCCACCCAGCCCGAATCCGGCTGCTGCACCCACGGCGCGTTCGTCAGTGACACCGAGGACCGCGACAAACTCACCGTCAACGTCTCCCTGCTCGAGCCCGGCGAATGGCAACACCGCGACGCCGCGTTCGCCGCCGCCGAGGCCGAGGGCGCCGACCACGAGGCCTGGCTCGAGATGGACCAACTGACCGGGGACGACGGCGAGATGGAACCGGCCCTGCGCACGCGAAAACACAACGGGCGCTGCGTGTTCTTCAACGACCCCGGCTGGCCCGCCGGATCCGGCTGCGCCCTGCACCACATGGCCGGGCGGACCGGGCGCAGCCTGCCCGAGTCCAAACCCGACGTGTGCTGGCAACTCCCCCTCCGCGTGACGCACGACTGGGAGGACCGGCCCGACGAGGTGGAGATCCTCCACACCCGGGTGGGCGAGTACGACCGCCGCGGCTGGGGCCCCGGCGGCCTCGACCTGGACTGGTACTGCACCGGCTCCCCCGAGGCGCACGTCGGCGCCGAGCCGGTCTACGTGTCACTGCGGGACGAGCTGGTCGAGCTCCTGGGGCCCGAGTGCTACGAGATCGTGGCCGCGGCCTGCGGGCGGCGACGCCAGCTGGGGATCGTGGCCGTGCACCCGGCCACCGCGCAGGCCCGGGCCTGCGGGGCGGGTCAGGACTCGAACTTGTAGCCCAACCCGCGGACCGTCACCAGGTGCACCGGCTTGCCCGGATCCTCCTCGAGCTTCGACCGCAGCCGCTTGACGTGCACGTCGAGGGTCTTGGTGTCGCCCACGTAGTCCGAGCCCCACACGCGGTCGATGAGCTGCCCGCGCGTCAGCACCCGGCCGGAGTTGCGCAGCAGGTACTCGAGCAGGTCGAACTCCTTGAGCGGCAGCGTCACCGCCGCGCCCCGGACCGTCACCGTGTGCCGCTCGACGTCCATGCGGACCGGGCCGGACTCGAGGACACCGATCTCCTCGGGCTCGTCCGCCTCCCTGTCCGCCCCGCGCCGCAGCACGGCCCGGATCCGCGCGATCAACTCGCGGGCCGAGTACGGCTTGGTCACGTAGTCGTCGGCGCCCAACTCCAGGCCCACGACCTTGTCGATCTCACTGTCCCGCGCGGTCACCATGATGACCGGCACGCTGGAGGTCACCCGCAGCCGCTTGCACACATCCGTCCCGGACATGCCCGGGAGCATGAGGTCGAGGAGCACGATGTCCGCCCCCTCGGCGTCGAAACGCTCCAGCGCGGTGGGGCCGTCGCCGGCGATGGTGACGTCGAAGCCCTCCTTGCGGAGCAGGAACGCCAGCGGATCCGCCAACGAGTCCTCGTCCTCCACGATAAGCACCCTGGTCACGGCACCTGGTCCTCTCCTTGATTGACGTGCTCTGTGGCGGGACTGCCCCCGCCGGCATCCGGCTCCACGTGAGCCGGGAGTTCGAGAGTGAAGGTCGAGCCCGTGCCGGGCCGGCTCCACAGGGTGACGTGGCCGTTGTGGTTCTGGGCCACGTGTTTGACGATCGCCAGGCCCAGCCCGGTCCCGCCGGTGGCGCGCGACCGGGCCTTGTCGACGCGGAAGAACCGCTCGAAGACCCGGGCCTGGTGCTCGGGCGCGATCCCGATCCCGCGGTCGGTGACGCGCAGCATCACCGTGTCGCCGCTGATCCCCCGGGTGATGGACACCGGGGTCCGCTCGTGCGAGTAGTTGATGGCGTTGAAGATGAGGTTCGCCAGCGCCGTGACCAGCAGGGTCCAGTCGCCCTTGATCTCGAGCCCCGACGGCGGGTCGGTGATGAGCTCGATCCCGGCGTTCTCGGCGGCGCTCGCCGCCCGCCTGAGCGCCTCCTCGACCACCTCGTCCACGTCGACCGGCTCGGGGTCGCGGATCCGTTCGGCGCCCTGCAGCCGGGACAGTTCGATCAGTTCGGTGACCATCTTGCCCAGCCGCTGCGCCTCGCTCACCACGCGTCCGCCGAAGTACTCCACCGAGTCGGGGTCGTCCTTGGACTCCAGCAGTGCCTCGGCCAGCACGGCCATGGCCCCCACCGGGGTCTTGAGCTCGTGGGAGACGTTGGCGACGAAGTCCCGGCGGGCGGCTTCCATGCGACGGTGCTCCGAGTCGTCGTCGGCAAACACCACGACGAACTGCTCGCCGTGGCCCTCCAGCATCTCGCTGCGACCGCTGACCGACGGGATCCGCCGCCGCCCCGCCGCCATCTTGGCCGGCAGGTTGAACACCGACGGTTGGTCGTCGACGAAGGTCGAGTGTGCGGCCTTCCAGACCTTCTCGACCAGCAGGCGGTCCTCGACGATCCCCAGCTCGGCGGCTCTGCGGTTGTAGAGCACCACGTCCTGGTGGCGGTCCACCACCGCCAGGGCGTTGGGGGACTGCTGGTAGACCGCGCGCAGGACGTCGAGCCTGCTGGGGCCCGCCTGTTCCGCCCGTCGCCGGTCGGCGCGATCGTTGAGGGCGGGGATGACGAAACCGCCCACCACGAAACCGATGATCGCCGCGACGATCGCGAGGAAGATCCCCAGACTGACCTGCACACCCCAGATACTACGTCGACGTGTGTCGCCCCCGGAAACGCAGAACCCCCTGTCCACCTGCGGGAAGTTCGCAGGTGGACAGGGGTTCACGGCCCGTTCACCGGGTCTTCATGTCTGACGTGGGCGGGGCGTCGCGGCCCCGGGTATGGAGGCCTTGAGCCCAGGCGCGAGGGAGAAAATCCGACGACGACGACACCCGCCGCGCCGGCTGCGCCCTGAGGGCTACTTGCCGCCCTGTTCGGCCACTGCGGCGGCTCCGGCCGCGGCGGCGTCCGGGTCGAGGTACGTGCCGCCCGGGTTGGCGACGTTGCCCGCCTCGTCGAAGCGGTACACCAGCGGGATGCCGGTCGGGATGTTCAGGCCCGCGATGTCCTCGTCGGAGATGTTGTCCAGGTGCTTGACCAGGGCACGCAGCGAGTTGCCGTGCGCCGCGACCAGGACGGTCTCCCCGGCCGCGAGCCGCGGTGCGATCTCGGCGGTGTAGTACGGGATGAACCGGTCCACCACGTCCTTGAGGCACTCGGTCAGCGGCACCTCGGGCAGGTCGGCGTACCGCGGGTCGGAGGTCTGCGAGTACTCGTTGTCCGGGTCGATCGCCGGCGGCGGGGTGTCGTAGCTTCGGCGCCACAGCATGAACTGCTCGTCGCCGAACTCGTCCTTGATCTCCGCCTTGTTGAGGCCCTGGAGCTTGCCGTAGTGGCGCTCGTTGAGCTTCCAGTGGCGGACGACGGGGATCCAGTGCCGGTCGCAGGCGTCCAGCGCGAGGTTCGCGGTGGTGATGGCACGACGCATCAGCGAGGTGTACAGCACGTCGGGGAGGATGCCCTCCTCGGCGAGGAGCTTGCCGCCGCGGACCGCCTCCTCACGGCCGAGGTCGGTGAGGTCGACGTCGACCCAGCCCGTGAACTGGTTGGACGCGTTCCACTGGGACTGCCCGTGACGCAGGAGGACGAGTGTTCCGTAAGCCATATGTTCATTATGACCTGACGGCCACCGGCTACGGTCAAGACATGACCGAAGATGCCGGAGACACCCCCGAAACCACCGACCGGCCCTGGACGGTGCACTACACCCCGGGCACCACGCAGAACCTGGACTACGGCACCACCACGCTGTGCGACCAGTTCGACCACGCCGTCCGCGCCTTCCACGATCGACCCGCCACCGAGTTCTTCGGCCGGCTTACCAGCTACGCCGACCTCGGCAGCCGGGTCCGCCGTGCCGCCGAGGGACTTCGTCTGCTGGGTGTGGGCAAGGGCGACCGCGTGGCGGTGCTGCTCCCCAACTGCCCCCAGGGCGTGGTGGTGTTCTACGCGGCACTCCGGTTGGGCGCGATCGTCGTTGAGCACAACCCGCTGTACACGGCTGACGAGCTCGAGGGCCCGTTCCGCGACCACGGGGCGAAGGTCGTCGTGACGTGGAACGTCATCACGGACGTCGTGGAGGACCTCGCCCGCCGGCCCGACACCGCGATCGAGCACATCCTCGCCGTCGACCTCCTCGATGCGTTCCCCGCCGCGAAGCGCCTCGCCCTGCGGCACCTGCCCGTGCCCGCGTTGCGCGCCTCCCGGGACAAGCTCTCCCGCCCCGACACGCACACCCCCCGCTGGGCGGCGTTGGAGACCGGCCCGGAGCTGGACTTCTCGCACCCCTATCCGGAGAGCAGTGATGTCGCGCTGATCCTGTACACCTCGGGCACCACCGGTACCCCCAAGGGGGCGGTGCTCACGCACGCGAACCTGGTCGCCAACTCCACCCAGGGCAAGGCGTGGGTGCCCGACCTCGAGCCCGGCAAGGAGCGGTTCCTGGCCTCGCTGCCCATGTTCCATGCCTACGGGGTGACGATGTGCGTGGTGTTCGGCATCGCCCAGGGCGCCCGGTTGCAGCTCGTGCCGACGCCGGACATGGACCTGATCATGCCGATCTTCGCCAAGGAACTGCCGACCTTCATCCCGGCCGTCCCGCCGATCTACACGCGCATCCTCGAGGAGGCCGACAAGCGCGGCATCTCCCTGCGGGGCATCCCGCACTCGTTCTCGGGCGCGATGAGCCTGCCGGCCGAGCTCATCGAACGGTGGGAGGCCGCCACCGGCGGGCTGCTGGTCGAGGGCTACGGCATGACCGAGACCTCCCCCATCACCGTGGGCAACCCCATGTCCCCGGCGCGGCGGGCCGGCTCGATCGGCATCCCGTTCCCGGACACCGACATCCGGATCACCCAGAAGGACGACCCCTCGACGGACGTTCCCGCCGGCGAGCCCGGTGAGCTGCGGGTCAAGGGACCGCAGGTCTTCCCCGGTTACTGGAAGAACGATGAGGCCACCGCGGAGGCGCTCCACGACGGCTGGATGCGCACCGGCGACGTGGTGGTGCAGGATGCCGACGGGTTCCTGCACCTGGTGGACCGGATCAAGGAGATGATCGTCACCGGCGGGTTCAACGTGTACCCGTCCGAGGTGGAGGCCGTGCTGCGGACCGCTCCCGGCGTGGCCGACTGCGCGGTGGTCGGGCGTCGCACCGGCGACGGCGGGGAGCAGGTCGTCGCGGCCGTGGTGCTCGAGCCGGGCGCCACACTCGACGCCGAGGCGATCCGCGCCCACTGCAAGGGCTCGCTGGCCAGCTACAAGGTGCCGCGCGAGTTCGTCGAGATGGACGAGCTGCCCACCAACCCGATGGGCAAGGTGCTGCGCAAGAAGGTCGCCGAGGCCATCAACGGCTGACCCGGCCCGCCCACCCCGCGCCCCGCGCGCCGGCCAAGCCTGCCCACCCCGGGCCCCGGCCCACCGAGCTGCACTCGGGCCGGGGCCGGGGCCGGGCCGCGCGGCAGCGCAACCCCTCCGACTCACGCTGCCCCGCTGACCCGCGCTGGCCG
>CAYFRF010000012.1:0-9573 GCA_964345415.1 uncultured Microbacter sp. | reverse complement strand
GCGCTGGCCGGCGCGCGCCCCCGCATCGCGATGCGCGCCCGGTCTGCCCGCCACGCCACCAGGTACGCGCCCGACCTGGTCCACAGTGGGCGCATACCTGGTCGAGTTTGTACCCAACGGGCGCGCAACCCCCGGCCGCCGACCGGACACGCAGGCCGGGCCAGGAGCGCGGGCCGGGCCGGACTGGCCGGACTGGGCCAGGAGCGCGGGCCGAGCAGGCCGGGGTGCGGGGCTGGGCCTACCCAGGCGCGGACCCGGCGGGCGCGCGGAACTACTCCGGCTGGGGCAGGTCCTCGGTGAGGTGCCGGAACGCCTCGAGGTTGCGCAGCGACTCGCCCCGCGACACCCGCCACTGCCATTCCCGGCGGATCGAAGTGTGGAAGCCGGTCTCGAGCAGGATGTTGAAGTCGTAGTCGGCGGCCTCGAGGACCTGGCCGAGCACGCGGTCGAGCTCCTCCTCGGTCACCGCGACCAGCGGCATGCGGCCCACGAGGTAGATGTCGCCGTTGTTGTCCAGCGTGTACGCCACCTGGTACAGCCGCCGGTTGCGCCGCAGGAGGTACTTGTAGACCTTCTCGAAATCCTCGTCGGGCCGGCGGCAGACGAACGCCTCGACCCGCACACTCTCCCGGTTGACGGTGAGGTGGCACGCGGTCTTGAGCCGCTTCTCCCCCGGCAGCTGCACGACGAACGTGCGGCCGTCCACGAGCGTCGACTCGATCTCGCGTTCCCGCAGGAACTGCAGGATGAGCTCGACGGTCGGCCCGTGGGTCTCGGCGTCGGCGTCGCCCCCGTCGAGGGGGCCGCGCGTGTCCTGGTCGTCGAACGGACCGGGGTCTGCGCCGTTGCTCTGCTCGCTCATCAGGACTCCTTGTCGTGTTGTGAGAATTCAGGACGCGGTGACCGCTGCGCGACGGGCCCGGTACGCCGCCATGGTGCTGGCATACGAGTCCAGCAGCCCGTCGGCCGTGGAATCCCAGCTGAACCCGGCGGCGTGCACCGGTGCGGCGCGTGACATCGACAGTCGCAGCTCGTCGTCGTCGAGAAGCGATCCCAACACGCGTGCCCACTCACGTGGGTCGTGTCCGTCCACGGTGAGCCCGGTACGGCCGTCGGCGACGGCCGCCGGCAGCCCACCCACGGCGGCGGCCACGACCGGCGTCCCGCACGCCTGCGCCTCGAGCGCGACCAGGCCGAACGACTCCGAGTAGGACGGCACCGCCACGATGTCGGCCGCGCGGTACACGTCCACCAGTTCCGACGGCGGGCGCGGCGCCAGGAAGCTCACGCGATCGGCCACGCCCAGTTCCTCGGCGAGTTCCACCAGCGACGTGGGCCGGTCGAGTCCCGAGCCGCTGGGCCCGCCCACCACGAGCAGCCGGATGTCGCGGTGGGGTTGGGCGCGCACGATCTCGGCGAGGGCGCGCACCACCACGTCGGGCGCCTTGAGCGGCTGGATGCGGCCGACAAAGGCGATCACCTCGGTCTTCTGCGCCAGACCGAGTGCGCGGCGGGCCTTCTCGGTGCCTCGCTGGGTGCCGGTCGTGTACTGCTCGAGGTCGGCGCCGGGCGGCACGATGTCGATGTCGACCGGGTCCGCGTCGTAGTACCCGACCAGCTCGTCGCGCTCACCGGTGGTGTTGACGATCAGCCGGTCCGCGGCGTCCACGATCTGCTGCTCGCCGATGCGCCGCGACTCGGGCTCGGCGGTGTCGCCGGCGGTGAGGACGGCGTTCTTGACCTCGGCGAGGGTGTGCGCGGTGTGGACCAGCGGCACGCCCCACGCCTCGGCGGCGACGAGCCCGGCCTGCCCGGACAGCCAGTAGTGCGAGTGGATGAGGTCGTAGTGGCCGGGCGCGTGGCCGGCCTCGGCGCGCATGACGCCGGCGACGAACGGGCACAGCTGGGTGGGCAGGTCGTCCTTGCGCAGGCCCTCGAACGGCCCGGCGACGATGTTGCGGACCAGCACGCCGTCGCCGCCGTCCTCGATCGGGGGCTGTGAGGAGTGGGTGGCGCGGGTGAAGATCTCCACCTCGACCCCGCGGCGGGCCAGGCGGCGGGCGGTCTGCAGCACGTACACGTTGAGTCCGCCCGCGTCGCCGGTGCCGGGTTGGGCGAGCGGCGAGGTGTGGAAGGACAGCACCGCGACGCGTTTCGGCAGCGGCGCGTCCGGGCCGGGGCGGAGGTCGGAGACGGTCACCGTTCCGATTGTGCCCGCGACCGCGCCGGGGTGCACGTCGCGAGGGGGTCGGGAGAGGGGACGACAACGACGACGACAACGCCGTCACCCGCGCCCACACCCACCCGCTCCCGAGATCCGCTACCCGGAGTTCGGATTCGCTACCGCTGCAGGGGTAGCGGATCCCGGGAGTGCTCGGCCGGACGGATCCCGGGAGTGTTCGGCGGGGCGGATCCCGGGGGGCGCACTCAGAGGTCGGCGGCGAAGGCGTCCAGCTCCGCGAGGAATGCGGGCATCTCCTCGACGAACGGCGCGTGCGCGGACTCCGCGAAGCCCACGTAGCGGCCGCCGGGGATCATCTCCGCGTTGGCCCGGCCGGCCGAGGGCAGCACCACCCCGTCGTGCTCGCCGTGGATGACCAGCGCGGGGATGGTCAGGGCGCGCAGGGTGTCCTCGTTGTCCACGCGGCGGTTGAGCATCTTGCCGCGGACCGCCGGCGGGGTGGCCACGGACAGGCCGAAGATGCGCTGGCGGCTGGCGCCGTCGCCACTCTGCATCATCGCCGAGCCGAAGCCGGACAGGGCGGCGATGGCCTTGGCCGGGTCCTCGTCGAAACCACCGTCGGCCACGGCCATCATGGCGGGGCCCACCGCGCCGCCGGGTGAGCGGGAGATGGAGGTGACGGCGCCGCACAGCACGATGCCGGCCACCCGTCCCTCGCCGCGGGCGGCCAGGTAGTCGGAGACGACGATCCCGCCGTAGGACCAGCCGAGCAGGATCGCGCCCGCCCCGTCGCCGATGCCGGCGGCGTCCAGGACGGCCTCCACGTCGTCGGCCCACTGCGCCGACGAGTCGTAGCCCGACTCGGCGACGGTCGAGTGGCCGTGGCCGCGCAGGTCGATCGCCACCACGCGGAACCGGGTGGCCAGTTCGTCCAGCAGGTCGGCGCCCCAGCAGGCGCTGGACTGGGCCCAGCCGTGGATGAGCACCAACGGGCGCGCGGCGGGGTCGCCGAGGACGCGGTAGGCGATGGTGGAGCCGTCCGAGGAGACGGCGGAGGCGAGGGAATACGTGGTGGCGGAGGTCATGTCGGCCATCGTGCCAGCCGCGGCCCGGGCGCACGACGGCACGGGCGGAACGGACCCCCACATGCTGCTCAGCGGGGTTACCGTAGGCGCCATGGCCACCACCACCGCGACCGATCCCGACGTCGTTGTCCGGATGTTCTTCGACGCACTCGCCTCCGGGTCGACGGCCGCTGCGGCGGAACTGGTCGCCGCGGACGTGTGGTGGGCCAACATCGGTCTGCCCACCATGCGCGGCAGGCGGGCCGTGGTGGGCGCGATCGCCGCCATGCACCGCAGCGTGCGCTTCGGGGTGAAGACCCACCATCTCGCGGTGGCTCCGCCCGCCGACCCCACTGATCCGCGCTCGCCGTACGTCGTGCTCACCGAACGCACCGACTCGCTGGGCGTCGGCAGGTTCCGCTGCGACTTCTGGGTGTGCGGCCGCCTCGAGGTCCGCGACGGTCTGGTGTGCGGCTGGCAGGACTACTTCTCCACCACCGACATGGCCCGCGGTGCGGTCCGGGGCCTGGTCGGCATGCTGCCCGGCGTCCGCCGCAGCTGAGGTGCGGGGATCTTCGCGGCCGCGGGGCGTTCCTCGTCTGAGCCGGACCCCGGGAGCCGGCCCGAGTGCGGCTACGCTGCGCCGGGGCGGCCGACGCCGATGCCTGCTCGCACTGTCCCTGGCCCTCGTCGTACCGCTGTCCACCTCCGCGTGCGTCTCCCAGATGGCCACCGCTGTTCGCGGGTACGACGCCCACGCGATCCTGGACACGCTCGCGGCGAACCCCGGGGTCGACACCGAGGCCAGATCGGTGGACGGCGCCAGGATCTTCGCGGTGAACGCCTACTCGGACCGCAAGCCGACGTTGCTCGACCTGTTCGTCCCGGTGCACGACACCCTGTCGGACACAGAAGTGCTGGGGATCGTCGACACCGCCTATGCCGCGATCCGCGCGCAGGACGTGATGGGCCAGATCATCCTTCTCCGGCGGGGTGGAACCGCGTCCGAGTCGGTCATCCGGGAGATCCTCGTGCCCACCGACCGGACGTACGACCAGCTGCGGTGGTGGTGGGACCTGTCCTCGCAGGACGGCGTCAGCATCCGGATGGATGAGAGGGCCACCGATGTCGACCTCCTGCTCGATGCCACTGACCTGCCGGATCGCTCACCCGAGGCCATCCCCGGCATCGACCGCCTGCGGAACCTTCTGGACACCGCTCCTCCCGAGAGCAGCACCTCCGAGTACGACGTCTGGACCGTCCGCGACCGCGGCCCGGAGATCACCCTCACCGGACGCGCAGCGCACCTCCTCGACCAGGCGACCTGGGACGGCGTCACCGGCCCCGCTCTCGACGGGCTCGTGGAGTCGATCCAGATCAACGACCGCCAGAACTTCTACTACGGCAGGCTCATGGCGAGTGCCCGCGGCACCGACGACCGGCTCCCCGGGGACGGTGACGAGTCCCCGTCGGTCGTCTGGCTGACTCTGACCGATCGCACCAGCCCGCTCCTGGAAGCCGAGGCCGTCCGGACCCTGCACGCCACCCCCGGGCTGCGTTATCTCCGCCTGCCGCTGGACACCCACGACGAGTACGACCCCGGATACACGATCGACCTCCGGAGATGCTCGCCGGAGGTGTCCGAGGAACGACTTCGGGCCACGCTCGAGCCGGAGGACGGGGCGGCACCGGCGGCGCCCGCCACCCTCGCGCGCTCGGACAGCCGGACCACCACGACAGAGCCCTCCACCCTCCGCCGTCCGCCGCCCGGCGTGAGTGACGAGGCCAACGAGGCCGCGTGGGAGTTCTGGCGACTCCTCGGCTGCGACTAGGACCCCCGCGTACCGGGAACACGCACCACCGCACCGGCGGCCTCTACCCTCTACACCATGAGCCAGCACACAGCCGCCCGTGAACGCCTCTCCGCCCTGCCCTCGGACACCCGCATCGCCGTGGTGACCGGCGCCTCCTCCGGAATCGGGGAGGCCACCGCCCGCGAGCTCGCCGGACAGGGCTTCCACGTCGTGGTGGGTGCCCGCCGCGTCGACCGCCTCGAGGCCCTCGCCACCGAGATCGACGGCACCGCCCTGCCCCTGGATGTGACCGACGCCGCCTCCTGCGAGGCGTTCTGCGCGGCGATCCCGCGACTGCACGTGCTGATCAACAACGCCGGCGGCGCCAAGGGCACCACCAGCGTCATGGATGCCGACGAGGACCAGTGGCGCTGGATGTGGGAGACCAACGTGATCGGCACCCTGCGGATGGTGAGAGGCCTCATGCCGACGCTGGTGGAGACCGGTGACGGGCTGGTGGTGACCGTCACCTCCATCGCCGCGTTCGAGACGTACGACAACGGCTCCGGCTACACCTCCGCCAAGCACGCCCAGGCCGTCCTGCACCGCACGATGCGCGGGGAGTTCCTGGGGCAGCCGGTGCGGTTCACCGAGATCGCGCCCGGCATGGTCGACACCGAGTTCTCGCGCGTGCGCTTTGACGGCGACGCCGACAAGGCGGCCGCCGTCTACCGCGGACTGACCCCGATGATCGCTCAGGACATCGCCGAGATCGTGGGCTTCGTGGCCAGTCGACCGTCCCACGTCAACCTCGACACGATCGTCGTGAAACCGCGCGATCAGCACTCCGCGATGCGCGCCCACCGAAGCCTTTCCTAAGTCAGGTTAGGCTCACTGACCTGGCACGATGCAGAAAATCGCCCTACCCTTGGAGCAATCCGGGACGCACTCTCCCGACCGTGTTCTCAACAGACGTCGAGGACGCAGCCCCATGAAAGGTGATATGTCATGACCAAGCCCAACAGTCAGTACTCGAGCCTCCTCGTCGAGCAGGTCGGCCACGAGTTCGCGGCCAGCCAGCAGTACATCGCGATCGCCGTGTGGGCGGACGCGCAGGACCTGCCGCAGCTGGCGTCGCGCTTCTACTCCCACAGCCTCGGCGAGCGGAACCACGCCATGATGATGGTGCAGTACATGCTCGACCGGGACATCGAGGTGACCATCCCCGCCGTGCCCGCCCCGCAGGCCCAGTTCGACGGCCCCGTGGCCGCCCTCAAGCTCGCGCTCGCGCAGGAGCAGCAGGTCACCGCCCAGATCGAGGCCCTGTTCCAGGCCGCGCGTGCCGAGAACGACCCGCTCGGCGAGCAGTTCATGCTGTGGTTCCTGCGTGAGCAGGTCGAGGAGGTCGCCAACATGAGCACCCTCGTCACGATCGCCGAGCGTGCCGACGACAACTGGTTCCGCATCGAGGAGTACCTCGCCCGCGAGACCGACTCCTCCACCAACACCGCCACCCCGCCCGCGGTGGCCGGCGGCGCCGTCTGAGTCCGGCGACCAGCGGGGCGTGACCCCCGCAGTACAGAGCCCGGCGTGGAGCACCTGCTCCGCGCCGGGCTCTGTGCTGTCCGGGCAGAGCATCACCGAAGCCGTGCGGTCCGGCCTCGGAGATCTTCTTCGGAGAGGACGATGCGGAGATCTACCTCGACGCGATCGCCTCGGCCCGATCCGCGTCCATGTCCGCAGCGACACTCGTCGAGGCCACCACGCAGCTCGCGCGGGTGGGGCAGCGACCGAGCGGCTTCAGTCGCGGACATACTCCACGTAGCTCACCCCGCTGGCGAAGTCGGTCCGGGACCGCTGGCGGAGGGGCAGCGCGAGCGGGCCGGCGGCGTGGCCGGTGCCGCTGGCGAGCATCGGGATCCCGTCGCCGAGCAACACCGGGTTGACCTTGAGCCGGAACTCGTCGATCTCCTCGGCCACCTGCCCGGCGAGTGTGCCGCCACCGCAGAGCCAGATGTCGAGGGGCGAGTCCTCCGCCTTGAGCCGGCGGACCAGACCGACAGGGTCCTCGTCGGTCACCGTGAGCCCCTCCTCGGCCGGGAGGCCCTCGGGTCGGTGGGTCATCACGAACTGCCGCAGGTGCGGGTAGCCGCTGCTCAGCCCCTCGTCCACCGCGACCTGGTGGGTGGTGCGCCCCATCAGGACCGTGTCGAAGGACCTGGGCGGCACCTCCGAGAGACCGATCTGCTCCCGGAGGTGCCCCGGAACGGTCTCCGGGTAGTTCTCGATGATCCACGGCATGTGATCACCGTCGTAGAGAAACGCATCGACCTCACCGGCGGGTCCGGCGATGAAGCCGTCAACCGAGACGGCCACGTAGTACACGAGCTTGCGCACGGGGTTCTCCTTGGAACTGGGTACAGCGAGTGGGCTGGGGCTCAGGGCAGGGTGATCACCTCGTCCACCCCCACCCGCGCGCAGAAGCCGTCGTCGTGACTGACGAGCAGCAGCACGCCCCGCCAGTCGGCGAGCGCCCCCGCCAACGCCTCGACGCCCTCCAGGTCGAGATTGTTGGTCGGCTCGTCCAACACCAGCAGCTGCGGCACCGGCCGGACGAACAGTCTCGCCGCGAGGACCGCACGCAGCCGCTCGCCTCCAGAGAGCTCCCCCAGCGATCGCAGTCCCGCTGCTCCCGTGAACAGGAAGCGGGCCGCGTGGGCGTGCGCCTCCTCTGCAGACGCCTCCGGGCGGACCTCCCGGATATGACCGACCACCGTCTGCTCCGGACGCGTGAGCTGCAGGTCCTGCTGGAGCATCGTCCAGGGCACGAGGACGGCGGGCTCGTCGTCGTCGTACCCCGTGAGCAGGCGACGAAGCAGCGTCGTCTTACCGCTGCCGTTGGCCCCCGCGATCCGCACCCGAGCAGGGCCCGCCAGGTGGATGCGGCCAGCAACGGAATCGGGGGCATCGAGCACCACCCGCCCCGCAGGCAGCCCCGGATCCGGCAGGTCGACGCGCAGCAACTCCTCCCGCCGCACCGCCGCATCGGCCGCCCGCATCCGCTCCCGCGCCTGCTCCACACCCTGCTCGTGCGTGGCCCGGTACCGCGCCGCCGACTCCTGCGCCGACTGCTTGCGCTGACCCATGACGATCTTCGGCTCGCGCTTGGTCGCCTCCATCTTCCGGCCATACCTCGCGCGCCGGGCCAGCACGACCTGCGCGTCCACCTTGTCCCGCTGCTGCGCCCGCACCTCATTGCGCGCCGTGCTCAACGACTGCACCGCCGCCGCCTGCTCCGCCTCCACCACCTCGCGATAATGCCGGTACGGTCCGCCGAACACACGGCACCGGCCTGCCCGGAGCTCGACGGTCGTGGCGACCCGGTCCAGCAGTTCGAGATCGTGGCTCACCACCAGCGCCACACGGTCACCGCCGGAGACGAACTCGTCGAGCGCCGCGAACAGCCGCCCCCGGGCCCGCGCGTCGAGGTTGTTGGTCGGCTCGTCCAGCAGCAGGACCCGCGGCCGGGCGAGGAGGACCCCGGCCAGCGCCGCGAGCGTGCGCTCCCCGCCGGACAGCGTCCCGAGGGGCCGATCCAGATCAGTCGGCAGTCCGAGCTGGTCCAGTGCCGCGGCCGTGCGTTCGGCCACCGCCCAGTCGTCGCCGACCAGGTCGAAGTCCGCCGGTTCGCCGCGTCCGGACCCGATGCGGGCCAGCGCGGCGAGCGTCGGGCCCACGCCCAGTTGGTCGGCGAGGGTGTAGCCAGCCGGGACGTCGACGAGCTGCTGCGGCAGATAGCCCACCGCGGGGTCGGACGCGACGGCAGTGCCGGTGCCGGTGCCGGTGCCGGTGGCGGAGTGGCCGTTGACCACCTCCCCGCCGGCCGCGATCGAGCCGCGGGTCGGCCGCAGCTGCCCGGCCATCAGTCGCAACAACGTGGTCTTGCCGGCGCCGTTGCGGCCGACGAGGGAGGTCAGTCCGGGACCGACGGTCAGGTCGAGGCCGGAGAACAGTGGGGTGGTGTCGGGAAACGCGTAGGCGACGTCCGACAGGACGAGGGAAGGCATGCGTGCTCCAGGGAGGTGGCGGGTGGGCCGGGTCTCACCTGGTGATGCGCACTGTTCCTGCGACTCCTCGTACCGGGTTCTCGGCCCTGCGCCCCTCGCCCCGCGGGTCTCCCCTGCGTGGGCGCCGTGCGTTGCCGACGTTCGCGGCGCACGTTACGCCTGATGAACGCCGCCCACAACCCCCGCAACACGACCCCCACGACAGACAGAACCGCCCCCGCCCTCCCGAGTACGGACTATTCCTGTCGCGGGATCTCGCTGGAATCCCTGCGTGGAATCGTCCATCTCAGTTGGGCGGGGGCGGTATCCCGGCCGGCTTCCGACCTACATGAACGCGCTGGGCGGCAGGCCCTCGCGGCTGGTCATGGGCAGTTCCTTCTCGAGCTTCTCCATGAAGAAGTGCGACTGCACCGCGGTCCAGACGTTGTTGGTGAGCCAGTACAGGCCGATCGCGATGGGGAAGTTGA
>CAYFRF010000011.1:24257-43882 GCA_964345415.1 uncultured Microbacter sp. | reverse complement strand
CGGGCCGCCCGGCCCGGGCCCCGCGGGATTCGGCTCGGACGCGGGAGACTCAGGCGGAACCGAGCGACGCCTCCGCGGCCGGGGCCATCGACAGGTTGGCGAGGACGTCCTGGGTGGCCCTCGAGAAGTTGAGCGTGTTGAAGTGGAGGCAGGGCACGCCCTCGGCGATCAGCTGCTCACACATCTGGGTGGCGAACTCGATCCCCACCTCGCGTACAGCAGCCCGGTTCTCCTCCGGCCCGTCGCCGGCGGCCACCCGCAGCCGCTCCGAGAGCCCGGCCGGCAGTTCGCAGCCGGACAGTTCGACCATCCGGCGCACGACGCGCAGGCTCGTCACCGGCATGAGCCCCGGGATGATCGGCTTGGCCCCCTGCTCCGGGTCGGCGGCGACCACACGGTCCCGCAGACGCAGGTAGTGCTCGACATCCCAGAACATCTGGGTGATGGAGTACTCCGACCCGGCCCGCAGTTTGCCGACCAGCACCTCCGTGTCGTGGTCCAGGTCGCGCGCCCGGTAGTGGCCCTCCGGGAACGACGCCACACCGACGTGGAAGTCCCCCACGTCGTGGATGAGGCGGACCAGTTCCTCCGCGTAGTGCAGCCCTTCCGGGTGGGCCGTCCACTCTCCCAGCGGGTCTCCCGGGGGATCCCCGCGCAGGGCCAGGATGTTGGACACCCCCACCTCGCCGTACATGCGGATCATCTCGCGCAGTTCGTCAACGGTGTGTCCGACAGCGGTGAGGTGGGCGATCGGCACGATGTCGGTCTCGCGGACGATCCGCTCGACCACCTTGACCGTGCGGTCCCGGGTCGATCCACCGGCACCGTAGGTGACGGAGGCGAACGCCGCCCCGAGATCAGAGAACACGGACGCGGCACGCCAGAGCCGCTCCTCCGCCGCCTCGTCGCGGGGCGGATAGAACTCCACGGAGAACGGAACCCTGGGGGTGGTCGATGCGGCGATCCGCTCCACGATGCTCGGGTGCCGGCCGCCGTCTGTCGGATCGAAATCGGGTAGCTGGGTCACCTGACCAGCCTAGCCCGACACTCCCCCCGGGCAGGCCTCCACCCGGCGACTAGGATCGGCTGCGACGAGGGCGGCCGGACAGGGCGCCCGGAAGGGATGGTGCCCGTTGGCCCCGCCGACTCGCTCCCACGACGAGGACCGCGTCCTGACCGCGCTCCGCGCCTACATCGACGAGCGCCGAGGCCTCGTGGCCGGGGTGGACGAACGAGTGGACCGCCTGGCCGGTCTGCTGTCGGATTTCGTGCTCGAAAGCGGCAAGCGGATGCGTCCCCGGTTCGCACTGGCGGGCTGGACCGCGTCAGTCGACGGTGACGTCACAGTTCCCGATGAGGTGGTGACCGCATGTGCCGCCCTCGAACTCATCCAGGCGTGCGCCCTGGTGCACGACGACATCGTGGACGCCTCGGACACGCGTCGGGGCCGTCCGACCGTCCACCGCACTGCTGAGAGCCTGCACCGCGATGCCGGGTGGGAGGGCGACGCGGAGCGCTACGGGGTCTCCCAGGCCATCCTCATCGGCGATCTGGCTCTGACCTGGGCAGATGAGATGTTCGTTACCTCCGGGGTGGGATTCCGGGCCCTGTCCCGCGCACTCGAGCCCTGGTACGCCATGAAGACCGAGGTCCTGTCCGGGCAGATGCTCGACATCCTCGCCGAGGCCTCCGGGGCGACCGATGAGCTGACCCCGGCCCGGGTGAACCGCTTCAAGACGGCCGCCTACACGGTGGAGCGTCCGCTCCACATCGGGGCCGCGCTGGCCGGCGCGGGGGCCGAGACCATCGAGGCCCTGCGGGAGTTCGGGGTGGCCGTGGGCCAGGCCTTCCAGCTGCGGGACGACCTGCTCGGGGTCTTCGGGGATCCCGAGCTCACCGGCAAGCCGTCCGGCGATGATCTGCGCGAGGGCAAGCGCACGCTGCTGCTGGCCCGCGCCACGGCGCTCGCCGGGGGCGCGGACGCGGACTTCCTGCTCGGGGTGATCGGGACGGAACTCGACGCGCCCACGCTGGACCGCGCGCGCCGCATCCTCGTGGACTCCGGTGCCGTGGCGTCGGTGGAGGAGGAGATCGACACCCTGACGACCCGGGCCCTGGAGGCGGTCGAGACCGACGCGGTCACCACGAACGGGCGGGATGTCCTCCGGGCCCTGGCCGCGGCTGCCACCCGTAGACGGGCCTGAGCCGTGCACGGGGCCACGGAACCGGGTCGGGTAGGGGGCGACGCTCCGTCGTCGTCACCCTCTCCGGCGGCGGTGCCGCCGACAACAACGACGACGACACTCTCCCCCCGCTCACGCCTGCGTGCGCTGGCTGCCGCCACCGCACACTCGGCGCGCACCGCGCTGACCGGCCCCTCCGGACCGGCACTGTGGCGCGGTGTCCTCGGTTCCGTCCTGCTCACCCTCGCCGGATTCGGGGTGGGCGCGCTGCCCGTCGACGGCGGCCCCGCGGTCGCGGTGGGCCTGCCCGGACTCACCTTCGGACACGGTGCCGGGCTGGCGATGATCGTCTGCTGGATCGGTGTGGTCCTGCTGGTCACCTCATGGCTCGCGCTCGGACCCCGCGCGGTCGCCGGGCGACTGCCGGTCCGCGACGCGGCGTGGGCCACCGCCCTGTGGTCGCTGCCCATGCTCCCGGCGATCCCCCTCTTCAGCCGGGACGCGTGGTCCTACCTCGCGCAGGGCGCCATGACCGCCGCCGGCGTCGACCCGTACCAGTACGGGCCGGACGCCAACCCCGGCGCCTTCACCATCGAGGTCAGCGCGGACTGGCAGTCCACCCCCACCCCGTACGGCCCTCTACACCTGTTGCTCATGCGGATCGTCGTGGCGATGTCCGGCGGCCACCCCGCGGTGGGGATCCTCATCCTGCGGGTCCTCATCCTCATCGCCCTCGCGGCGATGCTCGTGCTCGTGGTGGCCGCGGCCAGACGCGTCGGCGTCGACGCCGGTGCGGCCGTGTGGATGGCCGGCGCGTCCCCGCTGACCGTCATCCACCTGTCCGGCGGGCTGCACAACGAGGTCTTCCCCCTCGTGGCGTGCCTCGCGGCGGTCGTCCTCACCCTCGACCGCCGGTACGCCTGGGCCGGTGTGGTGGTGGGACTCGCCGTCGCCTTCAAGGCCACCGCGGTGATCGTCGCTCCGTTCCTGCTGTGGATCGCCCTGGACCGCCGCCGATCGGCCGCCGACGGCACCGGTACACGGCCGCTCCTCGGCGCGATCGGCGACACCGCGCTCGCCGCGACCACGGCCGGCGTCGTGTTCGTACTCTCCACCCTCGTCTCCGGCACCGGGTTCGGGTGGGTCAACGCCATCTCGGTCTCCGACCGGGTGATCAACTACCTCAGCGCACCCACCGCGGTGGCCCACCTCGTGCACGCGGCGTTCGACACCCCGGGATTCGCGGACGTCCTGGCCGTGTCCCGGGATGTGGGCCGTGTCGTCTTGGCGTTGTCCCTCGTCGCGGTCTGGTGGTTCAGCCGTCGCAACACCGCGTCGGCGCTGCGCGGGATCCTGGTGGCGCTGCTGGTGTTCGTGGTGCTCAACTCGCTGGCCTGGCCCTGGTACCACGTGTGGGTGACCGCGTTCTGGTTCCTCGGCCGCCCCGGTAGACGCGCCACCACCGCCGCGGTGGGCGTGACCCTCTTCCTCATCATGGCGATCGGCCCCAACGGCTCGACCAGCCTCTACAGCCCCGCCATCGTCGGAGCCGCGCTCCTGGCCGCGGGGGCGGCTTCATGGTGGTGGTGGCGTGCCACCAGCGGAACGGATGAGGTCAGAACGCCATCGCCTGGGCTCGCCGGATGACCTCGCGCGCCCGGTGCCCGTGGAGTGCGTCAGCCGGGCGACCCGGCAGTGAGTCGTCCTCCTTGAACAGCCACCTCAGGATCTCGTCGTCCTGGTAGCCCCCGTCGCGGAGAACGGAGACGAGACCGGGGAGGAAACGCACCACCTCGTCGTCGTCGTCAAAAAATACCTCGGGGACCACAACCACACCCTCGCGACGGATCGCGATGAGCGCCCCGTCGCGCAGGAGGTCGTGCACCCGGGTCACCGGGATACCCAGCCGCTCGGACACCTCGGGCAGGTTGACGGTCTCGACGTCGGAGGGAATGACGTCCTCGCAGTGCGGAACTTTACTCACGGTCACCAGGCTAGACCCCGGACGCCGGTGGGGCACCACCGCGGGCCACACCATCGGCAACACCGCGCCGGGCATACCGCATCGGGGACGGGAGGGGCAGAATGGACGGCATGAGCACTCACGACGGGCAGATTCCGAGGCCGGGCGCCCTGCTCGACGGGCGGTACCGGCTGGACGCCGTCATCGCGCGTGGCGGGATGTCGATCGTCCACCTGGCCACCGACGAGCGGCTCGACCGCCACGTGGCCGTCAAGCTGCTCGACCCCCAGCTGGCCGGGGACCGCTCCTTCGTGGACCGTTTCACCCTGGAGGCACGCTCCGCCGCCCGACTGTCCGACCCCGGGATCGTGCAGGTCTTCGACCAGGGTGTCGAAGGGGACACCGCGTTCCTCGTCATGGAACTCGTCCCCGGCGGCACTCTGCGTGAACTCCTGGACGAACGCGGCCCCATGCCCCCGTACGCCGCCGCCGCGGTGCTCCGCCCCCTTCTCGGCGCGCTCCGCGAGGCCCACGAGGCGGGGCTGGTTCACCGCGACATCAAACCCGAGAACGTCCTGATCTCCACCAACGGCGCCGTCAAACTCGCCGACTTCGGCCTGGTTCGGGCAGTCGCCGAATCGCGCGCCACCTCCAGCAGCGTCGTCATGGGCACCGCCGCCTACCTCTCCCCCGAGCAGATCTCCGGCGCCGACACCGACGGCCGCTCCGACCTCTACTCGCTCGGAGTCCTGGCCTACGAGATGCTCACCGGCGAACCCCCGTTCAGCGGGGACAACAACATCGCCGTGGCCTACCGCCGCCTCGACACCGACGTCCCCTCCCCGTCCGACCAGTCCGACAGCGTGGCCGAGGACCTCGATCACCTCGTCCTGCGGGCGACCCGGCGCAGCCCCCAGGACCGCTATGCGGATGCCGGTGAGATGCTCCGCGATCTGGACCAGGCCGCACGGGAAGGCCGGTTCCCCGACTACGTGGTGCCGGCGCCACAGCAGTCGTCCTGGTCACGGGCCCGCGCCAAGGCCGCCCGGTCCACCCCGGGTGCCGAGTCCGAGTTCGACGCCGCCACCCGCGAGAGCGGTGAGGCGGTCCGACACGGGGGCCCCGTCCCCACCCGCGTCGAGACCCGCGCCGTCCCCGCTCCCGGGGCCCAGCAGCCACCCCCGGGCCCACCGACCGCACCACCGACGGGTCAGCACGCCCCCGACCACCCTCAGCACTGGAACGGTCCCGCAGCCGGCCCGTACCCCCCGGGCGAACTCGAGATCGCACCACAACGGGACGAGATCCGGCCGCGCCGCAAGCCCGGCCTGTTATGGCTCATCGTGGTGCTGGCCGCCGCGATCGGCCTCGCCGTGGCCGGGTGGTGGCTCGGCTCGGGGCGCTTCGTCGAGGTGCCGTCCGTCCAGGGCATGTCCGTGGGACAGGCCACCGACGCCGTGTCCGCCGTGGGCCTGGTCGCCGTCGCCCGCGACGAGTTCAGCAACGACGTGCCCCCCACCCTGCTGGTGGGCACCGACCCCGCCGCCGGGGAGCGCATCCCCCGCGGCGACATCGTCTCCGTCCTGGTCTCGGTCGGACGTCCCGTCGTGCCCGAGGTCGGAGCCGACCGGACCGTCGAAGCCGTCTCGGAAATGCTGCGCGACTTCTCGCTGGAGCCCATGACCGGGCAGACCACCCACTCCGACTCGGTACCGGTCGGCCAGGTCGTCTCCCTCGAGCCCCGCTCGGGCACCACCGTCGACGTGGGCACCCCCGTGGAGATCCTCACCAGCGCCGGTCCGGCTCCCGTCGCCGTCCCCGAGGTCGTGGGACTCGAGGAGGACCAGGCGCGGACCGCCATCGAAGGCGCGGGGCTCACCGTGTCCCAGGTCAGACGGGTGTTCGACCCCGAGGTGGACGGCGGCACGGCCGTCGGCACCGACCCGGACGCCGGCAGTGACGTGGCCCGCGGCGACGCCGTGACACTGCTGGTCTCCAATGCGCTCACCGTTCCCGACATCCGGGACGTCCCCGTCGACGAGGCCACCGACGTCCTCCGGGAAGCCGGGTTCACCATCGTCCGCGAGGCACCGGTCACCGACCGTCAGGTGGCGGACGGCCGCGTGGTCCGCACCGAGCCGTCCGCCGGCGCCCGCCTCGACCCGTCCAACGCCGTCCTGCGGATCGTGCCCTCGAACGCAGTGACGGTGCCCGTCGTCCTGGGATCCCGCGCGTCCGACGCGCGTGCCAGGCTCCAGGACGCCGGGCTGCGCGGCGTCATCGACACCGGCACAGCGAACGGCATCGTCTACGGACAGACACCGCTGCCCGGCCGGGTGGTCGCCCGCGGCAGCGAGGTCCAGATCGACGCACTGGGCTGAATTCGACCCCGCGTCACCCCCGGCTCCACCTACGACCAGAGGCAGTGCCCCTTCCCGGGACACTGCCTCTGGTCGTGTGCGGTGGCTCGCGGACCGTGAGTGCTCAGCTGCGGAGCATCTCGGCGACCAGATAGGCCAGCTCGAGCGACTGCTGGGTGTTGAGCCGCGGGTCGCACGCGGTCTCGTAGCGGCCTTCCAGGTCGAGGTCGGAGATGTCCTGGGCACCGCCCAGGCACTCGGTCACGTCCTCACCTGTCAGCTCGATGTGGATGCCACCCGGGTGCGAACCGATCGCGTGGTGCACCTCGAAGAAGCCCTGCACCTCGTCGATGATCCGGTCGAAATGCCGGGTCTTGTAGCCATTCGAGGTGGAGTGGGTGTTGCCGTGCATCGGATCGCACTGCCAGATGACCTTGTGACCGGTCGCCTCGACGGCCTTGACGATCGGGGGCAACGCCTCACGGACCTTGTCGTTGCCCATCCGCGAGACCAGGGTCAGGCGGCCGGGCCGGTTGTCCGGGTCGAGCTTCTCCACGTACTCGACGGCCAGCTCCGGGGTGGTGGTGGGTCCGATCTTCAGCCCGATGGGGTTCTGGATCATCGAGGCGAACGCCACGTGCGCGTCGTCGATCCCGCGGGTCCGCTCCCCGATCCACAGGAAATGGGCCGACAGGTCGTACAGGCCCGGCTCGGCGTCGCCCGTCAGCCCGGCACCGTCGTCGGCCAGGCGCAGCATGGCCCGCTCGTAGTCCAGGACCAGGGCCTCGTGCGAGGAGAAGATGTCCGCCGACCGGAGGTTCTCGTCGGAGACCCCGCAGGCGTCCATGAAGCGCAGGCCACGGTCGACCTCGGCCGCCAGGGCCTCGTACCGCGCGCCGGCCGGGGAGCCGGCGACGAACTCCATGTTCCACTCGTGGACCTTGTGCAGGTCCGCGGTGCCGGACGCGGTCAGCGCACGCACGAGGTTCATGGCCGCAGCCGCGTTGGCGTAGGCACGGACCAGACGCGACGGGTCGTGCTCGCGCGCCGCCTCGTCGGCCTCCAGGCCGTTGACCATGTCGCCGCGGTAGGACAGCAGACCCGCACCGTCCCGGTCCGCCGAGCGGGGCTTGGCGTACTGGCCGGCGATGCGGCCGACCTTCACCACGGGCATCGAGGCGCCGTAGGTCAGGACCACCGACATCTGCAGCAACGTGCGGATGACGCCCTTGATGTGGGGCTCGGTGTTGGCCTCGAACGTCTCCGCACAGTCACCGCCCTGGAGGAGGAACGCCCGCCCGTGCGCCACGTCCGCGAGGCGGTCCGAGAGGTGCTCGACCTCAGAGGGCACGCAGATGGGCGGCACGCTCTCGAGGACCTTGCGCATCGCCGCGGCGTGCTGGGGGTCCCAGGACGGCTGCTGCAGCGCCGGCCGGGAGAATACGTCCGCCAACTGCCGGTCGAGCTCCGCGGAGAGCGGGGGCAGATCGGGAAGCTGCGCGATGTCGACGTCGACTGTCCAGTTGCTCACCCCGGCGAGGATACGCGACGCCGGACCGTTCCGTCCTCAGAGACCCAGGTGAGGCGCCTTCGCGGCGATCGCACGGAACCGGAGCATCGCGTGTCGGGCGTCGGCGAGCGCGTCGTGTTCGCCGCCGGGATGAGCGGGCAGATCGGGCTTGCCCGCCATCTCCCACAGCTGACGCACGTCCCGGGTGAACCGGGGCATCGCGGCGGGCAGCGCGGTCATGTCCCCCCACAGTTGGCACACCGCCACGTGGTCGTACGCGCCGATCCACGCCCACATCTCGACGCCTCCGGTCGGGGGCGCGGTGAGGAAGTCGTAGAGCTCGTCCCGGATCCTGGAGCGTGACATCCAGGCCTGGGACGACGGGTTGGGCAGCTTGGGCAGCACGTTGCGCCGCACCCAGGGGCCTGCCGCACCGGCGTCGAACTCTGTGGAGACGGCGTAGAACTCCCGGCCGTCCTCGGCCACGACCCCCACCGACACCAGGTCGATGGTGGTGCCGTCCTCGATGAACTCGCAGTCGTAGAAGTAGCGCACCGCCGGTCAGCTCTGCCCGTCGACCGGCTGGTCGAGGAGATTCCGGCCGGACTCGCGGATCGCGTCGTAGCGCTTCTTCATGTCTGTGCCGTAGACGTCCGGGACATACTCCTGGCCGGTCAGCGCCTGGATCCGGAGCATCAGTTCGTCGGTGATCTCGCGCTCCGCGGCGCGGTCCCCCTCGCGGCCCGCCCACGGGGAGATGTCGAGCGGCTCGCCGACCATCACCCGGACCTGCGGACGGCGACCCGGCCGGGGTGCGGAGAGCCAGCGGATGTACGCGCCGGTGCCGGTCACACCCACCGGGATGATGGGCACCCCGGCCTTCATGGCCAGCCGCGCAGGTCCGGTCTTCCCCCGGTAGAGGCGACCGTCCGGCGAACGCGTGCCCTCCGGGTAGATACACAGGATCTCCCCCTCCGACAGCACCTCGAGCCCGGCGTTCATCGCCGCTTGGGCGGCATCCGCGTTGGTGCGGTCGATCGGGTGCTGGCCCGAGCCGGCGAAGAACCACCGGCTGAGCATCCCCTTGACGCCGGTGCCGGTGAAGTAGTCGCTCTTGGCCAGGAACGTCACCCGGCGGGGCATGAGCAGCGGCATGAACAGCCAATCCGCCACGGAGAGGTGGTTGCCGACCAGCAGTGCTGCACCGGATCGGGGGAAATGATCCTTACCGGTGACGACCCTGCGGCTCGTCAACCGGAGGAAAGGTCCGATGAGCACGTACTTGAACAACCAGTACAGCAACCTGGTCACCGTTCCTCGGGTAGATGATTCATGTCGAAGGCGGATATTACCCGGCGCGGCCGGCGGACCCGGAAGGTACGAGGTTCGAGGGCCACAGATCCGGGTCGGGCTCGAAACGGAGCACGACATGACCTGCCTCGGCGTCGTATTCAGATCCGGCGAGCACACAGCGCGCCAGCAGTGGTGGGAGCCGTACCACCGTCCGGACGCCGTCGTGATCCAGGCGGAGCCGGGCACCGTCGACGGTCGCGGGTGTCGTCGGCCCGGCAGGGGCCGGGTAGGTGACCAGGTATCCGCCGGTGCCGTCGGGAGAGATCTCCGGGGACACCGCACCACGCGCCAGTTCCGCCATCGCGAGGGTCCGCTCGGGTGCCGCTCCCGCCACGACGATCTCGACGGGACCGGCGAGGAACCCGGCGACGTCGTCGACGAGCATCGCCAACCGGTGTGCCTCCCTGACCCGTGCGTCGGCGAGGTCGCCGGCGGCCATCGACGCGTAGCGGACATGGGCCGGCCACCTGGCCTCGACGAACACCGCCAATTCGCCGGCCGCGGCCAGTCGCCGGACCGCCCCGAGGTCCCCGTCGAGCTCCACGACCACCACGTCCCAGTAGCCGGCCGCCGCTGCCCGGCGGGCGTATTCCCAGCCAAGGACGGCCGCGAGTGGGCCGTCTCCGCCGGCGGAGAGTGCGGCGAGCACGTCGTCGTGTGGGTCGACCGCGCCGGAGCGGTAGGCCTCCAGGCGTGTGGCCGGGTCGTCCGCCCGCACCTCGACCGCGCCGGTCGCGGTGGTGTCGAGCCGCTGGTCCACGGCGTCGGGATGTCCGGTGAGGACCAGGGCACCCCCGGGCTGCCTGGCGACGACGTCCGCGGTCAGTGAGGCGCGTTGTCGCGGATCTCCGCCGACGACGACGACGACACGGGTGTCCTTCACGTGGCCTCAGCCCTCCGCTTCAGTTCGCTCAGCGCGTCTCCGAGGATGCGCCGCTCCGCCCGGGTCCGCAGGCTCCCGATCACCGGGACGGCGAGCTCGATCTCGAGTTCGTAGTCGACCCGGGTGCCACCTTCCACCGGCTCGAGTCGATAGCTACCACGTTGCGCCTTCTGGAGCGTCGAGCTCATGAGCCGCCACTCGAGACCCCGGTTGTCGGCGGACCACGAGTAGGCGAGCACGTACTCGTCCGCGATGGCGCCGGCCAGGAATTCGAAGCGCACGAGATCAGGGAGACCGTCGGTCCCGGTCGACTGGACCTCGGCCACCCTGATCGAGGTGGACCACTCGGGATATGCGGGGAAATCGGAGATCACGGCCATGACGGCGTCCGGCGTCGCCGCGACCACCGTGGAGTCCCGAGTCGGCCAGACCCCGGGCGTGCCGTTGTCATCGCTCATACCCCCAAGCTTCACATATCGGGACCCGAGATGTGTGCCCGCCGAGCCCGGGACGCCGGGCGGGGTGACCACGGACTCCTACCGGGGATAGTGTGGGGTGGCCTTTATACAGTGAACGTCTCCACCGGGAGGACACTTTGCGCGAATACGTCGCCGCACCCGCCACCTTCACCGTCGCCGACGATTGGTCATGCGTCCAGTCCGCGTACGACCGTGCCGAGCAGTCCCCGGACAACGTGGCGTTCCAGAAGCCGGTGGACGGCAAGTGGACCAACGTCACCAACAGGGAGTTCGCGGACACCGTCCGCGCGGTCGCCCGCGGTCTCGTGGCCCGAGGGGTCGAGTCCGGTGACCGGGTCGCCCTGCTCTGTTCGACCCGGTACGAGTGGAACGTCATCGACTTCGCGATCTGGGCTGTCGGCGCGGTCACCGTCCCGGTCTACGACTCCTCGAGCGCGGAGCAGATCCGGTGGATCATGGACGACTCCTCGGCGCGTCTGATCATCGTCGAGCAGGAGACCCACGCCGCGACCGCCCGTGAGGGGATCGCCGGGCTGGAGCCCACCCCCGAGATGCTGGTGATCGAGGGCGAGACCCCGGTGATCGACATGCTCATCGCCGACGGCGCCGCGGTCGACGTCTCCGTACTCGACGAACGACGGGCCGCGGTCCGGGCTGACTCCCTCGCCACGCTCATCTACACCTCCGGCACGACGGGGCGCCCCAAGGGCTGCATGCTCACCCACCGGAACTTCATGTCCGAGACGTTGGCGTTCCTCGAAAGCCCGCTCCAGCAGTACCTGCGCGATGACGCGACCACGGTGATGTTCCTCCCGCTGGCCCACGTGCTCGCCCGCGCGGTCACCTACGCCGGTTTCCACGCAGGGGTGACGATCGCGCACTCCTCCGATCTCACCAATCTCGTGGACACGTTCGGCGAGATGCGCCCGCACTACATCCTCGCGGTCCCCCGGGTGTTCCAGAAGGTCTTCACCAAGGCCCAGGCGACCGCACAGGACGGCGGGGCGTTCAAGGCGTGGATGTTCGACAAGGCCACCGACACCGCGGTGGCCTACTCACGCGCCCGTCAGGAAGGTCGGGTGGGGCCGATGCTCAGGCTCCGCCACGCGGTGTTCTCGAAGTTGGTCTACGCCAAGCTCGTCAACGCTCTCGGCGGACGCTGTGAGATCGCCATCTCCGGCGGTGCGGCGCTGGGCGAGCGCCTGACACATTTCTTCGACGGCATCGGGGTCAACATCTTCGAGGGATACGGACTCACCGAGACCTGCGCAGCCATCACCGTCAACACCCCGGGGAACATGCGCATCGGTAGCGTCGGGCAGCCACTGCCCGGGTGCTCGGTCCGTATCGCGGCCGACGGCGAGGTCGAGGTCAGTGGCCCGGTGGTCACCTCCGGGTACTGGCACAACCCGGAGGCCACGGCCGAAGCGTTCTCCGACGGGTGGTTCCGCACCGGCGACCTCGGCTCCCTCGACGAGGACGGCTACCTCACCATCACCGGCCGCAAGAAGGAGATCATCGTCACCGCCGGCGGCAAGAACGTCGCGCCCGGTCAGCTCGAGGACGCGCTCCGTGCGGACCCGCTGGTCGCCGAGGCGGTGTGCGTGGGCGACGGTCAGCCCTTCGTCTCCGTGCTGCTCACTCTCGACCCCGAGGCGGTCGAGCGGTGGAAGAACCACCACGGCAAGTCGGGGTCGCTCTACGACCTGCTCAAGGACGCCGACATGATCGAGCACCTCGACCAGACCCTGGCGCGCGCCAACCGGACGGTGTCGCACACCGAGTCGATCAAGAAGTACCACGTCCTGCCGGACCAGTTCACGGAGGAAACGGGCGAGCTCACCGCCTCGCTCAAGGTCAAGCGGAACGTGGTCCACCAGAAGTACGCCAAGCAGATCGAGGCGCTCTACGCCTGACCCCCGAGCCGCCGCCCTGCGGCCATCACCACGGAACGCGTGTTCTCGAGGCTTCAGTCCCCCGAGAGCACGCGTTCCATGTCTCTGGCCAGGTCCTGCCAGCGCCAGCGCTCCAGTACCCAGTTCCGGCCACGCATACCCATTGCCGAGGCGCGCGGACGGTCGCCGAGGATCGCGGTCACGGACTCGGCGATCTCCGAGACGGACGTGCCGTCCACCACCGAGCCGGTGCGGCCGTCCAGCACGGTCTCGGGAGCTCCTCCGCTGCGGCCGGCGACCACGGGGACGCCGCAGGCCGACGCCTCCAGGTAGACGATCCCCAGTCCTTCCACGTCCAGTCCCCCGCCGCGGGTGCGGCACGGCATCGCGAAGACGTCCGCCATGCGGTGGTGGTCGACGATCTCCTCTGCGGGTACCCGTCCGGTGAAGACCACCCGGTCCGACACACCGTGTCGCCGAGCCAGCCCCTCCAGGGTCCGCCGGTACGGCCCTCCGCCGACAATCATCACGATGGCCCCGGGCACCTGCCTCACGATCTCGGGCATCGCGCGGATGAGCATGTCCTGCCCCTTGCGCGGCACCAGCCGGGACAGACACACGATCACGTCCCGGTCTGCCACCCCGTAGCGCTCCCGCACTGCCTTGCGTGCCGCGGGGTCGGGCCGGAATCGGTCCGTGTCGACCCCGCCCGGCTGGTGGACGAGCCTGGCACGCGGCCCGAACGCGGACGCGAACCTACGACGGGTGTAGTCACTGACGTAGGTCACGGCATCCGTGGAGTCCCCGATCAGGCGCAGCACCTGGCGCGAACCGGGGAGCATCGACCAGCCGACCTCATGACCGTGGGTACTGGCGACGATCCGGTTCACCGGCCCCGTCCGGAGGACGGGAGACATCGCCGCCAGTGGTGCCGCCGCCCCGAACCAGATGGTGGTCGCCCCGAAATCCTCGGCCAGCCGCCGGGCTCGTGTGGCCAGCTCCGGAGTGGGGAGCAAGATCTCCGTGGGGGCACGCTCCACCAGATACGGTTTCGTCTCGTCGTACCGAGCCGACTCCTCACCACGGAATGTCGAGGCCAGAACTGCCACGTCGTCAGGGTCGAGGTGGGACAGATAGGTCTCGAGGTAGGACTGGATCCCGCCCGGACGGGGCGGATAGTCGTTGGTGATCAACAGGGTCTTGGTCATCGCTTGATGAGCCTGCCACAAGGCCCGTCGTGCCCTCACCCGACCTGCCGGGGACGGTGGTGTCGCCGGGTCGGCGGTCAGTATCGACGAATCCCGCTGACGGGCATGGCGTCCACCTTCTCGAGTTTCACCGGGACCCCGTAGGTCGGGGCATGAAGCACCAGTCCGTCCCCGGCGTACATCCCGACATGTGTGGCGCCCGGGTAGTAGATCACCAGGTCACCCGGCTGGATGTCCGCCGGCGCCACCGGCATACCTGCGACGGCCTGCGCCTGGCTCGAGCGGGGCAGGGTCTTGCCCTCCTGGGCGTAGGACCACACCATGAGTCCCGAGCAGTCGAACTCGGAGGGGCCCGTCGCCCCCCACGAGTAGGGAGCACCGAGTCGGGACAAGGCTGTTCGGAGTGCCGCCGTGTTCACCCCGTCCACCGGCGGGGCCGTGTACCCCTCGGGGACCACCGGACCGCCGGCCCACAGGAACCGCTGCTCATCGGAGAGCGCATCGACACGACGGCGGACCTCGTCCATACGAGCCCGCATCTCCTCGGACCGACGGTCGAGTTCCTCGGTCCTGCGACGGGCGTCCTCCGCGGCGGCCCTGGCCGTGTCGGCGGCCCCTCTGGCCTCGTCCCTGAGCCGGGCCGCTTCCGTGGACGCCTCCTTCGCGACGTCGAGCGCAGTCGTGGTGGCTTCAGAGACGCGCCGCAACGCATCGAGCCGGTGGACCAGATCGCGGGGGCTCTCGGCGAGCACAGCAGCCCGGGTCGGACCGGTGTCCCCGCCGCGATATCTCATCGCCGCCAGGTGGTCCACGACCGACTGGTCCCTACGGGCTGTGCCGTCGGCGGCAGCCGCCAGCGCCGCGGCCACCCCTGAGGCACGTTCCAGCCGGTCCCGGTCGGCCACCGCACGGTCCAGTTCAGCTCGGGCAAGGTGGAGTTCCTCCCCCAGGGCCCCCGCCTCTTCAGACAGCCTCGACAGCTCCGCGAGATCCTCCCCGACACCAGATCCGGCGTCTTCGGAGAAACCGCCACCCGGAGCGTCGTGCACCGGGGCCCCGGGATCTGTGGGCGTCGGCTGCGCCGAGGCGCTACCGCCGAACGCGAGCACCGTGGCGATGGCCGCGACGAGTGCGGCCGAACTGAAACGACGGATCATCTGGTGTGGATCGAACTCTCGACTCGGACAAGGGCCCGGGTTCGCCCACGGGTGCGGGCATCAGGGCGCGGAGGTCACCGTGGGAATCGGGCTTCCGGAGTCGGATGTTACAGGAAATGCGAGACGACGAGACCCCGCCGCCCACGGTTCGTCACCGGGGCTGCGGGGTCTCGTGAAGTCTCGAAGGACCCGATCAGTAGTAGCGGGTCGCGCCGTAGAACGGCATGGAATCCAACGGTGCGTAGCTGACCGTGGTCCCGGAGTACGGGGCATGGACGACCTGGCCGTTGCCGGCGTAGATGCCCACGTGGCTGGCGCCGCTGTAGAAAGCGACGATGTCGCCCGGCTGCAGGTTGGCCTTGGAGACCTGGGTCCCGCCGCCGATCTGGGCCTGGCTGGTGCGCGGGATGGAGATCCCGGCCTGCTGGTAGGCCCACGACGTGAGGCCGGAGCAGTCGAACGAGTTCGGACCGGTGGCGCCCCAGACGTAGGGCGAGCCGACGCGGGTCGAGGCGGCGTCAAGGATCTTCTGACCGGTGGAGACGACGGGCGCGGGGGCCGCGAACTCCTGCACCGGGGCAGCGGCGGCAACAGCCTGCTGCAGGCCTGCCGGGAGGGCGATGCCCTCGGGCAGGTCGAAGGCGACCTGCGCCGGCACGCCGGGAAGCTGGAACTCGACGGGGATGTCGACGGTCACCGGCGCGGCGGCGGCGGTACCGGATCCGGCGACAGCCGCTCCGGCTGCGAGCAGTCCGGCCGCGGCCACACGACGCCCGGTCGAACTGGTCTTGATGCTGTGGGCTCCCACGAGAGTCTTTCCTCTTTCTTCCTGCGACACCGACCGGGTTAGCTGACGGGTTCGGACACGGAAGTCTGTCCTACGCTCTCCGACCACTGGGATCTTCGAGCGATTCACCCCGATACTTCTTGGTTCCCCGGTGCACCCTCGGGCGCTTAGGTGTTGACCCCGGCTACCCACCGGTGGGCGGGTGATGACTTCCGAGGTCTCGAAAAGGTTACGAAACCGTCTCGCCTAAGTCCAGCCCATCGCCTACGCGGCACGGAATGCGGCCAGAATCTCGACGGAAGAGACCATTCCGACATCACGGAGAAGCTCGATCGCAGCACGCACATCCGACGCCAGCACATAGCCACACGACGCCGGATCCAGCTCACCTACCTGGGCATTGTCAGATTCCAGAAAAGACACAAGGCACCCATCGCAGCCACCCGGCGCCCCGGGACAGCCCGCACAACTGATGGAAAACATGATCTACCTCACACTCCGTCCCGGGCGCGTTGCCCATCCGTTACCGATACGCGATATGCGTGTCGGGTGATCGACGGGTCGGACCCTAGACACGGGGTACGACATCGTGGCGCCGACCGGGACGCCGCCGAGAATGTCGCACCCCGGGGCTAACGTCGGCGGCATGTCCCGATCTGGCCCCCCTCCACCGGCACGGATCCCGTCCTCCGCCACGACGGGAGTGCAGACATCGTTCGAGGATCTGGAGCCGCTGCTGTCCGAGACCACCTTCGTGGTGGTGGATCTCGAGACCACCGGGACCCGCCCCTCCGGCGACGAGATCACCGAGATCGGCGCAGTGCGCATCCGCGGCGGTGAGATCCAGGCCGAGATGTCGACGTTCGTCGCCATCAACGGCGTCCTGCCGGCGAATGTCAGCAGGCTGACCGGAATCGTCCCCGGGGACCTGGTGGGCGCCCCGGCGCTGGGCGAGGTGATGTCCACGTTCCTGGAGTTCTCACGGGGAGCGGTTCTCGTCGCACACAACGCCCGGTTCGATCTGGGATTCCTCCGTGCCGCCGCGGCCACCACAGAACAGCAGTGGCCGGATCCCCCGTCCCTGTGCACGCTCGCTCTGGCCCGCCGGATACTGCATCCGGGAGAGACACGAAGCCATCGCCTGGGCACGCTCGCCGCACACCTGGGGGCGACGGCGGAACCGAACCACCGGGCCCTGCAGGACGCCAGGGCGACGGTCGACGTGCTCCACGCACTCATCGCCCGAGTGGGCGACTGTGGGGTCTCCACCCTCTCCGAGCTACGCGCCTACGACGGCCGGCTCTCGCCGGAGGTACGGAGGCGGTCCTCACTCACCGGATCCCTGACGGACGGGCCGGGCGTATACGTCTTCCGCGACGAGAGCGGTGGCGCCCTCTATGTGGGCTCGTCCGTCTCCGTGCGTCGCCGCGCCCGGTCCTACTTCTCCGGCGGCGACTCCCGACACAGGATGCGCACCATGGTCGGCTTGGCCACGACCGTCGAGGCCGTGCCCTGTGCGCACCTGCTCGAGGCCTGGACCGTCGAGGAACAGCTCATCGACTCCCTCCAACCCCCGTACAACCGCCGGTCCCGTCGTCCACGCCGGGGCTGGTGGCTCTCGCCTCCCGATCCTCCTGGCAACAGCCGTACAGCCCGGTGCCGGACACACAGGGTCCCGGCAGACGACGCGGCGGCGGGTCCGTTCTCCCGCGCCGAGGACGCACGGTCGGCGTGGGACGACCTCCTGGAGGTGTTCGAGACGCCCCCGAGCCCGGAACAGTGGCGGTCGCTGGTCGACGGCTCCGACTCGGGTCCACTCCGCATGCTGATCACACGGGTCGAGCAGTTGGCTGCGGAAGGCGCCTTCGAACGAGCTGCTCGGCTCCGCGATCGAACCGTGACGCTCGTGCGGACGCTGGTTCGCCAACAGGAGCTCAGCGCGACAGCCTGCCTGGCCGAGCTCGTGTTGGCCCAGCGGGCAGGTGGCGGCCGGTGGGATATCGCGGTGGTGCGCCACGGCCGGCTCGCAGGCTCGGGAACAGTACCGGCCGGGGCTCCGCCGACACCCGTCATAGACGCGATCCGTACGGGGGCCACGTCGACGCCCGCCACGGTGGGCCCCTTCCGGGGTGCGACGGCCGATCAGATCCGCAACGTCCACAGGTGGATCGACTCAGCACCCACGCGCATCGTGTCCGTGGACGGGTGTTGGTCCCTACCCGTGGATGGCGCGCACACGCTCCTCGGGTGGGTCAACCGTGCGGAGCAGGCCGCAACGGAGAGCGCACCGGCCACCCGGACCGCTCGGACGCGGCGTTGACGCCTGCATCAGCGTGTGGAGTCTGGTACGGCCAAACGGCCCGCTCGGCCCCGGCCGTCAGGCGTCCCGGCTGACCTCGACCCACCGATCGAGTAGTCGGGCCGCGCCGCCGTCGTCGATCGCCGCGGCCGCCCGGACCACGGCAGCCCGCATGGCCTCCCGCAGATCCGCATCCCGGTCCAGCCCGTCGAACGCCACCAGAGCAGCTGCGGAGTTGAGCAGGACGGCATCGCGAACGGGTCCGGTCACACCGGCCAGCAGGTCCCGGGCGACTCCTGCGTTGTGTACACCGTCCCCGCCACGCAGCTCCTCGATCGAGCAGCGGTCCATACCGAAGTCCGCGGGCTCGATCACGTCCTCGTCGACATGCCCACCGGACACGCGCAGCACGCGCGACGGCCCGGTCATCGTGATCTCGTCAAGACCGTCGGACCCACGGACCACCAGAGCAGATTTGCCCCGCCGCGCGAAGACCTCCGCCATCACCGGAACGAGCTTCTCGAAGGCACACCCGATCAGGTTCGCCGACGGAGCCGCCGGGTTCGTCAGCGGCCCGAGCACGTTGAACACCGTGGGGATCCCGATCTCTTTCCGGGCGGTCGCGACGAACCGGAAAGCCGGGTGGAACACGGGAGCAAAACAGAACCCAATCCCGACCTCGTCGAGACACCTCGCGACCTCAGCGGGACCGAGGTCGATCTTGACCCCGAGCGCCTCGAGGACATCCGCGCCACCGCTCTTCGACGACGCGGCCCGACTGCCGTGTTTGGCCACGGGCACCCCGCACGCGCTCACCACCAGAGCCGACATGGTCGAGATGTTGACCGTTCCCTGGCGATCCCCTCCGGTACCGACGATGTCCACACTCGCACGCTCTGTCGGCACCCGGCGCGAATAGCCGAGCATCGTCGAGGCCAGCGCGTCCAACTCCGGACCGGTGACGCCCTTCATCTCGAGAGCCACACCGAAAGCCGCGATCTGCGCGTCGGTCGCGACACCATCCATGATCCGGGACATGGCCCACTCGGCGTCCGCCGGGTCCAGGTCGTCACCAGCAGTGAGGGTCCCCAGAACACCGGGCCAGGACCGACCTCCGTCGAACGCCGCCGAACTGCCCACGTGTACCGACCTCCTTCTGTTGACCACCACTGACCTGACGGGACGACCCAGGTACAGGTCGACCGATCGCGTCAATCGTGCCACCGCGTCGCGTTCCCGGTCCGATCGCCCACCCACGCCCGCCCCGCACGCCGATTCCGGGGCCCTGCCTGAGAGGCCCCTGATAGCCCCTGCAAGGGGGGCAGATCCCAGGGGACTTCCAGCAAGTTTTCAGAACGACCTGCACAAACGCCGAGCAGACACGCCGATTTCGGGGGTCCGTGCAGACTCGGGCCACCTCAGGGGTCATACTTGGCCTCGTGACGAGCGCAGTAGATAACTCAGGATCGGCCATGGCACAGCGTGTTCATTCGCTGAATCGGCCGAATATGGTCAGTGTGGGCACCATCATCTGGCTGTCCCAGGAGC
>CAYFRF010000011.1:0-24247 GCA_964345415.1 uncultured Microbacter sp. | reverse complement strand
AGGCACCATCGTGTGGCTCGGCAGTGAGGTGATGTTCTTCGCGGGTCTTTTCGCGATGTACTTCGTCTCCAAGGCGAACTCGGGAGGTGACTGGCCTTCCTACCCGGTGCACTTGAACGTGCCGTTCGCCGTGACGATCACCGTCATCCTCATCGCGTCTTCCTTCACGTGTCAGATGGGCGTCTTCGCGGCTGAGCAGGGCGACGTGTTCGGACTCCGTCGGTGGTACGTGATCTCCGCGGTAATGGGCACGGTCTTCCTCATCGGGCAGTCCTACGAATACCTGTACCTGTACCCCGAGGGCGCGACAATCTCGTCGCGCGTTTCCGGGTCGGTCTTCTTCATCACCACCGGATTCCACGGCCTCCACGTCGCGGCGGGTGTGATCGCCTTCGTCGTTGTCGTCATGCGGACGACGATGTCGCGGTTCACCCCGGCGCAGGCGACGGCGGCAATCGTCGTGTCGTACTACTGGCACTTCGTTGACGTGGTCTGGATCGGACTCTTCGTCACCATCTACTTCATTCAGTAGTCAGCTGGCTGCAGGACGCTGTGTCCAGCAGGTCCCAACACCTACAGGGAACTCACAATGAACTCACCTCACCCACCCGCTGCGGACTCACCGTCGCCCGACCCGGCGCCGGTTCCCACGCGATCGACGTCCACCAAGCGGCGCCGCAAGGCGACCGGCGCGCTCGTCATCGCCGCCGGCCTGCTGGGCGCCGGAGCGATCGCCACGGCAGTGGTCCCTGAGCCGCAGGTCGCCACCGCGCAGCAGGACCAGGCCGCGCTCATCGCCGAGGGTAAGTCGATCTACGACGTCGCCTGCATCACCTGCCACGGGCAGAACCTCCAGGGCGTCGAGGACCGTGGTCCCTCACTCGTGGGCGTTGGTGCGGGTTCTGTCTACTTCCAGGTCCACTCGGGCCGTATGCCGGCAGCGGACAACGAGGCTCAGGCCGAACGCAAGAAGCCTCGCTACAACGAGCACCAGATCATCGCTCTGGCCGCCTACGTGGACCAGTACGGCGGGGGCCCGGGAATCATCACCAACCCCGACGGGACCATCGCCCAGGAGTCGCTCCGCGGCGTCTCCGGCGAGAGCCGTGCCGAAGAACTCGCACGTGGTGGCGAACTCTTCCGCCTCAACTGCGCCTCGTGCCACAACTTCACCGGACGTGGCGGCGCCCTCTCCGCAGGTAAGTACGCCCCGATCCTCGATCCTGCCAACGAGCAGGAGATCTACCAGGCCATGCTCACCGGCCCGCAGAACATGCCCAAGTTCTCGGACCGGCAGCTCACGCCTGACGAGAAGAAGGACATCATCGCCTACATCAAGAATGCGGATAGCAAGGTGTCCCCCGGTGGTTACGGACTCGGCGGCCTCGGCCCCGTCACCGAAGGTGTGGCTATCTGGCTTGTCGGCATCGTCGCCCTCATCGGTGCGACCCTGTGGATCGGATCCCGTTCATGAGTGAGACCCCCAAGAACCCGTCCCCCGCGGACCTCGACCGGATGAGCGACGACGAGCTCGTCCGTCTCGGAACCGAGCTCGACGAGGTCGACGTGCGGTTCCGTGAGGCCCGCTGGCCCGAGGGTGTCGAGACCCGTGCGGAGAAGCGCGCGTCGCGTACCGTCACCATCTGGTTCGCCCTGTCCGCCGTTCTCGGCCTGGCCTTCGCTGCCGTCTACATCTTCTGGCCGTGGGAGCACAAGAGCCAGGGCGAGCCCGGCTACTGGCTCTACATGGCGTACACGCCGCTGCTCGGCCTCACGATCGGCCTGTCGATCCTGTTCCTGGGCTTCGGTGCCGTGCAGTTCACCAAGAAGTTCATCCCGGAGGAGATCTCGGTCCAGACGCGCCACGACGGCCCGTCCAGCGAGGTCGACCGGCGCACCATCGTCGCCGAGCTCAACGACTCCTGGAAGACCTCCACCCTCGGGCGTCGCAAGGTCATGGGCGGCTTCCTAGGCGCGAGCGTCGGCCTCATCGGGCTCTCCGCGATCCTGCCGCTCGGCGGCATGATCAAGAACCCGTGGAAGCGTGGCCCGATGACGGTCGCCGGCGACGGCACCCTCCACACCACGGGCTGGACCCTCGCCTCGTCGACCCGTCCCGACGGGCTCCCCGCGGAGAAGGTCTACCTCGGCCGTGACACGGGCAAGGTCTTCCCGGACGGCCACCCGCCGGCCGGTCAGGGCCGCCTCGAGCGGATCCACATCGAGGACTTCTCGACCGGTTCCCTCGAGACGGTGTTCCCGCTCCCCGCCAGTGCGCTGGGCACCTTCACCGCGGACCTGCACTCGATCCACGGCGTGCGCAACTCGGTCATGCTGATCCGCTTCCGTCCCGCGGACGCGGCCCGCGTGATCAAGCGCAAGGGCCAGGAGAACTTCAACTACGGCGACTTCTACGCCTTCTCGAAGATCTGTACCCACCTCGGGTGCCCCACCTCGCTGTACGAGCAGCAGACCCACCGTTTCCTCTGCCCGTGCCACCAGTCGCAGTTCGACGCGCTCGAGTACGCCAAGCCGGTCTTCGGCCCCGCCGCGCGTGCGCTTCCGCAGCTGCCCATCGCCGTCGACAGCGAGGGATACCTCGTCGCCAACGGTGACTTCATCGAGCCGGTCGGACCTGCCTTCTGGGAGCGTCGTTCATGAGCAACAACAGCAAACTCGCGACCATCGGGGACAACCTCGACTCGCGGTACACCATGGCCCAGGGAATGCGCCGGCAGATCAACAAGGTCTTCCCGACGCACTGGTCCTTCCTGCTGGGCGAGATCGCCCTGTACAGCTTCATCATCCTGCTGATCTCGGGTGTCTACCTCACCCTGTTCTTCGACCCCTCCATGTCGAAGGTGATCTACCAGGGCGCATACGCCCCGCTCAACGGCATCGAGATGTCTCGCGCCTACGAGACCGCGCTGAACATCTCGTTCGAGGTCCGCGGTGGCCTCTTCGTGCGACAGATCCACCACTGGGCGGCTCTTCTGTTCGTGGCCTCGATGGTCGTGCACATGCTGCGCATCTTCTTCACCGGTGCGTTCCGCCGCCCGCGTGAGGCCAACTGGATCATCGGCTGCGTGCTGCTGCTCCTCGGCATCGTCGAGGGCTTCCTCGGCTACGGCCTCCCGGACGAGCTGCTGTCCGGCACCGGCCTCCGCATCACCTCGGCCATCATCGTGGGACTTCCGGTGATCGGCACCTGGCTGCACTGGCTGGTCTTCGGCGGAGACTTCCCCGGCGACCTGATGATCCCCCGCTTCTACGTCCTGCACGTGCTGATCATCCCCGCCATCATCCTGGCGCTGATCGCGGCGCACCTCGCCCTGGTCTGGTACCAGAAGCACACGCAGTTCCCCGGGCCCGGCCGTACCGAGAACAACGTCGTCGGTGTCCGGATCCTCCCGGTGTTCGCGGTCAAGTCGGTCGCGTTCGGCGCTATCACGGTCGGTGTCATCATGCTCTTCTCGGGCTTGTTCACGATCAACGCGATATGGAACCTCGGGCCGTACAACCCGGCACACATCTCAGCTGGCTCCCAGCCTGACTGGTACATGCTGTTCACCGAGGGCGGCGCACGAGTGATGCCCGCCTGGGAGCTCTTCCTCGGGCCGTACACCGTGACCGCCACCACCTGGGTCGCCGTGATGCTCGGTGCGATGTTCGTCCTGATGTTCGCCTACCCGTGGATCGAGGCCAAGTTCTCCGGGGACACCGCACACCACAACCTGCTGCAGCGTCCGCGCGACGTTCCCGTCCGCACCGCTGCGGGCATGATGGCCATCACGTTCTACATGATCCTGGTCCTGATGGGTGCGAACGACCTGATCGCGTACCACTTCAACATCTCGTTGAACGCGACCACCTGGGCTGGCCGTATCGGCCTGATCCTGCTGCCGCCGCTGGTGTACTTCTTCACCTACCGGCTCTGCCTCGGCCTGCAACGCGCAGACCGCGAGGTCCTCGAGCACGGCATCGAGACCGGCATCATCATGCGGATGCCGCAGGGTGAGTTCATCGAGGTGCACCAGCCGCTCGGCGAGGTCGACGAGGACGGCCATGCCATCCCGCTCGAGTACGCCGGCGCCAAGGTGCCGACCAAGATGAACCAGCTCGGCGTCGCCGGTCGTCCCCCGCAGGGCGCGCTCTCCGCGGATCCGGTCGACCAGGCCCGTCTGCTCGACGAGTCGGCCGAAGAGAAGCACGAGCGTGAGTACCGGATGCTCACCACACTGCAGGAGGAGAACCGTGCCCGTCGCAACGACGAGCACTGATCCCCTGTAGTACACGACCGCGGGCCGGATCTCCTCACGGAGATCCGGCCCGCGGTCTTTCGTCACCACCTCTCCCCCGCCCCAGGAGTGACATGGCCGAACACCGATCGGACACCGAGCACACCGGCAGAGACGAGATCGTCCTCACCGAGGAGATCCTCCATGCCCTCGACCTCCTGCACTCCGGGCACGACCTGTTCCTCACCGGCAAGGCAGGAACCGGCAAGTCGACGCTCATCCGGCATTTCCTGGCCGAGACCGAGCGTCCGACACTCGTGGCCGCACCGACAGGGATCGCCGCGCTCAACGTGGGTGGCTACACGATCCACAGGCTCTTCGGATTCCATCCGAGCCACACCGTGGAACACATCCGAAGCCGGAACTACCATCCCGGTCGGTTCGCCACCGCACTGTCGTACGTACGTACGCTCGTCATCGACGAGGCCTCGATGCTCCGCGCCGATGTGTTCGACATGATCGCCGTGGCACTCGAACGATTCGGCCCCGACCCGACACTGCCCTTCGGTGGGGTCCAACTGGTCTTGGTCGGGGATCTCTTCCAGCTCCCACCAGTCGTGACCGAGAGCGAGTCACAGACGTTCGCCTCTTCCTACGACACCCCGTACTTCTTCTCAGCAGAGCACTACAGCCGGAAGCACTTCCCCACCGTGGACCTCACCCACGTGTTCCGGCAGTCCGGCGACCCCGCGCTGACGAGCATCCTCAACTCCCTACGCGAGGGCTCACTGGTCGCAAGCGCCCGGGAGCGCCTCAACGCGCGAACCGACCCCTCCTTCGAGCCCCCGACCGACGAGTTCTGGCTGACTCTCACCACCACCAACCGCATAGCCGCAGCCAGGAACCGCCGGAGCCTCGAGCGGTTACCGGGTGCAGAGCTCGCCATGGAAGCCACTCTCACCGGGGATGTCTCCCACTTCGACCCGCCCACCGACCAGACATTGAGCTTCAAGATCGGTGCCCAGATCATGATGCTGACCAACGATCCGGCCGACCGCTGGGTCAACGGCTCCATCGGCAAGGTGCTCGATGTGACCTTCGGAAGACGAGGTGACCGGGACGAACGCGGCCCCGTCGTCGTCGTCGAGTTCACTGGCGGCGAGGTCGCCGAGGTCGCGCTCCACACCTGGGATGTCACCCGCCCCACCCCGACCGGTGGCGCCATGCGCCACGAGGTCGTGGGCACCTACACACAGTTCCCCTTCTGCCTCGCCTTTGCGATCACCATCCACAAGAGCCAGGGCCAGACCCTCGACAGGCTCGTGGTGGACCTCAGCGGGGGCACCTTCGCGGCCGGACAGCTCTACGTGGCCCTGAGCCGCTGCCGGACCCTCGACGGACTCGTACTCACCCGTCCCGTGCAGCCCGGCGATCTCAAGACCGACCGACGCATCACCCGGTTCCTCCGCCACTCCGACACCGAGGTCACACACCGCCGGTACTGCGCGATCGCCGCACTCACGGTCGGTGACATCAGCCGCCTGAGCCGCCCCCGCCCGGTAGAACTGGCCATCGCCTTTGCCGACGGCAGCGCCGTCACCACTCTGGTGAATCCCCAACGGGACCTCGCGGATGCACGCACCGAGTTCGGGATCACGGTGTCCGACATCCTGCTGGCCCCGAACCTACGCGAGGCCTGGACACTCCTCGCCCCGCTCCTGGACAGCTATACCCCCGTCGCCGTGAACGCCGACCACGCGCTCGGCGAGATCGAGCACGAACTCCGCCGGCTCGGAAGCGTGACGCCTCTCCCGCTGGGCGTGGACCTGCCCTCGCACGAACTGACACCCGGCGAACGTGCCCGAGCCCGCGCCGGCACTGCTCTCACCCGTGCGCGGGCTGTGATGGAGGCACACTCCCGGATCCGCCCCCGCGACGGCGGCGCGGGGGAGTTCGACGCGGACCTGGTCGAGGAGGCCGAGATCGGGTACCTGGTGAGCCGCGATGCCGACCTCCGGCCCCCGAGCTCAGAGGTACTCCCCCAGTTGTCCGCGATGCTCGAGGTCAGTGCGGCGGTGAGCACTGCGCTACTCGGAACGCCGCGGGCCGGCACCGGTTCGGACACTGTCGCCGACACCCGCACTCCGGGGCACGGTGCGGCCACCGACGAGGACCTGGAGACGGGGGCGCTGACACCGGGCGACCACGAGCTCCGCGCCGGGGCGCGACAGCTCGTCGCCGAGCAGATCCGTCACGCAGCCCGGCGTGTCACGATCACAGCCGACGTCCTCGACCGACTCGGGCACGTGAGCACGGTGCTCGGCACCGACGTGACCGCGGGACTCGAGGTGCTCGCCGAAGCCGATGCCACGGCAGTGCTCACACCGGGCGCCAGGGTGTGCTTCTCCGGCAGCGCGTTCGACCCGACCGGGCAACTGCTCTCCCGCGAGGACATGGAAGCGGTTGCGCTCGAGCGGGGCCTGGACCCGGTCGGGACGGTAACCAAGTCCCGCTGCGACGTCCTTGTCGTGGCGGAACCGGGAAGCCAGTCGATCAAGGCCCGCAACGCCCACAAATGGGGCAAACCGATCCTGTCGGTCGCGGAGTTCCTGACCTGGGCTCAGAAAACCGGGCCGGTCAGGGGGTGACGGGGAGAGGTTCCCCGGCCATGTCGGCCACCGCCCGGAATGCCATGACCATCCCGGAACCGAGGGGCACACCGGGGCCCGGGTAGACCTCACCGGAGACCGAGGCGGACGAATTCCCCGCAGCGTACAGCCCGGCGATCCGGCGGCCGCCGGTGTCCAGGACGCCGGCGTCCGCGTCGATCACCGCGCCGCCCTTCGTACCCAGGTCTCCCAGCACCAATCGGACCGCGTGCAGTCGTCCCCCGCCCAGGGGACGCAGACACTGCTGGGGCCTCGACGCACCGAGGAAGAACCGGCCGTAGGGGTCCTCTCCACGGTGGAAGTCCGTGTCCTCCCCGTTCTCCGCCATCGTGTTGAAGCGGTCCACGCTGGCACGCAGGGCAACCGGATCGAGTCCCGTCGCCCGTGCCAGCTCTTCCACGCTGCCGGCGGTGTGCCACAGTCCGGCCGCCCGCAATTCGTCGGGGTCCGGGGCAGGGATACAGATCGCGGGGAACCCGCCGCTCTCGGCGTCGTCGAAGACGAACCAGAACTCATCCCCAGCACCGTCTGCCATCCGCGCCCTCATCCGGCGCCCCATCTGGTCGTAAGGCAGGAGTTCGTTGGCGAACCGCTGTCCGGTGGCATCGACGATGATCCCGGAACGGAAGCCGAGGGTGAAGGCCGCGTGACCGTTGGGGAACAGGGTGGCAGGACACCACCACGACTGGTCCAGCAGATCCACCCTGGCACCCACCTGCTCGAACATTCGCAGTGCATCCCCCGACCCGGTAGCGGGGTGGGACGAGGTCCAGTCGGCGGTGGGCATCTGCTGAAGTCTTTGCCGGAGCTCCGCGGAACGTTCGAAGCCTCCGGCCGCGACCAGTACCCCGAGTCGTGCGCCCAGGGCCCGACGATGACCGTCTTCCTCGACCGTCACCCCCACGACCCTGCCCTCGCGATCGCGAATCAGGTCCCGAGCAGCGCTGGAGAGCCTCAGTTCGGCGTTGTCCATCGCGTCCATCGCCACGACGAGGCGGGCGACCCACGCGCGGCCACCGTCCAGCCTGGCGGTGTCCTCCTCTGCTCCGAACTGGTCCACGGGGACAGACGAGCGGACATCCGATGCCCGCGCCCCCGCGTCCTCGCCCTTGACCGGCTTCGGGTAGATGCTCCGGCCCATTTCCTGACGCCCCGGGGCGTCGAAGTAGTCCGGGAACGGCTGGAAGCGCATCGGGATCCCCAGTTCCTCCTCGAGGAACTCGACCACCGTCGGTCCGGTGTTGAGGAAGGCGTCCTGTACCCGCTGATCTGTACGGTCGCCCACAACGGAACGGAAGTACGTCCGCCCGCGCTCCACAGAGTCCTCGAGCCCGTCCCGCGCGAGTACGCGGTTACCCGGGAGCCACACGGCCCCGCCCGAGTACGCGGACGTCCCACCGAACCGGTCGGTCTTCTCGACCAGGCATGTCGACAGTCCCCGCGATGCGGCGACCGCAGCCCCGAACAGGGCCGCCACCCCCGACCCCACCACCACCACATCGAACTCGGCGTCGAAAGTACTGCCCTGCTCCACTGTCGTGTCCTCACTCGTGATCCGCCGTGGCCTCCACGCGATCCGCCCCTTGCGCCGGGAGCGTCCGGGGCGACGGACTGAGCCTATCGACCGCCGGACCTCGATGAAACAGGTTCCATAAATTGACCCTCTTCGAAGTGGACCGTAGTCCAATACGTGATCCGGGGCCCTTGTACGATCGCCGTGGGAGAAGTACATCCGCCAGACGTGCCGCCGTCCCTCACCCCGGCAGCACGACCTTTGGAAAGGCAGACCTTTGCGCCGCACTGTGTTCAACGAAGACCACGAGGCATTCCGCCAGACCCTCCGCTCCTTCATCGACTCGGAGGTCATCCCCCATTTCGAGGACTGGTACGAGGCCGGCATCGTGCCCCGCGAGTTCTACTACAAGCTCGCCGACCTCGGCCTCTTCGGCATCACGGTGGACGAGGAGTACGGCGGCGCCGGACTGGACACCCACAAGTTCGAGGCGATCCAGACCGAAGAGCTCACCCGTGCCGGCGTCACGTTCGGCGGTTCCAACGTCCACGTGGCCCTGTGTCTTCCGTACCTGAAGATGCTCGCCACCGACGAGCAGAAGCAGCGCTACATGCCCAAGTTCGTCTCCGGTGAGGAGATGTGGGCGATCGCCATGACCGAGCCGGGCACCGGATCGGACCTGGCCGGGATGAAGACCACCGCCAAGCTGTCCGAAGACGGCACCCACTACATCCTCAACGGCGCCAAGACCTTCATCACCGGCGGCGTTCAGGCGGACCGCATGATCGTCTGCGCACGCACCTCGGCCCCGCGTGAGGATGACCGCCGCTTCGGCATCTCCCTGCTCGCCGTGGAGACGTCGCTCGAGGGCTACTCGGTCGGCCGCAAGCTCGACAAGGTCGGCCTGAAGACCTCCGACACCGCAGAGCTGTCCTTCACGGACGTCAAGGTCCCGGTCGAGGACCTGCTCGGCGAGGAGAACCGTGGTTTCAACTACCTCGGTCAGAACCTGCCGTCCGAGCGCTGGGGCATCGCCTACGGCGCCTACGCGCAGGCCGCCGCCGCCATCCGGTTCGCCCAGGACTACGTCGAGCAGCGTGAGGTGTTCGGTCAGAAGGTCGCCTCGTTCCAGAACACCAAGTTCGAGCTCGCGGCCTGCAAGGCCAAGGTCGACGCCGCTCAGGCCGTCGCCGATCGCGCCCTGGAGGCGCTCGACGCCGGCGAGCTGACCCCGGCGGAGGCCGCCTCCGCGAAGGTGTTCTGCACCGAGGTCGCCGCTGAGGTGATCGACCGCTGCCTGCAGCTCCACGGCGGATACGGCTTCATCAACGAGTACCCGATCGCCCGCCTGTACTCGGACAACCGGGTCAACCGCATCTACGGCGGCACCAACGAGGTCATGAAGACGATCATCGCCAAGGACATGGGACTGTAGCCTCGTAGCGCCTCCACCTCGCACTCACCCCCGGGGCCCCGTCCGCACCACGCGGACGGGGCCCCGGTACGTTCAGCAGTCCCCCTCCTCGAAGGCGGGGTGCCCCTCGAGCCCGTACCGGCCGGTGAGGGGATCGACGAAGACGTCCGGCTCGTCGGGCGGACGGAGCGTGAACATCAGGTACGCCGCGACGATCCCGGCGAGGTAGAACCCCGAGATGACGACGACGACGAGGCTGGCGTCGAGTCCACGCAGCAGTCCCACGAAGATCGTCTGGGCGGCGACGATCGAGAGGGCGAACACCGCGATGTCCAGCCATAGCACGTTCCTGCGGGTGACGGCCTTGTAGGCGAAGACCACCCCGATCATAGTCACCGGGATCGCATACAGGGCGACGGTCGCGGCCGGGATGAACGAGGCGTGCCGCGCGCCTCCGAGGGCGAACAGCACGGCGTAGAACAGCATCGTGGGCCAGCCCGCGATCTTGATGTGCTCCCAGTAGCTCTCGTTGACCGCGCTGAACACCGCGACCACCCGGTTGTGTCCGGACCAGTCGAACGCGAAGTGCAATACGGTGCCCACCGCGATGAGGGGCACGATCGCCCACCACGATGTTGCGACGAGTGTCTCGAGGTCCATCACGGTCATCCTGTTCTCACCCCGGAAAGGCTGCTGGAACGCGGCAACCCCCGACACGGAGTGCGTCGGGGGTTGCCGAGGGGTTGTTCACGGGGAGGTCAGTGCTTCTCCCGGCCCCAGTGGTACTCGAAGACCAGACCACAGACGGTGATGATCAGGGCCACGGCACCGCCGATGAGGATCCACCAGTTCCAGAAGGCCGCGCCGTAACCGACGATGAAGATCGAGAAGGCCATCAGGAACGGCCACAGGCTGCCCGGGCTGAAGAAGCCCAGCTCACCGGCGCCATCGGAGACCTCGGCCTCCTCGTAGTCCTCAGGCAGGGTGTTGATCCGTCGTGCCACGAAACGCAGGTAGCCGCTGACGAGCAGGCACAGCCCACCCGAGAGCACCAGAGCGGTGGTACCCACCCACTCGACATCGGTGCGGGACGTACCGGTCAGGTAGGCGTACCCGATACCGATGACGGCGAGGAAGATAAACAGCCCGTCGAAGATTCTTACTGTTGCGTTCATCGCTTAAGGAGTCCTTCGCGTGATACCCGGGAGAGACGTCAGTTGCCCGACGCGGTCTCGATGATGTTGTTCTGGTCACGCGTATCGCTACGTCCGGTCTTGAACGGGGACGTGGACGTGGCGTACGGCGTCTGGCCGATCTCCTGCAGCGCCTCGGCGTTGCTGGCGGTCGGGTTGTCCTGACGGAACCGGATGTAGTCCGCGAAGTCCTCCGGAGAGACCGCTCGCAGCTCGAAGTTCATCATCGCGTGGTAGACGCCGCACATCTCCGCACAGCGGCCGACGAACGCGCCCTCGCGCTCGATCTTCTCCACCTGGAACATGCTCAGCTGCTGGTTCTTGCCCGGGTGGGGCATGACGTCGAGCTTGTAGATGAACTCAGGGATCCAGAACGAGTGGATGACGTCGGCCGAGGCGAGTCGGAACTCGATACGGGTGTCGGTCGGGACCACCAGAACGGGAACCTCCTCGGAGGTGCCGACGGTCTCGATGTTGTTGTAGTGCAGGTACGACCTGTCCTCCGCGAGGCGGCCGTGGATCGGGCCGCCGGCGGCGGGCATGCCCTCGTGGCCGAGGGCCTCACGCTGGGCGTCGGAGAGCACGCCGGCCTCCTCGGCCTGGCGGGTCGCCTCCTCGTTGGTGCCGTCGGCGATGAGCATGTTGTCGCCGATTTCGACCTTGTTGTAGCCGAACTTCCAGTTCCACTGGAACGCGGTCACGTCGACACGCACCCCGACCTCATCCTCAGGACGAAGGTCGAGGACCTTGTTCTGCGTGATGACGGTGAAGTAGAAGAGGAAGGAGATGATGACGAACGGCACCGCCGTGTAGATCAGCTCCAGCGGCACGTTGTACGCCGTCTGACGGGGGAACTCCCCGTTGTCGTTCTTCTTCTTGCGATGGAACGCCATCGACCAGAAGATCAGGCCCCACACGAAGAAGCCCACGATCAGTGAGGTGATGACGGTACCCGTCCAGAACTCACGAATCGCGATGCCCTCCGGGGTGATCCCGTTGGGAAATCCGAAGTTGATCGTCTGGTTCCACCACTTGTTGTCGGTGTGGAGGCTACAACCGGACAACAGCAAGCCCAGTGTGCCGAGTGACACCGCCAGTGTTGCCCTGCGCGTCCGACGACGCCCGTCACGCTGTTCCACCATCACGCCTTCCTGATCAGCGGCTCCGACCACGCGGCCGAGACACCTTAGAAGAGTAGACCACGGCTCTCAGTTTGGAAGCCGCGGGTCCGGCAATTCACCCGATGCGCCCCCGCGCCGTCCACCAGAACGGCGCGTTCGCCACAGAGCAGTAGTATTCGAACCCGTCGCGGCCCGCGCAAGCGGCGCCACGATCCACCACCTACTTTCGATCCACGAGGTACCCGACGCATGTGTGGCCTACTTGGTCTGCTCACCCCCGACGGCTCCGCCCGCACCCACGAGACCCGGGTGTTGGAGGCCATGGGATGCCAGCGACACCGCGGCCCCGACGAGGTCGGCACCTGGGTCGACGACGATGCGGCGTTCGGCTTCAATCGGCTGTCGATCATCGACATCGCCCATTCGCACCAGCCCCTCCGGTGGGGGCCCCCGGAACAGCCCGACCGTTACGCACTCGTGTTCAACGGGGAGATCTACAACTATCTCGAGCTCCGCACGGAACTCCAGGACGAGTTCGGCGCCGAGTTCCGGACCGAGGGCGACGGTGAGCCGATCGTCGTGGCGTTCCACCACTGGGGGCCCGCCGCGGTCCGCCGGCTGCGCGGCATGTTCGCCTTCGCCATCTGGGACACCGTCGAGCGGTCCATGTTCATCGCCCGCGACCCCTTCGGGATCAAGCCCCTGTACATGGCCAGCGGTGCAGGCGGGACCGTCTTCGCCAGCGAGAAGAAGTCCGTGACGGAACTGCTCGACCTCGTCGTCGTCGACACCTCCCTCGACACCCGCGCCCTGCAGCACTACGTCACCCTCCAGTACGTCCCCGAGGACGAGTCCCTCACGCGCGGCGTGAGGCGCCTGGAGTCCGGCTGCCATGCCACTCTCACCCCCGGCGCCGCACCGGTCATCGAGCGGTACTTCGAACCCAGGTTCCCGGTCGTGCCGTTCGCGGACGGCGACGCCGAGCGTCGCTACGACGAGATCGCCGCCGCGCTCGAGGACTCGGTCGCCAAGCACATGCGCGCCGACGTCACGGTGGGTTCCTTCCTCTCCGGCGGCATCGACTCCACCGCGATCGCCGCGCTCGCCCGCCGACACAACGAGAACCTACTGACCTTCACCACCGGATTCGAGCGGGAGGGCTACTCCGAGATCGACGTGGCCGCCGAATCCGCGGCCGCTATAGGTGTGGAGCACATCGTCAAGGTGGTCTCCCCCGAGGAGTTCGCCGCCGCCATCCCCGAGATCATCTGGTACCTCGACGAGCCCGTCGCCGACCCGGCACTCGTCCCCCTCTACTTCGTCGCCCGCGAAGCCCGCAAGCATGTCAAGGTGGTCCTGTCCGGCGAAGGTGCCGACGAACTGTTCGGGGGCTACACCATCTACAAGGAGCCCCTCTCGCTCGCCGCCTTCGAGAAGATCCCCGGCGGACTGCGTCGTGCGCTCGGCCGGGCCAGCACCCGGATCCCGGAGGGCACCCGCGGCAAGAGCCTGCTCCACCGCGGCTCGATGGAGCTGGAGGACCGCTACTACGGCAACGCCCGGTCGTTCTCCGAGGAGCAGGTGCGGTCGGTGCTGCGCGACTACCGGCCCGAGTGGGGCCACCAGGATGTCACTGCGCCGATCTACGAACGCTCGCGCGGCTGGGACCCGGTGGCCCGCATGCAACACCTGGACCTGTTCACGTGGCTGCGCGGCGACATCCTGGTCAAGGCGGACAAGGTCACCATGGCCAACTCCCTCGAGCTGCGCGTGCCGTTCCTCGACCGCGAGGTCTACGAGGTCGCATCCCGCCTGCCGCACTCCGAGAAGATCTCCCACGGCACCACCAAGTACGCCCTGCGCCGTGCACTGGAGAGGATCGTCCCGGCGCACGTGCTGCACCGCAAGAAGCTCGGTTTCCCCGTCCCCACCCGCCACTGGCTGGCCGGGCCCGAGCTCCACGACTGGGCCCGCGAGAACGTCCTGGCCTCCGGGACCGACGAGTACGTGGACAAGGCCGCCGTCCTCCGGATGCTCGACGAGCACCGCCGCGGGGACTCCGACCACAGCCGCCGGATCTGGACCATGCTGTGCTTCATGATCTGGCACGGCATCTTCGTCGAGGGCCGCATCGTCCCGGACATCGAACAGCGCGAGTATCCCGTGAGGCTCTGACCCGGTCGCCCACATAACCGAAAATCCGCTACCCGGATTCCGGATCCGCTACTCCCATCGGGATAGCGAATCATGAATCCGGGTAGCGGATCATCTGGGAGGCGGGGCCGGTGGCGCCGTGCGGTCCGCTCCGCGCGCCCTCAGCCCTCAGGCGGGCAGCAGGGCTGCGAGCTCCTCGGCGGCTTCCTCGCCGTAGGTGTCGGCCAGACGACGACGAGCGGCAGCCGGGTCGATCGTCCACTCCTGGGTGCCGGTGGTCTCGAGCACGTGCGTCGCGATGAGCGCACCGAACTGGGCGGACCGCTCGAGCGACAGCCCGTCCAGCACGCCGCTGAGGAAGCCGGCGCGGAAGGCGTCGCCCACACCGGTGGGGTCGAGGAGGTTGGTCGAGGGCACGATCCCCACCTCGATCGGCTCGGCGCCCTGCTCGACGATCACCACGCCCTTGCCGCCGCGTGTGGTGATCCGGGTGCCGACCTTGGCGTCGAGCTCCGCGGCGGTCCAGCCGGTCTTGTTGAGCAGCAGCTCGTACTCGTACTCGTTGGTGAACAGGTAGCGCGCCCCGTCGACCAACGCCGCGGAGGCCTCCCCGTCGAGGAACGCGAGCTGCTGGGAGGGGTCGGCGGCGAAATCCAGCCCGAGCTCACGGCACTCGGCAGTGTGGGAGTTCATCGCTGTGGGGTCATTCGCCCCGATCAGCACGAGCTCGGGCCGGCCGATGCGCTCGACCAGGCGGGCCAGCGAGATGGTGGCGGCCTCACCCATCGCGCCCGGGTAGAAGGATGCGAGCTGGGCCATCTCCGAGTCGGTGGTGCAGACGAAACGCGCAGTGTGCAGCGCGGAGCTGATGTGGACCGCCGAGCAGTCCACGCCGTGCCGTTCGAGCCACTCGCGGTACTCGGCGAAGTCCTCGCCGGCTGCGCCCACCAGGTGGGGACTGCGCCCGAGCACGCCGAGGGCGAAGGCGATGTTCCCACCCACTCCCCCTCGGCGGATCTGGAGCGAGTCGACCAGGAAGCTCAGCGACACATGCGCGAGCTGGTCTGGCAGCAGCTGCTCGGAGAATCGACCCGAGAAGGTCATGAGGTGGTCGGTGGCGATGGAACCGGTGATGACGACGGACATGCTCCAGACAGTAGACGACCCGGGCCGATGCACTATCGGCCCGGGTCGTCAGTGCGACCGTGAGGTCAGTTGAACGAGTCGCCGCAGGCGCAGGAGCCGGTCGCCTGGGGGTTGTCGATCGTGAAGCCCTGCTTCTCGATGCTGTCCACGAAGTCGATCGAGGCACCGGACAGGTACGGGACGCTCATGCGGTCGACCGCGAGCTTGATGCCACCGAAGTCGTCCACGACGTCCCCGTCCAGGGAACGGTCGTCGAAGAAGAGCTGGTAGCGCAGGCCTGCGCAACCGCCGGGCTGGACGGCGATGCGCAGCGAGAGGTCGTCACGACCCTCCTGCTCGAGCAGGGCCTTGGCCTTGGCGGCGGCGGCGTCTGTGAGCAGGACGCCGGTGGCGGTGTTCTCCGCAGTGGTCATGTCGGTTCTCCTTGCGATCCGGGAGGGCTTTGAGGACGTCTGATGTGTTCCAACGCCCAGCGGGGAGTCCTCTATTCCCCGACACCAGTTCCACCCGACACGATACGCCTCACACCGCGTGCGGGTGAATGTCCGGCCTTCCTGGTGATCGCCTAGCCTGTTCGTGTGAAGTTGCGCGCATTCGGCTCCAGAGACGACAAGAACGGCAAGGGCTCACCCGCCCCCGAGGCCGGGCCCGAGCCCGCGTCCGGGGCGGCTCCCGCTGAGAACCCCCGTAAGCCCGCGGGCAAGGGCAAGCCCACGCCGAAGCGCCGCGACCAGGAACGCGCCCGCGGTGTGCGCCAGGGCCCGGTCACCGCCCCCTTGACCCGCAAGGAGGCCAAGGAGCGCCGCAAGGCGGCCGAGGCCACCATGAGCAAGGAGGAGCGCAAGGCCGCACGCGCCCGGGAGCGGGAGGCCCGCGAGGAGCGGCGTCAGCTCATGATGGAGGGCGACGACCGTTACGTGCTCTCCCGCGACCGCGGCGAGGTCCGTCGTTTCGCCCGCGACTGGGTGGACACCCACCGCCGCATCATCAACTGGTTCATGCCGCTCGCACTGTTCGTGATCGTGTTCCAGCTCATCCCCGACCCGACGCTGATGATGTACAGCCAGACGTTGTTCCTGGTGCTCATCGCCGTGGTGATCATCGACGGGATCCTGCTGGGCCGTGCGGTCAACAAGGCGGTCCGCGAGCGGTTCCCCGACACGGAGGACACCGGCTTCGGGATGGGCTGGTACGCGGTGATGCGCGGGACCCAGCCGCGGATGCTCCGTACGCCGAAGCCGCGGGTCCGTCCGGGCGACACCATCTGATCCGACCCGGGCCGACCTGACCCACCTCCCCGTCTCCCGTTTCCGGAAGGGCCGAATCCCCCATGCGTCAGCTAGTCCTCGGCGGCACCCGCTCGGGCAAATCCGTCCACGCCGAGTCGGTGGCCGCCGCCATCGGGACAGACGTCGTCTACGTCGCGACCGCGGGGTACGACGCCGGTGACGCGGAGATGTCCGCGCGCATCGCCACGCACCGCGAGCGCAGGCCGGCGCACTGGACGACCGAGGAGACCGACGAGATCACCCGGGTGCTGGACCACCACCCCACGTCCATGGTGTTGGTCGACGATCTCGGGGGCTGGTTGACCCGTCGGCTGGACGCCACGCTCGGGTGGGCCGACGGCGGTGCCGCGGTGGCCGGGGACGTGGACGCGCTCGTGTCCGCGGTCGCGGAGCGCACCGGCCCCCTGGTCCTGGTCTCTCCGGAGGTGGGGCTCGGGGTGGTGCCGGAGACGCTGGCGGGGCGGCTCTTCTCCGATTTGATCGGGTCGCTCAACAGGCGGCTGGCCGAGGTGTGTGAGTCGACCGTCCTCGTGGTCGCCGGGCAGGCTCTTCCCCTCGGTGGCGCCGGCGCGGCCGTGGTTGCCACCGCGACGGCGGTCGGTACCACCCACGAGCGCAACGACAACGACGACGACCACACCGAGCACACCCGCGACACGGCCGCCGCCACCGAGGACTCAGCCATACCGCAGTCCGAGGTCGACGCCGGATCGGATGTGGGCTCCGGGACGGCGCCCGATTTCCCGGGACTGCGGGATGTCGAGCACTACGAGGACCCGGTCGCGTTCCCACCGGTCCACCCGCCGTCCCACACTGTCGCCGAGGAGGCCCGGGCCCGGCAGCTCACCCTGACCAAGCCCGCCGGTTCGCTCGGGCTGCTCGAGGACCTGGGGACCTGGATCTCCTCCTGCCAGGATGCGTGTCCCCCGCGGCCGCTCGAGCGGGCCCGCGTGGTGGTGTTCGCCGGCGACCACGGCATCGCCGCGCAGGGGGTCTCCGCGTATCCGCAGGAGGTGACCCTGCAGATGGCGGACAACATCGTCGGCGGTGGTGCCGCGGTGTCGGTGCTGGCCCGTCAGGCCGGGGCCACCGTCCGGGTCGCGGACATGGCGATGTCGGCCGAGCGGCCCGGCGGTCTCGACGCGCACAAGATCCGCCGCTCCTCCGGGGTGATCGATCGCGAGGACGCGCTCAGCGAGGACGAGGTGCGGGCGGCGATCGCGGCGGGTCGTCGGATCGCCGACGAGGAGGTCGACGCCGGGGCCGACCTGCTCATCGCCGGCGACCTGGGGATCGGCAACACCACTCCGGCGACGGTCCTGGCCTGTCTGGTGACCGGCCACGAGCCCGTCGAGTTGGTCGGTCGCGGCACGGGGATCGACGACGAGGGGTGGATGCGCAAGACCGCGGCGATCCGCGATGCCATGTTCCGGGCGTCCGGGGACGTGCGCGATCCGGTCGCGATGCTGAGGAAGGTCGCCGGAGCCGACATCGCCGCGATGGCCGGGTTCCTGGCCCAGGCCGCCGTACGCCGCACGCCGTGCATTCTCGACGGCTCCGTGGTGACCGCCGGCGCGCTGATGGCCGAGGCCCTGGCGCCGGGGTCACGGCAGTGGTGGAAGGCCGGGCACCGCAGCGCCGAGCCGGCGCACTCGGCCTCCCTGGCCTACCTCTCGCTCGACCCGATCCTCGAGCACTCCATGCGCCTGGGCGAGGGCAGCGGCGCGGTGGCCGCGCTGCCGACCGTCCGTTCCGCGATCGCGATCCTGTCGGAGATGGCGACCTTCGCCGACGCCGGGGTCAGCGGTAAGGACGACTGACGCCCCGTGCTCGATGCCGTGCGGGTGTCGCTGTCGTGGATGACCGTGCTCCCCGTCGGGCGGACGGGTGTCCCGGACTCCGGGGTCGCCGGTCGGGCCATGACGGCACTGCCCGTGGTGGGGTTGGTGTGCGGCATCGTGGCCACCCTGGTGGCGCACGCGGTCCACGCCCTCGGCGGCGGGGCTCTGCTGAGCGGGGTGGCGGGCGTCGGGGCGGTACTCGTGTTGACCCGCGGGATGCACGTGGACGCCCTGGCGGACACCGTGGACGGTCTCGGCTCGTATGCGGGGCCGGAGCGTGCCCTGGAGATCATGCGTTCGGGATCCATCGGCCCGATGGGGGCGGCGGTGCTGGCACTGGTCCTGCTCGCGGAGGTCGCCGCGCTGGGGACACTGGTCGACTCGGGGGCGTGGGCCGCGCCGGTCGCCGCGTTCGTCCTCTCCCGCTGTCTGCCGGTGGTCATGCTCCGACGGGGTGTGCCGGCCGCGTCGGAGACCGGGTTCGGCGCGATGGTCGCCGGCTCCCAGTCCCGTGCGGCGGTGGCCGGGGTCGGCGTGGTGTGCGTGTTGGCCGGTGCCGGACTGGCCGCGACCGGGTTCGTCCGGGTTCCGCCGGTGGACGCGGGCTGGCTCGCCTGGTGGCCGGTCGCAGCCGGTGCGCTGGTGGGCCTTCTCGCCTACGGGCTGGCCGTCGGCTTCACCCGACATGTGGTGCGCCGGCTCGGCGGGGTCAACGGGGACGTCCTGGGCGGTGTGATCGAGGCCGGCACGGCGGCGGCACTCGTCGCCGCCGTGCTCCTGAGCTGACCCACCGGGCCTCCCCGTCAGACCAGGGTGGTCATCCAGCCGAACGGGTCCTCGACGGAGCCGCGCTGGATCCCCGTGAGGGTCTCGCGCAGCCGCATGGTGACCTCGCCGGGCTCACCGTCGCCGATCGTGTAGCCGCCCCCGGCGTGCTGCACGGAGCCCACGGGGGTGATGACGGCGGCGGTACCGCAGGCGAACACCTCGGTGATCTCGCCGGAGGCCACGCCGGACTCCCACTCCTCCACGGAGACCTTGCGCTCGGCCACCGGGTACCCGAGGTGACGGGCCAGCGCCAGGAGGCTGTCGCGGGTGACACCCGGCAACAGCGAACCGGAGAGTTCGGGGGTGACGATCTCGGCGGAGTCACCGGAGCCGAGGACGAAGAACAGGTTCATCCCGCCCATCTCCTCGACGTACTTGCGCTCGATCGCGTCCAGCCAGACCACCTGGTCGCAGCCCTTCGCCGCGGCCTGCTCCTGCGCGGCCAGCGAGGCCGCGTAGTTGCCGCCGAACTTGGCGGCGCCGGTGCCGCCGGGGCTGGCGCGCACGTACTCGGTGCTCAGCCAGACGCTCACCGGCGCGACGCCGCGGGAGAAGTAGGCCCCGGCAGGCGACGCGATGACCGAGTACAGGTATTCATTCGCCGGGCGGACGCCGAGTCCGGTCTCGGTCGCGATCATGAACGGCCGCAGGTAGAGGGCCTCCTCGCCGCCGGCGGCGGGCACCCAGTCGCGGTCGATCGACACGATCTGCCGCAGCGACTCCATGAACAGCTCTTCGGGGAGCTCGGGCATGGCCAGACGGCGGGCGGACCGGTTGAAGCGGGCCGCGTTCTGCTCGGGGCGGAACGAGGCGATCGAGTCGTCGGCCTGACGGTAGGCCTTGAGCCCCTCGAAGATGGTCTGGGCGTAGTGCAGGACGACCGCGGACGGGTCGATGGACAGGGGCGCGTACGCCTCCACGACCGGCGTGCCCCAGGCGCCGTCAGCGTATTTCAGGGTCACCATGTGGTCGGTGAAGTACTTCCCGAAGCCGGGTGCGGCCAGGATGGCCTGGCGCTCCTCGGCGGAGGTCGGTGCGGCGGATGGGCGGATGTCGAAGTCGGACATGAGGTCTCGTTCCTGAAAAGAAGTGCGGGGAGGGGTCAGCGGGTGCGGATCTCGACGAGCGGGGGTACCGCGAGGCGGCACGGTACCTCGCGACCGCGGACGTCCACCACGACCTCGTCGTCCTTCTTCAGTCCCGCGTCCAACTCGATGAACGCCAACGCGATCCCGGTCTTCAGGGTCGGAGAGAACGTGCCGGAGCTGGTCACGCCCACATCGCGTCCCCCGGCCCGGACGGTCTGTCCGGCCCGCAGGACGCCGCGCCCGGTCACCTCGAGCGCGTACATGCGCCGCGCGGGCCCGGCCTCCTTCTGCTGCAGCAGCGCCTCGCGGCCCCAGAATTCGGGCTTGTCCCAACCGATGGCCCACGCACAGCGCGCCTCGAGGGGGCTGAGATCCACCGACAGTTCGTTGCCGTGCAGCGGGTACCCGGCCTCGGTGCGCAGCGAGTCACGCGCCCCGAGCCCGCAGAGGGCCCCCTCGCGGGCGAGGACCTGCTCGGCCAGGGCGTCCCACACGGGCCCGGCCTGGTCCCACGCGGGCAGCACCTCGAAGCCGTACTCGCCGGTGTAGCCGGTCCGGCAGATGCGGACGGGATGACCATCGAGATCAGCGTCGACGTAGGCCATGTAGTCCAGGTCGGTGGGCAGCCCCAGTGCCTCCAGGACCTCGCCGGCCTTCGGGCCCTGGACAGCGATCACGGCATGGGAGCGGTGTTCGTCGGTGACGGTGATCCCGGGCGCGCGCTCGGCGGCGGCGTCCTGCAGGAGTCGGACGACCTCGGCGTTGTTGGACGCGTTGGGGATGAGGAAGATCTCCTCGTCGGACACGCGGTAGGCGATGAGGTCGTCGATCACTCCCCCGCGCTCGTCGCAGCACAGCGTGTACTGCGCACTCCCGGCGGAGATCCGGTCGAGGTCGTTGGTGAAGCACGAGTTGACGAACTCCGCCGCTCCCGGGCCCCGGACCAGTGCCTTGCCGAGGTGGCTCACGTCGAACAACCCGACGGCGGTACGGGTGGCGGTGTGCTCGGCGACGGTTCCCGTGTACTGGACCGGCATGGACCAGCCCCCGAACGGTGCGAACGTCGCGCCGGCCTCGACGTGGCGGGAGTGCAGTGGTCCCTCGTTGAGGTCTCCGGTGTCAGTCATGTGGCCACTCCTCGCGCTCTCCAGTACGGCTGTGCTCACACGTTAGTCGATAGACTATGGTGCCCTCGCCGTGGCGGTCCCCGTCACCGGCGTCCGGGCCCCGGGATCACTCCCGTGTGTTGTTCACAACCAGTTGTCGCCGACCCCAGGAGCGCCCTATGCCGACCGCGGATTCGATCCTCAGCCACACTCCGGACCTCGCCCCGATCGAGGCGGTCACCTCGCCCGTCGCGTCGGATGTGGTGGTGGTGGGAATCGTCGCGGATGCCGCCGCCGAGGGGTCGAAGGACGCGGCCCCCGTCGTCGTCGCCCCCGGTCTCGAGGCCGAGGCGACCGCGGCGCTGGCCAGCCTCGCCCGCTCGGTCGGCGCGTCGACCAAGGTCGGCTCCACCACCCGCGTCCCGGCGCCCGCGGGGGTCCCCGCCGGATCGGTCGTGCTGGTGGGCCTCGGTTCCTCCTCGGACGAGCGGACCGACGAGGTGCTGCGCCGCGCGGCCGGTGCCGCCGCGCGTGCCTGCCGCGGCCTCGGGTCGGCGCTGGTGCTGCTCGACGCCGAGCGCGGCGAGGCCGTGGCCCTGGGCGCCGGGTTGGGATCGTTCCGGCCGGCGAAGGTCACCGCCAAGAACAACGGTGACGACGACAAGGCGGACTCGCTCCGCGTGTTCGTCGGCGAGGGGGGCTCGGACGCGGTTGCCCGCGCCGCCACGATCGCCGAGTGCGTGGGCCTGGCCCGCGACCTGGTCAACACTCCCCCCAACCTGCTCTTCCCCGGATCGTTCGCGGACCGGGCGGCCGCGCTGGCGGCGGATGCCGGCCTCGAGGTCGAGGTGCTGGACGAGGCCGCGCTGGCCGAGGGCGGCTTCGGCGGCATCCTCGCCGTGGGCGGCGGCTCCTCCCGCGGCCCGCGCCTGGTGCGCCTGACCCACCGCGGCGCCGAGGGCCGACCCACCGTCGCGTTGGTGGGCAAGGGTGTCACCTTCGACACCGGTGGCATCTCCATCAAGCCCGCTGCGGGCATGGAGCAGATGACCATGGACATGGGCGGTGCCGCGGCGGTGATCGCCACCATCATCCTCGCCGCCCGCCTCGGGCTGGACATGACCATCGTGGCGACGGTGCCGATGGCGGAGAACATGCCGTCCTCCACCGCCTACCGTCCCGGCGACGTGCTGACCATGTACGGCGGCACCACCGTCGAGGTGCAGAACACGGACGCCGAGGGACGGCTCATCCTGGCCGATGCGATCGTGCGTGCCTGCGAGGACTCGCCCTCCCACCTCATCGAGACCGCCACCCTGACGGGCGCGCAGATGGTGGCGCTGGGCAAGAAGACCCCCGGCGTGATGGGCAGTGAGGACTTCCGTGACCGGGTGGCCGAGCTCAGCCGCGGCGTGGGCGAGCACGGCTGGGCCATGCCGTTGCCGGAGGAGCTGCGCGACGGCCTGGACTCGGAGGTCGCGGACCTGACCAACGTGACCCCGCACCGGTGGGGCGGCATGCTCTCCGCCGGCCTGTTCCTGCGCGAGTTCGTCGGCGAGGGCGTGGAGTGGGCGCACATCGACATCGCCGGCCCGGCCTACAACGACGGCGCCCCCGAGGGCTACCTGCCCAAGGGTGCCACGGGCGTACCGGTGCGGACCATGCTCGCGGTGCTCGAGGACATCGCCGCGGCGGGCTGACCCGGGGACGGACCGGCGGGCGCTGACATGCGCCCGCCGGTCCTGCCGTCTCAGCCGCCGTCGGCCTCGCGCATCTGCTCGCGGAGTCGCTGGGCGCGTTCGCGCCGCTCACGCTTGATGCGGACCTCCTCGAAGTCCCGCATCCGCTGCGGATACCCCGCCGTGGCATCGAAGAGCGGGAGCTTCAGTTCGGCGGCGAGCTTCCGGGCGGTTCCCACGTCCCCGACCGGACGGCGTGTCCACTCACCGTCGAAGGCCACCAGGCACAGTCCGGGTACGGACACGAGGGTCTCCGGCTCCAGGAAGGCCTCCACACCCACACGGGTGGAGCACCACCGGCGGAGGTGCTCCAGGTCCGCCGGGTCGGCGGGGATCCGGGTCTTACGCCGCCCGAACATCTCGCGTATGCCCACCGTCGGACTCCTCCCCTCGGCTCCCCCGTCCGGGGTGGCACCGATCCTGATCCGCCGATCCTACCGAGCCTCGGGGGTGGAGTTCCCGGGGCAACCGGCCATATCGCCACCCCGCCTGGGTACGGATCGGGGCGTCCCACGACACCGACCAGTGGCAGAAGGCACAATGGACGACGATCATCTGGACGGGACGCCACCGCGGATCCGCCCGGCTGTTCCGACGAATAGATAGTTGCCCAACCCACGTCGCCGCTCACAGCGGGTGCGGACCGCGCCCGGGGTGGCGCAAGAGAACTCTCGAGGAGTCACGACACCATGGCCTTCTCCGTACAGATGCCGGCACTCGGTGAATCAGTCAGCGAGGGGACCGTCACCCGCTGGCTCAAGAAGGAGGGGGACACGGTAGAGGTCGACGAGCCCTTGCTCGAGGTCTCCACCGACAAGGTGGACACCGAGATCCCTTCCCCCACCGCGGGCACGCTCACCAAGATCATCGCCGAGGAGGACGAGACCGTCGACGTCGGCGCCACCCTC
>CAYFRF010000010.1:14231-45348 GCA_964345415.1 uncultured Microbacter sp. | reverse complement strand
GGGGGGCTCAGCGGGACAGGCGGTCGGCGCGGGCCCGGGAGGTCCGCGCCGCCAGTACCGTCCCGATCGAGACCAGCAGCGCCGCCCCGATCCCCACGATCATCCACACGGCGAATCCCCGCGCTGCGGGGTCAGGGTAGGAGGAGGACGCCTGCATCCGGGTGATGGCCCCCGGTGCGGGTGTCCAGCTGACGGTGTTGCCGGCACCGAGGGTCCCGTTGGTCTCGCTGATGCGGTTGGGGAATGTCAGATCCACCCTCGTGTTGGCGGTCTCGGCACGATCAGCCGGGAGCCCGGACAGGTCCACCGAGCCGCTGAAGGAGACTGTGTCGCCGCTGCGGCGGAAGCTCATGGAGTACGGCCGCGCCCCCTCGATGGCCACCGCCAGCGAGAGCGTGTCCATCTCGGCGAAGGTCAGCTGGGTGAAGTAGATCTCGCGGCCGGTGAAGCCGTCGGCGGAGTAAGGCGTGATCCGAACCTTCTGCTCCAGCCCGGACGGCGTGCCCAGCCGCTCGAGCGCCGCCGCCTGTGCGGGCTGGTCGCCGGCGATGAGGATCCGGCCCGAGACGGTGTCGTCCTTGCGGACACTCATCTGCGCGTTGAGCTGCAGGCATCCGGTGAGGACGAAGAGCATCGTGACCAGTGCGGTCACGCCGGCCAGACGCCGGGCCAGGGGAGAGCGCCCACCGGCCGGGCGTGTGGTGGATGTCGGATGAGGTGCGGTCACGTGCGTCATTGTGCCCGCGACCCGCGCCGACGGAGCTTCGACGTGCCGAGTCTGCGGCCGACCAGTCCGGCGACCGTCCTCCCGCTGGTACCGATCACTCCTCCTCCGGGATGGGTGGAGGCACCCGCGAGGAAGACCCCGTCCGCGCCGGGCACGGTGTAGCCCTTGAGGTCCGGGTGCGGCCGCATGGGCAGCATCTGGTCCAGGGACATCTCGACGTGCATGACATTCCCCCCGACCAGTCCCAGTTCTCTCTCGAGGTCCTCCGGGGTCTGGACGTGCCGGTGGACGATCGATTCCGCGAGCCCCGGCGCGAACCGGTCCGCGGCCGCGATGATCCGGTCGGCCTCACCCGGACCGGCCTCGGACCAGGGCGTCCCGTCCGCGAGATGCCGCGGGTGCCATTGCGACCACAGGGTGAGCTCATGGCGGCCCGCAGGTGCCAACGAGGGATCCAGCGAGCTGAAGCTCATCGCGAGGACCGCGGGGTCGGCGTCGAGTCCGCCGGACGCAGCGACCCCGTACCGGCGGTCCAGGTGGTGTCTGTCGGTCACGAGGAGTTGCAGCCCGTGTGCGCTCAGCTCCGTCGGGACTCCTGGATACCGCGGCAGGTCCGTCGTGCCGAGCCTGACCACCATCCCCAGGCCGAAGCCCGGACGGATCCGCCTGCGCCAGGTGTCCACCGTCGTGGCCGGGAGTTCGGAGGCGAGCAGGTCCAGGGTGGTGTGGATGTGGCAGGCCGCGACGACTGCGGAACAGGACAGTGAGGACCCGCCCTCGGTGTCCACGCGCCAGCCGCGACCGGATCTGCTGACCTTGGTCGCGCCGGCCCCGGCGGTGAGGGTGCCCCCGTGTGCGCGGACGACGGAGGCGAGCGCGTCGGCGAGCGCGCCGGACCCGCCCACCGCCCGTCCGGGCGGGATCCGGTGCATGAGGGCGGCGAACCCGACCATCGGTGCCGTGGCCGGGTGCGACATCGGCGGACCGGACTGGGCCCCGAACCAGGAGAGTGCGGCTTTCAGCCGTTCGGAGTCGAAAGTGGAGTCCAGGAGAGCGTCGCCGGAGGACAGGAACGTCTGGACCGCGCCGAACGGGTCTGAGAGATCCTCCCTGCCGAGGAACGCCCGCCCCAGTCCGGCGGCGGTGGGCCGGACGGCGAAGCCCTTCATCATGCGGCCGGCCAGGACATCCCATCGCCGGACGAAGGCACGGTAGGCCTCGGCGTCGGCAGGCCCACAGGCCTCGGCGATGCTGCGACACGTGGCGTCGAGGTCGCGGTGGAACACGATCGGTGGCAGATCGGTCCCCGGTGGTGCCGGCGCGAAACCCCACGGATCACAGTCGATATAGCGCAACCCGTGCGAGCCCAGGTCGAGTTCCTCGGGGATTCCGGTGTGGCGGATCATCAGGTGAGCCGAGGAACCGCGGTCGGTGAGGTGTCCCGGATAGCGCGTGACGGTGGATGTGGCCCCTCCGAGCACCGTGTCCTTCTCGACGACATGGACGTCGAGACCGGCGCGGGCGAGATACGCCGCGCACGTGAGTCCGTTGTGGCCGGATCCGATGACGACGACGTCGTGATGCGTTCCCACCGTCACACCCCCTGCGCGGGGAGGGGGAGGGGCCGCGACAGCACGGCGAACGGTCGGGCGTCACCGTCGAACCTGTGCGAGCGCAGCACGTCACCGAAACCCATGGAACGGTACAGGCGCCAGGCCCCGTTGCCTTCGTCCTCGACCTCGGGCGTCGAGAGCATGACGGTGCGCTCGGGTCGATCTGCGAGGAAACTGCGCAGCAGTGCACCGCCGATGCCCCGACCCTGGTGGGAAGGGGACACGTGCAGTTCGGTCAGTTCCACGTAATCGTCCGGAAGTTCCTGTTGCCGGTCCCTCAGCCCCTGGGAGACCTGCTCGTACCACCATTGCCCGGGCGCCCCGTGGTAGCCGTAACAGATCGCGACCAGAGGTCCGCGCGTTGGTCCGAGCAGCCGACGCCGCGGCGCCTCGAACGCGGCGTATCCGGACCAACCGTCACGTCGACTGTGCTCGAGCCACGCCGTGGCGCGTGAGCGGATCACCTGCGGTGGGTAGCCCATCGCCTCGACGTATACCCCGAGCGCCTCGGGTAAACGGTCTCTGAAATCGGCTGCGCTGAGCCGGGTGATCACGGTGTCCATCCGCTACATCACATCACGAGCGTGTCCCCTTCACGCCGGGTTGTGTGTCGTACCCCGGGGATAGCGTGCGACCAGAAGCGTACGAACAGCGGAGATGGGTGGTGCAGAGGGCATGGAGAAGGTCAACGGATTGCGGGCCGCCGGGCGGCGGGCGGACAGATCACCCCTGGGAAGGGTGGAGCGTGCGGAGGCGTATCGCGGGAGGGCGGTCTCCGCGGATTCCCCCGAGGACCGGTTCGTCGAGGCCTATCGTGCGGCACGTTCGGCGGCCGGCGCACTGCTGCTGCCCGGCGCGAGGCGGCGAGGCCCGTCTGATGTCTGGCATCGCCTCGCTGTCGAGGTCCCGGAGCTGAAGGAATGGGCTGTCGCGTTCGGCGGCTACTCTGCGCTGGCCGCTGCGGTCGAGGACGGTCTGCCGCGATCCGTGGAGCCACGGATGGCGGACGATTTCCTGTGGGCGGTGGGGCGATTCCTCGACCTGGTGGACGACCGGCTCGGCGTTCTCGGGCCCGCAGCATGATCTGGCGGACGGTCCACGGGGTGGGCTTCGGCCCGTCCAGGGGAATCTTGGTGGTCACGGCGGCGTTGCCCTCGTATGATGGGGAGAGCCTTGACCGGCTGATCCCCGCAATGGTCGGCTTTCGCCGACGTAGCCGGCCGCGCTCGTCTCCCGCGAGCATCTGAAGGAGGTCGAAGTGCCCCTGTCCGAGCACGAGCAGCGCATGCTCAAAGAGATCGAGAGCGCGCTCTACGCCGACGACCCGAAATTCGCGTCGTCCGTCCGTAAGACCGGTGCCACAGGCGTTCGTCGCCCCACCGGCCTTGTCGTGGGGCTCGGCGTTCTCGGGCTGGCTCTGCTCATCGGCGGCTTGGCACTCGATTTCAAGCCCGGAGGGTTTCCGGTCCTGAGCCTCGTCGGCTTCCTGGTGATGTTCGTCGCGGGGATCCTCGCGTTGCGCTCCCCGTCGGGCACGACGTTCGCCGGCCCCAAGAAGACCGGAGGCCCCCGTATGCCGGGCGGCGGCCGGGCCTCGTCCTCGCATGCGGGTGACGGACAGTCGTACTCCACTCGTATGGAGGACCGGTTCCGTCGACGTTTCGAGCAGGAGCCGTAGCCGACGGTACGAAATTTCCCGGGAGGGGCGAGCGCAGTCGCGCTCGCCCCTCCCGCTCATTTGTCGCCCCACCGCGCCCCACCTGGTGAGCTGACGCCCCACCGCGCCCCACCCTTGTCCGTGAAGCCGGCGGTGCTCGTCACCGGCCATAGCTCGGCTGGGCGTTGCTGACATCGCAATGGGCCGGGGTAGTTGCTGGTCTGCCCCACCACGCCCCACCCCGGCTCCCCACTTTCTCCCACGTTCGGCATCTTGGAAGCCTCACTGGTGCTCATCAGTCACAATGGACTCGGTATTCGTCGACACTTTGTGGGCTCTGCGTCGGCGTTGCGTGTCCGGTCGCTCTTCTTTTTCTCTAAATCAACGCTGTGAACTGCGCAAATGCGACTAGGTGGGGCGAAGTGGGGCGCAGGTCTTGTTTGTGGGGCGTTGTGGGGTACAGTGGGGGACGCAAGGAGCTCGAAGGGCCTGATTCCTCAGGAGGTGGCGGGTGACCGACACCGATCCCGGCGACTCCGGACGTGAACGAGCCTTTGTCGGGTACGGGACACACCGTCCCAAGCTCGACGACAAGGGGCGGCTGACGATCCCCGCGCGGTTCAGGCCCGGCCTGGCCGACGGGGTGGTGGTGTGTGGGTGGTTCACCAACACGCTGTCGGTTTTCCCTGAGGGCGAGTTCGACGCACTGGTCAGAAAGGTCCGGCCGACCGCCAACCTCAGCGAGAGGCACATGGCGTTCTTCCGGCTCCTGGTGAGCGGTGCGGAAGTCCAGCAACTGGACTCGCAGGGGCGGATATCCATCCCGGTGAGTCAGCGGAACTACGCAGGTCTCGACAAGGACTGTGTCGTCAACGGTCTCGGGGAGCGTCTCGAGGTCTGGGACGCCGACGCGTGGGATCGCTACAGCGAAGAGAACCTGCCCGTGTTCTCCGAGATGGAGGGCACCTCGCTCGGGATCGAATTCTGATCCGGGGAGAGGGCGCGAGGCAGTGCACGACAGAACGACGGATGGAGCCCCCCGGCCCCTGCCCGGCACCACCCTGACGTACTTCCCCAACGCCAGGTGGGTACCGGACGGGGACCAGGGGGCTCCACCACAACCGGGGTACAGATCCGATCCGGACGCGAGGAGGCGAGATGGCAGCAGAGCCCGATGCCGACCGCGACGCCGGAAGCGCCGCACACATCCCGGTATTCCTCGAGCGCACCATCGAACTGTTTCGCCCCGTCGTGGAGTCCGCGGTCGCCGACGGCCGTCAGCCCGTCATCGTGGACGGGACCCTCGGGCTCGGGGGGCACACCTCGCACCTGCTCGCGGAGTTCGACTCGCTGCATGTGCTCGGAGTCGACCGCGACCCGACTGCTCTCGAGATGGCGACGCGCAGACTCACCGCCTTCCGTGACCGATTCACCCCGGTTCACGCACGCTTTGACGATTTCGGTGCCGTGGTCGCGGCACTGCCCGAGGGCGCCCGGGACGCGGCCGGGCCGGCGATCGACGGCATCCTCCTGGACTTCGGGGTCTCGTCGATGCAACTCGATGTGGCAGACCGTGGTTTCGCCTACTCGGTCGACGCACCGCTGGACATGAGGATGGACCCCACGACCGGGCCCACCGCGGCAGATATTCTCGCCGACTATCCGCGAGACGACCTGGCCCGGATCTTCCGCGTCTACGGAGAGGAACGCTTCGCGCGCCAGATCGCCGCGGCGATAGTCCGTCGCCGTGACAGTGACCCGCTGCGGACCAGTGCCGAGCTCGTCGAACTCCTCTACGACACCATCCCCCAGGGCGCCCGCCGTACCGGCGGCCACCCCGGCAAGCGCGTGTTCCAGGCGCTCCGGATCGAGGTCAACTCCGAACTGGAGGCAGTGGAGAACGCGGTCCCCGGCTACCTGGACCTCCTCCGCGTGGACGGCCGAGCGGTGTTCATGGCCTACCACTCGCTCGAGGACAAGATCGTCAAGCGGGAGCTGTCCGCACGGACCGTGTCCCGCACGCCGGCAGGACTGCCGATGGAGCTCCCGGGCTACGGGCCTGAGTTCGCGGCGGTCACCCGCGGCGCGGAGAAGGCGTCCCAACAGGAAATCGATCACAACCCGCGCTCGGCTTCGGTCAGGGTGCGTTGTGTCCGGCGTATCGACGGGAGGACCCCATGACGAGCACCATCGACTCGGTCGGAGCCGAGGTCGGACCCGATACCCGTTCTCCGGTCGCGCCGGGTACCGAGACGCGCGTCCCGGTCAGTCAGCCCATCGGTCTCCGCCGTAGGCCGGTCACGCGCTCTGTCCGCGGACGTCGAACGGTCGTCGTTCCGGCGGAACGACTGAGCGCGGCTGAACTCGCGGCCAAGGTGCCCTTCGTCGTCGTCCTCCTTCTCGTCATCGGCGGTGGTGTCGGCGGAACGCTCCTGCTGTCCGCGCAGACCACCCAGGACACCTACGACCTCAAGAACGCACGTGACGCCAATGTCGAACTGGTCGAGCGGATGGAGTCGCTCCAGGTCTCCAACGAGCGTGCGCGTTCGGCGGAGGTGTTGGCACAGCGTGCCGAGCAACTGGGGATGGTGGGGGTCGCCAGTGCCCCGATCCTGATCCGGGGTTCGGACGGCGTCGTGGAGATCGTCGGAAACCCGGTGGCCGAGCTCGGCGCGCCGATCAAGCCGCTCCAACCCGCTCCGGTAGCGTCCGAACCGTCGAGGTCGTCAGACCGCGGCGAGTTCGAGGCCCCGCCGGCCCAGGCCCCCCAGGACCGTTCGCCCCGAGGGGTCGCCCCCGTCCCGTACCCACCGCTCGCGGGCCCGCCGACACCGCTCGCACCGTCGGCAGATGCGGTGCCAGCGCCGCAGGAACCCGCCGCACCGGCAGATCCCGCACCCGCGTCACCCGGCGGCGAGACCGCCACCCTGGCCCCCGTGCCGGGGCAGCCCTTCTGACACGACCGACCGCGAAAGGCCATTCGATGACCGAGCGACGCACCCCGGGAGCGGGCCGACGGGGCCCCTCGGGAGACCCGCGCGAGGCGCAGCGCGGAGTCGGACGGGCACCGAACCGGTCCGGGAAGATCCACACCATCGCTTCCACCGATCGCCGCTTCACGTTCATGCGCACGATGTTCGTCATCATCATGGTCGTCGCACTGGTCAAGCTCCTGTGGGTCCAGACGATCGGCGGCACCGAGCTGGCTGCACGCGCAGAGAGCCAGCGTCAGGTACACGAGGTCCTGCCCGCGACGCGCGGTTCGATCGTCGACGTCAGTGGCGACCCGATCGCGTTCACCCGCGAGGCCCGGGACCTGTCCATCCAGCCCGCGGTCGAGGAGGCGAACGCTGAGGCCCGGCGAGAGCTCGACAGTTCCAAGCCGACCTGGGACGAGCTCGTCCGGGAGATCACCACGGAGTTCGAGGACGTGCTCGGGGACGCCGTGGACGGCGACGAGATCGAGGCCAAGCTCTCCTCGGGTGGCGGCTTCACCTACCTCGTCCGCAACGTGGACGTGACGCAGGCCAACGCCATCACCAAGAAGTTCCCCATGATCGGCTCCGAGCGCGTCGACATCCGGGAGTACCCGGGTGGTGCGCTGGCTGCGAACGTGGTGGGCGTCACCACGAAGAGCGACGAGGGCAAACTGATCGGCCTGCAAGGGGTCGAGGCGTACTTCAACGACGCGCTCGCCGGGGAGGACGGCCGCCAGACGTTCGACCGCGCCCAGGACAACACCGTCATCCCCGGCACGCTCCGGAACGTCTCGGAACCCCGCGACGGCGACACCGTCCGTCTCACCCTGGACGCAGATCTGCAGTGGCACGTCCAGAAGGCCATCCAGTCGGCCAAGGACACCTCCGGTGCCGCCAACGCCTCGGCCGTCGTCCTGGATGCACGTACTGGTGAAGTCCGGGCCATGGCCAACGACAACACGTTCAATCCGGCCGTGGGTATCGCGGCCGAACTGGAGCGGGGGGCGGACCTGGGCAACCCGGCCGTGACCTCCCCGTTCGAGCCCGGTTCCGTGCAGAAGATCATCACCGCAGCGGCGGCGATCGAGGCCGGCCTCACCCATCCGGACGAAGTCCACTCCGTGGACGGCAGCATCAGCATGGAGGGTGTCACGGTCTCCGACGCGTGGCAGCACGGCCCGCTGCCGTACACGACCACCGGGATCTTCGGGAAGTCCTCGAACGTCGGAACGCTGATGCTGGCGCAGCGGGTCGGCAAGGAGCCGTTCTCCGAGTACCTGGAGAAGTTCGGCCTGGGCCAGCGCTCGGGGATCGAACTCGCCGGTGAATCCGAGGGGCTCGTCCCGGACCTGCAGAACTGGCAGGGCGGCACATTCGCGAACCTCCCCATCGGGCAGGGCCTGTCCATGACCACGCTGCAGATGGCAGGCATCTACCAGACGCTCGCGAACGACGGCGTACGGATCCCGCCGCGGATCGTCGCGGAACAGATCAGCCCCGACGGCACGAGCGTGGAGACCGAGCGACCGGCCGGCGAACGGGTGGTGAGCGAGGAGACCGCCCGCACCGTCCGCGACATGTTCCGCTCGGTCGTCCAGGACGGAGGCACCGGCCCCCAGGCCGCGATCGCCGGCTACCAGATCAGCGGGAAGACCGGCACCGCGCAGCAGATCGACCCGGGCTGTGCCTGCTACTCGAACTCGCGGTACTGGATCACCTTCGCCGGGATCCTGCCGGCCGACGATCCCGAGTACGTGATCGCGATCATGCTCGACGCGCCCCAGCGGGGCATCCTCGGGGGATCCGCTGCTCCGCTGTTCCACGACATCGCCGCGTGGCTGGTCAACCGGGACAACATCCCGCCCTCCGCCCCCGCCCCCGAACTGGTCCTGCAGGCGCAGTGACCGCACTCCCGGCAGGGTAGCGTGTAGCGGGTTCAGGGGAGGGTACGAGCAAGGAAGGCAGGGCGAGAACAGGCGATGATCACAGCCGAACAGCTGGCCGACGCGGTGCGAGCCGCGCTCCTCGGTGACAGGGCCGGTGCCGACGTCGACCTGGTCGGGGCGACCGTCCGCGCCCAGGACACAGGGCCCGGGATCCTCTTCGCGGCGTTGCCGGGCACCCGCGTGCACGGCGCCTCGTTCGCGGGCACCGCCGTGGAGGCCGGTGCCAGCGCGGTCCTCACCGACCCGGCGGGGCTCGAGCAGATGTCCGCAGTGGTCGACAGCGTCCCGGTCCTCGTACACCCGGACCCCCGCTCGGTGCTGGGTGCGGCCTCATCCCTGATCGCGGGGGACCCCTCGGCGGATCTCGACGTGGTGGGCATCACCGGCACCTCCGGCAAGACCACGACCTCCTATCTGGTGGAAGCGGCACTCGAGGGCAGCGGGGTGGTCGCGGGGATCATCGGCACCACGGGGAGCCGGGTCGCGGGCCGGGCGCTGCCGAGTCGCCTCACCACCCCGGAGGCCCCCGAGTTCCAGGCGCTGCTGGCCCGGATGCGTGCGGAGGGTGCGCGTGCGGTCGCGGCGGAGATCTCGAGCCATGCGCTCCGGCTGGGTCGCGTCGACGGCACCCGGTTCGCGGTGGCGGCGTTCCTCAATCTCTCCCAGGACCACCTCGACTTCCACCCGGACATGGAGGACTATTTCCGGGCCAAGTGTCGACTGTTCGACCCGGCAGCGGATCCGGGCTCATCGGTACGGCCGGCGCAGAAGGCCGTGGTGGTGGTGGATGACGAGTGGGGCCGCCGGCTGCATTCGATGCGCCCGGACGCCGTGACCGTCTCGGCCGAGCCCGACGGGATCGCGGACTGGACCGCGGGGGAGTCCGTCACCACCGACCACGGTTCCCAGACGTTCACCGTTCACGCGCCCGGCGGCCGTCAGGTCGCGGTGGAGTTGCCGGTGCTCGGCAGGTTCAACGTGGCCAACGCGCTCGTCGCACTGGCGATCGTCGACGCGCTCGGGGTCGACCTGCGCGCCGCCGCCTCGGGGCTCGCCGCGGTGCGCGTGCCCGGCCGACTCGAGCCGGTGGTCCGGGGGCAGGACTTCCGCGTCCTGGTGGACTACGCCCACAAGCCCGGTGCCGTGGCCGCCGTCCTGCGCTCGGTCCGGGCCCAGACCGCGGGCCGGATCGCGGTGGTGCTCGGTGCCGGAGGAGACCGGGACGCCGGCAAGCGCGCGCTGATGGGCGCGGCGGCGGCCGAGATCGCCGACCTGGTCGTGGTGACGGACGACAATCCGCGCACCGAGGACCCCGCGACGATCCGCGCGGCCGTCCTGGCCGGCGCCGAGGCGGCAGCCGGTCCGGGAACGCGCGTGGAGGAGATCGGGGACCGTGGTGCGGCGATCGGTTCCGCGATCGACTGGGCCCGGACCGGTGACGTGGTGGTGATCGCCGGCAAGGGACATGAGACGGGCCAGGAGATCCACGGTGTCGTGCACCCGTTCGACGACCGGGCCCACGCGGCCGCAGAACTCACCAGACGCCTTGGACAGACCGCCCCCAGGGGCGAGACGGAGGACAGCACGTCATGATCGACCTCACGCTCGGTGAGATCGCCGGGATCGTCGGCGGTCGGTTGGTCGGGGGGCAGCCGTCCACCGCCGTCACCGGTTCTGTCGAGTTCGACTCCCGCAGGCTCGAACCGGGCGGGTTGTTCCTCGCCCTGCCCGGCGAGCGCGTGGACGGCCACGATTTCGTGGCGCGCGCGCTCGACGCGGGTGCGGTGGCGGCGTTGGTCGCACGCGAGGTCGACGGCGTGAACGGCGCCCAGATCGTGGTGCCGCCGGTCGATCGACGCGAGACCAACGCGATGGCCCTGGCCGCCGACACCGACGGCTCCGGAGCCGCCGTGCTCGCGGCCCTGGGCAAGCTGGCCCGGGCCAGTGTCGACCGGTTGGTCTCCGAGCACGGCCTGACCGTGGTGGGAGTGACCGGTTCGTCCGGCAAGACCAGCACGAAGGACCTCATCGGGGCCGTGCTGTCCGCCGCAGGGACCGTGGTGGCGCCTCCCGGTTCGTTCAACAACGAGATCGGTCACCCGTGGACCGCCCTGCGTGCCGACGAGTCGACAGATTTCCTGGTGTTGGAACTCAGTGCCCGTGCGCCCGGCAACATCGCCGAGCTCGCCGCGATCGCCCCGCCCCGCATCGGTGTGGTGCTCAACGTCGGTACCGCGCACCTGGGTGAGTTCGGGTCACGGGACGTGATCGCGGCGACGAAGGGGGAGTTGGTCGAGGCGCTCCCGTCCGCCGCGGACGGGGGAGTCGCGGTACTCAACGACGACGACGACAAGGTCACGGCGATGGCCGGACGCACCTCGGCCGAGGTGGTTCGTGTCGGACTCGGGGCCAGCGCGGACGTCCGCGCCGAGAAGATCTCCCTGGACGACGAGGTGCGCCCCTCCTTCCGGTTGGTCACTCCGCGAGGCGAGGCCGATGTCTCGCTGCGGGTCCACGGCGAGCACCAGGTGGGCAACGCCCTGTCCGCCGCGGCGGTCGGCCTGGCCTGTGGCATGGGTGTGGAGCAGATCGCGGCCGCACTGGGTGCCGCCGAGGCAGCGTCGGAACGCCGGATGGACGTCCGTGTCACCGCTGACGGTGTGACGGTGATCAACGATTCATACAATGCCAACCCGGATTCGATGAAGGCCGCACTCAAGTCGCTCGCCAGCATGGCCCGTTCGGGTGACATGCCGCGTCGGACCTGGGCCGTCCTCGGCGAGATGGGGGAACTGGGGGACGACTCGATCATCGAGCACGACCTCGTCGGCAGGTTCCTCGTCCGGCTCGACGTCACGCAGCTGATCGTCGTGGGCCGGGGGCGGCCGCAGCGGGCCCTGTTCCAGGGGGCGGTGCAGGAAGGCTCGTGGGGTTCGGAGGCCGAGCACGTCGACTCCGCGGACGACGCGCTGGCGATCCTCGGCGAGCGGCTGGAACCCGGGGACATCGTGTTGGTCAAGGCCTCTGCGGCCGTCGGATTGTGGACCGTGGCCGAGCAACTGCTCGCCTCGCGTGGTGAGGGAGAGACCGCATGACCCAGATCATGATCGCCGGCATCGTGGCGTTCGTGGTGAGTATTTTCTTCACCCCGTTGCTCATCATCTATTTCCGCCGGCACGGCTACGGCCAGGAGATCCGGCTCGAGGGACCGCAGTCCCACATGAGCAAGCGCGGCACTCCCAACATGGGCGGGCTGGCGATCCTGGCGGCGGTCTGGCTCGGCTACATCGTCGCCGGCATCGTCGGCCAGGTCACGGTGGGGGGCGGCGGGTTCACGGCCTCCGGTCTGCTCATCCTCGGTCTGGCCACCGCGCTCGCCGTGGTGGGGATGATCGACGACGGCCTGAAGGTGTTCAAGCGTCAGAACAAGGGCCTGGGCATCCTGTCCAAGACGGTCGGGCAGGTCCTGGCCGCGCTGGCGTTCGGCATCCTCGTGCTGCAGTTCCGCAACCCCGAAGGGCTGACCCCGGCCAGCCGGTCACTGAGTTACGTGCGCGATTTCGTGGCGGTGACCTTCCCCGTCGCCGTGTTCCTCATCTTCATCGTGATCCTCGTCTACGGATGGTCCAACGCGGTCAACTTCACCGACGGTCTGGACGGGCTCGCGGCGGGCTCCATGGCGATGGTCATGGGCACCTACGTGGTGTTCAGCTTCTGGCAGTTCCGCTACTCCTGCTTCTCCACCGCCGAGGGCGTGGACCTGTCCGGCTGCTACCAGGTCCGTGACCCGCTCGACATCGCCGTGGTGTGCTCGGCGGCGCTCGGTGCGTGTCTCGGCTTCCTGTGGTGGAACGCCGCACCGGCCAAGATCTTCATGGGTGACACTGGGTCGATGTTCCTCGGCGGCATCGTCGCCGGTGTGTCGGTGGTCTCGCGCACCGAGCTGCTCATGGTGGTGGTGGGCGCGGTGTTCGTGATCGAGTTCGTCTCCGTGCTCATCCAGGTGATCGCGTTCCGCACCACCGGCCGCAGGCCCTTCCGCATGACGCCGATCCACCACCACTTCGAGAACGGGGGCTGGGCGGAGACCACGGTCACCATCCGGTTCTGGCTCCTGGTCGCCATCTCGTGCGGCCTGGCGATCGCGCTGTTCTACGGCGACTGGCTCACGGCGGCGGTGTGAGGCTCACCGAGGGGGAGATGACCGAGGGGGAGACGACCTTGGGGGAGAAGACCGTGGGCGACATCGACGTCCGGGCCCTCGCCGGCGCGCGGGTGCTGGTGCTGGGTGCCGGGGTGTCGGGGCCGGGCGCCGTGCGCATCCTCGACGCCCTGGGAGCGGAGCCGGTGGTCGCGGATTCGAGGCCGGAGGCGATCGGACGGCTGCGTGAGGCGCTGCCCGAGGGCGTCCGGTGCGCGGGCGTGGACCTGGACCGCGCCGCCGAGCTCCTCTCCGTGGGCCGGGGAGAGGCCGGTCTGGATCTGGTGGTCACGAGCCCCGGCTGGCGTCCCGATTCGCCGTTGTTGCGCTCGGCCGCCGCTGCCGGGGTGCCGGTGTGGGGTGACGTGGAGCTCGCGTGGCGCGCCGACGCCGCCGAGCTGTTCGGTCCCCGCCGCACGTGGCTCGCGGTCACGGGCACCAACGGCAAGACCACCACGACCTCGATGCTCGAGGCGATCTGCCTCGAGGCGGGGATGGCCGCGCGGGCGTGCGGGAACATCGGCCTGCCGGTGACGGACGTCCTGCTGACGGAGCCACGCGTGGACGTGCTGGCCGCGGAGCTGTCGAGTTTCCAGTTGCACTGGGCTCCGAGTTGCCGCCCCGATGTGGGTGTGGTGCTCAACGTGGCCGAGGACCACCTGGACTGGCACGGGTCGATGCAGGCCTACGCCGCGGCCAAGGCGCAGGTGCTGACCGGGGACGTGGCCGTGGCCGGTGTCGACGACGAGATCGCCGCGCGTCTGCTCGCCGACGCCCCCGCCACCACGCGTATCGGAGTGCGCCTCGGCGCACCGGCGCCGGGGGAGCTCGGGGTGGTCGACGGTGTCCTCACCGCGCGCCTCGCCGTGCCGGGCGCCGAAACGCAGAACGACAACGACAACGACGACGACGACACGGTGGCGCTCCTGCCCGCCGGCGACGTCCGCCCGGCGGGTCCCGCGGGCGTACTCGACGCGCTGGCGGCCTCGGCGATGGCGCTGTCGGTGGGGGCACGCCCCGAGCACGTGGCCGCGGCCCTGCGTTCCTTCACGGTGGGGGCCCACCGGGCCGAGCCGGTCGGCACGGTCGACGGCGTGCACTACGTGGACGACTCCAAGGCCACCAACCCGCACGCGGCCCGCACGTCGTTGCTCGCGGGCGGTCCGATGGTGTGGATCGCCGGGGGGCTGCTCAAGGGTGCCGACGTCGACCCTCTCGTCGCCGAGGTCGCCGGCGTGCTGCGGGGCGTCGTGCTGATCGGTCGCGACCGCGGGCTGATCGCGCGGGCATTGCGCCGACACGCGCCCGAGGTGCCCGTGGTCGAGCTGGCCTCGGGAGACGATGAGTCCGGTGCGGCTCCGGACGAGCCGCAGCAGACGATGGACCGCGCGGTCGCCGAGGCCGCGCGCATGGCCACCGGTGGCGACACGGTACTGCTCGCCCCCGCAGCCGCGTCGATGGACATGTTCACCGACTACGGCCACCGCGGGCGCAGCTTCGTCCTCGCCGTGGGCCGAGTGGCCGGGAGGTAGGGCATGACACTGCACGACCCCGCTCGCCGTGAGAGGCGACCCGCCGACACGGGACACCGCGCCGCCCGACGGGCGGACACCGGACCCGCCACCGACGCCCGTGCCGACGTCCCCCCGGACACCGAGCCCCGTCCGGATCTGCTCGGCCGGATCGCCGCCCCGCTGGTGGCGGTCAACCGGGCCCCCCTGACCTCGTATCACGTGGTGATGGTGGTCACCGCCCTGCTCACGGTGATCGGTCTGGGCATGGTGCTGTCCAGCTCCAACGTGCTGGCGTTCTCCGGCGGCGGCACCCCGTTCGACATCTTCCTGCGCCAGGCGATGTTCGTCGCCGTCGGCGGCATCGGCTTCATGGTGGCGCTGCGACTGCGCTTCGAACTGTTGCGGAAACTGGCCCTGCCGATGCTGCTGGTCTCGATCGGGCTCCTGGTGGCGGTGCTCATCCCCGGGATCGGTTCCGAGGTGAACGGCTCCCGCGGCTGGATCAACCTCGGCCTGTTCTCGATCCAGCCTGCCGAGATCGCCAAGTTCGCCTTCATCATCTGGGCGTCCTCGGTGGTGGCCAAACGGATCCGGACGGGCTACTGGCTCGACCTGCTCTTCCCCGCGGTCGTCGGGTGGGCGGTCGTGGCCGTGCTGATCGTGATGGCACCCGACCTCGGGATGGCCACCGCGGTGACCGTCGCGTTCCTGTGCGTGCTGTGGTTCTCGGGCTACCCCACCCGTCATTTCCTGTGGGTGATCTCGTTCGGTGTCGTGGCGTTCGCGATCCTGGCCGCGACATTCGCCTACCGGTTCGAGCGGATCCGCACCTACATCGACACCGTGCAGGGAGACTTCTCCAATCCGCAGGGCGCGGCCTACCAGTCCTACCAGGGCATGCTCTCCCTGGCCGACGGCGGTCTGTTCGGGGTGGGGCTGGGGCAGTCCAGCGCCAAGTGGTTCTACCTCCCCGAGGCCACCAACGACTTCATCTTCGCGATCATCGGCGAGGAACTCGGCTGGTTCGGTGCCGCCGTGGTGGTGTCCCTCTACCTCACGCTGGGCTGGGTCGGGATGCGGATCGCGATGCGGTCGGTCGACCCGTTCCGGCGGCTGCTCGCAGGAACCATCTCGGCCACCATCGTCCTGCAGGCCTTCATCAACATCGGCTATGTGGTGGGTCTGCTCCCGGTCACCGGGCTGCAGCTGCCCCTCATCTCCAACGGCGGCACCTCGGCAGTGGTGACCCTGACCTCGCTCGGACTGCTGGCGAACTGCGCGCGGCACGAGCCCGAGGCGATCTCCGCTATTCTCAGTTCCCCGCAGCGACAGGGTCGTCGTCGTCGTCGATTCGCCCTTCCCGACCCGCGGCCTTACACCCCCGAGCGCCCCGTGCCCGCCTCGTCGGCGCCGGGACGCTCCAGCGCCGGCGCCCGCCGCTACGGTGAGCCGGTGACCCGTCGCCCACAGACCCCACCGGCGTCCCGTGCACGGGACACCACCCGGCGCGCCGCACAGCCGGCCCCCGTCCCGCGCCCGCCCCGGGGTGCCCCGCGCCCCCCGGCGTACGAGACCATGCCGATCCCCGCCGACGCGGCCCGCGACCGCCGTCGGGGAGCCACTCCCATGACCGGCCGCACCGCCCGCCCCGTGCGTGGACGCGAGACCGAGGGGCGCCAACCGCGACGCACGACGGCAGCCCCGTCCCCCCGGCAGTCCCCCGGGACCTCCAGGCCCAGTCCGATCCACCGTGGGAAGCAGCGATGAGCGAGAGAACGTCCACCGGCCCCTCCGTCCTCGTGGTGGGGGGTGGCACCGCCGGTCACATCGAGCCCGCGCTCGCGGTGGGGGAGGCGGTCACCGTGCTGGACCCCTCCGCCCGTGTCACCGCGGTCGGCACGCCGAGGGGGCTGGAGACGGAGATCGTTCCCGCCCGGGGCGTCCCGCTCGAACTCGTCGACCCGGTCCCGTTGCCCCGACGCGTCAACGGCGACCTGTTCCGCCTGCCCGGACGCCTGATCCGTGCCGTCCGCGGTGCCCGTGAGGTGCTGCGCCGTACCGAGGCCGACGTGGTGGTGGGATTCGGCGGCTACGCCTGCGTGCCCGTCTACCTCGCCGCCGGTCCGCTCGCAGGGCGTGGCCGACGTGTCCCGATCGTGGTGCACGAGGCCAACGCCCGCGCGGGAATCGCCAACAAGCTGGGCGCCCGGTACGCGGTCGCCACCCTGGCCGCCGTCACCGACTCGGGCCTGGAGGCCCGGGTCGTGGGCAACCCGGTCAAGCGTGCCGTGACCACCCTCGACCGCGCCGCACTGCGTGCCGAGGCCCGTCGCACGTTCGGACTCCACCCCGACGCGCCGACCGTCCTCGTGGTGGGCGGCTCCCAGGGCGCCCGCTCACTCAACACGGCCATGGCCGCGGTGGCCGAGGAGTTCTCCCTCGCCGGCGTGGGCGTGCTCCACGCGGTGGGACCCAAGAACGTCGACGACGCCCCCGCGGTGACCGGCGAGGGCGTCCCGTATGTCACGGTGCCGTACCTCGACCGCATGGACCTCGCCTACGCCGCCGCCGACCTGGTCCTGTGCCGGTCCGGCGCGATCACCGTCGCCGAGGTCTCCGCCGTGGGACTGCCCGCGGTGTTCGTGCCGCTGCCGCACGGCAACGGTGAACAGGCGCTCAACGCCCGCGACCTCGTGGACGGCGGCGCCGCCCTGATGGTCGACGACGCCGACCTGACGCCCGACTACCTGCGCGCCCACGTGCTCCCGCTCGCCCTCGACCGCGACCGACTCGACGCGATGTCCTCGGCCGCCGTCAGCGGCGGATCCCGAGATGCGGCGGAGGTCGTGGCCCGTGCCGCGCTCGACGCCGCCGGAAAGGCCCCCCGTTGACCGACACCCCCGCCCCCCACGCCGACGTCCCCACGGTCCTGACCCGCGTGCACATGATCGGGATCGGCGGTGCCGGCATGTCCGCCGTCGCGCGGATCCTGCTCGACCACGGCGTGGCGGTCTCCGGCAGCGATGCCCGCGACTCCGAGGACCTGCGTGCGCTGGAGTCCCGCGGCGCGACGGTGCGTGTCGGCCACCACGCCGACGCGCTCGGCGGCCCGGACACCCCGCCGGAGATCGTCGTGGTGTCCAAGGCGGCCATCCCGGCGGACAACCCCGAGCTCGTCGCGGCCCGCGCCGCCGGGATCCCGGTCGTCACCCGGTCCCAGGTGCTCGGGCACCTGGCCCGTGCGGGTCGATCGATCATGGTGTGCGGTACCCACGGCAAGACCTCCACCACGTCGATGCTCATCGCCGGGATGTCCGCGGCCGGCTCGGACCCCTCGTTCGCGGTGGGGGGCACCGTCCTGCAGTTCGGCACCAACGCCCGCGGCGGCGCAGACCCGGTGTTCGTCGCGGAGGCGGACGAGTCGGACGGCTCGCTGGTGCACTACGAGCCCGACGTGGTGATCCTCACCAACGCCGAGCCCGACCACCTGGACCACTTCGGCACCGCCGAGGCCTACTTCGCGGTGTTCGACACGTTCCTCGCCCGCATCCCCTCCCAAGGTGCGCTCGTGGTGTGCCTGGACGACGCGGGCTCGGCAGAACGCGCGCGACGCGCGGTGGCGGCCGGGGTGCGGGTCCTCGGCTACCGCACCACCGCCGGCCCGGCGACGGACCTGCCCGTCTCCGCTGAGCTCGCCGAGATCTCCGTCGACTCCAGCGGCACCCGCGCGCGTCTGACCCTCGACGGCCGGGACCACGGCCGGATCCACGTGGGTACCCCGGGAGAGCACATGGTGCTCAACGCTGTCGCCGCGTTGCTCGCCGCCCGTGAGGTCGCCGGCCCCGCAGGTTTCGACCTCGCCGGATTCCTCGCCGGGCTGTCCGGTTTCGGGGGAGTGGGCCGGCGCTTCGAACCCAAGGGCGAGGCCCCCGTCAACGGTGGCAGGGTCCGGGTCTTCGACGACTACGCGCACCACCCCACCGAGGTCACCGCCGTGCTCGGCGCGGCGCGGGAGATCGTGGAGGCCGACGGTGGCCGCCTGGTCGCCGTGTTCCAGCCCCACCTCTACTCGCGGACCCGCATCTTCGCCGAGGAATTCGGCCGCGCACTGTCCCTGGCCGACGAGGTCGTCGTGCTGGAGGTCTACGGCGCCCGCGAACAGCCGGAGCCGGGCGTCGACGCGGGGCTCATCACCCGGCACGTCATCCCGCCCGTGCACCGCGCCGCCGATCTCGACGCGGCACTGGACATCGTGACCGGGTTGCTCGCCCCCGGAGACGTCGTGTTCACTCTCGGCGCCGGGGACATCACCACTCTGGGGCCGCGGATCGTCGCCGACCCCGGTGTCGGTACCGGCACCGCGGCCGGATCGTGAGGAGGGCCGGACGGTGACCGACGATCCCGTCGACCTGCCCGAGTCCGATCCGCCTGCGACGGCCACCGACGACCCGGACCGCCGTCACGCCGCGGCGACGGTACGGGACTCCGACCGGCGGGTCCGTCACTCCGACCCGGCCGTACGGGCCCGCCTCCGGCGCCGTCGGCGGCGGACCAACCGCATCTACATCGGGCTGGGCGTCACTCTGGTGGTGCTCCTCGTCGGGTACATCGCCCTTTACTTCCTGCCGGTGTTCGCGGTTCGTGAGGTCAACGTCAGGGGCCCGCAGACCATTCCGGCCGAGGTGGTGGTGGAGCGCGCCGCGGTGGCCCCCGGGACGCCGCTGCTCCAGGTGGACACCCACGCGGTGGCGCGCCGGGTGGCCGGGATCCCCCGTGTCGACCAGGTGACCGTCACCCGCGAATACCCCTCGGCGCTGCGTATCGAGCTGGTCGAGCGCACCGCGCTGGTCATGGTGGAGGTGAACGGCGCCCTGCACCTCGTCGACGCCCAGGGGATCGACTTCGGCCAGGGCGAGGCGCCGCCCGGCACCCCGCTGCTCACGGTGGGTGACGCCGCGGCGGCGGAGCTGCCCTCTGTCGTCCGCGACCTGGCGACGGTGTTCGACGAGGTCCGGGGTACCGCCGGGCAGGAGATCACCGAGGTCGCGGTGGAGACCCCGGCCTCGATCGTGCTCACGCTCGGTGACGGGCGGGTCGTCGAGTGGGGCGCCGCGGGTCGGGACCACGAGAAGGCGATCGCCCTGCAGATGGTGCTCGAGCAGCCCGGTCAGACGTGGAATGTCTCCAATCCGGCGCTGCCGACCTCTCGTTAGGCCATTCCGGAGGCCGGTGGACACGACACGCCCACTCGCTTCGTGGACGCGCGGGGCCGCGCGCCCTACCGTGTTGATCGGACGGCGGAAACGGGCTCTGACCAGCAACTATAACCCTCAACTAGAGGGTGAGGCTTGAGGGTTATGGAATTTTCGTCGATAAAGAACGCAACCGAGCACGACACCCCACTAAGGAAGGCCGGGCCTCGATGAGCTCACCGCACAACTACCTCGCTGTCATCAAGGTCGTCGGAATCGGCGGCGGTGGCGTGAACGCGGTCAACCGCATGATCGACGAGGGGCTCAAGGGCGTCGAGTTCATCGCTGTGAACACCGACGCGCAGGCCCTGCTGATGTCCGACGCGGACGTCAAGCTCGACGTCGGCCGCGAGCTCACCCGCGGCCTCGGCGCCGGCGCCGACCCGGAGGTGGGCCGCAAAGCCGCCGAGGACCACAAGGACGAGATCGAGGAGGTCCTCAAGGGGGCCGACATGGTCTTCGTCACCGCCGGCGAGGGCGGCGGCACCGGGACCGGCGGCGCGCCCGTGGTTGCGGCGATCGCCCGCAAGCTCGGCGCCCTCACCGTCGGCGTGGTCACCCGCCCCTTCTCGTTCGAGGGCAAGCGCCGCGGCGGCCAGGCCGACGCCGGCATCGACGCCCTCCGCGAGGCGTGCGACACGCTCATCGTGATCCCCAACGACCGCCTGCTCCAGCTCGGGGACGCCGGCGTGTCGATGATGGAGGCGTTCAAGACCGCCGACGAGGTCCTGCTCAACGGCGTCCAGGGCATCACCGACCTCATCACCACGCCCGGCGTGATCAACGTCGACTTCGCCGACGTCAAGGGCGTCATGTCCGGGGCCGGCAGCGCGCTCATGGGCATCGGCTCCTCGCGCGGCGAGGGTCGCGCCTTCAAGGCCGCCGAGGCCGCGATCAACTCCCCGCTGCTCGAGACCACCATGGAGGGCGCCAAGGGCGTGCTCATGTCGATCGCCGGCGGTAGCGACCTGGGCCTGTTCGAGATCAACGAAGCCGCCTCGCTCGTCCAGGAGGAGGCGCACCCGGACGCCAACATCATCTTCGGCACCGTCGTCGACGACTCGCTGGGCGACGAGGTGCGGGTGACGGTCATCGCCGCAGGGTTCGAGGGCGGCTCCCGGCCGGTCACCGCGGGTGGCGCGCAGCCGCGCCGCGGACGTCACCACCTCGACGACGACGAGTCGGTCCCCGGCGCCTCCGGGGACACCGGCGGGGCCTCGGAACTCGGCTCGACCCCCCTCGGTGGGGGGCGCCGCGAGGAGTCGGCCTACCCGTCCTCCCCGGGCTCGGCCGGATTCGCCGGCCCCTCGTCGCAGTCCTCCCGTCGCCGGGATGACGAGGACGACATCGACGTCCCGCCCTTCATGCGGCACTGACACCGGACGTGGCATCCCACGGCACCGGCCGCGTCCGCCGGGTGGTCACAGACCGCCGCGGCGGCGCGTCCTCCGGAGACTTCGACTCGTTCAATCTCGGCGACCACGTGGGTGACGCCCCCGCATCGGTGGCGGCCAACCGGGCGCGGCTGGCCCGTCGCCTCGGCCTGCCCGCCTCGGACGTGATCTGGATGGACCAGGTCCACGGCACCCGGATCGCCCGCGTCACCCGTGCGACAGGGGGGCCGGTCCCCGCCACCGACGGGCTCGTCACCGACCGGCCCGGGCTGGCGCTGGCCGTGCTCACGGCGGACTGCGTGCCCGTCCTCGCCGCGGATTCGGAGGCCGGCGTGATCGGGGCCGTCCACGCCGGACGGGCCGGCGCTGTGGGCGGGATCGTGCCCGCCCTCATCGGGGCCATGATCTCTCTCGGTGCGCGAGCCGATCGGATCACCGTGCTGCTGGGGCCCGCCGCGGCCGGCGAGCACTACGAGCTGCCCGAGGAACTCGCCGACGAGGTGGAGGCCGCGCTGCCCGGCAGCCGGACCCGCACGGTCGCGGGTACCGCAGGGGTGGACCTGCGCAAGGGCATCACCCGGCAGCTCGCCGGCCTGGGCGTGGACAGGGTCGACTCCGACCCGCGGTGCACGATCGCGGAGGAGTCCCTGTTCTCCTACCGTCGGGAGGGGCGGACCGGCAGGCAGGCCTCCGTCATCTGGCGCGACTAGACAGCGGCGGCGCGCCGGCGGAGGGCCGGCCGTCAGCCCTCGCGGTCCAGGGTGCCGATCTCCACGCCGTCGGCGGCGCGGATGTGTAGCGCGTCCCCGTCGATCCGGGCGGAGTGCAGCCGCTCGAGCCAGGTGTCCACGTCGGGGCAGGCCATCCTGGTCGATCCGACACCGGTGAACTCCACCGTCTGTTCGTCCTGTGTCCACGAGCCCATCAGCCGGTTGCAGCCGTCCGTGCCGGAGAAGCTGCCGTCCGCGACCAGCTCCAGTCGGGGCTGTCCCGGCGAATCCCGGCCCCACGCCCCCACGGCGGAGGCGTCCGCGGCCGGGGCCTCCCCGGACTCCGGGGCGGTCGTGCCGGCGGTGCCGGACTCCGGCGAACCGGAGCAGCCGGCGACCAGGGCCGCGACTGCGGCCAGGCCGATGAGTCCGCCCACCACCAGCCGGCCCCGGCGTCGCCGTGGTGATGCGGTGGTCTCGGGCGACGGGGTGTGGCCCTCAACGGGGGGATGTGGCATCTGGGCACCTTCTCGCGATCTGCCGGGCCGATGGATATTCGGATAGGTTACGGCCATGCAGCTCGATGTGGGGCCCGGTGGCAGGTGGACGTGACAGACCCTCGGAAAGATGAGTTGGCGAGCAGACTGGCCGCCACCAGGGAACGACTGGACGCCGCGCGGGCGGCCGCCGGACGGGTGGACCACGTCGACCTCGTCGTCGTCACAAAATTCCACCCCGTCGAGGACGTGATCCGCCTCGCGGACCTCGGGGTGCGCGACGTGGGGGAGAACCGCGTGCAGGAAGCGGCCGCGAAGGTCGCCGCTCTCGCGACGGCCGACCCCGGCCTCGCCGCGACGTTGCGTTGGAACATGGTGGGCAACATCCAGTCCAACAAGGCCGCCGCCGTGGCCGGATGGGCCGATCGCGTCCATTCCGTGCACTCTGTCAAGGTGGCGAACGGTCTCGACCGCGGGCGCGCCCGCCGCGCCGACGAGGCGGGGGTCACGGGGCCGATGCCGGTCCTGCTGCAGCTCAGTCTCGACGGCGACACCTCGCGCGGCGGGGTCACCCGTGAGAACCTGCCCGCACTCGCCGACCACGTGGCCGGGCTCGAGAACCTGACGCTGGCCGGACTGATGGTGGTGCCCCCACTCGAGGGGGAGGCGGCCGCGCACTTCGCCGACGCCGCCGAGGTCCTGGCCCGGCTGCGCCGGTCGCACCCCGGTGCGGTCGAGTTCTCGGCGGGCATGTCAGGCGACATGGAGGCTGCGATCGCGGCGGGTTCGACCTGCGTGCGTGTCGGTACGGCCATCCTCGGCCCCAGGCCAGTAGCTTGAGATCCGACCTCGCGGGGGAGGACCCCCGCGACTTTCAGCCCGCGACGACCCCGTTACCAGGAAGGTCCCGGAAGATGAGCGCAATCGCCCGGTTCAAGGAGTACTTCGGAATGGCGCCCGTCGCGGCGTACGAGGACGAGTACCTGGACGACTATGACCGCCCGGTCCACCACGACGCGAGGGATTCCCGCGCCGTGCACGAGATCGACGATCTGGGCCCGTCCGGGCGCGACCGTCGGGACGACTACGGCTACGCCGCGGACCGGTATGCGGAGGACGCGGTGCCGCGTTCGCGCCTCGACGAGCTGAACTCCGTGGACGACCGTGGGGCGGCCTCCCGTCGGGCCGATGCCGAGGAGCTCGCCCCGAGGCCCCGCAGGTACCACGCGGCCGAGGCCGGTGCCCGCGCCTCTCTGCGCGGCATTCCCACCACCCGGGGATCCGCGGCGCTCGCGCCCGAGGAGGACTTCGTCGAGGACGGACTCGTCACGGTGCCGGAGACCGTGGTGGAACGTCCCCGTGGTTTCGGCGACGGCAAGAGCCTCGGCGATCACTTCCGCGCCGGCCGCGCCGTCGTGCTGGACCTGTCGACGATGGCCTCCGGGGACGCGCGCCGCATGGTCGACTTCGCCGCCGGTCTGGTGTTCGGCCTGGACGGACGCATGGAGAAGGTCGCGGACCGCGAGCGCACGTTCCTGCTCCAGCCCGCCGGGATGGACCTCACCGAGGCCGAGGTCCGCGACGCCGTCAACGGTGCTTTCCGTCGCTGACGTACGCCGGTCGACCGTCGTCGACGAGGTCCCAGTAGGGTTGTGCCGTGCGTGAAATCCTGCTGATCCTCTACATCGCCACGCAGATCTTCTGGTACCTGCTCCTGGCCAGAATCGTCGTGGAGATGATCGCCTCCTTCTCCCGGAGCTGGAGCCCCAAGGGCTTCGTCGCCGTTGCCCTCGAGTGGCTGTTCACCATCACCGATCCGCCGGTGAAGGCGCTACGAAAGGTGATCAAACCAGTTCGCCTCGGTCAGGTCTCGCTGGATCTGTCCGTGCTCGTCCTGTTTGTGATCATCATCGTGATCCAGCTGGTCCTGCAGATGTTGATGAGTTCTCTCGTCTGAGTACCTTGAGGGGTCATGGTGACGCGCGGGCTGATTGTGACTAGATTGGCACGCGTTAAGGTAGTAATGATGTCGTGGGTCCGGTGCGAGAATGCCGGACCGGCACCCGAGACGACCACGAGGGGTATCCCATGCCGTTGACGCCAGCCGATGTGCACAACGTCGCGTTCTCCAAGCCGCCCATCGGTAAGCGCGGCTACAACGAGGACGAGGTCGACCAGTTCCTCGACCTGGTCGAGAAGGAGCTCGCGGAACTCGTGGGGGAGAACGAAGATCTCCGTCACCGGGTGGACGAGCTGAGCAAGGACCTGGAGAAGGCGCGCAAGTCCGCGGACAAGGCCGAGAAGACCGCCGGCGACACGGCTGCGCAGCCCGCAGCCGCCGCTCCGGCTCCCGTCGCCGCACCGGCGCCCGCCCCCGCGACGTCCGCGCCTGCCGCCGCCGTCCCCTCGCTCGCCAAGTCCGAGGACGACGGCGCGGCCACCTCGGACACCCACCTGCGTGCCGCACGCGTGCTCGCGATGGCCCAGGAGATGGCGGACCGGCTCACCGGAGAGGCCAAGAAGGAGTCCGACGGGCTCATGGCGAAGGCCCGCGGCGAGTCCGACCGTCTCGTCGGCAACGCCAAGGCCGAGTCCGAGAAGATGGTCGGTGACGCCCAGAAGGAGGCCGACCGGCTCCTCGGTGAGGCCAAGAGCAAGTCGGACGAGATCGTCAAGGACGCCCAGACGCGTTCCGAGCAGCAGATCAAGGAGGCGCAGGCCAAGGCCGACGCCCTCCAGGCCGACGCGGAGCGCAAGCACACCGAGATCATGGCCACGATCAACCAGCAGCGCAGTGTGCTCGAGGGCCGGATCGACCAGCTGCGGACCTTCGAGAAGGACTACCGCAGCCGGCTCACCAGCTACCTGGAGAACCAGCTGTCCGAGCTCGGCAAGGGAGGTTCCGCAGCGCCGGCCGCGCCCGGCGACATCAGCTCCTCGTCCGACAAGGGCACCAAGAAGGACGGCGGCCACCGGGCCGACTGACCCCGCAGATGTGACGCGTCGACCCCCGCCCCTGCCCAGGGAGCGGGGGTCGACGTATATTCGAGGACGTGGGCCAACGCGGGATGCGCCGGCGTCCACACCACGGTCGTACTCACCACGCACTGCACCAGGAGGCACCGATGCTCGTCGCCGCACTCGGCCTGACGATCCTCGGATTCGCGTTCCTCGTCGCCGCCGTCGCGACAGGCGCCATCGGCTGGGCATGGGCGTGCATCGGCGTCGGTGCGATCGGGTTGGTCCTGCTGTTGGTCGACCTCATCCGAGGGCGGGCCCGGCGGGGCGACGACACGGCTGAGGAGACCGTCCGACCCGCGGACGGGTAAGATCTGGAACTGTCCGGCCACGAGTCGGATGCGCACTGATCCGGCCATCACCGGGGAGCGCTCGGAAGAACGGTCTGTCCCCGGCGGAGCAGGCCCAGTAGAACCGAACGGGTGGGCCCGTCACAGCCCGACCCACGAGTGGGCGTCGCGTCGTCGTCGTCAAACGGGGTGGTACCGCGGACGGGTGCGCTGGTCGCGCCCGGAACGTCCCCGAGCGCAGGCCTGACGGCCCCACGGAGGCGATCTCGTGCGGGCCCCGTACGCGAGGAGTCCCGCCCAGATGAGTACCGATCCCGCCTCCCAGGGTGTCGACAGTCCCGGAACCGCCGTCACCGGCAGTGCGTACCCGATCCTCGACCTCACCGACGGGAAGATGTCCCAGTCGCCCTCGTTCCCCGCGCTCGAGGAGACCGTCCTGGCCCGCTGGGACGAGCGCGACACCTTCCGCGAGTCGATCCGCAACCGCGCCGACGCCGAGGAGTACGTCTTCTACGACGGGCCGCCGTTCGCCAACGGACTTCCGCACTACGGCCACCTGCTCACCGGATACGTCAAGGACGTCATCCCGCGCTACCGCACCATGCGTGGCTACAAGGTCGACCGGCGCTTCGGCTGGGACTGCCACGGTCTGCCGGCGGAGCTCGAGGCCGAGAAGCAGCTGGGCATCACCGAGAAGTCGCAGATCCTCGACATGGGCCTGGCGGAGTTCAACGCGGCCTGCGAGAAGTCGGTGCTGCAGTACACCGACGAATGGGAGGAGTACGTCCACCGTCAGGCCCGGTGGGTGGACTTCGAGAACGACTACAAGACCCTGGACATCGACTTCACCGAGTCCGTGCTGTGGGCGTTCAAGCAGCTCTACGACAAGGGCCTGGTCTACAAGGGCTTCCGGGTGCTGCCGTACTCCTGGTATGAGCAGACGCCGCTGTCCAACCAGGAGACCCGACTCGACGACGCGTACAAGATCCGCCAGGATCCGGCGGTCACGGTGGCGCTCCCGCTCGACGCGCCCCAGGACAGCCCCCTGCACGGCGCGGAGGTCCTGGTGTGGACCACGACGCCGTGGACCCTCCCGTCCAACCTCGCGGCGGCGGTGCACCCCGACATCGACTACGCGGTGGTGCGGGTGGCGTCCGGTGACTTCGCGGGGCGCACGTTCGTCGTGGCCGAGGCCCGCCGAGGCGCCTACACCGCCGAGTTCGGTGAGGACGCCGAGGTGCTGGCCCGTGTGAAGGGCGCCGAACTGGTGGGGCTGCCCTACACGCCGCCGTTCGACTTCTTCGCCGGACACGAGAACGCGCACGTGGTGCTGTCGGCCGACTACGTCACCACCGAGTCGGGCACAGGCATCGTCCACCTCGCCCCGGCGTTCGGTGAGGAGGACAAGGAGGCGTGTGACGCCGCCGGTATCCAGCTGGTGATCCCTGTGGGCCCGGACGGCAAGTTCACCTCCGAGGTTCCGCCGTATGCCGGGCAGCTCGTCTTTGACGCCAACACCCCCATTTCGCGTGACCTGAGGGCGGCGGGCAAGCTGCTGCGGCACGAGACCATCGAGCACTCCTACCCGCACTCCTGGCGTTCAGGTCAGCCGCTCATCTACATGGCGCTGCCGGCATGGTTCGTCAAGGTCACCGCCTTCCGGGACCGGATGGTGGAGCTCAACCGTGAGCAGATCACCTGGATGCCCGAGCACGTGCGCGACGGCCAGTTCGGCAAGTGGCTCGAGGGCGCGCGGGACTGGAACATCAACCGCAACCGGTACTGGGGTGCCCCCATCCCGGTGTGGGAGTCCGACGACCCCGCCTACCCGCGCGTGGACGTGTACGGCTCACTCGACGAGCTCGAGCGCGACTTCGGCGTGCGGCCCACCGACCTGCACCGCCCGTACATCGACGAGCTGACCCGCCCCAATCCGGATGACCCGACGGGTAAGTCCACGATGCGCCGCGTGGCGGATGTGTTCGACTGCTGGTTCGAGTCGGGCTCCATGCCGTTCGCGCAGGTCCACTACCCCTTCGAGAACAAGGACTGGTTCGACAGTCACTTCCCGGGCGACTTCATCGTCGAGTACAACGGTCAGACCCGCGGCTGGTTCTACACCCTGCACGTGCTGGCCACCGCCCTGTTCGACCGACCGGCGTTCACACACGTCGCCGCGCACGGCATCGTGCTGGGCAACGACGGCCTCAAGATGAGCAAGTCCAAGGGCAACTACCCGGACGTCAACGAGGTGTTCTCCCGTGACGGCTCGGACGCCATGCGCTGGTTCCTCATGAGCTCGCCGATCCTGCGGGGCGGCAACCTCGTGGTGACCGAGCAGGGGATCCGTGAGGGCGTACGCCAGGCGATGCTCCCGCTGTGGAACGCCTACAGCTTCTTCCAGCTGTACGCCTCCGAGCGGGCGACCTGGCGTACGGATTCCCGGCATGTGCTGGACCGGTACATCCTGGCGCGGTTGGCCTCGACCCGTGACGCGATGACCGAGGCCCTGGACGCCACGGACATCGCCGCGGCCTGTGACGAGCTGCGACTGTTCGCCGATGCGCTGACCAACTGGTACGTGCGGCGATCGCGGTCTCGTTTCTGGGCCGGCGAGGGCTCCGGCCAGGACGCCCGCGACGCGTTCGACACCCTGTACACGGTGCTCGAGACGACCATGCGTCTGGCGTCCCCGCTGCTGCCGCTCATGAGCGAGGTCGTGTGGACCGGGCTGACGGGGGAGGAGTCGGTCCACCTGACCGACTGGCCGGCCGCCGACGCCCTGCCTCACGACTCGGAGCTGGTCGAGGCGATGGAGGCGGTGCGCGATGTCTGCTCGACCGTGTCCTCGGTCCGTAAGGCCAAGCATCTGCGCGTGCGCCTGCCGCTCAACTCGCTCACCGTGGCGATGCCGGACGCGGAGCGGCTGCGTCCGTTCGTGGGGATCATCGCCGACGAGGTCAACGTGCGGGAGGTGATCCTCACCAGCGATGTCGCCGCGCACGGCCGGATGGAGCTGGCGGTCAACGCCCGCGCGGCCGGCCCGCGCCTGGGCAAGGACGTCCAGGTCTGCATCAGGGGCGCCAAGTCCGGTGACTGGACCGAGGTGGACGGGGTGGTGACCGCCGGCGGTATCCAGTTGGAGGAGGGCGAGTTCGAGCACCGACTGGTGGCGGCGGACCCCGAGTCCACGGCCGCGCTCCCCGGCGGCGCCGGTCTGGTGGTGCTGGATCTGACCGTCACCGAGGAACTGGAAGCGGAGGGTTGGGCCAAGGACCGTGTCCGCGAGATCCAGGAGGCTCGTCGCGCGGCCGGCTTCGACATCGTGGACCGTATCCGCGTGCGGATGGAGGTTCCGGCAGAGCGTCGGGAGTGGGCTGATCGTCACGCGCAGCTCATCGCGGGCGAGGTCCTGGCGACCGACTTCGTGGTGGTGGACGCGCTCGAGGCGGCTGACGGGGAGCCGGTCGAGCTCGCCGAGGGTGTCCGGATGACGCTGGCGCGCCTCTGACGAGGGCACCGACGTGGGCGGCGGGCAGGATCGGTGGGTCCTGCACGTGGACATGGATGCGTTCTTCGCGTCCTGTGAGCAGCTGACCCGGCCGACCCTGCGGGGTCGGCCGGTGCTCGTGGGCGGCAGCGGCGGCCGCGGAGTGGTGGCCGGGTGCAGCTACGAAGCCCGGGCGTTCGGTGCGCGCTCGGCGATGCCGGGGCACCAGGCGCGTCGGCTCGTCGGACCGTCCGCCGTGTTCGTGCCGCCGCGGATGGCGGTGTACCGGGCGTTGAGTCGCCGGGTGTTCGAGGTGTTCGCCGAGCATGCGCCGGTGGTCGAGCAGGTGTCGGTCGACGAGGCGTTCCTCGAGCCGCCGGAGTTGCGCGGGGCCGGTGCCGAGCGGACCCGGGAGTGGGCGCAGGGCCTGCGGACGGCGATCCGTGAGGCCACGGGGTTGCCGGCGTCGGTGGGGGCCGGTGCGGGCAAGCAGTACGCCAAGATCGCCTCCGAGCTGGCGAAGCCGGACGGGATCGCGGTGGTGTCGCGCCGCGATCACGCCGAGGTGTTGGATCCGTTACCGGTGCGGTCCCTGTGGGGTGTGGGCCCGGTCGCAGGGGAGCGGTTGGCGCAGTTCGGGATCGCGACGATCGGTGATCTGGCGGGGATGGACGACGACGACGTGGTCCAGGCCCTCGGCCGGACGGTGGGCCCGGCGATCGCCCGTATCGCGCGTGGATATGACGACCGTCCTGTCCAGGAGCGTGCCGAGGCCAAACAGATCAGCGCCGAGAGCACCTTCGCGGCGGACCTCACCACGGCCGGTCAGGTCACGGCTGCGGTCCGTCGCGCGGCGGAGGGGGCTCACAAGAGGCTGCTCGTGGACGGTCGGGCTGCTCGGACGATCACGGTGAAGGTCCGTCGCTCGGACTTCACGTCCATCACTCGCTCGTACACGCTGCCGGAGGGCACCACGTCGTTGGAGACGATCGTCTCGGTGGCGCGGTCGCTGGCACCCGATCCGGTGGATTTCGGCGCGATCCGGCTCCTGGGTGTGGGTTTGTCGGGGCTGACCGAGTTCCACCAGGACGCGCTGTTCGAGCAGGAGTTCGTCCCGGATCCCCGGGCGGGGTTCGGTGGGGCTGCTGGTGGCGCCGATCTCGACGACGATGCCGACCTGCCCGACATCGTCGGTGTGGGTACCTCGGTGAGTTCCGAGGAGCCGGACACCGACGGATCCGAGACCGTGCCCATCATCGGGGCATGGCGGCAGGGTGTCGAGGAACGTTTCCGTCCCGGAGCCGACGTCCGACACCCGGAGTTCGGACACGGATGGGTCCAGGGGGCGGGGCACGGTCGGGTGTCGGTGAGGTTCGAGACGGCCGCAACCGGGCCTGGTCGGATGCGTACTTTCTCCGAGGACGACCCGGAACTCGAACTCGCCGACCCCTTGGATTCGCTCGGGTGGTGACGGGCCGGGGCCGCCTGGGGCACGCCTCTGGTGAGGGCGACCGCGCGGTGCCGCCGTCCTCGCCGCCTGTACGGTCCCGGCCTGCGCGGTCTCGCCGGCCGGATGCGCGCCACCTGCGCTGGCGCGCCGCCCCGATCCGCGCCGTCTGCGGTCTCCCGTCGCCTCGCCCCGGGCTGTGAGGTATGCGCCCGGAGTGGTCCTCTACGGGCGCGTAACCAGATCGCCGACGTACCGAGCGGGCGCACACCTGCCCGCGCTGGTGGCCGTGCCTGCAGAGGTGGCCTCGCCCGCACCCAGTCCCGCGCCTGCAGAGGTGGCCTCGCCCGCACCCAGTCCCGCCCCTGCTGCGGGACCTTGCC
>CAYFRF010000010.1:8499-14131 GCA_964345415.1 uncultured Microbacter sp. | reverse complement strand
CCTGCAGAGGTGGCCTCGCCCGCACCCAGTCCCGCCCCTGCTGCGGGACCTTGCCGCCCGACCCTGTCCGCGCTGCCCCGGTCCGCGCTGTCTCTCGCCGGGCAGTGAGGTACGCGCCCGGCGTGTACATCTCCGGTCCAGGTGTGCGCCCGGAGTGGACCACACCGGGCGCGCACCTCGGCCGGGCCGGAGCTGTCGTCAGTTGTAGAGGTGGTGGCGCGACCACTGGCGTCGCACCTCTGCCGCGGCCTCGACGGCAGCGCTGCCGGGGACGGCGTCGCCGGGATGGACAGCGGCGCCGGCGCCGGGATGGTCAGCAGAGCCGGGGGCGCCGGAGTCGTCGGCTGCGCGGCTGCCGTGCGCGAGTGCCAGGAGCGCGGCCAACAGCACTCGGGCCTGCCCGGAGCGGAGGTAGCCGCAGCTCAGGACTCCGTGTGCGGCGAGGTCGGCACCTCCGCCGGGGCCGCCGTAGACGGGCGTGGCCTCACCCCGCGGGACGCGGGTGCCGGTCACCACCACGATGTCCGGACGCTGTTCGGCCAGCTGCGCGACGGCGTCCGCGACGAGCGGCGGGAGGTTCCCCGACCCCGAGCCCTCGAGCACGAGGCCCCGGGCACCGGCGTCGACGCAGGCCCACAGCGCGGTCGGATCGGAGCCGGGCGGGCAGGCCACGACGTCGACGCGGATGTCCGTGAAGCGGGCGCGCTCGGTCAGCACCGGCCGTTCGAGCTCCGGTGGCAGACCCTCGACGGGATGCTCGGGCGAGTTCCGGGCGAAGGCCACCGGGTCGGTGGTGTGCCACTTGCGTACGCCCCGGGCCTGGAGGATCGCCCGGCCGAGGACGACCAGCACTCCCAGGTCGCGTGAGACCGGGTCCGCGGCCAGCAGCACGGCGTCGAGGAGGTTGGCGGGGCCGTCGGCCTCGGGGTGGTCGGCCGGGAGCTGGGCGCCGGTGAGTGCCACCGGTCTGGGGTCGCGGTGGTGGAGATCCAGTGCCATCGCGGTCTCTTCGAGGGTGTCGGTGCCGTGGGTGATCACCACGCCGGAGACGGAGGGGTCGGTGAGGACATCGGCGACGGTCTCGACGAGCACGTCCCACTCGGCGGGGCCGAAGGTGGAGGAATCACCGTCCACGACCGTCCGCACGCTCAGCCGGATGTCCGCCGGGAGCACTGCCCGGAGCTCGTCGATCATCGCCGCGGTGGCGGGGTCGGACCCTCCTGCGACGACCGTGCCGTCGGAGGCTGTCGAGGCCGTGATCGTGCCTCCGGTGGTGCAGATCACGACGTGGGGGGTATCGGTGCTGGTCTCGGCGGTGTTCACCCGGTCCACAGTGGTGGGCGCGCGGCCCGGCGTCAAACCCCCGGGCCGTGGTCGGTGGAACAATGGCGGATCCGTGTTCGTTGGGCCGGTGATGCGGCCCGAGCGAACCGCACGGGCCCGCATGCGGGCCCGCAACAGCACAGACGAGGAAAGGACCCCGCGTGAGTCTTCGACGGACCATCGCCGCAGTGTCTCTGTCCGCATTCGCCCTGGGCGGCCTGGCCGCCTGCGGAGGCGAGGACAATGACGGACGTGAGACGGCGCCGGCGCCCACCACGACCGCCCAGCAGGCGGCCGCGATTCCCACCGCCGAGGAGCTGACGGTGCTGCTGGACCGCGCCTCCGATCCGGTGGTGCCGGTGGAGGAGAAGGTCTACCTGGTGGAGGGCGGGGCAGAAGCGCCCGAGATCTTCGACCAGATCGCCGCGCTCAAGGCAGAGCAGGGTGCCGGAATCGTGATCACCGGTGTGGCAGAGGGTGACATCCCCGGCACGCTCATCGCGAACGCGGTGATCACCCAGCCCGGTCAGGAGGACATCAACGTCCAGGCCCAGTTCATCAACCAGGGCGGCAACTGGCAGCTGCAGAAGTCGTTCGCGTGCGCGCTGATCACCAACGCCGGACTCGAGGCCCCGCCCACCTGTGCGATGGCCTGATCCGCGTGCGCGGGTGAAGGTCCGCGCAGGTGTGACATCCCGTAGCCGGGGGCCGCGTAGACGCGGGTCAGCCCAGGCTGCGGAACTCCAGGACCGAGTCCTCGTCGTAGGTCGTCCGTCGCCCCGAAGCGGGGTCGACGTACACGGCCCGTGTCGAGGACTCGGTCTTTCCGTCGACGGGCAGTGCCGCGCGCAGGTCCACGGTCAGCTCCCCGCTGCCGGTGACCTCGTAGATCTCCACGTCCAGTGTCACGCCGGGACCGCCGTCGGGGGCGGGGGCCGCCAGGGTGTCGGCGGGGTCAGGCGCGGTCGTCTCCATCCGGATCGTGGCCACGTCGCCGGTGAGGTCGACCAGTTCGTAGGTCACGACGCGCGTCGGTGCGACGGCGTCGTCCACGAAGTATGTGGCGGTCCACCGCGCCCCTTCGCCGATCGCCTCGGCGGGGAAGACGACGGTCGCCCCGGTGATGGCGTTCGCGGTGATCTCGACCCCGGCACGTGCGGCGTCGGTGGCGTTGACCGGGGCGGCCAGCCCCAGTTCACGTACGGTCCCGTCGGCGCTGCGGGTCCACGTGACGGTGAATCCGGGAGCGGTGGCGAACTGGGCGGCGCGCAGTTCGTCGACGGAGGTGAACTCCCGGACCGTCACCGCCGCCCGCTGCGCCCCGTCGACATCCGGCTCTGACCTGCCTTCGACGGTGAGGGTCTGCGCCGGGGTGTCGTCGACGCGCGGTTGGGCGCCGGGCACCTCGGTCCGGGCGGTGGCCGAACGCGTCACCGCGACCTCGGCCGGCTGGCGGGAGGGCCCATAGGCGAGCACCTGGCGCTCGCCGCGACCGGCGTCCACGAGCTCGATCTCGGGGGCGGGGCCCGGGTCGACCGATACCTCGGGCTCGAGGGTCTGGTCCTCGGCGGAGGCACCGGCCGTCACGCCCGGCTCCGCAGCCGACTCGTCGGTTCCGGGGTCCCCGCAGGCCGCGGCGCCGATGAGCAGCGAGGCGGCCACGGCGGAGGCGAGCAGCCGTCGACCGCGACCGGCGGTGAGAGGGCGGGCGGGGGCACGGTGCGTTCGGGGGTCCACGGCCCCGAGCCTAGAGGGTCTGCCACCCGCGTCCTCCGGCTCGGCGCCGCAATCAGGGATACTGGACGCCATGACGGACACCAACGGGGCGCGATCGGACGAGTCCGGGCCCACGCCCGGCGCGGGGGATCCCGCGAGCGCGGCGCCGGAAGCCGCGGGCGCGGCACCCGATCCCGCGGGCGCGGCACCCGATCCTGCGAGCGCGGCGCCGGGGTACTTCAAGGCCGGGCCCGTGGTCATGCTGGTGATCGCCGCGGTGGCCGTGATCGTCGACCAGATCACCAAGGTCGTGGCTGTGGCGGCCCTGGACCCGGGCCGTCCGGTGGAGCTCATCGGGGAGACGGTCCGCCTGGTGCTGATCCGCAACCCCGGGGCGGCGTTCTCGATGGGCACCGGGTTCACGTCGGTGCTGAGCGTGGTGGCGATCCTCGTGGTGGTGGGCCTGCTGTGGTTCTCCCGCCGGGTGCACTCGCGCTGGTGGGCGTGGGGACTGGGCCTGGTCCTGGGCGGTGCCGCCGGGAACCTGGTCGACCGCCTGGTACGAGACCCCGGTGTCCTGCGGGGCCATGTCGTGGACTTCATGTCGGTGGGCTGGTGGCCGGTGTTCAACGTGGCCGATTCCTGCCTGGTCGCCGGCGTGATCGTGATCGCCGTCGCGGTGCTGCGGAACATCGACTATGACGGTTCACGGGTCTCGGACCGGGACTCGAAGCGGGTACCGGCGGCCACCACCCCGGGTGAGGAGAAGGTCGCCGATGGGTGAGGTGCGGACGTTCCCCGTCCCCGACGGACTCGACGGAATGCGCGTCGACGCGGGGGTCTCGCGACTGCTGGGTATCTCGCGCACCGCGGTGGCCGATCTCGCGGCCGAGGGCAAGGTCCTGCTCGACGGGCGTAGCGTCGGCAAGTCGGACAAGCTCACGGGGATGAGCTGGATCGAAGTCGAGATGCCCGAACCCCGGGCCGAGCCCGCGGTGGTCGCCGAGCCGGTCGAGGGCATGGCTGTTCTGTATTCGGACAGCGACATCGTCGTCGTCGACAAGCCCGTCGGCGTCGCGGCGCACGCGTCGGTCGGCTGGACCGGTCCCACGGTGATCGGCGGCCTCGCCGCCGCCGGGTACCGCATCTCCACCTCGGGCCCGCCGGAGCGCAAGGGGATCGTCCACCGTCTCGACGTGGGGACGTCGGGCCTCATGGTGGTGGCGGCGTCCGAGCGGGCGTACACGCTGCTCAAGCGGGCGTTCCGCGACCGGACGGTGGACAAGACCTACCACGCGCTGGTCCAGGGGCACCCCGATCCGCTGTCGGGGACCATCGACGCGCCGATCGGGCGGCACACCTCCAACGACTGGCGGTTCGCGGTGACCTCCGACGGCAAGCACTCGATCACCCACTACGACACGCTCGAGGCCCATCAGGCCGCGACACTTGTCGAGGTGAATCTCGAGACCGGGCGCACGCACCAGATCCGTGTGCACTTCTCGGCGTTGCACCACCCCTGCGCGGGCGACTTGACCTACGGCGCGGACCCGGTCCTGGCCAAGCGGCTGGGCCTGGAGCGGCAGTGGCTCCACGCGGTCGGGCTCGGGTTCGAGCATCCCGGGACGGGCTCGCGGGTGGAGTTCTCGAGCACCTACCCGGACGACCTCCAGCACGCGCTGGACGTGTTGCGCTCGGCGTGACCGGGTCGACCGGCTCTGCTGAGCCCGCGCGGTCCTCGGTGGCGGCGCGGGCGCTGCGGGTCGCCGGGGTGGGGGTGGTGATCGTGCTGGCGTTGGTCACGATCCTCACGGCCCTGCGTACGGAACTGCCGCGCAGTCCGGGTGTGATGTCCGACGCGCTGGGTCCCGATCCGGGTGAACCGGTCACGGACTACCTCGACCGTGCCGCCGCGTCGCTCGCCGTGGGGGGCGACGGTGGCGGTGCGGGGGAGGGGACCGGAGAGAACCACGACAACGACGACGACGACACGGTCTCCACCCAGGACCCGGATGCGTCCCGCTGGGCGCTCGTCTCCGCGGCTCAGGCGTGGACGGTCGCGGAGGCCGAGGCCGTCGCCCGGGATCTGCCCCGGGTGTCGGGGATGATCGTGCAGGTGCCGGTGGAGGGCGTCGCGATGCCGGTCACCACGGTGATCCTGGCCGAGCCCGTGGCGGGGGAGGTCTCCCGTGCGGAGGTCTTCGACCGCAGTCTGGCTCGCCTCACCGACGGGCGGGGTGGCGCTCCGTCCGAGCCGGGCGGCGGCGAGTCGGTGGGACCTGCGCCCGGCGCGCGGTCCACCGGTACGGACTCTGGTCGGGCCGCCGCGACCGCGCAGCTGACCTCCGCTCGGATCGGGGCGGGGGAGCCCGCGGTCATCGCACTGCTCGTGCGCGGCAGGCCGGCGCAGCTACGGGCGGTGGCGGAGCAGCCCGGCGTGCGAGCGGTGGAGGCTCTGCCGGAGGATGCGGTGTGGGGGCGGTTCGCCGTGCGTCCGCTGCTGCCGCAGCAGATCGACACCGCCTCGCCGCTGCCCGACTCCGCGCCGGTCCCCGCACGCTGAGCGGGGTGTCCGCGGGGGCGGCCCGCGGGG
>CAYFRF010000010.1:0-8399 GCA_964345415.1 uncultured Microbacter sp. | reverse complement strand
CTCCGCGCCGGTCCCCGCACGCTGAGCGGGGTGTCCGCGGGGGCGGCCCGCGGGGCAGGCCACCTGCGGTGCGGGACTAGGGTTGCGGCGTGAACGGCGGATGCGGGTGAACGGCAGGAGTGAGGGCGTGGGCGGGAAGTCGGGGGCCGTCGACACCCCCGTGGTCGGCGGGATGGCCGCAGGCGTCGCCGCCTACACGCTGTGGGGTTTCTTCCCCGCGTTCTTCCCGCTCCTCGAGCCGGCGGGCGCGTTGGAGATCCTGGGCAACCGCATCGTGTGGTCACTGGCTGTCATGGCGCTGGTGCTCACCGCGATGCGGCGTTGGCGGGAACTGCTGGCCGTGGACCGGGCTTCCTGGGGGTGGATCTTCGGTGCCGCGGTGTTCGTCTCCGTGAACTGGGGCGTGTACGTGTTCACGGTCAACTCCGGCCGGGTCACCGAGGCGGCACTCGGCTACACCATCAACCCGCTCGTCAGCGTCCTGCTCGGGGTGCTGATCTTCCGCGAACGTCTCACCCGCCCACAATGGCTCGCGGTGGGGCTCGCCGTCGTCGCCGTGGGGGTCCTCACCGTCGGCTACGGTCACTTCCCCTCCCTGTCGGTGATCCTCGCGGTGAGTTTCGGCCTGTACGGGGTGTTCAAGAAGAAGCTGCGCGTGGACCCGGTGATCGGGATGACCGGCGAGGTCGCGGTGATCACGCCGTTCGCCCTGGTGCTGCTGGTGTGGCTCGGTGTGACCGGGGCCGGGACCTTCACCGGGTACGGCGCCGGTCACACGGCACTGCTCATCTCCTCCGGCCTGGTGACCGTGGTGCCCCTGTTGCTCTTCGCCGTGGCGGCGCAGCGAATCCCGTTGGCCACCGTCGGGATGCTCCAGTACATCGTCCCGGTGCTGCAGATGGCATGGGGACTGATCGTCGTGGGGGAGCGGCTCGACGCCGTCCAGTGGGTGGGCTTCGCCCTGATCTGGGGCGCGGTCATCGCATTCACGCTGGCAGGGAGGTCACCGCGGAGGGTGGGACTCGGTGAGTCGAAGGCTGTCGCAGATCCGACCTAGACTGGGCCCGACGAGTTCCTAGGAGGAATGCTGCGTGGGCGGTTCCCAGTTCGTGCACCTGCACAATCACACCGAGTTCTCGATGCTCGACGGGATGGCTCAGATCGATCCCCTCTTCGCGGAGGCGTCCCGGCTCGGGATGCCCGCGGTGGGGATGACGGACCACGGCAACATGTACGGGTCCTCGGACTTCTACAAGCGGGCCGTCAAGGCCGGGCTCAAGCCGATCATCGGGATCGAGGCGTACATCGCCCCCGAGTCCCGGTTCAACAAGAAGCGCGTCCTGTGGGGTGAGAAGCACCAGAAGGGCGACGATGTCGCGGGCTCGGGTGCGTACACGCACATGACCATGGTGGCGGAGAACGCGACCGGCCTGCGCAATCTGTTCCGGTTGTCCTCGCTGGCCTCGTACGAGGGGCAGCTGGGCAAGTGGGCCCGCATGGACGCGGAGATCCTGGCCGAGTACTCCGAGGGCATCATCGCCACCTCCGGCTGTCCGTCGGGCGAGATCCAGACACGGCTGCGGCTGGGGCACACCAAGGAGGCCTACGAGGCCGCCGAGAAGTGGCAGTCCATCTTCGGCAAGGACAATTTCTTCCTCGAGTTGATGGACCACGGGATCGACATCGAGCGGCGGGTCCGGGAGGACCTGCTCAAGCTCGGCAAGGACCTGGGGATGCCGCCCCTGGTGACCAACGACTGCCACTACGTCACCCGCGAGCAGGCCCACGCCCACGAGGCCATGCTCTGCGTGCAGACGGGCAAGACGCTGGCGGACGAGAACCGGTTCAAGTTCGACGGGGACGGCTACTTCCTCAAGTCCGCCGAGGAGATGCGCGCGCAGTGGGACTCGGAGGTCCCCGATGGCTGCGACAACACGCTGTGGGTCGCCGAACGGGTGCAGTCCTACGAGGAGATCTGGACACCGCGGGACAGGATGCCCAAGTTCCCCGTTCCGGAGGGGCACACGCAGGACACGTGGCTCGCCGAGGAGGTCCGGCGGGGCCTGGAATGGCGGTTCCCGGAGGGCGTGCCGCAGGAGTACCTCGACCGCGCCAAGTTCGAGCTCGAGGTCATCGAGGGCAAGGGCTACCCCGGCTATTTCCTCGTGGTCGGCGACCTGATCGAGCACGCCCGTTCCATCGGCATCAAGGTCGGCCCCGGCCGAGGCTCCGCCGCCGGTGCGCTGGTGGCGTATGCGCTCAAGATCACCAACATCGACCCGATCGAGCACGGGCTGCTGTTCGAGAGATTCCTCAACCCGGAGCGACCGTCCGCGCCGGATATCGATATCGACTTCGACGACCGTCGTCGTGGCGAGATGATCCGCTACGCCTCCGAGAAATGGGGCGCGGACAAGATCGCCCAGGTGATCACCTTCGGCACCATCAAGACCAAGGCCGCGATCAAGGACTCGGCGCGCGTGAATTTCGGCCAGCCCGGCTACGCGATCGCCGACCGGATCACCAAGGCCCTGCCCCCGGCGATCATGGCCAAGGACATCCCGCTGTCCGGCATCACCGACCCCAAGCACGAGCGCTACGGCGAGGCCGCAGAGGTACGTCAGCTCATCGAGACGGATCCGGACGTCAAGCGGATCTACGACACGGCCCGCGGCTTCGAGGGCATGGTGCGGCAGGCCGGCGTCCACGCGTGTGCGGTGATCATGTCATCCGAGCCGCTGCTCGATGTGATCCCCATGTGGAAGCGCGCGCAGGACGGCGCGCTCATCACCGGGTGGGACTACCCCTCCTGTGAGGACATCGGCCTGCTCAAGATGGACTTCCTGGGCCTGCGGAACCTCACCGTGATCGGTGACTGCCTGGAGAACATCAAGCTCAACCGGGGCGAGGAGATCGACCTGGACACCCTGAGCACGGACGACCAGCCCACGTACGACCTGCTCGCCCGCGGTGACACCCTGGGCGTGTTCCAGCTCGACTCCGGCGGCATGCGAGAGCTGCTCAAGCGGATGAAGCCCACCGGCTTCAACGACATCGTGGCCGCCCTCGCCCTGTACCGCCCCGGACCGATGGGCATGGGGACGCACTGGAACTATGCCGACCGCAAGAACGGCAAGCAGGAACTCGTGCCCATCCACCCCGAGCTCGAGGAGCCGCTGCGGGAGATCCTGGGTGAGACGCACGGCCTGATCGTGTACCAGGAGCAGATCATGGCCATCTCCCGCGAGCTCGCGGGATACACGGCCGGTGAGGCCGACGGGTTCCGTAAGGCCATGGGCAAGAAGAAGGCCGAGGTCCTGGCGGCCGAGTACGAGAAGTTCTCGGGCGGCATGTTCGAGCGGGGCTTCTCCAAGGAGGCCGTCGACGCACTGTGGGGCACCATCGAGCCCTTCGCCTCGTACGCGTTCAACAAGTCGCACGCCGCCGGCTACGGACTGGTCTCGTTCTGGACCGGCTACCTCAAGGCCAACTACCCGGCCGAGTACATGGCCGCCCTGCTCACCTCGGTGGGAGACGACAAGGACAAGGCCGCCCTGTACCTGTCCAACTGCCGTCAGATGGGCATCCGCGTCCTGCCGCCGTCGGTCAACGAGTCGCTCACCAACTTCGCCTCCGTCGGGCAGGACATCCGCTTCGGACTGGGCGCCGTCCGCAATGTCGGTGCCCAGGTCGTGGACTCCATCGTCGCTGCGCGCGAGGAGAAGGGCGCGTTCACCGACTTCTCCGACTACCTGGCGAAGATCGACCAGACCGCGTGCACCAAGAAGGTCACCGAATCACTCATCAAGGCCGGAGCGTTCGACTCGCTGGAGCATCCCCGAAAGGGACTGTTCCTGGTCCACGCGGACGCCGTGGAATCGGTGATGTCCACCAAGAAGGCCGAGGCCGTGGGCCAGTTCGACCTGTTCGGAGGTGGCGACGACGCGGCCGAGGACTCGGGCTTCGGGGACGTGTTCGCCGTCCGGGTCCCGGATGAGGAGTGGGACACCAAGCAGAAGCTCGCGCTGGAGCGGGAGATGCTGGGCCTGTACGTGTCCGGACACCCGCTCGACGGGCTCGAGGCCGCGCTCGAGGCCAAGACGGACACCTCCATCGCCACCATCCACGGTGGTGAACTCACCCACGGGACCCCGGTCACGATCGGCGGGATCATCTCCGGGGTGGACCGCCGCGTCAACAAGAACGGTGAGCCGTGGGCGATCGTCACCATCGAGGATTTCAACGGCAGTGTCGAGGTGTTGTTCTTCCCCAAGACCTACCGGATCGCGGCGATGGACATCGCCGAGGACTCGGTCGTGCTGGTCAAGGCCCGGATCAACATCCGTGGGGGCCGGGTCTCGGTGTTCGGCGACGCCCTCGAGGTACCCGACCTGGTGGTGGGCGGCAACGGGGCGCCGCTCGCGCTCACCCTGCCCACCCGCATGTGCACCATCGAGAACGTCACCGCGCTCAAGCAGGTCCTGTGCCGGCACCCCGGTCCGTCGGATGTGCACCTGCGGCTGGTCAGCGGGGACTCCTCGACGGTCCTGCGCCTGGACGACCACCTGAGGGTCGAGACCTCCTCCTCCCTCATGGGAGATCTCAAGGCGCTGCTGGGTCCGGGCTGCCTCACCGGCTGAGCAGGAGGCCGGGGAGGAGGACCCCGCGCGCGGCAGGAAGACCAGCCCCGCGGCGGGAGGCCCCGGCGCGCGGGGCGGGCACCGCGGACCGGTTGGCGACGGTGGCGGTCACGGTGGAACACTGGTACCCGTGACCGCCACTGACTCCGCCACCGACCAGGTCGTGACCACCGACGACATCGACGCCGCCGCCCGCCGGATCGGTGAGGTCATCACGTCGACCGACCTGGACGTCAGCGAACGGCTCAGCGAGCAGACCGGGGCCCGGATCCTGCTCAAGCGCGAGGACCAGCAGCACGTCCGTTCCTACAAGATCCGTGGCGCCTACAACCTCATGGCCCAGCTCAGCACAGATGAGCGCAGTGCCGGGGTCGTCACCGCCAGCGCCGGCAACCACGCCCAGGGCGTCGCGTTCGCCTGCCGTGTCCTCGGCATCAACGGCCGCATCTACGTCCCCAACAACACGCCCAAGCAGAAGCGCGACCGGATCCTGGCGCACGGCCGGAACTGGGTCGAGCTCGTGGTGACCGGCATCAACTTCGACGCCGCGCAGGACGCCGCCCGGGCCGACGCCGCCCGCACCGGGGCGACCATGGTCCCCCCGTTCGACCACCCGGACACGATGGCCGGCCAGGGCACCATCGCGGCCGAGATCCTCGCGCAACTCGACGAGACGCCTGACGCCGTGGTGGTGCCGGTCGGTGGCGGCGGCCTGCTCGGCGGGATCGCCACCTATCTGGCCGACTACGCGCCCGACTGCAAGATCATCGCCGTGGAACCGGCCGGCGCTGCCTCCCTGACGAAGGCGCTCGAGGTGGGGGAGCCGGTCACCCTGGACGAGGTCGACACCTTCGTCGACGGCGCGTCGGTGGCGCGGCTCGGGGACTTCCCGTTCGAGGTGATCTCGTCGATGACCGACCGGATCCAGGTCCTCACCGTGGACGAAGGCGCGGTCTGCACCACGATGCTGGAGCTGTACCAGAACGAGGGGATCATCAGCGAGCCCGCCGGTGCGCTCGCGGTGACCGCGCTCGAGCAACTGGACATCGACGAGGGCGCGACGGTCGTCTGCATCGTCTCCGGTGGCAACAACGACGTGTCGCGCTACAGCGAGATCATCGAACGTTCCCTGGTCCACCAGGGGCTCAAGCACTACTTCCTGGTCAAGTTCCCGCAGGAGCCCGGCCAGCTGCGTCGCTTCCTGGACGAGGTCCTGGGCCCGGAGGACGACATCACCCAGTTCGACTACCTCAAGCGCAACAACCGGGAACTGGGTGCGGCGCTGGTGGGCATCGAGCTCGGCTCGCCCACCGGACTGCACCCGCTGCTCGAGCGGATGGACGCCTCCCGCATCGACTGCGAGCGCCTCGAGCCCGGAACCGCGGCCTACGAGTACCTCACCTAGACACGCCGTAGCACCGCGAATCCGAACGCCTGGCAGAACACCGAGTCGGCGTCGACCACCGCGCCGGAGGTCAGCACCGCCTCTCCGGACAGCGGGACCCGGCACGGCTCGGTGCCCAGATTGACGGCCAGCGCCAGCGGCCCGCGGTGCACGACCAGCCAGCGGTTGTCGTCGGCCTCCACACCGAAGTCCACCCGGACCTCGCCCAGCCACGGATCGCTGAGCTCAGGGTGTTCGCGCCGCAGTGCGATGAGCTGACGGTAGGTCCGCAGGATCCCGGCATGTGGCTCGACGGCCTGCTCCGAGCGGTCCAGAATCGACCGGTGGAACGTCCGCGGATCCTGCGGGTCGGCCACCGCGGCCGGATCCCAGCCCATCGCGGCGAACTCACGCCGCCGACCCGTGCGCACCGCCTCGGCCAACTCCGGCTCCGGGTGTGACGAGAAGTAGCAGAACGGCGTCCCGGCGCCCCACTCCTCGCCCTGGAACAGCATCGGGGTGAACGGGGAGCACAGGACGATCGCGGCCTTGGCGAGCTGCTGCTGCGGGGACAGGTTCACGGACGGCCGGTCGCCGGCGGCACGGTTGCCCACCTGGTCATGGGTCAGCGTGTACGCCACGAACCGCGACCCCGGCACCCGCCCCACGTCGAGCGGTCGACCGTGCACCCGCCCGCGGAAAGAGGACCAGGACCCGTCGTGCACGAACGCCCCGGTCAGCGCTTTCCCCAGCGTCTCGAGTGACCCGAAGTCCGCGTAGTAGCCCTGCCTCTCGCCGGAGACCGCGGCATGGATCGCGTGGTGCACGTCGTCCAGCCACTGCCCGGTCAGCCCCAGCCCGCCGCCCTCCCGCGCCGTGACCAGCCGCGGATCGTTCTGGTCCGACTCGGCGATCAACGACAGCGGCCGCCCGAGGTGCGTGGACAACGCCTCCGTCGCCACCACCAGCTCCTCGAGCAGGTGCACCGCCGAGCCGTCGTGCAGCGCGTGCACCGCATCCAGCCGCAGCGCGTCCACATGGAACTCCGAGAACCAGCGCAGCGCGTTGTCGACGATGTACCGCCGCACCTCGCCCGAGCCGGGGCCGTCCAGGTTGAGCCCGGATCCCCACGGCCCGTCCGCCGCGGAGAGGTACGGCCCGAACTCCGGGAGATAGTTCCCCGACGGGCCCAGGTGGTTGTAGACCACGTCCAGACACACCGCCAGCCCGCGGGAATGGCAGGCGTCCACGAACTCCCGGAAGGCGTCCGGCCCGCCGTAGGCTTCGTGCACCGCGAACCACGCCACCCCGTCGTAGCCCCAGCCGTGCTCGCCGTTGAACGCGTTGACCGGCATCACCTCGACCATGTCCACACCCAGGTCCACCAGCTCGTCGAGATGCGCGATCGCGCTGGTCAGCGTCCCACCGGTCGAGAACGTACCCACATGCATCTCGTAGATCACCGAGCCCGCCAACTGCCGACCGGTCCACTCCGCATCGGTCCATCCGGACGGGTCGACACGGTGCACGCGCGACAGGCCGTGAACGCCGTATGGCTGCCTCGTCGACCGCGGGTCGGGTCGAATCGGGCCCACCTCGTCGTCGTCGGTCAACACGAAACCGTAGTCCCTGCCCACCTCCCTACGGACGTCGCAGGCCCACCAGCCGCCGCCCGCCGGACGCATCGGAACCGGCGGGGTGTCGGGGGCATCGAGCACCAGCCCGACCGCGCGGGCGTGCGGCGCCCAGACCGAGAAGACATCCGAATGCGAGGCGGGGGCGGAGGGGACGGGACTGGTCGCGTGGCGCGTGGGGGTCACGCCGCCCAGGGTAGGCACATCCGCCCGCGTGCGGGAGCAGTCCGCGGGTGTCCTCCGGGGCGATACCGGCCGCACGGCACGACGCGCGATACTGGGGGACATGGACCCGATCGCGCCCCGCCCCCTACGACTCACCGCCGGGCCGGACGTGACCGGGGAATACGAGGAGAAACGCTCCAGGTTCGTGGCGGTACTGCGCAGGTGCGACGACGAAGAGGCCGCCCGCGCCCTGACCGCCGAGCTCCGGGCCACCTATCCCACCGCCCGCCACCACTGCAGCGCCTTCCTGGTGGACGTGCCGGGGGCCAGCCGGATCGAGCGGTCCAACGACGACGGTGAACCCTCCGGAACCGCCGGGATCCCCATGCTGGACGTGCTGCGCGGAAGCAGTCTCACCGGTGTCAGCGCGGTGGTGGTCCGGTGGTTCGGCGGCACCAAGCTCGGCACCGGCGGCCTCGTGCGGGCCTACTCGGCGGCGGTGACGGCAGCGGTCGACGAGGCGTGGCGGACCGGGCGCGTGGTGGAGGTCGAACAGACACCGGCCTGGGTCGCCGA
>CAYFRF010000009.1:16660-57636 GCA_964345415.1 uncultured Microbacter sp. | reverse complement strand
CCGCCCTGGCCGCCGTCGCCCTGGCCGTCGCGGGGCATCTTGACCGCACCGGTGACGGCGTCACCGCGACGGAGGCCGTGGCGACGGATCATGTTCATCGAGACGTAGACGTCATTGGATCCGGCCAGATAACCGGACGTGCGGACGAACGCGTAGTTGTCCAACACGTCCAGGATGCCCGCGACGGGCTGGAGGACATCGTCCTCCCTCACCTCGGCCTCGCCCTGGTCCTGGCGTGCACCACCGCGATTACGCTCACGGCGCCGACGGCTCCGCCGTCCGCGGCCACTGCCGTCATCATCGCGGTTCTGCCCGTCGCCCCGGGGGCCGTTGTCGCCCCCCTGGTTGCCCGAGTCCTGACCCTGCTGCTCGCGCTCGTCACCGTCGCGATTGCGTCCGTTCTGCTGGTCGCGGTTCTGCTGGCCACGGTTCTGCTGGCCACGGCCGCCGCCCTGCTGACCCGAACCCTGCTGATCACGGTTCTGCTGGCCACGGCCGCCGCCCTGCTGACCCGAACCCTGCTGATCACGGTTCTGCTGGCCACGGCCGCCGCCCTGCTGGTCGTCGCCCTGGTTGCTGCGACCACCGGCCTGCTGTCCGGAGCCCTGGTCATCCCGGCCCTGGCCAGACCTGCGCTGACGCGCGCCGTTGTCGCGGTCCCGGCTCTGGCCGCCGCGGGTGTCGCCCTCCCGGCCCTGTCGCTCCGAGTCCGGACGGTCTGCCGTGTCGCCCGCGGGTCGCGCCTTGTCGCCGTCCCGCTGGTGCTGCTCCTGACCACCGGAGGACGACTGCCGGGGAGTCTCGCCCGACGCCCGGGACGGGGCATCTTCACGCGCGGCCGCCGGAGTCTCCGCGGTGGGTGACGCCGACGCAGCGGCAGGCGCCACGGGGGCCTTCGCGGGCCGGCCGCCCCGTGCGGCCTCGATCATCCCGACGAGCTCGCTCTTGCGCTTGCCCGAGAGGCCCTTGAGGCCCATCTGCTGGGCCAACGTCTTGAGGTCTGCCAGTCGCATCGCGGACAGCGACGCACCCTGGGGTGGTGTTGCGGTGGTTTCCGTCGAGGTCACGGGAATCCTTTCTGGGCCCGGGGCCGGGGCGGTGGGATCCGCCACGCTTCGAGCAGGTGTCCGGGATCCGGAGTCGGCGTCCCGGGGTGGCCGCGTGGGCCTGGCCGTCACTGCGACGTGGGTCGCGCACGGAGCTTTCGTCTGAAGGGGGATCCACGTGGGGGAGATTCGCTCACCGGCGGGGATCCCTGATCGCCACTCGCCGTTCGGCCACCGCCCACCGAGCCCCGATCCTGCGCCACCCGTGTGAGTGGGAGGAGAACTGCGTGAGGGCCCAGGGACGCGGGTACGACCGGGCGTCCGTAGCTGACCGCAAGCATACTACCTGCAGGCGCCGCAGTACACGTCACCCTCGGCGTGGCGCGGGCACGCATCCACCGGTTCCGGCGTGGACGGTAACGTACAACACACCGTCGGCACGACAAGCAGGAGGTGCGCTGTGTTCGGAACAATGCTCGAGACCCCGCTGCTCGTCTCCCGGATCCTCGAGCACGCCGCAGAGCGTCACGGCAGCACCACGGTCACCGGGTTCACCGGGTCCACCGGCGACCTGGAACCTCAGTCGGCCCGATACGACGTGATCTCCGCCCGCGCCGCGGCCACTGCGCACGCACTGGCCGGCCTCGGGGTGCGCGTGGGCGACGTGGTGGGGATCCTGTCCGGCAGCCGTAGAGAAGATGTGGAAGCCGTGTTCGCCCTCCCGTCGATGGGGGCCGTCGTGATGCCGGTCAATGTACTGCGATCCCCAGAGTTCATCGTCTCCGCTCTCGAGTCCAACCGGGTGACCGTTCTGCTCGTGGATCCCGAGTTCCTGTCCCCCGTGATCGAGATGGCCACGACGATCCGCGGACTGCGCCACGTGGTGGTGATGGACAGTCGGATCCCCTCCGACATCGGCGATACCCCGTTCGAGATCCACGCCCTCGAGTCCCTCCTGGACGGACAGCCCACCAGCTACCCCTGGCCGGTGCTGGACGAACGGACCGCGGCAGCGATCGCCTACACCTCGGGCACCACCGGCGATTCCAAGGGCGTGGCGTTCACCCATCGGTCGATCTGGCTGCATTCCATGCAGATGTGCATGGCGGAAAGCGCTGCTCTACGGAGTGGCGACACCGTCCTCACCACGGTCCCGATGCACCACGTCATGTCCTGGGGACTGCCCTTCGCGGCCCTGATGTCCGGCGCCGGCCTGGTCACGGCCCGGCCCCGCCCCGGGGTGATGCTCCATGCGGGAGCTGACGTAGCCGCGCTCCTGGCCGCACACAGACCCAACAAGCTCATGACCACCCCGGACATCCTGCAGCGGCTGCTCCGTCAGCTGGAGCGTCACCCTCAGTCGCTGTCGCACCTGTCCGAGGTGGCCGTCGGCGGTTCACCTGTCCCGGAGGCGCTGTTCGATGCCTTCGTCGAGCGTCACGGGGTCACACTCATCCAGGCCTACGGCCTCACCGAGACCAGCCCCATCGCCTCGTTCGCGCGGCCTGATCCGCACTCGTCTGCCACCCACCGCCGAGCGCAGACCCTCGGCCAGGGGCGCTTCCCCGCCGGCGTGCAGGCCCGGGTGGTGGATGCCGGCCGTGTCCAACCCAACGACGGGTGGTCGGTCGGCGAGCTGCAACTCCGTGGCCCGTGGGTCACCGCCCACTATCTCGAGAACCGCTCGCCCGAGCGGTTCGTCGACGGCTGGTTGCGGACCGGCGACATGGCGAGTATCACGCCTCGGGGCTATCTCGATGTGGTGGACCGGGTCGACGACATCATCGCTTCCGGCGGGGAACTGATCTCGAGTGTCGAGATCGAGCACGCCGTGCTGCGCGATGACCGGGTGGCGGACGCGGCGGTGATCGGTGTGCCGGACGAACGTTGGGGAAGCCGCCCTCTCGTGCTGGTCCACCTCAAGCCCGGCGTCTCCACCACGGCGCACTCGCTCTGGGAGGGCCTGGAGGGTCAGGTGGAGATGTGGAAACGGCCCGATCGCTGGGCATTCGTCGACCACATCCCCCGGACGACGGTAGGCAAGTTCGACAAGATCGAGATCCGTGCACGCCACGCGGACGGGGCCTACGACATCACGCGGATCACACCCGGAACCCGGAGCTGACGCGCGGACCCGGGGCCGGGGGCAGGCCCGTGCCACAGGCCGCGCCCCCGGCGTTCACGCGGTGGAGACCACCCTCGCGCCCTCGGCGATCTGCAGGTCCAGTGCCCGCCAGCCCTGCGACTCGGCCATCTCGCGCAGGTCCGCCGGCAGACCCGAGGTCCCCAGGACGAGCACGGTCGGTCCGGCACCGGACACGGTGGCGGCGAGACCACGCGCCCGCAGACGGGCGACCCATTCTGTCGTGCCCACCAGTGCGGGCGCCCGGTAGGCCTGGTGGAGGCGGTCCTCGGTGGCAGCCATGAGCAACTCCGGCCGTGATGCGAGCGCGACCGACATCAAGGCGGCGCGGCTGGCGTTGAAGGCGGCGTCCTCGTGCGGCACGGTCGCCGGGAGCAGTCCCCGGGTCTGTGCGGTCGACGATGTCTCGGACGGGACGAGGACGGTCGCGACGATCGACGGGTCGACATCCATCCGGACAGCGCGATAGGTCACCGCCGTCGCGGTCCGTTCGGTCCACGAGACCACCACGCCTCCGAGCACGCTCGCCGCCGCGTTGTCGGGATGTCCCTCGAACTCACTGGAGAGCTGGACCAGGTGCTCGGTGGTCAAGACCCCACCCATCAGTCCGTTCGCAGCCACCAGTCCCCCCACAGCCGCGGAGGCCGAGGAGCCGAGACCACGGGAGTGTGGGATCGCGTTGTGGCAGGTGATCCGTACGCCTGTCGCACCCACACCGCCCGCCCGCAGTCCGGCCTCGACGGCCTTGGCGACCAGGTGGGATGCGTCCTCGGGGACCTCGCCGGCCCCCTCGCCGGACACCTCCAGCTCCAGTCCCGACTCGATCGTGGTGACGGTGATCGTGTCGAACAACCCGAGGGCCACACCGAGCGCGTCGAACCCGGGACCGAGGTTGGCGCTGGAGGCCGGCACCTCGACGGTCACCGACCTGCCGATCGGCAGGATGCGACCGCCGGAGCTGCCGAACACCTCCGGGCCGGGGCCGTTCGCGTCGCTCATTCCAGACCGAGTGCGCCGGCGACAGCGCTGGGGTCGACGGGGACCGGCTCGACCTCGGGCATCCCCAGCAGGGCGGTGTCCGGGTCCTTGAGACCGTTGCCGGTGACCGTGCACACGATCGTCTGGCCGGGCTCGAGCTCGCCGTTCGCGTGCGCGTCGAGCAGTCCGGCGACCGACGCTGCGGAGGCGGGCTCGACGTAGACGCCGTCCTTGCCGGCGACCATCCGGTACGCCTCGAGGATCTGCTCGTCGGTGCGCTTGCGGAAGGTGCCGCCGGACTCGTCACGAGCGTTCACCGCGCCGTCCCACGAGGCGGGTGCACCGATCCGGATGGCGGTGGCGATGGTCTCGGGGTTCTTGACCGGGGCGCCGTCGACGAGAGGCGCGGCGCCAGCGGCCTGCACACCCATCATGCGAGGGCGGGTCCCGATGATCCCGTCAGCGTGGTACTCGGTGTAGCCCTTCCAGTACGCGGTGATGTTGCCCGCGTTGCCGACCGGCAGGAAGTGCAGGTCCGGGGCGTGACCGAGGACGTCCACGATCTCGAATGCGGCGGTCTTCTGGCCCTCGATACGGACCGGGTTGACGGAGTTGACCAGTCCGATCTCGGAGTAGCTGGCGGTGGTCTTGCGGGCCAGCTCGAGGCAGTCGTCGAAGTTGCCGTCGACCTGGATGATGGTGGCGCCCATCATCACGGCCTGGGCGAGCTTGCCGGCGGCGATCTTGCCCTGCGGGATGAGGACGGCGCACTCCATGCCGGCGCGCGTGGCGTAGGCGGCGGCCGAGGCGGAGGTGTTGCCGGTGGAGGCGCACAGCACTGCCCGCTGCCCGCGCGCCTTGGCGTCGGTGACGGCCATGGTCATGCCGCGGTCCTTGAAGGAACCGGTCGGGTTGAGGCCCTCGACCTTGAGGTAGACCTCGCACCCGGTGACCGCCGACAGGTGGGTGGCGCGGATGAGCGGCGTGCCGCCCTCGTACAGGGTCACCGTCTCCCAGTTCTCGCCGATCGGGAGACGGTCGCGGTAGGCCTCGATCAGGCCGGGCCAGCGGCGGTGCACGGGCTGGTGGGTGCTGCTCATTCGGTGTCGACTCCCTCGAGACGGATGACGCTGGTGATGTCGGTGACGGCGTCCTGGTCCGACAGTGCGGCCACGGTGTCGGCGAGCGCACGCTCGGAGGCACGGTGGGTGAGGACGGTCAGTTCTGCACTGGGCTGTGCGCCGTCGCTCTCGCCGGTGAGCGCCTCGACCTCGGTCTGGCGGCACTGGGCGATCGAGACGCCGTGGTTGGCGAACTCCGCGGCGACCAGGGCGAGCACGCCGGGCTTGTCCGCCACGCGCATGCGGACGTGGTAGCGGGTGAGGATCTCGTCCATCGATGCGATCGGCAGGGCGGCGTAGGTGGACTCTCCGGGGGCACGGCCGGCGCCGACCTTGTTGCGGGCCGCGGCCACCAGGTCACCGAGCACGGCGGAGGCGGTGGGGGCGCCGCCGGCGCCCTGCCCGTAGAACATGAGCCGGCCGGCGGCCTCCGCCTCCACGACGACGGCGTTGAACGCGCCACCGACCGCGGCGAGCGGGTGACTGTTGGGCAGCAGTGCCGGGTAGACGCGGGCGGAGACCGCCTCGGTGCCGTCGGCGCCGCGCAGCTTCTCGCAGATCGCGAGCAGCTTGATGGTGCAGTCCATGTCGCGGGCCGACTCGAAGTCGTCCGGGGAGATGCGGGAGATCCCCTCGCGGTAGACGTCGCCTGCGGTGACCCGGCTGTGGAACGCGATGGAGGCGAGGATCGCGGCCTTGGCCGCGGCGTCGTAGCCCTCCACGTCGGCGGTGGGGTCGGCCTCGGCGTAGCCGAGGCGGGAGGCCTCGGCCAGCGTCTCGGAGTAGTCGGCGCCGGTGGAACCCATCTCAGACAGGATGTAGTTGGTGGTGCCGTTGACGATCCCCACGACGCGTTCGACCTGGTCGCCGGCCATGGAGCGGCGCAGCGGGCCGATCACGGGGATGGCGCCGGCCACGGCGGCCTCGAAGTACAGGTCGGACCGGGTGCCGTCCGCGGCCTCGGCGAGCTCGTCCGTGTACTCGGCGAGTAACGCCTTGTTGGCGGTGACGACGGACTTTCCGTTCCGCAGCGCCTCGAGGAGGAGCGGACGGGGGACGTCGATGCCGCCCATCAGTTCGACGACGACGTCGACATCGTCCCTCGACACGAGCGAGGCCGGATCCGCGGTGAGCAGATCCGCGTCGAGCCCGCGGTCCTTGGTCAGGTCGCGCACGGCGACCCCGCGCAGCTCCAGTGGGGCACCGATCCGGGCGGCCAGCGACTCCGCGTTCTCGGTCATGAAGCGGATGACCTCGCTGCCGACGGTGCCCATCCCGAGTACCGCCACCCCTACGGGTCGCACGCCAGACGCCGTTGCGTCGCTCACTGTCCCACCTCCAGGCTCGTCAGATCGTCAAGGGTCTCACGACGCAGCACCAACCGTGCGCGTCCGTCCCGGACCGCGACCACCGCGGGCCGTCCGATGAGGTTGTACCGGCTCGACATGGAATAGCAGTACGCCCCGGTCGCGGCGACCGCGACCAGGTCACCCGCACCGACGTCCTCGGGCATCCACAAGTCGCGGACCACCACGTCGCCGCTCTCGCAGTGCTTGCCCACGAGTCGGGAGACGACAGGGGAACCGGTGGACGCGCGGCCGACCAGTCGCGCGTCATACTCGGCGTCATAGAGGGCCGTGCGGATATTGTCGCTCATCCCGCCGTCAACGCTGATGTAGCGGCGGCTCTCACCGCCGGCCAGGTCGACGTCCTTGATCACACCCACTTCGTAGAGGGTGACCGTGCCCGGTCCGGCGATCGCGCGCCCGGGTTCCACGACCAGTGTCGGCGGCACCAGCTCGGCGTCACGGGCGAACGAGTCGACGATCTCGGTCAGCGATGCGGCGAGCTGGGCGACCGGCGGGGGCTCGTCGGAGGGGACGTAGCTGATGCCCAGTCCGCCGCCGAGATCGAGATGGTCGAGCTGCTTGACGCGTTCCGGCCCGAACTCATCGGAGATCTGGCGCAGCAGCCCGATGACACGGCGAGCGGCCAGCTCGAACCCGTCGATCTCGAAGATCTGCGAACCGATGTGGCTGTGCAGTCCGGTCAACCGGATGTTGCGGGCGGCGAACACCGCGCGCACGGCGTCCATGGCGGCGCCGCCGGCAAGGGAGAAACCGAACTTCTGGTCCTCGTGGGCGGTGGCGATGAACTCGTGGGTGTGCGCTTCGACGCCCACGGTGATGCGAATGAACACGTCCTGGACGACGCCCTCCTCACCCGCGATCCGGTCGAGCAGGTCGATCTCCGACATCGCGTCCAGCACGATGTGCCCCACACCGCTGCGAACGGCCATGCGCAGCTCGGCAGCGGACTTGTTGTTTCCGTGGACAGTGATCCGGTCCGCCGGGAAGTCGGCACGCAGTGCGATCGCGAGTTCCCCGCCTGAGGCCACATCGAGGCTGAGTCCCTCCTCGGCGACCCAGCGGGCGACCTCCGTGCACAGGAACGCCTTGGAGGCGTAGTGCACCCGGTCCGCGCCGCCGAACGCCTCGGCCATCTCGCGGCAGCGGGACCGGAAGTCGTCCTCGTCGATCACGAAGAGCGGGGTGCCGAACTCTGCGGCCAGCTCCGTCGCCGGGACTCCGGCGAATTCCACGACGCCGTCGTCGTCACGCCGCTGGGCGCCCCGCGGCCACACAGCCGGCGCGAGCGACATCAACGCGTCGGGGTGGGCGGGGCGCTCCCCGATGGAGGGCGCGTGCGGGTACTCGTGCCGGGCGCCGGCGGGATGCGCGCTCACATCTTCTCCGGTGCGCTGACGCCGATCAGGCGGAGGCCGTTGGCGAGGGTCTGCCGGGTCGCGCCGCTCAGGGCGAGGCGGGCGGCGTGCAGCGGGCCCGGTTCCTCGTCTCCCATCGGCAGGACACGACAGGTGTCGTAGAAGCGGTGGTAGGCGGCGGCCAACTCCTCGAGGTACCGGGCGACCCGGTGGGGCTCGCGCAGATCTGCGGCACTGGCCACGACACGCGGGAACTCCCCGATCGTCCGGATGAGGGCACCCTCCCGGTCCTCGACGAGCAGGGACAGATCCGCCCCCTCGACGGTGACCCCGAGGTCCGCCGCGTTGCGCGCCAGCGAGCACAGCCGGGCGTGCGCGTACTGGACGTAGAACACCGGGTTGTCGTTCGTGGCCGAGGCCCACAGCTCCAGATCGATGTCCATGGTCTGGTCCACCGACGAGCGGATGAGCGCGTAGCGGGCGGCGTCGACCCCGATCGCGTCGACCAGATCGTCCAGGGTGATGACCGTGCCGGCGCGCTTGCTCATCTTGACGGGCACGCCCTCACGCACGAGGTTGACCATCTGGCCGATCAGGACCTCGATCGTCGCCGGGTCGTCACCGAGGGAGGCGGCCGCCGCCTTGAGCCGGGCGATGTAGCCGTGGTGGTCGGCACCGAGCATGTAGATGCACAGGTCGAAGCCACGCTCCCGCTTGTCGAGGAAGTAGGCGATGTCGCCGGCGATGTAGGCGGCGTTGCCGTCGGACTTGAGGACCACGCGGTCCTTGTCGTCACCGAACGCGGTCGACCGCAGCCACCAGGCGCCGTCGGACTCGTACAGGTTACCGTTGCCCTTGAGGGTCTCCACAGCCCGGTCCACGGCGCCGGAGGTGAACATCGAGTTCTCGTGCGTGTAGACATCGAACACCGTGCCGAAGTCCGCCAACGAGGACTTGATGTGGGCGAACATCATCTCGACACCGGCCGAGCGGAAGATCTCCAGCGACTCGGCCTCGGGCCGCTCCAGCACGTTGGGATGGTCCGCGACGATACGGGCCGCGATGTCCTCGATGTAGGCGCCGGCGTAGCCGTCCTCAGGGGTCGGCTCCCCCTTCGCCGCAGCGGCGAGCGACTTGCTGAAGCGGTCGATCTGCGCACCGTGGTCGTTGAAGTAGTACTCCCGGGTCACCTCCGCGCCGGAGGCTTCCAGGACACGCCCCAGTGCGTCACCGACGGCGGCCCAGCGCGTACCACCGAGGTGAATGGGCCCGGTCGGGTTGGCCGAGACGAACTCGAGGTTGACCTTCCGGCCGGCCAGCGCCGTTCCGGAGCCATAGGCCTCCCCCTCGGCGAGCACGGTGGCCACCAGCGAACCCTGGGCACCCGAGTCGAGGCGGATGTTGAGGAATCCCGGCCCGGCGATCTCGGCCGAGTCCACGCCCGGATCAGCGACGAGGGCGGTGGCGAGATCGGCCGCGAGGTCCCGCGGCGCGACCCCGACCTTCTTGCCCAGCTGCAGCGCGATGTTGGTCGCGTAGTCGCCGTGCTCGGGATTGCGCGGACGCTCGACTGTGATCGTCTCGGGAATGAGCGAGGTGTCGGCCCCACGATCGGTGAGAACGGCGATGAGGGCTGCACGGATTACGGCGGCGAGATCGGCGGGAGTCACGTCTTCATATCCTAGGTGTCGGCACGTCGTGGGGGGAATCGGACACCACCGCCCACGCTCGCTCCGCCCACCGGGGTGCCCGATGCGGCCCCTCCCGGGATGCGGTGCTACGATCAGTCTCGCTGTTCGACAGGGACCACCGAAGCCGGTGGAACCCCGGAATGGTCTCCGGTCCACGTGGCCGGTATCCCGCCCTCGTAGCTCAGGGGATAGAGCGTTGGTTTCCGGTACCAAAGGTCAGGGGTTCGATTCCCTTCGGGGGCACCATACGAGCAGGTCTCGGGCGTAAAAGCCCGAGACCTGCTCTCATTTGCGCACACGGAGATCTCTGCGGCCGGAACCGACAGGCCCCTCCCGGGGACACGCGGCCCACATCGCGGCCCACAAGAGAGCACGCCGCCCGAGACCCTCCCCCACCGTCAGGTCGGGTGGGAGCAGTCCGGGCGGCGTGGCAGTGGCGAGCGACGGCGTGGAGGCCGGCTCAGCCGGGCAGCGTGATGCCGTCGACCTCGTCGATGCGGGCCACCACCCGTTCGTAGATGTCGGTGAGCATGCGCACCTCGTCGGCACTCACCACGTCGACGAACAGTTCACGGACCTTCTCCACGTGCTTGGGCGCGACCGAGCTGATCGCCTGCGCCCCCTCCTCCGTGAGGGAGACGATCGTGCCCCGGCCGTCCTCGGCACACTCCTTCTTGGCCACCAGTCCGCGGCCCTGCATGCGGCGGACCTGGTGGGAGACCCGACTCCGGTCCCAGCCCAGGGCTGCGCCCAGATCGCGCGCACGGAGCCCTCCGCCTTCGGCCTCGCTGAGGCTCACCAGAACCGAGTAGTCGGACTGCGACATGGCCGCGTCCCGCTGGAGCTGACGCTCGACCGCGAGATCGAGGAGCTGGTTCATGTCCCGGTACCGACGCCACATGCGCTGCTCATCATCGCTCAACCAGCGTGTCTCGCTCATGGGCCCATTACAGCACGACCCGTGTCACCCATCGCCACCAGGCACCCGACGGTCGACCAGCCGAGGTAACGCCGTTCACACCGTGGGGGCGGCCGTCCTTCTCATGACGTGGGTGTGCGCCCCACCCACGCCCGCGAACCGGGCCCTGTCGCAGGTGAGCACGATAACCTGCGAACTGTCCGCGGCCGCGGCGATGACCGCGCCCATGTGCAGACGACGAATGGGGTCCGTGTACCCCATCGTGTCGTCGAGAAACACCGGCACACCCTCATCTCCGACGAGCCGCGCGCAGGCGATCCGCACGATGACGGACAACTGTTCCCTGGCTCCGCCCGACAGTGAGTCGTAGTCCACTGTGACCTCCCCGACCCGGCGGGACAGGATCGTCAGATCGTCCCCGAGACGCACGTCGAACCCGGGACCGTAGACCAGCGCGCCGAGCTCCACCACAGCCCGGTGGAAAGGCTCCTGGTAGGCCCGCAACGCCTCCTCCCGCCGCCGGACCAGTGTGCGGTGCAGCAGGTCCGCGGCACGGGCGCGCCGCCACAGCGCGGTGTTCTCCCGCTCCGCCTCGTCCATCTCCAGCTCCGCGGCAGAGACGTCGCCGAGGCGGCCCTGGTCGCCGATCGCGTTGACCCGACCCAGTGCAGTGGCGACCGCCGCAGCGGAATCCCGCTCCTCCGCCCTCAACACCGCGAGCGAGGCACGGGCGTTCTCCAACAACTCAGGGGGAGCGTCCGCCAGCGCGTCGTCGAGTGCGGCGCGGGCCGATCGCGCAGCCGCCCGTGCCTGCTCGACGCGTGCCCTGGTTCGTTCGGCGGCCTCGGAGAGGGCGAGGTCCGTGACCAGTGCGCGAGCCGCCGCCAACTCCTGTTCACGTTCCGCGAGTCGAGCCTGTCCGTCAGCCGCCCGGGCCGCGCGGGTGGCGTACTCGGTCCGGACGGCCTCGGCCTCGGTGGCTGCGGCCCTGTCCTCGGCCCGGCACCGCGCCAGGGCCTTCTCCGCGGCCTCGGCCGCCACGGCGGGGTCGACCAGCTCCTGCCCGGCAGCGGTGTCCCCCGCCCCCGGCGGGTCGGCCACCTGGTCGCCGCCACCGGGTTCTACCGGACTGTCCTCCGGGAGTTGACCACGCAGCGCGTCCCGGCGGCCCCGGAGGTCCTCGAGGGTGTCCCCACCGAGGAGGTCGTTCCGACGCCGACGAAGAGCGTCCACCTCGGCCCGCAGGGCAGCTGTCTGCCGGGCCCGATCCTCTGCCTCGGCCCGTGATTCGACCCCGATCTGCGCGAGCTCCGTCTCCAGGCGCTTCCGAGCCGCGGACTCCTCACTGCGCACTGCGTCGGTGTCCCCGGCTGGGATGACCGTGAGGGAGACGGACCCCACCTCGAACACCGTGTCCCGGACGATGTGCTGCGACCACCCGGGGGACGCGCTCCTGGACTCTCCGTCGACGGTCACCTCACCGCTGCCGGCCACCTCGACGGTCGGTGCACTGGCGGCACTGCGCACCACCGCTTCCCGCAGGACCTCGTCCGCCGCTCGGATGCGCTCTACCGCGTCCTCGGGTACCGCCACACCGGACAGCTCCGCCTCGGTGGACGCGAGCTGTGCGCCGACCGTCTCCAGGGTGTCGAGCTGCGTGTCGAGCCGGGCGAGCTCACGAAGGCGGAGCTCGTCCTCCCTGGCAGACCGGGCCCGGTCGAGTCGGACGCGTGCCCGTGTCAGCTCGGCCTCGGCCTCCTCGAGGGATGCTCTGGACTCAGCTGCCCGTTGTTCGGCCGGAGCCAGCCGCTCCCCCGCCTCGGCCGTGGCCGCCTGCAGCGACTCCACACGGGAACGTTCCTTCTCGATCTCGTCGACCAGTGCGGCGCGCTCCCGCGCCCCACGCTCCGCCGCGTCGTGTTCGGCTGCCGCCTTGTCCAGCTCGGTGTCCGCCTCCGAGCTCGCCTGGCGACGGTCGGCCACCACCAGTGCAGCCGCCTCGAGACGGACGACCTCGGCCTCGATCGTGACCAGTGAATCAGTGTGGACGCGGTGGACGGCCTCCTGCGCCGTGTGCTCCTCCACCGCGGCCTCGAGCTCGGCGTGTCCGGCTCGCGCCTCGGCCAACGCGGAACGGGCCTCCGCCACTCGGGCCTGCGAGCGGGCCAGGTCGCCGGTGGGATCCCCCCGCCGGGCGGTGAGATAGGCGTTGCGTTCCTCGGCGACCCGCGAGATCAGGTTGTCGTCTCCTGTCGGGTCCTCGCCGCCCGCTGCCGCGTCGAGGGCACGCCTGAGCGAGTCCATCCCCTTGGCAGCGTCGACCTGACCGATCGGCTCGTCCTGGGCGATGCGAAGTGCCCGCCACAGCGAACGGTCGACTTTCCGTTCCAGCAGGTCCCGGACATGGTCGTGCGCATCGTCACCAGACAGTGCCGGCAGCGCTGAACCGGGGAACTCCAGCGAGGTGCGCTTCCCGCGCACGAATTCCTTGCGGTACCGCATCCGCTGGCCGCCGATCGTGAACTCGGCCTCGACCACCACCGGCACGTCCCGGCCCACCGGGCTGGCGGCCTTGATGTCCGCCCGACCGGACGACGCCTTGTGCTCGAGCAGCATCTCGAGCGCATCCATGAGGCTGGTCTTGCCCGATTCGTTGGGCCCCTCGACCACCAGGACCCCACGCTCCGGGATCTCCACCTCCTCGCGGACGACGCCACGGAAGTCCTCGAGCTTCAAGCGGTGCAGGATCATCGTTCTCCCCCGTCGACGAGTCGGTACAGCAGGCTCAGCGCGTTCCCCGCGTCCTCGGCTTCCGGACCACCCTGGGCGGCGGTCTCCACGAGATCCGCCACCGCCCGTGCCGCGTAGCCGTCGACCAGATCGGACAGATCCGTGTCGTCTGTCCGCACCACCAGGTTGGTCCGGGTCTCACGGAGGTAGGCGCAGGCGAACAGGGCCGCCCACCGCTCCACCTCCTGGTCGATGCGCGCGCGGAGCGCCACCCCGACCGTGCCGGTCAGGCCGAGCTTGAGGACCGTACGGGGCTTGTCGCCGATCGAGTCGATCCGGGCGACGAGCGCATCGAGATCCGCATCCGTGTCGATACGGGCGTTGACCGCCGAGAAGGACCAACGGCCGGTGCGGAGGGGCGTGACCTCCACCGCGCCCCGCGTCCCGTCTGCACCGGACCGGCCGAGTTCCACGAGAAGCGCATGTCCAGAGTCCACTTCCCGATCGTCGAAGTCCGTGGTCTCGGGAGCGCCTGAGAACCAGATGCGTCCACCCGAACCGACACGGGTCACCGAGTGCCTGTCGCCGAGCGCCACATAGTCGAGCCGGCGCGAGTCGACAGCCTCCTCCAGCGCGGACACGGAGAGTGCCTCCACGGACGGAGAATGACCGCCGTACACCTCGTCGGTGCCGCCGTGCGCCACGAGCACACGCAACTCGTCCGTGGGCTCGAGCGAGGCCAGCAATGCGGGGAGCCTCGACGGGTCGGGGCGCTTGGAGGTCCACGGCACCCCGACCACCTCCACCCCCGGCAGCACCTGCACCGGGCCGGAGCCGTCGAGCACGACCACGGCCCCGCCGTCCACCGCCGACTCGAAGTCCCGACACCGCAGGACCGAGGACACGTCGAGCGGATCGTGGTTACCGGGCAGGATCAGGACCGGTACGGGAAAGCCGGCGAGCACCTCGGCCGCACGCAGGACGACCGACCGAGGAACCGCATTGTCCTCGAACGCATCCCCGGCCACCACGATGAACTCGGCCCCGTGCTGCGTTGCCAGCTCACCGAGCGCCGCGACCGCGGCGAGCCGGTCGGCGGTGTACACGGCCTGCGATTCACCGCCCAGGAAGCGCCTGGTCATGCCGAGCTGCCAGTCGGCCGTGTGGAGGAATCGGACGGTCTCGCCGCCCCGTGGCGTGGTCATGGCCGCATGGTAGGTCGTCGGTACGACACAGTGGCGCCCGGCGCGATGGTCACGGCGGCCCGTAGCGTCCGAAGGCGTCGAGGAAGTCCTCGAGATCGGCCACCACCCGCAACTGCTCGAGCGGGTCGTTGGTCGCCGCGGCCGCCATCCGTCTGGTCACCGGTGCGTCCAGCAGGTCCTCGAGCCCCGCCGGTGCCGGCGCGGGCACGAGGGGCAACAGCGGCGCGTCACCCCACAGCGATTCCTCCACGTCGACGGCGAGTCCGTCGCCCTCGCCGGGCCCGCGCAGCACCGCGCCCAACTGGTCGGCGCCCAGTCCCCGCAGTTCGAACATCACCTCGGGGTGGGCGTCCCACCACTCGACCATGATGTTCGCCGCGGCGAGCACATGCCGACACGGGCCGGGCTGCACCGGGCAGTGGCAGGAATACGTGGTGGCGCCGTGCACCGCGGGCAGCAGCAGGAATCCGACCGTGTCGGAGAAGTCGCCGGAGAGCGCACCGAGCACACCGCTCTCCTCCTGCCGCAATGCCGCACGCAGTGCGTCCGAGTCGGTGGCGTCCAGGGCCGCGAAGTCGAACTCCACGGTGAAGGGCAGAGGTCTGCTGCTCTCGACGTCCAACCGCACCCGCTGCCCGGCATGGTCCAGTGACAGGACCCTGTACTTCCGCGCGTCGGTGCGGGCGAGATGCGCCTCTCCCCGGGACACGCCGGACTCGAGATCCCCGACCCACCGCCTGCTCCACATGTGCGCGCCGAACTGCCCGGCCCGCGACCGCGCCTCGATCCCCGGTCTCCTGCTCACGCTTCCTCGACCCCCTCGTCGGACAGTCCGACGAACGCCGCCAGTTCCTCGTCCCCGAGCTCCGTCAGAGCCCCGGCCATCGGGCCCAGTGTCAACTCCGCGAGGTCCCGCTTGGCCTCCAGCAGCTCGTCGATCCGGTCCTCGACCGTCCCGGGCGCCACGAGTGTCCGGACCTGCACGACCCGGGTCTGGCCGATGCGGTGCACCCGGTCGGTGGCCTGGTTCTCCACTGCGGGGTTCCACCAGCGGTCGAGGTGCACCACGTGGTTGGCCTCGGTCAGGGTCAACCCCGTCCCGCCCGCACGGAGCGAGGCCAGCATCACCGCCGGCCCTGACGGACCCTGGAAGTCACGGACCATCTCGGCTCGCCCGGCGGCGGTGACCCCACCGTGCAGGAACGGCACCGCGCTCGCGGCCCGACGCTCCAGCAGCGGGAGGATCAGATCCCCGAACGCCCGGTACTGCGTGAACAACAGGACCTTCTCCCCGGCGTCGAGGATCTCGGTGAGGACCTCCTCGAGTGCGGCGAGCTTGCCCGACCTGTGACGCCCGCCCCTGAGCAGGGCCGAACCGTCCCCCAGGTAGTGCGCCGGGTGGTTGCAGACCTGCTTGAGCGCGGTGAGGCCGGTCAGGATGGCGCCCTTGCGGGCGGCCCCTTCCGATTCCTTGACCTGCTCCATCATGTCCTCCACCACCGCCTGGTAGAGAGTGGCCTGCTCCCGGGTCAACGGCGCGTCCACGCGGATGTGTTGCTTCTCCGGCAGGTCGGCCACCACACGCGGATCCGATTTGAGCCGGCGCAACACGAACGGCCCGGCGAGCGCGCGGAGCCGGGAGGCGGCCGCCTCGTCCCGACGCGATTCGATGGGCACGGCGAACCGGGCGCGGAACGTGCTGGCCGAGCCCATCGACCCCGGGTTGGCGAACTCCAACACCGCCCGCAGCTCGTCCAGACGGTTCTCGACCGGCGTGCCGGTCAGTGCGATCCGGTGTTCGGCCCCGATCGCCATGAGGGCCCGGGACACCGCGGTGGTGGGATTCTTGACCGTCTGGGCCTCGTCGGCGACGAGCCGGCGCCAGGGCACCCCGGCGAGGAGTTCCACATCCCGGGCAGCTGTCCCGTACGAGGTCAGCACCAGGTCCGCGGCGCCGAGGCGAGCAGCCGCCCCCTCCCCCACATCTCGGCCCGGTCCGTGGTGGGTCGCCACGGACAGCTCCGGCGCGAACGTCGCCGCCTCGCGCGCCCACGTGGACAGCAGCGTCAACGGCGCCACGACGAGCGTCGGACGGTGCGGGGTACCCGACGCGGCGGCCTCCGCGACCTCCGCGGCGGTGACCGCGAGGACCTGCATGGTCTTACCGAGCCCCATGTCGTCTGCCAGAACCGCGCCCGTGTGGGCCCGGGACAACGCCGTGAGCCAGCGGACGCCCTCGAGTTGGTACGGACGTAGAGTCGCCCGGAACCACGCCGGGAGATCAACCCTGATCGACGACGACGACGGAATCCAGCCCAGGGTCGTGGGCGCGTCCACCTCCACGCCCTCCGCCTCCTCGGACATGAGCGCGGCCGCGAGCACCGGGGCGGTGACCCGCCCGCCCCGGCGTGCAGCGAGGAACCGGGCCGCCCGGCGCAGCGCACCGGCATCCGCCCGGACCCACTGACCCCGCAGCCGGACCAGGTCCGACGCCGAGTCGACGAGCATCTGGACCTCGGCCGCATCCAACGGCACATCGTCGACGATCATCTCCCAGTTCACGTCGGTGAGCTGGTCCAATCCCAAGCGGCGCCCCGAATCCACGGACTCCGTCCCCGGCTCCGACACCACCACGCGGACGGCGGTGCGGACCCGCGTCCACGCCCGCGGCAGCAACACCTCGACCCCACGACCCCGCAGCGCCTCGACCCCCTCGTCGACCAGGTCCACCACCAGATCCGTGGGGAGGAGCAGGTCCGGGCTGCCCGGCGCATGCTCCGCGCGGCCCAGCGGTGGCCAGGACCTGACCGCCCGCGCCACGACATCGCGGACCGGATCGGCCACCGCCGTGGGATCCGGCAGTTCCGCGAAGGGCCGCAGGGAGTCCGAACCGGTGCGCACGAGGACCTCCAGCCGCCACAGCACCCGCCCGTCGCCCTGACCGGCTCCGCCGGACCCCGGCTCGTCCTCATGGTGGGGCTCGACGATCCGGAACACCACCTCCACATCCCGCGCCGCGGCCGCACGGCCGAACTCCGCGACCGCCCCGGCCAACGCGTGCCCGCCCGAGGTGACCTCACCGCCCATGATCAACGCGGTCCCCAAGTCGCTGTGCCGCTCCACCGCCAGTGGAGCCAACGCCATGCGCGCATGAGCGCCCGCGAGTGCATCCAGCAGCCTGTCCAGTTCCTCCCTGCCAGAGACCAGACCGTGGCACCGGGACACGCTCTCGGCCGCCCACGCGCTCACCACCGGCGACGCCGCGAGCGCCCAACCCGCAACCCACCCCCCCTCGTCCCTGTCCAGGCGGGGGACGACGTGGCCCGACCTCACGAACGCAGCGACCCCCGAGGACAGTGCGGCCAGGGCGTGGAGACCCGGGCCGACCCACCGCTGCTCGCCCCCACCCCCGTCCGTGGCCGCGCCGGCGCCCGCACGAGTGCCGGTGATCAGCCCACACAGGTCGATCGCGGCCGCGACCGAGATCCGGATCCCGGGGACCGAGGCCTCCCGGACCCGCCCCTCCACCGGAACCCGCACCACGATCTTGTGGCTCAGCGAATAACCCTCGAGAAACTCGATGACCGGTGCGGGGGCGCCCGCACGAGCCACCGCGGTGACCGACGACGCCGGCGCGACCGAGTGTGGGCGGCGCAACCCGGTCTCACACCACAGACCGATGGTCCCGGAACGCCACACGGCGTGCAGGCGAGGATCGGGTGTCTGGGTCACGCCCACATGTAAACACGCCGGTCCGACACCGTGTCCGCGCCCACCCCGGAGCCCGTCGTCGTCGTTCCACAGGGGCGTCCCCCTCCACAGACCGCACCGGTCCGGCCCACCGGAACCAGGTCCGCGCCGTCACCCCCGTGGATACTCGCACCGTGACACCCACCCACCGCCCGGTCTCGACGGGCCCACAGGCGCCCGCCCCCGACCGCGGGGTGATCCCACCGCTCCCCCGGCGCGCGATCGCGCTGGCAGTGGTCGTGCTGGCGTGTCTCGGCGCGGCCCTCAGCCTGGGGCAGCCCCGCGGCTCCGTACCGGGGAGCCCACACCGCGACCTCGTGGCGCCCCTGCTCGACGCCGTGGCCGTGGTTCCCGACCGCCCCTCGATCCCCGGATACGAGCGCGACTGTTCCGGGACCTCCGCGTGCGTGTTCGGGCCCGCCTGGAGCGACTCCACCGATGCCCCCGGCGGTGGGAACGGCTGCTCCACCCGGCACGACGTGCTCGCGCGCGACATCCACGGCGCCGAGCACCCGACGGACCGGTGCGCGGTCCCCGACGGCACCCTGGTCGACCCGTACACCGGACAGGTGGTCGACGTGGGCCGTTCGGGGGTCCGGGGAATCCACGTGGACCACGTCTTCCCCCTGTCCGCCGCCTGGGACCTGGGAGCCTGGCGGTGGCCTGCCACCCGACGAGCCGCGTTCGCCAACGACGTGGACCACAACCTGCTGGCGGTGACCGGCTCCGTCAACTCCCGCAAGAGCGACTCGACCCCCGCCGACTGGCTCCCCACCGACCCCGCCCGGCACTGCTTCTACGCCGCCCGGTACCTCACCGCCGCCGTCGCCTACGACCTGCCGGTGACGCGGGCCGATCACCGGTCCCTGGCCGGAGCCGTCCGCAGATGCCCGCGCTGACGCCCGGCCGCCACGCCGGGTCCCGTGGCAGGACCCGACCACACCACGGGTGGCGTCCGGCCCCGAACGGGGAGGCGCCCCGGACCCGTGAGGGACCGGGGCGCCTGCCCTGGAGGATCAGTAGCGGTCGCGGCCGCCACCGGAACGACCGCGGAAGCCACCGCCGCCCCCACGACGATCGTCGTCACGACGGGGACCGCCCCCACGACGGTCGTCCCCACCGCGGTACCCACCGCGATCATCGCCACCGCGGTAGGCACCACGGTCGTCGCCGCCCCGGTACCCACCGCGATCATCACGGCGGTCGTCGTAGCGGCCACCACGACGGTCACCGCCCCGGTCCCCGCGGTCGTCGCGGTCCCCACGGTGACCGCCCCTCGGGCGGCCACCCCGGTCCTCACGGAACGACGCAGGACGACCGGCCGGCGCGCCGGAGTCCGGACGGATGTCGATCTCCTCGCCGCCGACCCGGATCCCCTTCATCGAGTCCAGCTGGTCCCGGGGCAGGTCCGCCGGCAGTTCCACGATCGAGTGGTCGAACCGGATCGAGATACGGCCGATGTCACCGCCCCGCAGGCCGGCCTCGTTCGCGAGCGCACCCATGATCGAGCCGGGCTTGACGTTGTTCCGCTTGCCCACCGCGATGCGGTACTGCGCCATGTCCTTCCCCGAACGCGACGGCCGCGGGCCGTCGAAGTCCCGCGCCGGACGGTCACGCCGCTCCTCGCGACGGCCATCGCGACGGTCGTCGTGACGCTCACGCCGCTGCGGCCGCTCGGGCTCACGCATGAGGAACTCGTCCGAGTTCCGGGACTGGGTGGCCAGCGCCGCCGCGATGTCCGCCATCGACACCGAGTGCTCGGAGGCATAGTCCTCCACGAGACGGCGGAACAGCGCCAGGTTGGGATCGTCCAGGCTCTCGGTGATCGACTGGGCGAACTTGGCCATCCGCATCTCGTTGACGTCGTCCACGCTCGGGAGCTGGATCTCGGTCAACGGCTGACGGGTCGCGCGCTCGATCTGCGACAACATGCGCCGCTCACGCGGCGTGACGAACAACAGAGCGTGACCGCTGCGCCCCGCGCGGCCGGTGCGGCCGATCCGGTGGATGTACGACTCCGTGTCGTGCGGGATGTCGTAGTTGACGACGTGGCTGATCCGCGGGACGTCCAGACCACGCGCCGCGACATCGGTCGCGACGAGGATGTCGGTCCGCCCGTCCTTGAGCGCCTCGATGGTGCGCTCGCGCAGGTTCTGCGGGATGTCACCGTTGATCGGGGCCGCAGAGAAGCCGCGGGCGCGAAGGCGCTCGGCGAGCTCCTCCGTGGCCGACTTGGTGCGCACGAACATGATCATCGCGTCGAAGTCCTCGACCTCGAGGATGCGGGTCAACGCGTCGAGCTTGTCGCGGTGGTGCACCAGGACGTACCGCTGCTGGATGGTCGGCGCCGTGGAGGTCTTGGACGCGACCTTCACCTCGGTCGGATCGGTGAGGTACTTCTGCGAGATCCGCCGGATCGCGGCCGGCATGGTCGCCGAGAACAGCGCGACCTGCGTCGACTCCGGGGTGTCGGACAGGATCCGCTCGACATCCTCCTGGAAACCCATCGCCAGCATCTCGTCCGCCTCGTCCAGCACCAGGTGCCGGAGACCGGACAGGTCCAACGTGCCCTTCTTGAGGTGATCGATCACACGGCCGGGGGTACCGACGATGATCTGGGCGCCGCGCCGCAGACCCGACAGCTGGATCCCGTACGCCTGCCCGCCGTAGATCGGCAGCACGTTCACCTGGGGCATGTGTGCCGAGTAGGTGACACACGCCTCGGCCACCTGCAGCGCGAGTTCGCGGGTCGGGGCCAGCACGAGCGCCTGCGGGCTCTTGACCGCCGGATCGATGAGCGACAGGATCGGCAGCGCGAACGCCGCGGTCTTACCCGTACCGGTCTGAGCCAGGCCCACCACGTCGCGGCCCTCGAGCACCAGCGGGATCGTCGCCTCCTGGATGGCGGAGGGCACCTCGTAGCCCACATCGCGCACCGCCTTGGCCACCGCCGGGGCCAGGCCCATGTCCGCGAAGGTGATCGTGGCGGCGTCCTCGCCGGCAGCGGCGTCGGGCTTCGCCGAGGAGGACCCGGCCGTGGCCTGCTCGACCGGAGCGGACTCGCTCTCGAGGACCTCGGCGGGTTCGGGGGATTCAGGGGCGCTGGCGGCGGTGTCGACCTCGTCGCCGGCAGTGGCGGTACGGTCCTCGTCATTGTTGTTCATGAGGGCTACCATGCTACGGCGTCAGAGGCCGGATAAGCGAGACGACGGCGCAGGTCACTCCCCCGCCGTCACCTCGGATCCCGGCCGGTGGGTCTCCCTGGCGAAGACCCACGGCACCATCGCGACGAGCAACAACACACCGGAGACCACGAAACCGGTCGTGTACCCGAGCCGGTCCACCACCAGTCCCACGACCACAGGGCCGAGGATCGCCCCCGAGTCGCTGGCCATCTGGAAGCTCGCCAGAACCTTGCCGCCGGCCCGGTCCGCGCCGATCACGTCCGCCACCGCGGCCTGCTGGGACGGGTTGAGCACCCCGGCGCCCATGCCGGCCACCACGGAGGCCACGACCAGCAGGGGCACCGTGTCGCACCAGCCCAACGCGATGGTCGAGACGCCGGAGACGAGCAAGCCCACGATCACCATCGGCCGGCGCCCGTAGCGGTCCGACAACCATCCGGCAGCCGACACCACGGTCGCCGTACCGACGGCGAACGACGCCAGAGCCGTGCCCGCGACCCCGGCACCGGCGTCGAAGTTCGCGGCGGCGAACAACGGGACGATCGCGACCCGGACCCCGAACGAGGTCCACCCGTTGACGAAACTCGACACCAGGGCGGCGCGATAGCCACTGTGCCGCAGTGCCTCCGCGACCAACAGCGGCGGGAGCTCCGCATGATCGGCGCCCGGCACGCGACGTCGGCCCTCCCGGAGGAACACCGCCACCACCCCGGTGGCGACCAGCAGCGTTCCCGCGTAGACGAAGAACGGGATCCGCATCCCGAACTGGGCCAGCAGCCCACCGATGACGGGACCACCGATGTTGCCGATGAGGAACGCGGTGGCATACAGGCCGGCGATCCGCCCACGTGCGCCCGGCGGGGAGAGGCGGGTCAGCAGCGCCATGGCGGAGATCGTGAACATGGTCGACCCGAGGCCACCGAGCCCACGGAACACCAGCAGCTGCCAGTAGCCCTGCGCCAGACCTGTGGCCAGGGTGGAGGCCACGACGATGAGCAGGCCCGTCATGTAGACCCACCGCTCCCCCATCCGGTCCACGAGGAAGCCCCCGGCGGGGGCGAACACGAGCCGGAAGAAGGCGAACGCACTCACCACGACCGACGCCGCGGTCACCGAGACGTCGAAGCTCTGGGCGTACTGAGGCAGGACCGGGGCCACCAGCCCGTAGCCGATCGCGACCGCGAACGCGGCCACCACCAGGACCCAGACGTCCGCCGGGAGTCGGGGCCGGGGCGCGGGGGCGGGGTTTCCGCTGAGCGCGCCCCTCACGCCGATCGGAGGACCCGCGCCAGCACGTCCGCCCCGAAGTGCAGGGCGTCCACGGGAACACGCTCGTCGACGGCGTGGAAATGGCCGAAGACGTCGAAGTCGTCGGGGACACGCAGTGGCACGAAGCCGTAGCCGGAGATGCCCAGTCGGGCGAGATGTTTGTTGTCCGTGCTCGCGGGGAGCAGGTACGGGACCACCACCGCGTCCGGGTCCGATTCACGGACCGCCTCACGGATCACGTCGACGATCGGCGCATCCGCCGGGGCGGCGATGGGCGGCTCCCAGATCCACTCGACCTCCACATCCGGGCCGAGCTCCGCCTCCATCTCGGCGCGGAAGGTCTCGTCTCCGCCCGGCAGGACGCGGCAGTCGATCTCCGCATGGGCCTCCGTCGGGATGACGTTGGTCTTGTACCCCGCGGACAGCACGGTCGGGGACGCGGTGTGGGAGAGCGAGGCGGCGACGAGGGGGCCGAAGTGACCCAGTACCTCGAGCTGACCGGGCAGGTCGGCGATGTCCCCGTTCCCCCCGGCCAACTGGCCCACGACCGAGGCCAACGCGGTGTTGGCCTCGGTCGGTTCCACCGGGAAATCACGGGAGGCGACCCGGTGGACGGCACCGGCGATCGCGGCGACAGCATTGTCGGGCGTCGGTCGCGAGGCGTGCGCCGCCGTGCCGTGGGCGGTGACCTTCGCCCAGGCCACCCCCTTCTCCGCCACGGCGATCGGGTAGAGCCTGCGCCCGCCGACGGGAACGGACCAGCCCCCTACCTCGCTCAGCGCCTCGGTCATCCCGTCGAAGATCTCGGGGCGCTCGCGGACCACCCACTTCGCGCCCATGATCCCGGCGGCTTCCTCGTCGGCGAAGAAGGCCAGCAGCAGGGTGCGCCGGGGGACGATGCCCTCTCGGCGGTAGTGCCGGATCACGGCCAGGGTCATGCCGAGCATGTTCTTCATGTCGACCGTTCCACGCCCGTAGAGCCAGCCGTCGCGGATCTCACCGGCGAAGGGCGGGACCGTCCAGTCCGCGGCGACCGCCGGGACCACGTCGACGTGTCCGTGGACGACCAGTCCGCCGGCCGACGGGTCGGAGCCCTCGACGCGCGCGAAGAGGCTGCCGCGACCCGGTACCGATTCCACCAGCTCGCTCGCGATCCCGACCTCGTCCAGATACTCGGCGATCCGTCGGCACACGCGGGTCTCCCCGTCCCCGATCGTCGCGGGGTCACCGGTGTTGGTGGAATCGATGGCGACCAGATCCGCGGTGATCGCGACGGCCTCCGCATGGAGTCGTTCGCGCGCCTGCGCGGTCATCGACGGATCGTCGGTCATCCGAAACACTTCCCTTCGCCACGGTAGGTGGGCCACCGCTCCACCACTGCGGGCCCCTCAGCAGTGTCGTCCACGACGTGCAGCGTGTCGAACCGCTCGCACACCTCTCCCGCCTTCGCGTGCCGCCACCAGGACCGACTCCCCACGGGCACCTCGCCCTTCACGGGGGTCTGCACCTCGCCCGCCCCTTCACGGCCGAGGAATCGCAGACCTGCCGGGGCGACCGGCACCGGGAGCCGGTCCGGGCCGGGCACGCCGGAGGCGACATAGCCGCCGTAGAGGAAGGTCGTGAGTCCGCGGGCGGGTGTCCGCACCGCCGGGAGCGCGAAGAACAACGCCGGGCGCGGCGTGAAGGTCCGGTAGTGGTCGAACAACCCGGGGACGTACAGTCCGGACCCGGCGGTGACCTCGGTGACGGCCGGCGCCGCCGCGCTCTCGGCAACTGAACCGGAGCCACCGGAGTTGATGATCTCCGGGGTCTGCCCGGTGAGCCGCTCGATCGTCTCGGCGACGGCCCGGCGGATCTCCACGAGTCGCCGCATCGAGAGCCATTTGACCGGGCCGATCCCCCGCACGTTGTCCGGGACCCCTGCGACCTGGGCCTCGTAGAACATCGCGCCCACGACGTGGAACCCCATCTCCAGCGCGCGGCGCACCACCGGCTCCACGTCCGCAGCGCCCCGCAGGGGCGACCGTCGCACGCCCAGGTGCACCGGACCGATCCGGAGCGAACAGTCCACGTCGACGCAGACCCTGGCGGCCCCTGCGCCGGCCTCGCGGGCGATCTCCAACTGGCGTACGTCGTCCACCATGAGGGTGACCGCGGCGAGCGCCGACGCATCGGCCCCCAGCGCGCGCAACGCCGCACGGTCGACCGTCGGGTAGCCCATCAGGACGTCGGGACAACCCGACTCCACGAGCCACAGCGCCTCGGCGAGCGAATACGCCATGATCCCGCGCACCGTGTCGTCGCCGCGCAGGTCCGGCCCCAGCACCTCACGGAGCACGCCGCGCGAACGCACCGACTTGCTCGCGACCCGGATGCGGGTGCCACCGGCCCGGCGCCGCAGATCGTGGAGGTTCGCCCTCAGGCTCGGCAGATGGAGCGCAGCGAGCGGGGCGTCGAGACCCCCCGTGGCCGCCTCGAGCGCGGTGATCGCGTCCGGCGTGGGGACCACCTGCGGGTCACGCACCGTCGATCGGGAGCGCGTCCCGGACCACCAGATCGACGGCCCGGTACAGCAGTGTGCTCGCCTCGTCGTCGTCGCGGCCGATCTGCCATCTCTGACCGATCCCCACCACGATCGCCAACACCACCCGGCTCATCTCGTCGAGCCCCATCCCCCACCGCATGCCGGCCGAGGCGGCGGTGCGTTCCAGGACGGACCGCACGATCGCCTCGTTGGACTCCTGCTGGTTCCGGGCGAGTCCCACCTCCGGCAGGCCGTAGTTGCGTAGCGAGTAGGACACGATCTCGTACGTGAGCAGCTGACGGTCCGGGGAGGCGGTGATGACCGCCCAGATGAGGTCGATCGCCTCGTAGAGCCGCGAGCGCAGTCCCTCCAGCCCGGCCTCCCCCGAGTCGAAGTCCACACTCACGAACGCCGTGGCCGCCCGGTGCACTTCGAAGTTGACCGCGCCGATCAGCTCGCGAAGAAGTTCTTCTTTGTCCGTGTAGCAGTAGTGCACCACCCCGAGGGAGACACCCGCGCGCTCGGCGACTCCGCGGACGGTCACCGCACCGAGCCCGTCGTGTTCGGCGATCTCCAGGGCGGCCCGGAGGAGTTGCGCACGGCGCTGATCGGCAGGTAGTCGTCTGGTCACCCGCCCATGGTACGACGACGACGACGCCGTGGACAGGGTAAACACCCACCGCCACCGGAGCAGCTCCGCCGGGAACCCCCAGTTCAGGTACCTCGTCCAGGACGCCCGACCGGCACGCCCCTCCCGGGTACTGTCTCCTTCCATGACGACTTCGGCAGCCCCCTGGACCAACTGGGCCGGCAACGTCCGGGCCACCCCCGTTCTCCGGACCGCACCGACCACGGTCGCGGAGGTGGTCGACGCGGTGGTCTCGGCCTCGGAGTCGGGCACCCGCGTCAAGTGTGTCGGTGCGGGCCACTCCTTCACCCCGGCGGCGGCCACGGACGGGGTACTCGTGACCCTCGACGACCTCACCGGGATCGAGTCGATCGTGCCGACCAGAGGCTCCGACGGTCGGGTGGACGGGGCGGAGGTCACCGTCTGGGCGGGAACCCGGCTGCACAAGCTCGGACCACTGCTGTGGGACCTCGGGCTGGCCCAGCCCAACCTCGGCGACTTCGCCGGACAATCCCTCGCGGGAGCGGTGTCGACCGGCACGCACGGTACCGGCTGCCGTGCGCCGGGGCTCCCCGCGACCGTGGTGGGCCTCCAGCTCGTCACCGCAGACGGCACCGTCCTGAACTGCTCGCGGGACTCCCACCCGGAGGTCTTCGAGGCGGCCCGGCTCGGGATCGGCGCGCTGGGGATCATCACCAAGATGACCATCCGGTGCGTGCCGGCCTTCGCGCTGCACGCCGATGAACGTCCCTGGTCGCTCTCCGCCGTGCTCGCTGACGTGGACGGCTTCGCCCGGTCCGCCGACCATGCCGAGTTCTACTGGTTCCCCCACACCGACGCGATCAACGTCAAGCGCAACACCCGCCTGCCCGGGGACGCCGACATGCGCCCGGTCGGACGCATCCGGAAGCTGGTGAGCGACGAGTTCCTCTCCAACGAGGCGTTCGACGCCCTCTGCCGCGCCGCGACCCGACGTCCCGCCCTCACCCCCGGACTCAACCGGTTCAGTTCCCGCGCACTGTCCGCGCGGTCCTTCACCGACCGCAGCTACCGCGTCTTCGCCTCTCCGCGACGCGTCCGTTTCCGGGAGATGGAGTACGCGGTCCCGATCGCGGCCGCCGCCGCCGTCCTCGCTGACCTCCGGGACATGACCGACCGCTCGGGGGTGGTCACGCCGTTCCCGATGGAGGTGCGCTTCGCCGCCGCGGACAACGTGTGGCTCTCGACCGCACACGGCCGCGAGGTCTGCTACATCGCGGTACACCAGTACCACCGCATGGACCACACCGAACTGTTCCGCCTCGCCGAGGAGATCTTCCTCGCCGCCGACGGTCGACCGCACTGGGGGAAGATGCACACCCGGACCGCCGAGGATCTCGCGTCCGTGGTCGAACACTTCGAGGACTTCGTCACCGTCCGGGACCGCCTCGATCCCCACCGGGTCTTCGCGAACGCCTACACCGAACGGGTCCTGCCCTGACGCCCCCGGGACCGCCCGCGCTTCCGTAGCCTGGACGCATCGCCGTCCCTGCTGCTGCCGAAGAAGGTGGGCCCGTGTCAGACCGAGAGTCTTCTCTCCCCGAGTCACCCGGCCCTGCCGCAGGGGTGGTGACCGCCGCACTGCGCCGGGCGATCAGAACGCAGTCGGGGCTCGCACGGGTCTACGTCCGCCGACTCCGTGCCGCGCACCCCGAGGAGAGCCCCGCCCAGATCCGAGCACGGCTGGACGCCAGGTTCCTGGCGGCCGTCACCGCCTCCGGCGCAGCGGTCGGGGGAACAGCGGCCGTCCCCGGTATAGGGACGCTCGTGGCCTTCGGCGCCATCGGAGCCGAATCGCTCGTGTTCCTGGAGGCTGCTGCGCTCTACACCCTGTCCGTCGCCGAGGTCCACGGACTCGACGTCCGGGAGGGCGAGCACGAGGAACTGCTGGTCATGACGGTCATGCTGGGCGCTTCCGGAACCGCACTCCTGGCCAATGCCGTCGGAGCCGAGGCCGCCTCCGGCTCGGGCGCGTCCCTGGCCACCCGGATCCTCCGGATCCCCGGGCTCAAGGAGATCAACACCCGCATGATGCACCGGTTCGTGCGCAAATTCGCGGTCAAGCGGGCCGGGCTGGCCGTGGGGAAACTGGCCCCCGCGGGACTGGGCGCGGCCGTCGGCGGGTGGGGCAACCGGAGGCTCGGCCGGACCGTGGTGGACACCGCCGACGCCACATTCGGCACCGCCCCACACCACTGGCCGACGGGGTGAACCCCCGGTGGCCGGCAGCCGACATCCCCCTGTCAGGTGAGATCAGAAGGCCCGGTTCGGACAGAACGTCTAACCTGGGTGGCATAGACGTGTGAAACCCACCACAGACCTAGAGAGGCACCACAAGATCGTGAGCAACCCCGTCTCACAATTCGGACAGAACCAGTGGCTCGTGGACGAGATGTACGAGCGCTTCGCCAAGGACCCCTCCTCTGTGGACGAGTCCTGGCACGAGTTCTTCAAGGCCAATCCGGAGGCCGCCTCCGCCTCCGGCCGGAACTCGTCAAACGGCACCGCCGCGACGACCTCCGGCAAGACCGAGCAGAAGTCGTCCAAGAAGACCTCGGAACTGACTGTCGACGATGTGACCCCCACAGCCTCGGCCCGCGATGTGGCCGCCAAGCCCGATCCCGGCGCGGCGCCGGCACGCAAGGCACGCGGCCAGGGTGTCCCGGCACCGGTGCGGACCCCGGAGACCCGGAACAAGCCGGATATCCCGGCACCGCCGAAGTCGGCCGCGCCGGAGTACACGCCGCCGGCGGAGCCGGAGAGCAAGGTCCTCCGCGGACCGGCCGGCGCCATCGTCAAGAACATGAACGCGTCGCTCACGCTGCCCACGGCGACCTCTGTCCGCGCCGTGCCGGCCAAGCTGATGATCGACAACCGCGTCGTGATCAACAACCACCTCAAGCGAACCCGAGGCGGGAAGATCTCCTTCACGCATCTCATCGGGTACGCGATGGTGCAGGCCGTCAAGGCCTACCCGAACATGAACAACCACTTCGCGGAGATCGACGGTAAGCCCAACACCGTCACCCCGACCGGGATCAACCTCGGTCTGGCGATCGACATGAAGACCAAGAACGGTCGCAGCCTCGTGGTGGCCGCCATCAAGAACTGCGAGTCGCTCGACTTCCGGCAGTTCCTCGACGCCTACGAGGACATCGTCTCCCGCGCCCGCGTGGGCAAGCTGACGATGGACGACTTCTCGGGCGTCACCATCTCGCTGACCAACCCCGGTGGCATCGGCACCGTCCATTCGGTCCCCCGGCTCACCGTGGGCCAGGGCGCCATCCTCGGTGTGGGCGCCATGGAGTACCCGGCCGAGTTCCAGGGTGCGAGCGACGAGCAGCTGGCCAATGCCGCGATCGGCAAGATCACCACGCTCACCTCGACCTATGACCACCGAGTCATCCAGGGCGCGGAGTCGGGCGAGTTCCTCCGCGAGATCCACCGCCTGCTCATCGACGACGAGTTCTACGACGAGATCTTCGGATCGCTGCGGATCCCCTACGAGCCGGTCCGCTGGCGCAAGGACATCACCGACCCGCGCGTCGACAAGGACGCCCGCGTCCTCGAACTGATCGCCGCCTACCGCAACCGCGGTCACCTCATGGCCGACATCGACCCGATCGACGGCATGCACGCCCAGCGTCGTCGGACGTTCCATCCGGACCTCGACGTGAACTCGCACGAGCTCACCCTGTGGGACCTGGACCGTGAGTTCTCGGTCGGCGGGTTCGTCGGCAAGGACCGTATGCGGCTGCGTGACGTGTTGTCCGCGCTCCGTGCCGCCTACTGCCGCAAGATCGGCGTCGAGTACACCCACATCCTCGAGAACGAGCAGCGCAGCTGGCTCCAAGACCGTATCGAGGGCGTGGACGACAAGCCGACTGTCGCCGAGCAGAAGTACATCCTGTCCAAGGTGAACGCGGCCGAGGCATTCGAGACGTTCCTGCAGACCAAGTACGTCGGCCAGAAGCGCTTCTCGCTCGAGGGCGCCGAGTCCGTCATCCCCATGATGGACGCGGTGATCGACGAGGCCGCCGAGTTCGGTCTCGACGAGGTCGTGATCGGCATGCCGCACCGTGGCCGGCTCAACGTGCTCGCCAACATCGTCGGCAAGCCGTACCGGCAGATCTTCACCGAGTTCGAGGGCAACATGGACCCCTCGGCCGCGCACGGTTCGGGCGACGTGAAGTACCACCTCGGTGCCGAGGGCATCCAGTACCAGATGTTCGGGGACAACGAGATCAAGGTCTCGCTCACCGCCAACCCGTCACACCTCGAGGCGGTCGACCCGGTTCTCGAGGGCATCGTCCGCGCCAAGCAGGACCTCATCGAGGACCCCGAGTGGCGTTCCGAGTTCCCGGTCGTGCCCCTCATGCTGCACGGCGACGCCGCGTTCGCCGGACAGGGTGTGGTCGCGGAGACGCTGAACCTCTCGCTCATCAACGGGTACCGCACCGGTGGCACGGTCCACATCGTGGTGAACAACCAGATCGGTTTCACCACCGCCCCCGAGGCGGGACGGTCCAGCCAGTACTGCACCGACGTGGCCAAGATGGTCGGCGCGCCGATCTTCCACGTCAACGGCGACGACCCGGAGGCCTGTGTCCGCGTGGCCCGCCTCGCGATGGACTTCCGTCAGCAGTTCAAGAAGGACGTCGTGATCGACCTCGTCTGCTACCGCCGTCGCGGGCACAACGAGGCGGACGACCCGTCGATGACGCAGCCGCTGATGTACGAGGTGATCGACGGCAAGAAGAGCGTCCGTCAGTCGTACACCGAGGACCTCGTCGGTCGTGGCGACATCACCGACAAGGAGGCGGAGAACGCACTCCGCGACTTCCAGGGTCAGCTCGAGCGGGTCTTCAACGAGGTCCGCGAGCTCGAGAAGCACCCCGTCAAGGCGTCGCAGTCGATCGAGCCCGACCAGCCGCTGCCGAAGATCGTCACCGCGATCGACGAGTCCGTCGTCCACACGATCGGCGACGCCTTCGGCAACCTGCCCGAGGGCTTCCACATCCACCCGCGCGTCAAGCCGGTCTACGAGGCCCGCCAGAAGATGGCCTACAACGGCAACATCGACTGGGCCTTCGGCGAGCTGCTGGCGATCGGCTCGCTCGTCATGGAGGGTCGCACGGTCCGCTTCGCCGGCCAGGACTCGCAGCGCGGCACGTTCACCCAGCGCCACGTGGTGATCGTCGACAAGACCACCGCCGAGACCTACTCCCCCCTCCAGCACCTGCCCGGCGCCGAGGGACGTGTGGACGTGTACAACTCCGCACTCACCGAGTACGCCGGTCTGGGCTTCGAGTACGGCTACTCGGTGGGCGACCCCGAGGCGCTGGTCATCTGGGAGGCGCAGTTCGGCGACTTCGTCAACGGCGCCCAGACCATCATCGACGAGTACATCTCCTCCGGTGAGGCCAAGTGGGGCCAGAAGTCCTCGGTCACGCTGCTCCTGCCGCACGGCCACGAGGGCATGGGCCCGGACCACACGTCCGGACGCATCGAGCGGTTCCTCCAGCTGTGCGCCGAGGGCTCGATGACGGTCGCCCAGCCGTCGACCCCGGCGAACTACTTCCACCTCATGCGCCGCCACGCCACGGGCATCAAGCGTCCCCAGGTGGTGTTCACACCCAAGTCGATGCTGCGGAACAAGAAGGCCGTCAGCTCCGTCGAGGACTTCACGTCGGGCAAGTTCCGCTCGGTCCTGGACGATCCGGCCTTCGTGGACGGCGGCGGCGACGCCAGCAAGGTCACCACCATGTTGCTGGTATCCGGCAAGCTCTATTACGAGCTGGCCGCACGTCGGGACAAGGACGAGCGCGAGGATGTGGCGATCGTCCGGCTCGAGCAGCTCCACCCGATCCCGCACCGTCGTCTGCGGGAGGCCCTGGACCGCTACCCGAACCTCACCGAGGTGCGCTGGGTCCAGGAGGAACCGGCTAACCAGGGTGCCTGGAGCTTCCTGGCCCTCGAGCTGCCGGAGCGGATCGCCGACTTCCCGCGCCTCAAGCGGGTCTCGCGCCGCCCCATGGCCGCCACCTCGACCGGACTGAGCAAGGTCCACGCCGTCGAGCAGAAGGCCCTGGTCGACGAGGCCTTCGCCTGACGCTGATGGGACGTCCCGCATGGGACGTCCCACCACTCGCGGGGCGTCCCACCACAGGCAGAGCGCCCCATCACGACAGAATCCGCTACTCTCCGTGCGGATCCGCTACTCCCACAGGGGCAGCGGATCCGCAGGCGGGGTAGCGGATTTCGCGTTTTGGTGGGCTGTTCGTGACCGCCTAGAGGTCAGTAGCCGTGCTCGTCCAGCCAGAAATTGGCCAGGGCAACCGGTGATGCCGTCCCGAACTCGACCCCCAGCAGGAGATCACGCACGCCGTCGGTGGTCAGCTCCCCGCTCACACGATTGACCAACGCCAGCTGCTCTTCCGAGAGAGAGCCCTTACGGAAGACCGGGACGATGTTCTGCGCGGTGATCGCGTTGTCGTCGTCGTCCAACACCACCATGTCCTCCGGATGGAGGACAGGGTCGGCCGACTGCACCACACCGACCCCGATCCGGCCGGCACGCAGTGCGTCGAACACGGCCCGCGGGTTCGGCCCCATCGGCACGCGTTCCACGAAAGCACAGTCGTACGTCCGGCCCACCGCCTCCGTGAGCTCCGCGTCTGCGAGCACCTCCTGCCTGGCTCCCAGGGTGAACTCACCGCACCGACCGGCCAGATCCGACATCGTGCGCAAGCCGTACGTCTGCGACGTGTGCTCCGTGACCACATAGGCTGGCGCGTCCTCCGCCGGCGCCGGGTCCGCCGCGGTGACCCCTTCGGGCAGGGCCGCCATCATCGCCGGATACACGTCCTCTGCCGACACCGCGGCCGAGCCCGGGTCGAACATCCGCAGCAGTTCTCCGGTGAACCCCACTGTGAAGGTCGCCTCGCCGGTCACCACCGCCTCCACCGCCTCGGCCTGGGTACCGGACTGCGGTCGGGGCTCCACGCGCCAGCCCTGACGGATCAGTGCGTTGCCATAGATGTGTCCGACGATCTCGACCTCACCGAACGACGCGGTCTCGATGACCACCACCGGGGCGGGCTCATGCGCCGGGACGATCGACGACTGAGCTCCACACCCGGCCAGCGTGACGCCGGCGGCCACCGCCAGCACGGCCGCGGACCACCCGGCCCGCCCCCACGTCCGCCGCATCCGACCACGCCCTCTCCTGCAACCGGCTCCGCGCCCGTGCGCGGGACCTCCGGCCACCCAGTCTCCCAGCCCCGCCCCACCATCGTCACGCCGCGTCCCCGTGGGAGGGATAATGTCGGGTCGACACCACGCAAGGAGGGCATGTGCCTGCAATCACACGACGACACCCCCGCACCGAGTCCCTCCGGGCCACGGAGTCTCGACTCACCGTTCCCACCGAGCGTGCGATCGTCGACTGCGGTGTCTATGTGGACGGCGTCCGCGCTCCGGGCCGGTACACCTACCAGGCCGCGATCCGGGAGGTCCGCTCCACCGGCCGGGGCTTCGTGTGGATCGGGATGCACGCGCCGGACACGCATCAGATGGAGTCCCTGGCGCGGGAGTTCGGCATCCACGAGCTCATCGCCGAAGACGCCACGAGCGGCGACCAGCGCCCCAAACTCGAGTCGTACGGCGACACGCTCGTCCTCAACCTCGCCGCCGTCCGGTACCTGCCCCACGAGACCGTCACCAACGTCAGCGCGATCGTCTCCACCGGCGAGATCATGGTCGTCCTCGGAGCAGACTTCGTGGTGACGATCCGGCACGGCCAGTTCACCGAGCTGGCGGGCATCCGCAAGGAGCTGGAGTCCACGCCGGACCGGCTCGTCCAGGGCCCCGCCTCGGTGATGCACGCCGTCGCCGACCGGATGGTGGACAGTTACCTCACCGTCGCCGAGGAGATGGGGCAGGACGTCGACGAGCTCGAGACCGCGATCTTCGCACCCCGCGCCGAGGTCGACATCGAGCAGATCTACATGCTCAAGCGCGAGCTCCTCGCTCTCAAGCACAACATCGGCCCCCTCGCCCGGCCGCTCCTGCGCTTGTCCTCCGAGCACCTCGACCTGGTGCCCGAGGAGGTTCGCCACTACTTCCGCGATGTCCAGGACCACCACTCCCAGGCCGCCGCGGAGGTGTCCGTCCTCGACGAACAGGTCACCTCGTTGGTGGGCGCGGCTGTCGCGATGGTGGGGGTCCGGCAGAACACGGATATGCGGAGGATCTCCGCCTGGGTGGCGATCGCGGCGGTGCCCACGATGATCGCCGGCGTCTACGGGATGAACTTCGAGAACATGCCGGAGCTGGATTTCGAGTTCGGCTACTTCGTCGTGCTGGCGCTCATGCTCGTGGTGTGCGTGGGCCTGTTCCTGCTCTTCCGCAAGAACCGCTGGCTCTGACGCCCGTGGGCGGTCCCCGCAGCGGTGCTCAGCCGGTCAGACCGGGATTGACCGCCGAGCGGGCGGGGTCGGTCACGTCGATTCCCGCTTCCGCCCAGGCCTCCTCGAGTTCCGCCGCGCCCTTCATCCGGACCCACGCGGCCTCGGTGTGCGTCACCGGGACGGCACGGAACACCGCCACCGGCGCGGCATCCCCGGGCAGCTCGACATCCGGGATCTCGGGCGCGCGCAGGATCACGGCGGTGAAGGCCGCCCCGGGCCACAGGGGCTCCCCCAGATCGATGAGCGCCCCCTCGGTCAACACGAGCCCCTCCACCGCGGGGGCCGCGGCGATCACCGCGAGCGCGCGGACGAGCCCGTCCACACCCCCGCGCAGGACCAGGCTCAGCTCGGCGCGCGGCGCGGTCGGATCCGGCACGAGCGCCGACGGGTCCCCCATCGGCTCGGCCGAGCATCCCAGCGTGACGTACCGGACCAGACCGGTCTCGATGTCCACGAACCTCAGCACCCGGATCGGCGAGGCGCCGAGGAAGGTCACCGACGCCTCCTGCGGATCCGGGCCGTGATGCCGCTCCAGATGGGCGCGGACCGCCTCCAGGACCGCGGAGGGTGTCGGCGACGAGCCCGCCGGCATCACTTCAGACCGAGCCGCGCGAGTTCGTCACGCACGTTCTCCGCGTTGGCGGGCTGGCACAGCACGTCGTAGCGCCCGGCGACCAGCTGGGAGGTGGACGCGAAGTCCCGCTTGCCCCGTGTGGCGGCGTAGGACAGAGACGTCGAGACGATGCCGAAGACGGACCCGCCGATGAGACCGGTGAGCACGACGCCCCACATCGGCTGGGTGAAGATGCCGAGCAGCAAGCCCACGAACAGGCCCAGCCAGGCACCGGTCGCCAGACCGCCGAGCAGCACCTTCGGCCACGTCAACCGCCCGGTGACCCGCTCGACCTGCATGAGGTCGACACCGACGATCGTGACCTCGTGTACCGGGAAATCCCGGTCAGCGAGGTGATCGACCGCGGCCTGCGCCTGCTCGTAGGTCGCGTAGGAGGCCACCACCCACCCGGTGGGTGGGGTGGGAAGGCCCGGGGTCTGGCCGGCACGCGACCTGCCTGTCGCCGGGTTCACGCGTGAGGTCATGGGATCCGTCCTTCCGGGGGTCACCTGGTGGTGGCTGCGTCCGAGACCGTCATCCCGGCCGCGCGTCCGCGCGCGGAGACCACGAGCGCCATCTTACGGCTGGCCTCGTCGAGCATCTCGTCGCCGAACATCACCGCGCCCCGGGCACCGCCCTCGACGGATGTGGAGTGGGCGTAGGCCGCCAGGATGCCCTCCGCCTTGTCGAACTCGTCCTGACGCGGGCTGAACACCTCGTTGCCCGCGTCCACCTGGGCCGGGTGCAGCACCCACTTGCCGTCGAAGCCCAGGGCTGCGGTCCGGGCGGCCGCGCGGCGGAACCCGTCCCCGTCACGGACTTTGAGGAACGGCCCGTCGATCGCCTGCAGCCCGTGGGCGCGGGCGGCGACGAGGATCGACATGAGCACGTGGTGGTAGGCGTCTCCGGGCGTGTAGCCCTCCGGCTGCTCCCCCACCGTGAGCGTGCGTATCCCGAGGGAGGCCATGAAGTCCGCCGGCCCGAACACCAGCGTCAGGACCCGCGGGCTCGCGGTGGCGATCTCGTTGATGTTGGTCAGTCCGAGCGCGTCCTCGATCTGGGGCTCGATGCCGATGTGTCCGACCGGCAGTCCCGCGGCTTTCTCCACCTGTGTCAGCACTAGGTCCAGCGCGACGACCTCCGCCGCCGTCCGCACCTTGGGCAGCAGGAGCGCGTCGACGTGTGCCCCGGCCCGACCGACGACCTCGGTGACGTCGCGGACCGTGTACTCGGTGTCCCAGGCGTTGACCCGTACCACCACGGTGGGCGCGGTGAAGCCTGCCGCCACCAGGGCTGCCACCACGTTCAGGCGGGCCTCCTCCTTGGCGGGGCCGGCCACGGCGTCCTCGAGGTCCAGGAACACCTCGTCGACCGGCAGGCCCCGGGCCTTGTCGATCATCTTGACACTGCTGCCAGGGACAGCCAGGACCGTCCGCCGGGGCCGGGCCCTGAGGTCGGCGATCCTTGCGGCGGGGTCCTGCGCGGGCGCTGCGGGCGTGTGGCGGGCATCGGTCATCGTGGGTGGCTCTCCCTGGTGGTCCGGTTCGGTGGGCGGGCGCCCCCGAACGGTGACTAGCCTGGTCCGCATGTCGAACCTCAACAAGGCCTTCGTCGCCAGGCTAGCCGGGCTCCCGGTGATCGGGCCTGACGGGGACGACATCGGACGTATCCGCGACGTGGTGGTGACGATCCGGTCCCAGCCGAAGCCTCCCCGGGTCATCGGTCTGGTGGTGGAGTTGCCGACCCGTCGTCGGATCTTCGTCCCCATGCTGCGGGTCGCCGCCCTCGACCCGAGATCGGTCTCACTGGTCTCGGGCACCATCAACCTGCACCGATTCCAGTCCCGCCCCGGCGAGATCCTGGTGCTGGGCTCACTCGTGGATTCCATGATCACCGTGCAGCCCGACCAGCCGGGTGGGGGCACCTCCGGGGACTCCGCCACCGGTGTCCGGCACCAGGTCGTCGATGTGGAGATCGAACGCCAGCGCTCGCGGGACTGGCTCGTCTCGCGGGTCGCCGCCCGTCTCCGGCGCGGCCGTTCGCCCCTGGGACGCCGTGGTCCGGTGTCGATCCACCCGTGGAGCCGGATCAGGGGTCTGGACGACTCCGCGATCGGCGCACCCGATCACGGTGCCGAGAGCCTGGTCGAGCAGTACGCGGATCTGCGGCCCGCGGATGTGGCCAACGCACTCCGCGAGCTGCCGGAGGCGCGCCGCCTCGAGGTGGCGCGCACCCTGGACGACGAACGGTTGGCCGACATCCTCCAGGAGCTGCCACACGACGAACAGACCGAGATCGTCACCCGTCTCGAGCTCGAGCGGGCTGCGGACGTGTTGGAGGCGATGGATCCGGAGGACGTGGCGGACCTGCTCGGCGAGCTGCCGGAGAAGGACGCCGAGTCGTTTCTGCAGCGGATGAACCCCGAGGACTCCGCACCGGTCCGCATGCTGCTCACGTTCGACGCGGACACCGCCGGCGGCCTGATGACACCCGAGCCGATCATCCTGTCCCCCCAGACGACGGTGGCCGAGGCCCTCGCCCACTGCCGCAACCCCGATCTCAGTCCGGCCGTCGCGAGCCTGGTGTTCGTCGTCCGTCCGCCCACCGCCACCCCCACGGGCAAGTACCTGGGCTGTGTCCACATCCAGGCGCTGCTGCGGGAACTGCCGTCGACCATGGTGGCGGAGACACTGGACACCAGCCTGTCCTCGCTGCGCCCCACCGACTCGGTGGACGCGGTGACGCGGTTCTTCGCCACCTACAACCTCGTGTGCGGCCCGGTGGTCGACGACGAGGGGCACCTGCTCGGCGCGGTGGCCGTGGACGACCTGCTGGACCATCTGCTGCCCGAGGACTGGCGCGACATGGACCTGCACGACGAGAGGGAGAACGTCCGCTCATGAGCGACCACTCACCCCGGTCAGCGCTGTCCACGCCGGTCACCTCGCGCAGACCACGCATCAGCTTCGACTCGGACGCGGTCGGCCGCTACAGCGAGGCCGTGGCACGGTTCTTCGGGACCGGTATGTACCTGCTCATCCAGACGGTGGTGGTGATCGTGTGGATCATCATCAATGTCGCCGTGGTGGCCCTGCGCTTCGACCCGTACCCCTTCATCCTGCTCAACCTCGCCTTCTCGACCCAGGCCGCCTACGCGGCCCCCTTGATCCTGCTGGCCCAGAACCGTCAGGAGGACCGCGACAAGTCGGCGTTGAAGGAGGACAGGCTCCGGGCCACCCAGACCAAGGCGGACACCGAGTTCCTGGCGCGCGAGCTCGCGTCGGTGCGCCTCTCGGTGGGCGAGACGGTGACCCGCGACTACCTCCGGCGTGAGTTGGATGATCTCCGCGACTCCGTCGAGCGGATCGAGGCCCTTCTGGCAGAACTGAACGGTGGCACACGTAACACCGGGCAGGGTAGAAACGATTCAGACAGCAGGGGCCGCGACTGACCGCGGCCCGGACGGATGCGCCAAGGGGGCGGGCCGGGAGCACGCCGCATCCGCTGAGCAGCAGGGGGAGAACTTGCGCAGACTCGCGCAGAGAGCGGACCGGAAGGTACTGACCAGTGCCGCGGTCACGGCGTCGGCTATCGCGGTCCTCGCGGCCGTCGGGCTGTCCGTGGACACCAGCCCTCCGGAGGCGCCGGACATCGCGCCGCTCGCGGAGTCCGTCCCCGGGACACCGGCCCTCATCGCAGGGCCCACCGCGCTGCCCTCGGCCGAGCTCTCCCCCACGCAGGAACCCGCGCCGGAAGAGGATCCGGGAGCAGCGCACATCGTGCCGGCGAACATTCCGGACGGCCCCCTGGGTATCCCCGGGATCGCCCTGGACGCCTACCACCGGGCGGCCGACCGGCTCAACGCCGAGCAGCCCGCCTGCGAGATGGACTGGACTCTGTTGGCCGGAATCGGCCAGGTCGAGTCCAACCAGGGCCGTGGTGCGTTCGACTCCCACGGCAACACCATCGGCCGTATCCTCGGTCCCCGGCTGGACGGCTCGCTGCCCGGCACCGCCGTGATCACCGACACCGACGGTGGCCGGTTCGACGGGGACCCCGAGTTCGACCGCGCGGTCGGCCCGGTGCAGTTCATCCCGTCGACCTGGGCGCTGCTGGGCCGCGACGGAAATGAGGACGGGGTCGCAGACCCCAACAACATCTACGACGGTGCCCTCGCCGCCGCGACCCTGCTGTGCAACCAGGGCGGCTCGATGGCGGACCCGGCCGCCAGGACCCGCGCGATCCTCGCGTACAACAACTCACTGGCCTATGTGGCCAACGTCAACGCCTGGGCCCACGGGTACGCGGTCAACGCATTCCCGCTGCCGTCGGATCTCCCGGAGATCCACCAGCCCAAGCCCACTGTCGAACCACCGGCGCCACCCGAGCGCTGCCCGGAGGGGTGGGAGGGAACGCCGACCGCCGCCCCGGAGCCCTCAGAGCCCGGCCAGCCCGAGCGCCCGGCCCCCGGTTGCACGGAGACACCGGCGCCGCCCGCGTCCCCTGAGCCCGCGCCGCCGGCACCGCACCCGCACGCCCCTGTGGTGGAGCAGGCGCCTGCCCCGGCACCGCACGCGCCGTTCGAGCTGCCCGTGATCGAGCTGCCCTGCATCGCGCCGTTCTGCCCACCGCCCGCAGCCTGAATCGTCACTGCGTGCCGAGACGCCTAGACTCGGGTCATCATGAGTGCACCCAGCGAAGAATCGATCCGCGCCGCTCTGGCCAAGGTCGATGATCCCGAGATCCGCAAGCCGCTCACCGAGCTCGGCATGGTCAAGGGCGTGGAGATCGATCCCGCCACCGGCAAGGTCGACGTCGGCATCTATCTGACCGTCGCCTCCTGCCCGATGCGCGACACCATCAGCGACCGTGTACGAGACGCCGTGTCAGATGTCCCCGGTGTGGGCGAGGTGGTCGTCGAGCTCGACGTCATGAACGACGAGCAGCGCACAGAACTGCGCAAGCATCTGCGTGGCGACGCCGCCGAACCGGTCATCCCGTTCGCCCAGCCGGGAAACCTCACCCGCGTGTACGCGGTCGCCTCGGGCAAGGGCGGTGTCGGCAAGTCCACCGCGACGGTCAACCTCGCGGCCGCCCTGGCCGAGCGCGGGCTCTCGGTGGGTGTTCTGGATGCCGACATCTACGGTCATTCGATCCCCCGGATGCTCGGCACCGACGCGCGACCCACCCAGGTCGAGCAGATGATCCTCCCGCCGGTCTCCCACGACGTGAAGGTCATCTCGATCGCCCAGTTCACCAAGGGCAACACCCCGGTGGTCTGGCGCGGCCCCATGCTCCACCGTGCACTGCAGCAGTTCCTCGCGGACGTGTACTGGGGAGACCTGGACGTCCTCCTCATGGACCTGCCGCCCGGGACCGGCGACGTGGCCATCTCGATCGCGCAGTTGATCCCGTCGGCGGAGATCCTCGTGGTGACCACGCCGCAACAGGCCGCAGCCGAGGTGGCCGAGCGTGCGGGGTCGATCGCGCTGCAGACGCGTCAGCGTATCGCGGGCGTCATCGAGAACATGTCATGGCTGGAGCTGCCCGACGGCACGCGGATGGACGTCTTCGGCAGCGGCGGTGGCGAGGAGGTCGCGGCCAACCTCACCCGTTCGGTGGGCGCGACGGTCAAGCTCCTGGGCCAGGTCCCGCTGGAGCAGTCGGTCCGCGAGCACGGTGACGAGGGCACGCCGATCGTGCTGGCCGAGCCGGACTCCCCCGCGGGGAGGGCGTTCCGACAGATCGCGGACGGCCTCGCGGTGCGTCCGCGAGGACTGGCAGGGATGAACCTCGGGATCGACACCACCCGTCACCTCTGATCAGTCCTGTCTGACGGGTCTGATCGATACCAGCCTCGACTTACGCGTCCGACATGGACCACACCGCGCGCACAAGTGGCGCGAAACGTACGTCCAGCGCGCGTAGGTCGGACGGTG
>CAYFRF010000009.1:1646-16560 GCA_964345415.1 uncultured Microbacter sp. | reverse complement strand
CGCGGCGGCGGGCCCGGCCTCGCCTGCTCCGACCGCCGCGGCTCGCGCGCTGTCAACCCGTTTCCCGGTCACCCTGTTGCGCGTCGCCTGTGTACACATCGGAGGAGTTACGCGTCCGGTGGGGACCCCAGCGGGCGCGCACGTCAGCTGGCGCGGCAGCCGCGGCGGCGCGGGGGCGGCAGCGCGGGGGCGCGGGGGCGGCGGCGCGCACCTCAGCTGGTTCGGCGGAGCCCGCGGTGCGGTACTCCCCCGGAGGGGCGGGTCAGGTGGCGTCGGCGTCCCAGACCGGGCCCTCGGGCGGTGGCGAGGGAGCAGGCGTCGCCGCCCCTCCGGCCGGTGATCCTGTGCTTCGGCGGGGTTCGCTGGAACGTGGGAGTTCAGTGGGTGCTGCACCGGCGGGCCGCGTCCCTGGATTCGCTCCGCCGGCGGCCGCGACCGTAGCGCCACCTGCCGGGGCGGCAGCATCGAAGTTGCCGGTGAACAGCGAATCGTCACCGTCCAGGAGATGCTTGGTGACCATCGCTCGCGGGCTCAGACCCCGGAGTTCGTTGAGCTGCTTGAGCGGCTCACTGAACTCCTCGAGATCCGTCCCGTAGTCGTCCTTGAGCTGCTGCTGGGCGTTGCTCGCGAACTCCTTGACCTTGCGGATCGTCGAGGCGAGCCAGCGGGCGGCCTCGGGTAGGCGCTCGGGCCCCAGGACGACCAGCGCAATGACGCCGAGCACCAGGAGCTCGGACCACCCCACGTTCGTGAACATCGCCCTCGAGGATACGTCGTCCCACGCAGCGGCGGGAACGGGATGTCGGACCGGAGGGGTCTAGCCCAGCACCGGACGTACGTTCAGCTCCACACGGGTGCCGTTCCGGATGACCTCCACCGGAACATCCTCGTCTGCGCCGGCGCGACGCACTGCGACGACCAACTCGTCCGAGGACCGCACGGTGCGGTCGCCCACCCGGGTCACCACGTCCCCTTCCTGCAGGCCTCCCGCCTGTGCGGGTGAGCCGTCGCGGACGTTGACGATCTCGGCGCCCTCGACCGAGCCGTTGTCGGCCTTACGGGCGTTGACCCCGATGGTCGCGTGCCGGATCGATCCCTCGGTCATCAGCGCGGTCGCGATGTCGCGGACGTCATTGACAGGGATCGCGAACCCGAGCCCGATCGACCCACCGGTCTGGGTGAAGATCGAGGTGTTGATCCCGATCACCGCTCCGGTGCCGTCGATCAGTGGGCCGCCGGAGTTGCCCGGGTTGATGGCGGCATCGGTCTGGATGGCATCGATCACCACGTCGCCGTCGGAGGTCGACTCCCCGAGCGCGATCGGCCGTTGGGTGGCGGAGACGATGCCCTCGGTCACCGTGCGGACCAGTCCGAGCGGCGAGCCGATCGCGATCACCTGTTCGCCCACCTCGACGGTGTCGGAGTTCCCGAGGGCGGCCACGGTGAGGTTCTGCACGTTGTCGACCTTGAGAACGGCCAGATCCGTCGCCGGATCGCGCCCCACCAGTTCGGCCGGAGCCCGGGAGCCGTCGGAGAAGACCACGTCGATATCCGCGCGCTCGGCGGCGCCGTCCAGTGTCGCGACGTGGTTGTTCGTGACGATGTATCCCTGCGGGTCGATCACGATCCCCGAGCCCTCCCCGCGGGCGGAGGGCGTCGAGACCTGGATGTTGACCACCGCGGGCTGCACCCTCCGGGCCACCTCGCCGACGGGATTGTCGGGGCGTGCCACGTTCTCCGGGGCATCGGCGATCCGCACCGTGGAGGTGGTGAGGACACGGGCGGAGTCCGCGACGACGGCACCCACGGCTCCGCCCGCGAGGGCGACGACGGCGACGACAGCCGCGGCCGCTGCGAGGGCCTGCCGGCTGAGGCGACGCTCGAACAACGCCTCGGACAGCGTCAGCCGCGGCGCCGGCACCCGGTCCGCGCCGCTGAGGTCCACCGGTGCGGGATCAGCACTCTCCGCGACGGCCGGCGCCCCGAAGCCCACGGGAGCGTGCGGATCACGCCACGGGTCCGGTTGCGGGGGCTGGGGGGCGGCGGCCTCGTCCTGCCAGGAGGGGTGGCGTTGGATTCCCCGCTCCTCGTCGGACGGCGCTCCGAAGGCCTGCGCCAACGCCGGATCGGCGTCCTGACGCACGGAGACATCCGCCGAGGCGCCCGCGGTGGGGCGGCGGGGATCCACGCCGCCGGTGTGCCCCGCGGGCCGGGAGAACCACGCGGCGACGTCGGGGGCGACCTCCGGACGATCGATGGGTGCGGGTTCCCGCAACGGCCGGTCGGGGTCATCTCCCCGTACCGCACGGCCGGGCACGCCTGTCAGATCCTCCACCCGGCCCACCCTAGTGGCCGGGTCGACGCAGGCGTCGCATCAGCCTCGACCACGGACTACCCGAATCGCTCCGGTGGGTGTTCCCCTGCGCCTGCGCCCGACCGCCGGGGGGACCGTCCCCGGGGCTGTTACCGGGGGCGTCCGGCGCCTCGAGACCACGCAGACGGTCGCGGAGATCACTGGGCATACGGATAGGGCCGGACCCGCGGAGGGCCCGCCGGGCCTCGCGCTGGTCGTCGACCTCGCGTCGGCACTGGTCACACAGTTCGAGATGGGCATCTGCCCGGACCTGCCCGGCCTGCGGCAGCCGGCCGTCGACGTACGCGGCGGCGGCCTCGGTCGACAGGTGATCGGTGGACAGGAACGTCCGGCGCGGCCGCGGCGGTCCCGTCCGGTCGGCGACCTGTCGCGCGGTCTCCCGGGAGAGCTGGAACTCGGGGGCGCAGTCGCCTCCGGGCTGACGTCGTTCCACCACTCGACCTCCTGTCCCGGGGCCGTTCATGCCACCACGACCCCGTCGAGGTGACCAACGTCCGGCGGCCCGCCCTGGTTCCCGCGACCGCCCCCGCGGGGTTCGCCCGCGCTCCGGCCGGGCAGCGCGCGGATCACTCCGTGCGGCTGTGCACCCCTGTGACCCCGGCCGCCTCCAGTTCCGCACGCAGCGCCGCACGACCACGGTGGATGCGACTGCGGACAGTGCCCATCTTCACTCCGAGGATCCGTCCCACCTCTTCGTAGCTGAGGTCCTCGATGTCGCTGAGCACCACCGCTGCCCGGAACTCAGGCGAGAGATTGGCGAGGGCGGTCTGCAGGACCGGGTCGAAGGTCTCTTCCGCGAGCACCTGCTCCGGGCTGCGCTCACGCCCCGGGACCCGCTCTGCGTCCTCCGGGAGTGTCTCGAAGCGGATCCGCGCCCGGCGCCGGGCCATGTCGAGGAACAGGTTGGTGACGATCCGGTGCATCCAGCCCTCGAACGTGCCGGGCTTGTACTTGTCCAGCGAGCGGAACACCCGGATGAACGCCTCCTGGGTGATGTCCTCCGCATCGTGGGCGTTGCCACAGAGCCGGAAGGCCAGGCGGTACACACGGTCACCGTGCTGCGCCACGAGATCTGACCAGGAGGGCATGTCGGCGGCCCTCCCGGTGGCGTCGAACCGCGCCGTACCCTCGACCCCGTCGCGATCCGCCACGGTGGCGATCGTCGTCCCGTGCACGGTCCGTGAGTACATTCCGCCGCCTTCCGGCGCAGTCCCGTGAAGGTCCGCGCGGTGTTCGACGCACCCTCGTGGTGCGACGGGGTCCACCCTCCCGCACGGAACTGTCCTGACGGTATACCCGCACTGAGATGTGCCTGAGAGTCTCATACCGATCCGATCACCGCGCGTTGGACGCCATCGGTAGCCCCGGCCGGATACGCTGCTCGGGTGTCCGATTCCTCTGATGTCCCCGCCACCGACCGTTCCGGACTCGACGGCATCGCGCGCCGGAGCGCCGAACTGGTCGACGACTCTCTCTACGCCCCTGCCCGTGCCGAGGCGGACGAACTGGGGGCCGTGTCCCCGGATGCCCTGACCGCGGAAGCGATCCGTCTGGTGGCCAGGCTCAACCGCTCCCGCGCCGCGGTGTGCATCTCCCCCGCGCCCGGTGTGCCCGCGCTGGCGATCCTGGCCGCCGCGGGGCCCGGTGGTGGCGCGGTGGTCACATGCATCACCGACGACCCACACCATCTGGATGCCGCCCGATCGGCGGTCCGCGCGGCAGGCCACCCGTCCTCGGCGGCCAGGTACATCGCTGCCCGACCGCTGGAGGTCGCGGACAAGCTGGCCGACCGCGCCTACGACCTCGTGGTGGCGGATGTCCCGGCGCACTCGGTGTCGCGGGTCGTCTCGCGTGCCCACCAGCTGCTGCGGGCCGGCGGCGCTCTGGTCCTGATCGGCGAACACGCCCCGCTGCCCGAGGACGCAGCACTGCCTGATCACGCGCACGTGACCGTCCTTCCGGTGGGCTCCGGGCTCACGGTTGTCACCCTGTAGCCCCGCAGTCCGCGCCCATCCCGGCACAACGCGCGCCGTGCTCTCCGGACCGGGCGCCCCTGGCCGGCGCCCGGAGATCCGCCCCTAGTCCGCCAGTGACGTGACGGTGTTCTTGGCCACGCTCACCACACCGCCCGCACTGACCGGGAAGCGGCGCCGGTCCCGTTCGCGGTCCACCCCGATCAGGTCACCGTCACCGATGTGGGCGTTCTTGTCGACGATCGCCTTGCGCACCACGGACCCACGGCCGATCCGGGCACCGGGGAGCAGGACACTGCCCTCGACCACCGCACCGTCCTCGACGATCACGTTGTTGGCCACCACCGAGTTTCGGACCGTTGCAGCCGAGATGATGGTCCCCGCCCCCACCATGGACTCCTGCGACATGCCACCGTTCACGAACTTCGCGGGCGGGAGATTGTCCTGCTGGGTCCGGATGGGCCACAGATAGTTGTAGAGGTTGAACACCGGGTGGACCGACACCAGGTCCATGTGGGCGTCGTAGAACGCGTCGATGGTGCCCACGTCCCGCCAGTAGCCCCGGTCCCGCTCGGTCTCCCCGGGCACGAGGTTCCGCGCGAAGTCATACACGTACGCCCGCTCCTGCGCCACGAGCGCCGGGATGATGTCGCCGCCCATGTCGTGTGACGAATCGGGCTTCTCCGCATCCGCCTTGAGCGCCTCGATCAGCGCGTCGGTGGTGAAGATGTAGTTGCCCATGGACGCGAACGTCGCCTCCGGGTCGTCCGGGGTCCCGGGGGGATCCGCGGGCTTCTCCACCCACCCGCGGATCAGGTCGTCCTCCCCCGCGTCGATGCAGCCGAACGCGAAGGCCTCGCTGCGCGGGACCCGGATCCCCGCCACGGTGACCGCGGCACCGGTGGCGATGTGGTGGTCGAGCATCTGCCGCGGGTCCATGCGGTACACGTGGTCGGCACCGAAGACCATGATGTGGTCCGGCCGCTCGTCGTACACCAGGTTCAACGACTGCAGGATGGCATCCGCCGACCCCGTGTACCAGCGGGGGCCCAGCCGCTGCTGCGCCGGGACCGGGGTGATGTACTCCCCGCCCATTCCACTCATGTGCCAGACCTGCGAGATGTGCCTGTCGAGCGAGTGGGACTTGTACTGGGTGAGGACGCAGATCCGCATGAAACCGGCGTTGACCAGGTTGCTCAGCACGAAATCGATGAGTCGGTACGACCCCCCGAACGGCACGGCGGGCTTGGCCCGGTCCGCGGTGAGCGGGAAGAGTCGCTTGCCCTCGCCACCGGCGAGGACGATTGCTAGGACGTGCGGCTGGTTCCTCACGCCCCCACCGTAACGACTCCCACGCCCTCGGCACGGTGCAACGAGGGCATTGCCCCCACCCTGCACCGGCTCGTCACCTCATGGCCCACCGGTGTTCACCGGGACCCCTCCGGGAGGGTCCGACACCCGCTAGGTTGACGTTTGTGCGAGTAGCGATGATGACGAGGGAATATCCGCCCGAGGTCTACGGCGGGGCGGGAGTCCACGTGACCGAGCTGGTGGCAACGCTGCGTCCGCTGTGTGAGGTCGACGTGCTGTGCATGGGCGCGGACCGGGACACCGCCCGGGCGTTCCGGCCGGACCCCGGGCTCGGGGCCGACGCCAACCCCGCCCTCAAGACCCTCTCCGCCGGGCTGCGGATGTGCGTCGGGGCCGAAGGCGCCGACATCGTGCACTCCCACACCTGGTACACGGGACTGGCCGGTCACCTCGCGGGCCAGCTGTACGGGATTCCCCACGTCCTGTCGGCACACTCGCTGGAGCCGAGCCGACCGTGGAAGGCCGAGCAGTTGGGTGGCGGGTACCGGGTGTCGTCGTGGTCCGAACGGACAGCGTTCACGAACGCCGACGCGGTGGTGGCGGTGAGCGCCCGGATGAAAGACGAGATCCTCCGCGTGTATCCGGAGGTCGACGCGGATCGCATCCACGTCATCCTCAACGGCATCGACACCTCGGTGTGGCTTCCGGTCCAGCCGTTCACCGGCGCGGACTCGGTCCTGCGTCGCCACGGCGTCGACCCGGACCGGCCGATCGTCGCGTTCGTCGGTCGCATCACCAGGCAGAAGGGGGTGCCGCACCTGGTACGGGCCGCCCGCGATTTCCACCCGGACGCCCAGCTCGTGCTGTGTGCGGGCGCCCCGGACACCCCCGAGATCGCCGCCGAGATGGAAGCCCTCGTGGCGGAGCTCCAGGCCGGACGCGACGGGGTCTTCTGGTTGCGGGACATGCTGCCACGCGACGAGGTGATCGAGATCCTCTCCGCCGCCTCGGTGTTCGCGTGCCCGTCTGTCTACGAGCCGCTGGGGATCGTCAACCTCGAAGCCATGGCCTGCGAGACCGCAGTGGTGGCCTCCGATGTCGGCGGGATCCCCGAGGTCGTGGTGGACGGCGAGACCGGGATCCTCGTGCACTACGACGAGGCGGACACCGCCGCGTTCGAGGCCGGGCTCGCAGCCGCGGTCAACGACCTGGTCTCCGACCCGGGCAAGGCGGCCCGCTACGGGCGCGCGGGGCAGGAACGGGCCCGTACCCGCTTCTCGTGGCACGCGATCGCCGAACAGACACACCAGCTCTACGCATCGCTTCTGGCCTGACCAGCCCCGCCGCGGGGCACCGGGGAAAGCGGATCTCGCAGGAAAGGCGGGAACGCGGCGCAGTGGAGACGTCAGCGTGCGGACCGGAAGGTACGCACCTCCACGTGCACACGGACCTCGCGGTCCCGCCCACCGAGCACATGCTCCAGGTCCGTCCGGACCAGGTGCACACCGCTGGGCCCCATGAGCGCGAGGTCCACCGCGATCTCCGGAGACACCCGCACCACCGTGTCCACCACATGGACGCCGACCGGAGAGAAGTGCCCGGCGAGCCCCTCCTCGAGCCGTACCCCCTTGTCGGTCTCGGAGGTGAGCATCCCGGCATCGGAACGCAACGGCTCCAGGTGCCCCTGCCCCGGGACCACCACGACGAGTGTCCCGCCGGGGCGCAACACACGGGCGAACTCGGCGGGGTTCCTCGGGGCGAACACGACCTGGAGGAGATCCACCACCCCGTCGGCCAACGGCAGACCATCCCAGGTGTCGGCGACCAGCGCAACAGCGTCGGGGTCAGACCGGGCCAGGCGTCGTGCAGCGGCGGCTGAGATCTCGGTCCCTATCCCGAGCGGTGCCGACTCCCGCAGTTCCCCGAGAACCCGCCCCAGGTAGAATCCCGTCCCGGCCCCTGCCTCCAGGATCACCGGACCGGGGCGGACACCGGGCCGGGGGCCCACGGCCAGCTCCTCTCCGGCGATCCGGGCGAGCGCCCCGACCACCGCCTCGAACGAGCCGGCCCCCAGGACCCGGTCCCGCGCGAGCACCTGCTCGGTGGTGTCTCCGGCGAAGCGGCGACCGCGGGGGCCGAACAGGGTCAGCTGCCCCTGACGTGCCCTGTCGAAGGAGTGCCCGGTTCGACAGCGCACACCGGAGGGAGGGCCCGCGGACCCGGAACGCCCCGAGGCCTCCATCGATTCCGAACAAATCGGACACCGCAACAGCGGGATCACCCGCTCGAGCGCATCCGGCGCCACGTTCACGTGCGCGGCCGGACCGCGAGATCCCGGAGCAGCCCGATCAGGGTCCGGGTGGCGAAGCCGGTGGCCACCGGGCCCACCTCGTCGATCTCCTCGGGAGACCGGGCCGGGCCGGCGATGTCCAGGTGCGCCCACGGCCTGCCCTCGACGAACCCCTCGAGGAACAGCGCGGCAGTGATGGCGCCCGGCCCCTTGGGGGCCTGCCGCAGATCGGCGATATCGGACCGCACCGCGGAGCGCAGATCGTCCGGCAGCGGGAGCCGCCACCACCGCTCCCCCGCCGCGGCCCCCGCACCGGACACCCGCTCGGCGAGATCGTCGTGGGAGGCCATGACCGCCCCGGTCCGCATCCCGAGTGCGACCTTCATCGCGCCCGTCAGGGTGGCCACGTCCACCACCACGTCCGGGTCGGCCTCGGCGATCCCGTACGCGAGCCCGTCGGCCAGCACCATGCGCCCCTCGGCGTCGGTGTTGCTCACCTCGGTGGTGGTCCCACCGACATGGGTCACCACATCGCCGGGGCGGTAGGCCGAACCCGAGAGCATGTTCTCCGCCGACGGCACCACGACAGTCAGGTCGAGGTCCGCGCACGGGCCGCCGTCCGCGTCGGCGCAGAACGCGGCCGCCGCGGCGACGACCGCTGCCGAGCCGGCCATGTCGGTGCGCATGAGGTGCATCCCCTCGGCCGGCTTGACCGAGATCCCCCCGGTGTCGAACGTGACGCCCTTACCCACCAGCAGAACCCGCTGCCCGCTGCCCCGACGCCGCGCGACCAGCACCGCCGGCGCGGCCGCAGAGCCACCGCCCACCGCCAGCACGCCGCCGAAACCGCCTGCCTCCAGGGCCTCACCCTGCAGGATCTCGGTCTGCATCCCCGCCGACTCCAGCGTCTCCGCCATGCGGGCCACGAGCCACTGCGGGGTCTTGAGGTCAGACGGCGCGCCCGCGAGATCGCGGGCCAGGGCGGTCGCCCTGGCGAACTCCTCGGCACGGGCCACGATCCGGGTGACGTCCGCGGCAGCGTTGTCGTCGTCGTCCAGTCCTTCCGGTCCCGCGCCCACCCGCACCACCAGTTCCGGCGCCACCGGGGCGGGATCGGCCGCGAACACGTCCTGGCCCCGGGCCCCGAGCAGGTACCCGAGGACGAGGTCCCCCACCCGCTCGACCGGGACCACACCGGGCACGTCCACGACCACAGGCTCCGTAACTCGCGCATCCCGCAGGTGCCGCGCGACCGACGCCCCGGCGCGCCGATACCCCAGACCGTGGTCGACCGAGCCCGCCCAGCCCGGGCGCGGGGACGCGGCGTCGAGCTCCACCTCGAGCACCGCCCGCCCGTCCCGCACCGTCACCCGGGACTCCTCCGCCCGACCACGGGTCTCACGTCCCTGCTCGGGGACACGGGTCAGCAACGGCGTAGCGGAATCGGATCCGGCGCGGGGACCGGACACAACGCGGACGTCGGGCAGAGGGCGACCGGGCACGGGCACGGGCAGACCGGGGGAAACAGACATCAGGAGACCTCTTCGTACATATGAGTCGGCGCACCCGACACGAGGGTCGGATGCGCCGGCATCGGTGGGCGTTCGATTACGAAGTGGCCGCTGCCAACTCCACGCTCAGCGACTTCGCCTCATCGGGGGTCAGCTCGACAACGAGTCGTCCGCCGCCCTCCAGCGGGACGCGCATGACGATCCCGCGGCCCTCCTTGGCCGCCTCGATCGGTCCGTCACCCGTCCTGGGCTTCATAGCCGCCATCAGGTCGATTCCCTTCGTCCATGTCCGCGGGGCAGTACTGCGCAGCAGTGCCTGACCCACGATCGGTACTACTGAGTGGATACCGACGATTCTAGCGCGTTCTGCGTCACCCGGACGGTGTAGCGGGTCGGGCGTCCGACTGCGCGGACCGGGCAGGCACCGGATCGGGCTCGCCGAGAAGGGCCCGCAGGCGGTCGATCTCACCCGCCGCCTGCTCCAGGGCCCAGTCCACCTCGTCCATCCGGTACCCCCGGGCGACCATCCCGAACCTCACCGACCTCAGGTCGTCACCGTCGATCGGCCCCTCCGGAAGCGAGGTGATCGTGTGGCCCTTCTCCACCGCCGGGAGCAACTCGGACCGTCCGAACACCACGACGGACAACGCGAAGAGCGCCGCGGCCACGACGAGCGTGACCACCACGTAGACCACCACGGTGAGCATGCCTGTTCCCTTCGATCAGCGACGACGCGGACGCCACGAGTCTGGCACACGCGGGCCGGCCGGCACCGTGGACACCACGCGCCGCGGCCCGGCCCCGTTCAGGCGAGCCCCCGGACCGTCCGCGCCGGCGGGCGGGTCCCGACGATCGAGGCCACCATCTCCACGGTCCGCAACGTGCCCGGGACGTCGTGGGTCCGGAACACTCGCGCCCCGGCCAGCGCGGCGACCGCCGTGGCCGCGAGCGTGCCCTCGGCCCGGCCGTCCACATCCGCGTCCAGGGTCTCGCCGATGAAATCCTTGTTGCTCAGCGCCATCAACACCGGATGCCCCACCGCCACGATCTCGTCGAGTCGCCGCAGCAGCTCGAGGCCGTGGAAGGTGTTCTTGCCGAAGTCGTGGGTGGGGTCGATGAGCACCCCGTCCGCGGGGACCCCGGCCGACAGGGCCCTGTCCGCGGCCGCGGTGAGCTCGGCCACCACGTCGGCCACCACGTCCTCGTAGCCGACCCGGAACGGCCGGGTCCTCGGCACCGCGCCGCCCGTGTGGGAACAGACGAACCCGGCGCGGGCCTCCCCCGCCGCGACGAGGACACCCGGATCGTGGCCGGCCCATGTGTCGTTGACGATGTCCGCCCCCGCGGTCAGTGCGCGGAGGGCGACCTCACCGCGCCAGGTGTCCACCGAGATCAACACGTCCGGGTGTCGGCGCCGCACCTCCTCCACGAACGGGACGACCCGGCGGGTCTCCTCCGCCGCGTCGACGGTGTCCCCCGGCCCCGCCTTGACCCCGCCGATGTCGAGGATGTCGGCGCCGGCCGCCACCACCTCGTCGACCCGGCGCATCGCGGCCGTGTCGGTGAAGGTGGCGCCGCGATCGAAGAAGGAGTCCGGCGTGCGGTTGACGATGGCCATCACCAGCGGCCGGTCGACCGGCACCGCGCGCCCGCAGAGGGTCGGCAGCGGGCGCGGCGACGGGAGGTCGCTGGTCACCGACGCCCTCCGCAGGCGTCGAGCGCGGCGTCCAGGTCGTCACGGACCACCAGGCAGTTCAGGGCCTCCGGGTGGACGAGCCCGGAATCGGCCAGGCCCCGCACCCAGTCCAGGAGCGGTGTGTAGAAACCGATCGGGTCGTAGAGGACCACCGGCTTGTAGTGGAACCCCAAGGAGGCGGAGGTCCACATCTCGAACATCTCCTCCATCGTGCCGATGCCCCCGGGGAGGGTGAGGAACGCGTCGGAGCGTTCCTCCATCTCGCGCTTGCGTTCCCGCATGGAGGTGACGACGACGAGCTCGTCGGCCGAGGTGTCCGCCACCTCGCGGACCCGCAGTCCCTCGGGGATCACACCCACCGTGCGGGCGCCGCCGGCGCGGGCCGCTTCGGCGAGCGCACCCATCATCGAGACGTTGCCACCGCCGGAGACCAGCGACCACCCTCGGCGGGCGATCCCCTCGCCGACCTCGGTCGCGATCTGCAGCAGCTGCGGATCATAGGAGGACGAGGCGCAGTACACGCACACCCGGCGGCCCGGGACCGGTGACATCAGCGCTCCACTCCCCGGTGCTCCTCGCCGTAGAGGTCCTCCCGCTGCTCTGAGGTGAGCGCGGCCCGCTGGTGCGCGTCGCGGATGTACTCCACGGTCTCGGTGACCGAGTCGGTCACCAGGAACAGGTCCACGTCAGGGGCGGAGATCATGCCCTGCTCCACGAGCGTGCCGCGGATCCAGTCGACCAGGGGCGTCCAGAACTCGACGCCCAGCAGCACGATCGGGAAACGGGTGATCTTGTCGGTCTGCACCAGCGTGATGGCCTCGAAGAACTCGTCGAGGGTGCCGAAGCCGCCCGGGGTACAGACGAAGGCCTGGGTGTACTTGACGAACATCGTCTTGCGCACGAAGAAGTAGCGGAAGTGCAGGCCAAGGTCCACCCACCTGTTGAGACGCTGCTCCATCGGGAGCTCGATGCCCAGGCCCACGGACTTGCCGTTGGCCTCCCAGGCACCCTTGTTGGCCGCCTCCATCTGTCCGGGGCCACCGCCGGTGACCACGGCGTACCCGGCCTCGGTGAGCGCTCGGCCCAGCTCGACGGCCTGCTCGTAGACCGGGTCTCCGGGTCGGGTGCGGGCGGATCCGAACACGCTGACCGCGTCGGGCAGCTCCGCCAGCGCACCGAACCCGTTGACGAACTCACTCTGGATCCGCAGTACCCGCCAGGGGTCGGTGTGCAACCAGTCGGTGTCCTGGTTCTTGTCCAGCAGTCGCTGGTCGGTTGTCGTGCGCTCGCTGCCGTCGTGGCGGCGGATGAGCACGGGGCCGCGCATGTGCACGGGGTCGGTGGGCGCCATGTGCCGTGGTCTCCTTCTCGACTGTGTGGGATGGGATGCTCGCGGGACCGATTTCACACGGCCGCGGTGAGGTAGGTGCGCAACGTCGCGGCCACCTCGGTGATCTGTGGGGCGGGACAGTGCTCGTCACGTTTGTGGGCCAGACCCGGGTCACCGGGGCCGAGGTTGACGGCGGGGATCCCCAGGGCGGCGAACCTGGACACGTCTGTCCACCCGTACTTCGCCCGTACCCGGCCCCCGGCTGCGCGGACCAGGTCTGCCGCTGCTGGCGCCGACAGCCCCGGCAGCGCGCCGGGCGAGAGGTCGGTGAGCTCCCAGTACAGTCCCGGCTCGGTCGGCACCGCCTCCCCGCCCGCGACCTGCGGGACCCCGGTGAGGCCGAGCGCACCGAGGGCGTGCGCGAGGGAGGCGTCGGTGTCGCGGTCGGGCGCGGAGCGGAAGTTCACGTCGAGCCACGCCTCGTCGGGGACGGTGTTGCCGGCGACTCCCGCCTCCATCCGGACCGCCTGCAGTCCTTCGCGGTACACGCAGCCGTCGATGTCCACCGAACGTGGCTCGTACCGCGCCAGGGCCTCGAGCACCGGGGCCAGCCGGTGGACGGCGTTGTCCCCCAACCAACTCCGGGCGGAGTGGGCTCGTACGCCCCGGGCGTGCAGCCGGATCCGCAGGGTGCCCTGGCATCCGGCCTCGATCAACCCGCCGGTCGGTTCACCCAGGATCGCCACGTCTCCGGACAGCCAGTCACTGTGGGTCCGCTCGAGGTGCCCGAGTCCGTTGGCTGTGGCCTCGATCTCCTCGCAGTCGTACAACACCAGCGTGAGGTCGTGCGCGAGTTCCGCGGAGTCCGCGAGTGTGGCGAACAGGTGGAGGAACACCGCGTCCCCGGACTTCATGTCCACCGTCCCGCAGCCGTGCAACACCCTGTCCGCGCCCTGGCCGGTCACACGGCACGGCACGTTGTCGGCGATCGGGACGGTGTCCAGGTGGCCGGCCAGGACCACGCGGCTCGGCAGTCCCCGTGTCGTGCGTGCCAGGACCCGGTTCCCCACCCGGATCACCTCCACCCGCCCCTTCGCGGGCCCGGTGAACGCTGAGGCCGCGGCCAGCAACGAGGTGTACACGGTGTCGGCGATCCGGTCCTCCTGCTCTGACGGGCTCGGGATGTCGACCAGGGCGCGTGCGAGGTCGACCGGGTCGGAGGTCAGGTCGAGGGCGGCGGTCACGGTGTCCACCTTAGATGCTCACATGCCGGTGACCGGTGCGTGTCGGGAGTGGGGACTAGCATGGGGACATGACTGCACACGGAGCCGCGGCCTACGGAATCGCCACCCTGACGTCCGATCACACCGTCCTGGACGTGTGGTACCCCGAGCCCGCTCTCGGCGCCGCCGCCACGACCGGCCACCGGGTGCTCTCCGGCGACGAGGTCCCGGCCGAGCTCGCCCCGCTCACGGGCCCGGATGCCGACCGTGGTGTCGAGCGGGTGGCGGTCTGGGTGGAGATCGCCGACCTGACCGAACCGCCGGCCGATGCCTATGACTCCTACCTGCGCCTGCACCTGATCAGCCATCGTCTGATCAAGCCGCATTTCGCCAACGTGGACGGACTGTTCGGCACCCTGACCAACGTCGTGTGGACCAACTTCGGCCCCTGTGCCGTGCAGGGCTTCGAACGGGTCCGGGCCAGGCTCCACGCCCGCGGGCCGGTCACCGTGTACGGGATCGACAAGTTCCCCCGGATGGTGGACTACGTGGTCCCCTCGGGCGTCCGCATCGCCGACGCTGACCGGGTCAGGCTCGGCGCCCACCTGGCCGAGGGCACGACGGTCATGCACGAGGGCTTCGTGAACTTCAACGCCGGCACGTTGGGCGCGTCGATGGTCGAGGGACGCATCTCCGCCGGTGTCGTGGTGGGGGCGGACTCGGACATCGGCGGCGGCGCCTCGATCATGGGCACCCTCTCCGGCGGCGGCACCGAGACCATCACGATCGGCGAGCGCTGCCTGCTCGGCGCCAACTCCGGCGTCGGCATCTCGCTCGGCGACGACTGTGTGGTGGAGGCCGGCCTGTACGTCACCGCCGGCACCAAGATCGAGATCCGCGCGGGCTCCTGGGCGGACAACGAGCCGATCAAGGCCGGCCAGCTGTCCGGGCGAGACAATCTGCTCTTCCGCCGCAACTCGATCACCGGCGCGGTCGAGGCCGTGCCGTGGAAGCGCCGGGGCGTGGAACTCAACGCGGAGCTGCACGCCAACGACTGACCCCGGACGTCGGTTCGAGCGCACCCCGCTGGGTGTCGCGCCCTGCCTGCCCGGTTCCGCTGGGTGACGCGTCCTCCACGCCCGGTTCCGCTGGGTTACGCGCCCGGTATGGACCACAGAGGGCGCATACGTCGGCGCAAACGAGCAG
>CAYFRF010000009.1:0-1546 GCA_964345415.1 uncultured Microbacter sp. | reverse complement strand
CGGGCAACGCCGAAGGGCGCGCCGCGGGGACCGGGGCCGAGCCACACCGAACGGCGCGCCGCGGGGACCCGGCCGGACCAGGGCCGGCTGATTCGGCGACCGGTCAGGCCAGGCGGCGGACGGCCTCGTCGATCGTCGCGTCGGTGGCGGTGAGCGCGATACGCACATGCCGAGCGCCCGCAGGCCCGTAGAACTCACCGGGAGCCACCAGCACACCACGCTCCGCGAACCAGTCCGCGGTGTCCCGGCACGCCTCGTCGCGCGTGGCCCACAGGTACAGGCCCGCCTCCGAGTTGTCGATCCGGAAACCCGCGGCCTCTACGGCCGGACGCAGCCGTGCACGGCGGGCCCGGTACCGCTCCCGCTGCTCGGCCTCGTGGAGATCGTCCCCGAGGGCCGCGGTCATGGCCGACTGGACCGGCAGCGGCATCATCAGCCCGGAGTGCTTGCGCACCTCGAGCAGATCCGCCACCAGCGCGGGGTCGCCCGCCACGAATCCTGCGCGGTAGGACGCCATGTTGGACGTCTTGGACAGCGAGTGCAGGGCCAACAGGCCCGTATGGTCCCCCTCGCAGACCCGGGGGTCCAGGATCGACGGGGCCTCGCCCTCCCACACCAGGCCGAGATAGCACTCGTCGGAGGCGACGATCACGCCCCGCTCCCGGGCCCAGCCGACCACCTTGCGCAGATGCTCGACGCCCAGGATCTTGCCGGTCGGGTTGGAGGGCGAATTGAGGTAGAGCAGGCTCGGCGACGAGGGACCGAGCTGCGTCAGCGAGTCCGCACGGACCACCGTGCAACCGGCGAGCAGCGCACCGACCTCATACGTGGGGTACGCGACTTCGGGAACCACGACCGCGTGGCCCGGTCCCAGTCCGAGCTGGGCGGGCAGTCCGGCGATGAGCTCCTTTGTCCCGATGGCCGGCAGCACCGACTCCGGGGTGAGACCTGTGACCCCGAACCGGCGGGCCAGCGAGACCACCATGGCCTCACGCAGCGCCGACGTACCGACCGTGGTGGGGTATCCGGGCTCAGCCGAATCCGCGGCCAAGGCGTCGCGGATGACCGGCGCCACGGGATCGACGGGCGTGCCGACCGTGAGGTCGACAAGCCCGTCGGGGTGCGCCGACGCGCGGGTACGCGTGTCGGCGAGGGTGTCCCAGGGGAACACCGGGAGGACCTGCCCGGGCGACCGCCGCTCCGGGCGGGCGACCACCGGTCTCACTCCTCGTTCATGGGAGGCAGGGCCTTGACGAACGGCGGGTCGTAGTCCACCTTGCCCAGCTTGACGGCGCCGCCGGGAGAGCCCAGCTCCTCGAAGAAATCGACGTTGGCCGCGTTGTACTCGGTCCACTCGTCCGGGACGTCGTCCTCGTAGAAAATGGCCTCCACGGGACACACCGGCTCGCACGCCCCGCAGTCGACGCACTCGTCGGGGTGGATGTAGAGCATCCGTCCACCCTCATAGATGCAGTCGACGGGACACTCCTCGACGCATGCCTTGTCCATCACGTCGACACACGGCTCTGCGATCGTGTAGGTCACG
>CAYFRF010000008.1:57931-59874 GCA_964345415.1 uncultured Microbacter sp. | reverse complement strand
CGGCGGGCTCCGCGTAATCTGCGGGCATGAGCGCCCTCCCCTCGCACCTGCTGTCCCGAGCCGACCTGGACTTCCTCCTCCACGACTGGCTGCGCGTCTCCGACCTGACCACCCGCGAGCGCTATGCGGACCACTCCCGCGAGACCATCGACGCCGTGCTGGACCTGTCCGCCGAGCTGGCGGAGAAGTACTTCGCGCCCCACAACCGCAAGGCCGACCTCACCGAGCCGCGCCTGGTGGGCGAGGACGTGGAGCTCATCCCGGAGATCGGGCAGGCACTGGCCAAGTTCGCCGAGGCCGACCTCGTGGGCGCCGCGATGGACGAGCGGGTCGGCGGCATGCAGCTGCCGTACACCGCGTACCTGGCGTGCATGGCGTGGTTCTACGCGGCCAACATCTCCACCGCCGCCTATCCGCTGCTCACCACCGGCAACGCGAACCTCCTGCTCACGCACGGCAGCGAGGAGCAGATCGAGCGCTACGTCCGGCCGATGATCGAGGGGCGCTTCTCCGGCACCATGTGCCTGTCCGAGCCGGAGGCCGGGTCGAATCTCGCCGACATCACCACCCGCGCCGATCCCCAGCCCGACGGCACCTACCGGCTGTTCGGGCAGAAGATGTGGATCTCCGGCGGCGAGCACCAGCTGGCCGAGAACATCGTGCACCTGGTGCTGGCCAAGGTGCCCGGCAGCCCGGCGGGCACGCGCGGGATCAGCCTGTTCATCGTGCCCAAGTTCCTCGTGGAGGAGGACGGCACGCTGGGCGAGCGCAATGACATCGTGATCACCGGCCTCAACCACAAGATGGGCTTCCGCGGCACCGTCAACACCATGCCCACGCTCGGGCAGGGCCTGCACACGCCCGGCGGCCGCGCCGGCGCGGTGGGCTACCTGGTGGGCGAGGAGAACACCGGGCTCAAGAAGATGTTCACCATGATGAACGAGGCCCGCCTCGGGGTGGGGCTGGGCGCCACGGCGATCGGGTACACCGGCTACCTCAAGTCACTGGACTACGCGCGCAACCGGCCCCAGGGCCGGCCGGTCGGCGCGGGCCCCGACTCGCCGCAGGTGATGCTCACCGCGCACGCGGACGTGCGCAGGATGTTGCTCGCCCAGAAGTCGTATGTGGAGGGCGCCCTCGCCCTGGGCCTGTTCTGCGCGCGACTGGTCGACGACGACAAGACCGGCACCCCGGAAGAGTCCGCCGCGGCCTCCGCCCTGCTGGACGTCCTCACGCCCATCGCCAAGTCGTGGCCCTCGCAGTGGTGCCTCAAGGCCAACGATCTGGCGATCCAGGTGCTGGGCGGGGCCGGCTACACGATCGACTACGACGTGGAGCAGCACTACCGCGACAACCGCCTCAACCCGATCCACGAGGGCACGCACGGCATCCAGGGCCAGGACCTGCTCGGCCGCAAGGTCCTCGCCGGCGGTAACGCGGGGCTGGCGGCGCTCACCGAGCGGATCACCGCCACCTGCGACCGCGCGCTCGATGCGGGCGGTCCGGCGGCGGAGCTCGCAGAATTGCTGCGGCCGCGTGTCACCCGCCTCATCGAGGTCACGACCGCGCTGGCCGAGGTCGGCGCGTCCGATCCGGCGGCCTTCCTCGCCGACGCCAGCGAGTACCTCGAGGCGACCGGGCACGTGGTGCTGGCGTGGATCTGGCTGGAGCAGGTGGTGGCGCTCGGCACGCGCGTCGACGCCGACAACGACGACGACACCGACTCCTTCGCGGCCGGGAAGCTCGCGGCGGCGAGGTATTTCCTCCACCGCGAGCTCCCGGTGGTCGACGCGAAGTTCGACCTGCTGGCCGCCGGGGACCGCATCACCCTGGACATGCGCGACGAGTGGTTCTGATCAGTCGCGGGCCTCGCGCGGCTCAGCTGGGAGACAGCGGCGCCAGCGCGTAGACGTACGCCGTCAGCTCGCCGCTGGCAGTGCGGA
>CAYFRF010000008.1:5909-57831 GCA_964345415.1 uncultured Microbacter sp. | reverse complement strand
ACAGGCCAGGACCTCGGTGCACTCGCGTGGGTCATCAGCTTCACCGCGGCGATCGCGCTGATGTCCGTTCGCCAGATGATCCTCACGGAAAGGCAGTAGCGCGCCATGTTGATGCAGGGAATTACCTACAACACCACGATGGGCCTCGTCGTGGGCATCATCCTGATTCTCGTCGTGCTCTTCCTCCGCGTGGTCCAGGCGAATTCCGGCCGTTCAGTGGCGGGATTCGGGTGGGCGTTCATCTTCTCCGGCGGATTCCTCGGGATCACCGGGATGCACATGACGCTGACCTGGCCACTCGAGCAGATCGACGGCGTGTTCTGTTGTGCAGTGGACAACATGACCTTCGGCGAGCCAGCCGCCTTCTACGGCCTGCTGACCCTGATCGCGGGCTTCGCGATTCTCCGGGCTGAAGATCGTGCCGACCGCGGGATCCGTCCCATGGACCTGGTCGCGACGCTCCGGCCCCTCCTCTACGCCGCGGCGATCGGCGGATTCGGGCTCATCCTCTTCGGTATCGCCGGTCTACATTTCGGCCAGTGGCGCCCGCCGGAGGTGGAGCCGATCGCCCGACTCCTCTCAGGCTCGCTGATCGAGCCGCTCATGGTCTTCTCCATGTACGTGTTCACCGGGATCGCGGCGATCCTGTCGCCGTTCGCCCTCACCAACAAGACCGTCGGCCGGGTGTTCGTGGTGATCACCTGGGTGTTCGGCATGGCCTGGATCCTGCTGGGGCTGTCGCTGTTCTACGGGCATGTCGGGTTCTTCCCGTACCCGTTCAACAACCCGGACGTCATGCACCCGTAAAGCGGCAGCAGAGCCCGGGCCGACTGTGGCGGTCGGCCCGGGCTCTGCTGTGTCCGGCGTGTGGTGTCCGGCGTCAGGTGTTCAGGGCACCTGCCGCCGGGCGGATCACTCCTCGGGGATGAGGACCTGGTCCACCAGGTAGACGGTGGCGTTGGCGGTCTCGACGCCACCACAGACGACGGTCGCACCGTTGACCATGAGCGCATCGCCCGAGCCGGTCACGTCCACGTCCGCACCGTTGAGGGTGGTCTGCATGCCGACGATCTCGTCAGGCGTGATCTGCCCCTCCACCACGTGGTAGGTGAGGATGCTGGTCAGCAGCTCCGGATCGGTCTGGAGCTGGGCCATGGTCGCGTCGTCGATCTCGGCGAACGCCGCATCGACCGGGGCGAACACGGTGAACTCGCCACCGTTGAGGGTGTCGACCAGGTCGACATCCGGGTTCACGCCGCCGGAGACCGCCGCGGTCAGCGTGGTGAGCAGCGGGTTGTTGGAGGCGGCAGTGGCGACCGGCTCCATGGCCATGCCCTCCACCGAGCCGGGGCCGGTCGGGTTGGCCTCGGCGTACTCGGTACAGCCGGCGCCGACGAGCATGCCGCCCGGCGCCGCCATCGCGGAGGTCTCGGACGTCTCGGCGGTGGTCATCATCGACGAGGTGGTGCCCTCGGCGGCGGTGTCCATGTCGGAATCGGAGTCGGAATCGGTGGAGCAGCCGGCCAGAACGAGTCCGGAGACGGCGGCGGCCGCGGCGATCGACGCAACGCGGCGGGAGATCATGATGCCCATTGTCGTGGTCCTTTCAGATGGAGCCTGGTCTGGAGTCAGACCTGTGTACTGGGTCACCAGTGCTTCGCCACGGGTCCCGGGGCGGATGGGTCGGTTCGGAAACTTTTTTCGCGGCACTGCTCCACCAGCCGCGCCGCAGGCCCTCCCGGACCCCGTTTGCCGTCCGCCGGGCCGCCCGCTCCGAATACCGGTCATGAACACCACCCAGCCCCGACCCGGCCGCGTCGCCCGCAGCGTCCCCCGCGCCGTCGCGGGCCTGCTCGCGACCGGACTGGCCGTCGCGGTGGGCCACGCCGCCTCCGCCCTGGTGGCCCCCGGGTCCTCGCCCTACCTGGCGGTGGCCGACTCGGTGGTCGACCTCGCCCCCGCCCCCGTCCGCGAGGCGACGATCGACGCCCTCGGCACCGCCGACAAACCCGCCCTGCTCGCCGGACTGGCCGTGATCCTCGCCCTCACCGGCATCGTGGTGGGCCTGGTCGAACGCCCCCGACGCCCGGCCGGCACCGCGATCCTGCTGGTCTTCGGCACGATCGGCACCCTCGCCGCGCTGGCCCGCCCGACCGCCGGCCCGGCCTGGGCACTGCCGACGATCCTGGGCACGGCCGCTGCGGTGCTCGCCCTGAGGGTGATGGTGCGCGCGCTCCACCCGGCCGAGGCCCCAGCCGATCCGCTGGCGGGGAAGGGGACACACGATGTCGTCGTCGTCGCTCCTTCCTCGACGGCCCCCACGTCCCCCGCTGCACATGACTCCCCGGTCGCCACCTCCCCCGCCGCGCCCGACCGCCGACGGTTCCTGCTCACCGCCGCCGCGGTGGGCGCGCTGCTCGTCGCCGCCGGCACCACCGGCGTCGCCCTGACCCGCCGCGCCGCCGACATCGTCGCCGAACGCACCGGCCTGCGGCTCCCGGCGGTCCTCGCCCGCAACGCCGCCGCCCCCGTCCCCGCCGGCGTCACCCCCGACGCCCCGGGCGTCACCCCGTTCCTCACCGGCAACAGCGACTTCTACCGCATCGACACCGCCCTGCGCGTCCCCCGCCTCGCCGCCGGTGGCTGGCGCCTGCGCATCCACGGGATGGTCGAACGCGAGATCGAGCTCGACTGGAACGCCCTGCTCGACCGCGAGGCACAGGACCGGATCGTCACCCTGACCTGCGTGTCCAACGAGGTCGGCGGCCCGCTCGCCGGCACCGCCACCTGGACCGGGTTCCCCATCGCCGACCTGCTCGCCGAAGCCGGACCCCTCCCCGGCGCCGACATGCTCCTGTCCACCTCCGTCGACGGGTGGACCGCCGGCACCCCTCTGGACGCGCTGCTCGACGGCCGCGACGCGCTGCTCGCCGTGGGCATGAACGGCGAACCGTTGCCCTTCGAACACGGCTACCCCGTCCGCCAGGTCGTGCCCGGCCTCTACGGCTACGTCTCCGCCACCAAATGGGTCGTGGACTGGGAGGTCACCCGCTTCGACCGCGCCAGCGCCTACTGGACCGACCGCGGCTGGGGCGAGAAGGCCCCCATCCTCACCGCGAGCCGCATCGACCGGCCCCAACCGCTCGCCGAACTGCGCGCCGGACCTGTGGTGGTGGCGGGCACCGCGTGGGCACAACGCCGCGGCATCGACCGGGTGGAAGTACGGGTCGACGACGAGCCGTGGCAGGACGCCCAGCTCGCGACCGAGTACTCGATCGACACGTGGCGCATGTGGTCGTGGACCTGGGACGCCACGCCCGGCCTGCACACCCTGCACGTCCGCGCGACCGACTCGACCGGCCAGACCCAGACCGGGGAGCGGCAACCGCCCGTCCCCACCGGCGCGACCGGCTGGCACAACCGCACCTTCCGGGTGGTGGCGTGATGGCGATGCGCGAGACCACCGTCCCGGTCGCCCGAGGCGCCGCCCGCACTAAACTGTCCCTCGTGCCCGAGCCCACCGCCCCTTCGCTTGCCGATCCGGGGCGTCTGCTGGAACTCGCCGCCGGCGGCGACCTGCAGGCCTTCGGCCGGTTCTACGACCTCATGGCGCCCCGCGTCTACGGCCTCGCGCTGCGGATCCTGCGCGACCCCGGCTACGCGGAGGAGACCGTGCAGGAGGTGTTCCTGCAGGTGTGGAAGCAGGCCGCCGACTACCGGCCCTCGCTCGGCTCCGTCCAGTCCTGGGTCCTGACCATCACCCACCGCCGCGCCGTGGACCGGGTCCGCTCGGAGAGCTCCGCGACCCGGCGCGACGAGGCCGACGCAGCCTCGGCGCCGGTCCACACCGAAGACGTGGCCGAGCAGGTCACCGAACAGATCTCCCGAGACGAAGACGCCGCTCAGGTACGACACTGTCTCGGCACCCTCACCGACACCCAGCGGGAATCGATCGAGATGGCCTACTTCTCGGGGCTGACCTACCGGGAGGTCGCCGAACAGCTCGGTGCGGCGCTGCCCACCGTCAAATCCCGTATCCGCGACGGCCTCCGCCGCCTCAAGACCTGCCTCGGAGGTGTCCTGTCATGAGCGTCCGACACCACGACCATCCGGAGGCCCCGGGAGACGTCGACCCCGCAGACCTGGATCTCTACGCCCTGCACGCCCTGCCCGACGCGGAGGCCGACGCGGTCGAGGAAGCCCTCGTCAACGCACCCGAACTGCAGCGGGAGTCCATGCGCGCACACATCACGTCAACACGTGAGGTCGCCGCAGGCCTGGTCGCCGACGCCGGGCTGGACACCGCCCCGCCGCCGCTGCTGCGCGCCCGCATCCTCGAGGCCGCGGCGCGTATCCCGGTCGGAGGTCACGACACGGACGACACACCCGCCCCGACCGTTGCGAGCCCCGACCCCGGCGACGCCCGCGACGAGACCCCCGGCGGGGCCGCCGTGGTGGACCTGCGCGGCGAGCGCGAACGCCGCAGGCCCCGGATGTGGACCATCGTCGGTGCCGCCGCTGCCGCGATCGTGCTGCTCGCCGCGGGCGTCACGATCGGCCGGATCACCGACGGCGCCGGGCCGGAGCGCACCCTGCCCACGGCTGCCCCGCCGAGCATGCCCGGCGACGTGACGACCCTGCTCGCCTCCGAGGACCTCGAGGTGACGCGTGGCCAGGTCGGCACCGCCGGACTGGCGACCGTGCTCGCATCCCGGTCGGCGGACATGGCGGTCATCTCCATGACCGGCCTGCCCGAGCCCGACGAGGGCCGCGCCTACCAGCTGTGGCTGATGGGCGACCACGAGCCGATCTCCGCCGGGACCATGGAGGCGGGCGAGGTGGGCCCGTCACCGGCCGCACAGATCGACGGCATCCGCGGCTCCCAGCAGATCGGGATCACCGTCGAGCCGGCCGGCGGCTCTCCGGCGCCCACCGGCCAGGTGCTGCTCGCGATCGACCTGGACTGACGCCGCGCGGTCCGCCGCCGAGCCAGCTGGTCCCACCGCTCTGACCTGGGGCGCGCTGCTCGCTGTCTGCAGGGCACCCCAGGTCAGGGAGCTTCCGGACCCCGACGCAAGTCAGGGGCCAACCGGCCGCGCCAGCCAAGCTCGGCGCAACGCACCTCGGGCTTACGCATCCGTCATGTCACAGAACAGATGCACACCCCTCGCCCCACCCGACCAACCGGATGCGCAACCACACAGATGATGCGCACCCGGGCGGCGGGGCGGGGCAGCGGGGCGGGGCGGCAGGGCGGGCCGGCCGGGCAGCGGGGCGCCCTGGGGGTGCCCGGGCTCAGTGCCAGGAAATCGACGAGACCTGGGGCGCCCTGCTCGGTGTCTGCAGGGCACCCCAGGTCAGGAGGGTGCGCGGCCGGGCCGGGCCCGTGGGGCACGGCACCGGGGATCAGGCGCGGGGGATCAGGGCTGCCACCACGGCCGCAGGGGCCGGTCCCAGGTCTGGGCGTCGGTCAGACGCACGGCCAGGATCTGGTGGAGCTGGATCTTGTTGTGCTCGAAACCGTACTGGCAGGCGCCCATGTACAGGCCCCACAACTTGGCCATGGGCTCGCCGACCTCCTCGACCGCCTCGTCCCAGTGCTCGACGAGGTTGGCGCACCAGTCGCGCAGGGTCATGGCGTAGTGCGGGCGCAGGTTCTCCTCGTGGAGCACCTCGAAGCCCGCGTTCTCGGCCTCGAGATGCACGGTGCCGGCGCCGGCGAGCTCGCCGTCGGGGAAGATGTAGCGGTCGATGAACTGACCGGCCTTGACCTTGCCCACGTTGTCGGGTCGCGTGATGCAGTGGTTGAGCAGGATGCCGCCCGGCTTGAGGTAGCTGTGGAGCTTGCCGAAGTAGGCCTGGTAGTTCTTGCGGCCGATGTGCTCGGTGATGCCGATCGATGAGATCGCGTCGAAGTCGCGCTCCGGCACGTCCCGGTAGTCCTGCAGCCGCACCTCGGCCAGGTCACCGAGCCCCTCGGCCTCGATCGCGGCGCGCCCCCACTCGACCTGCTCCTTGGACAACGTCACGCCGATCACGCGCACACCCCGCCGCGCGGCGTAGCGGACCATCCCGGCCCACCCGCAACCCACGTCGAGCAGCCGGTCCCCGGCCTTGAGCCCGAGCTTGTCAAAAACCAGCCGGTACTTGTTCTCCTGCGCGTCCTCGAGTGAGGAGTCGAGCTCCGGGTAGCAGGCACACGTGTAGGTCATGGACGGGCCGAGAATCCACTCGTAGAAGCGGTTCGACACGTCGTAGTGGTAGCTCACGACCTCCGAGTCGCGTTCCTTGGAGTGTCGGCGCATCCCGCTGACCACCCGCTTCCACGCCGGCGGCACCTCCTGCTTGGGGACAGGCGGCACGGTGAGGTTCTCCAGCCCGATCGACCGCGCGATCCGCAGCAGGGTGCGGGCGTCGGGCGTGCGGGTCATGAACTTACGGAACACCTCGAGCGCGCCGAAGACGTCGTGCGGGGCACCCGGGTGCACGCCCTCCACCTCGAGCTCACCCATGAGATAGGCGCGGGCCAGGCCGAGGTCGCCGGGCGCGGTGACGAAATACTGCAGCGCCTTCTCGCTCCGCAGGCGCAGGACCAGCTCACTGTCGGCCGGCCCGATGGACGAACCGTCGTAGGCCTCGATCCGCAGCGGCGGCTCGCCAGTCGCGAACGCGCCGATGATCTCGCCGATCGTCATCTTGCCTGTGCTCACCGTGCACCAACCGCCTTGTCGTAGAGGGTCGAGAACCTACCGTCCGGGTCGAACTCCGCCTTGAGCCACCCCGCGTGCTCGCCGCCGTACAGCTCGGCGAACTCCTCGCGGGAGTAGAAGACCTCCGAGTACAGCGACTTGTGGCCGCCGAGCCGGGAGACCTCCTCCTCGATGCGCCGGTTCCAGGCCCCCTCCTCCATACCGGGCTCTATGGGCGCAGAGGACCAGAATCCGATGTTGACATAAGTCGTGTCCGGTGCGAGGGGATACAGCGGCCACGGCCGGTCCGAACCGGGGGCCGGCGTGGACTCACGCAGTCGCAGCGGGCACAACCACAGCGGCTCGATGGGCACCTCGCGCAGGAACCACTCGAGGAACTCGGCGGTGTGGTCGATCGTCACCTCGACGTCCTGCACCACCCGCTCACGCGGGCCCTCGCCCTTGAGCGCGCCGATCTTGTTGCCCAGGTCGTACTTGTGGTCCAGGCCGATGATCTTCCAGTACGCCGACGACCGGAGCAGCTGCTGCGGCCAGAAGCGGCGGATCCTCGGGTTCTGCACCCCGAACGCCCGCGAGCACCAGAACCAGTCCGTGTCCCAGCGCCACAGGTAGTCGCGGATCGTCAGCCGGTCCCGCTTGACCGCTCCGTCGGGCCCGTCGTGCTGGATGGAGCGGTAGAAGATCGCGTTCTTGTCCGTCACGCCCGAGTAGTCGGACACCGGACCCGGCTCGTCGGTGCGCCGGCCCAGGGTCAGATAGGCCTCGTCGGCGGAGAACACCACGCCGTCGAGGAAATCGACAGTGCCGGGAACCGAATCGTGGCCGGTGTCGGTGGGGCCGGTCGCAGCCTCGTCGTCGTCATATCTCCCCTCCACGCTGATCCGCTCCAGCGCCGCGGTGAGCGCGGCGATGGAGTTGAACCGCACGTGGCGCAGTTCCACATACCGCTTGACCGGCTCCAACGCGATGCGCAGCCGCACCGCGTACCCCAGGGAACCGTAGGAGTTGGGGAAGCCGCGGAACAGGGCACGCTCGCGCTCCGTCCCGTCGGGGCGCGCGGTGACGATCTCGCCGGTGCCGGTCAGCACGTCCATCTCCAGGACCGACTCGTGCGGCAGGCCCAGCCGGAACGAGGTGGACTCGATCCCCAGGCCCGTCACCGCGCCGCCCAGGGTGATGGTCTTGAGCTGCGGCACCACGTACGGCATGAGACCGTGCGCGAGCGTGGCGTCGACCAGGTCCTCGTAGGTGCACATGCCCTGCACGTCCGCGGTGCGGGCGTCGGGATCCACGGAGATGACGCGCGTGAGACCGGTCGTGTCGAGACCGGGCGACGACGACGAGGCGCGCGGACGGAAGAGGTTGGACGTCTTCTTGGCCAGCCGGACCGGGGCGCCCGCGGGGACGGCATGGAAACTGTCGACCAGACGTCGCACCCCGTCCGCGTGTCGGGCGTTGCCCACCTCGAGTGGATCTACGACAGTCACAGCGGTTCCCATGTGCCCCACCTTAATGTGGCGGTCAGACAGTCGTGGACGATCCGGGGGGTGCCACCACCCACGCACATCACGATCGTGACACTACTTTCATCGACGACGGGACTTCGTGCCGCGACCCGCTCCCGGGTGCCGTAGCCTCTGGGGCACATCTGCCCGAGGAGCACATATGACACCGAACACCCGTACCCGTCGTCGCGCCATGGCCGTCGCCTCCGGATTCGCCGCCCTCGCACTGGCCCTGAGTGCCTGCAGCAGCGACAACAGCACCGAGGACACCGTGGCCAGCGCCACGAGCGCGGCCGGCTCGGCCGCCGCCGAGGCCACCAGCGCCGCCGGCTCCGCCGCCGCTGCGGCCACCAGCGCGGCCGGCTCTGCCGCCGCCGAGGCCACCGGCGACAACACGGACGAGCACAAGGACGACCACGAGGACGCGGACCGCGCCTTCCTCGACGAGGTTCGCGCGGGCGGGGTCGAGGTCCACGACGACCCCGGCTTCATCATCCGCGGCCACGACGCGTGCCGCGACCTCGAGGACGGCAACAGCGCCGACGAGGTGATCGCCAAGTACTACGAGGCCCACCCCGAGGCCGGCGAGACCGAGGGCGCCACCGTGGTGACCGCGGCCGTCAACGCGTTCTGCCCCGACTACGCGCCCGCGCTGAACAACTAGGCGCCCGCGCCCAACGACCGGGGCACCGCACCGGATCCGCCCCTCGGACCGGGCCGGGACATCAGATCCCGGCCCGGTCCAGTGCGTCCGCGGTGAGCCTGCGGCCGAGGGCGATCATCTCGTCCGCCCGGTGGAAGTCGAAGGCCGTGCACGAATCCGACGGCACCTCGATCAACACATCCGGGCGGTTGGCAGCCATCCGGTAGGCCGTGATGATGCTCTCCATCACCTCGATGGAGTGGATCACCACGTCGAAGATCCGCAGCGAGCCGGCCAGCGACTCCTCCCCCTGCTCGTCGGACGCGACATCCGCCTCCCCCCTGCTGACCGCCGCCTCCACCTTGTCCGAGAGAGCGCCCGACGCGGCCTCCGCCCCGTCCTGCGGATCGAGCACCACCGCCTTGTCGTCGTCCAGGGGGCCGTTCTCCCCACCCACCTCTTCCCGCACGACCTGACCCCACCGCGCGGCGATGAGCCGCACGAGTTCGGCGTCGCGCACGTCCGCCGCCGCGGTCCGGATACGGCCGGTCAACTTGCCGGCCGGCCGGACCATCCCCGCACCGCCTCTGGCCCCCGCGCCCCCCTTGCGGGACGTCCCGGGCTCGGTGTCGGCCGACAGCTCATCCGGGTCGGAACCCGCGAACATCGTCGAGACCCGCCTCGCCGCACGGCGACCGGTCAGGGACACCGCCACCAGCAGGTCACTGTCCACCGGCGCCAGAGGTTCGAGCGGCACCGGGTTCGTCACGCCGCCGTCGATGATCAGGCGCCCGCCCACCAGTGCCGGCGTGATGACGCTCGGGATCGCGAACGAGGCACGCACCGCCACATCCGCCGGGCCGCGGGTGAACCACACCTCGCGGCGGGCCCGCAGATCGGTGGCGACCGCCGTGAACGGGATGCGCATGTCCTCGATCCGGATCTCGTCCAGCATCGAGCCGATCACGGCCATGATCTTGTTGGCGCGGATCGCCCCGCCGCCGGCGAAGGACGGGTCGAGGAGCCGCAACACGTCGCGCTGGGACAGCCCGCGCACCCACTCCTCGAACTCGTCGAGCTTGCCCGCCGCGAACAGCGAGCCCACCACAGCGCCCATCGACGCCCCCGACACGCCCGCGATCTCGTGGCCGCGCGCCTCCAACTCGCGGATCACCCCGATGTGCACATACCCGCGTGCACCACCCGAGCCCAGCGCCAACGAGACCCTCACACCGCGCCCCTTTCCCGGGATCCACCCACGTCCACCAGCACCATCAGCCCCCAGTGTGCACCCGCGAGGGCCCCGCGTGGCCGCGTGCAGAGACATTCGTGTCGTACCCGACACCTATCGTCGGCGGCGCACGTCGACCACCAGTTCGAGCACACAGAGGAGCACCACATGACCAGCACCGCATTCGCCACCATCGACCCGGCGATGGTGGAGATCGCCGCCGTGATCGACCGCTACGGGATGCACGTCATCCACGTCGGCGAGGGCTGCGACTGCCCGCACTGCCAGGGAACCCCCGTCGCCCCCGAGGAGCAGTTCGGCTACACGATCGGCCTCACCGAGCTGGGGCACCCCGAACTCCTGGTGCGGGGACTCGGCGCCCGCGAGACCGCCGCACTGCTCAACAGATGGGGCGACCTCGTGCTGGACGGCCACCCGTTGGACGCCGGGCACCTGCTGTGCGAGGGCCCGGACGGCGCGACCTGGGAACTCGTGCCCGTCCACCGACCCCGGCGCACGCTGCGCTGGGCCGGCCTCTACTACGGTCGGTCCGGCCCGGAGGAGATGAGCGCTCTCGAGCTGATCCCGGCGCGCCGGCCGTGCCCCTGTGGGTCCTGCGGCTGACATCCCGACGGGCCGGCCACACCCTGCGTCGTAGGGTTGGGGCATGCCCCGCCATCAACTGCGTCTGGACGCGAGTTCGCCGTCGATCATCGTGCCGATCACCGCGCGCGATCTGACCGGACTCGAGGAGGCCGCCGCCCACGTGGCCGCGGCCTCCTCACCCGGCCGGGGCACGTTCGACGCGGTCGAGTGGCGGGTGGACCTGTACGAGCCGTTCACCGCCGGCGGCGGGAGCGATCCCGCCCCGGCGGTCGCGGCGCTCGGGCGGCTGGCCGTACTGCTGCCGGACACCCCGATTCTGGCGACCTTCCGCACCACCGCCGAGGGTGGGGACGCCGAGATCGGCGACGCTGAGTACGTCGCGCTGGTCGAGGAACTCGCCGCCAGCGGGCTGGCCGCGGCCGTGGACGTGGAGTACCGCCACCCGCGGGCGGAGCAGGCGATCGCCGCCGCGCACCGGCACGGGACACCGGTCGTGGCCTCCAACCACGACTTCCAGGCCACCCCGGCCACCGAGGAGATCGTGGCGCGACTCGAGGCCATGGAGGTGGCCGGGGCCGACGTGGCCAAGATCGCCGTGATGCCCCGCTCGGCGGCCGACGTGGTGACGCTCATCGACGCCACGCAGCGCCGCCACCGGCAGGCGGGAATCCCGCTCATCACCATGTCGATGGGCGCCCTCGGCGCGGTCACCCGGCTCGGCGGCGGCGTCTTCGGATCCGCGGCCACGTTCGCCACCGTGGGCGAGGCCTCCGCCCCCGGCCAGCTCCCCGCTGCGGGCGTGCGGTCCGCGCTGGACCTCCTGCACCGCGGGGGTCAGGCGTAGCGGCGCAGCACCTCCGTGCGCAGGCCCTGGGTCGCGACGTCGGCGATGCCCTTCTGTGCCTTCTTGACCACCAGACCCGGGAGCTTGATCTTGAGATCCACCTCGAGATCGAACACCACGTGGGTGGTGCCGTCCCCGTTGTCGGTCAGCGTGTAACGCGCGTTCTGCACGTTCTGCGTCCCGCTCTCGACCAGGGACCAGCTCACCTCGCCGTCGTACCACTCGTAGCGGACCACCATCTCGTCCGAGATGCCGTACTGCGAGATCTTCTCCCACACCACGATGGGCCACCCCTCCGCGTCGGCCTCGCGGATCTCCACCGCACGGTGGGCATCCGACCAGTCGACGAGGGACTTCACGTCCGCCAAGACCTCCATGATCTCGGGGATTCCGGCCTCGATCGTGATCACTGACTGCACTGAAACTGCCATACTCAGCAAAGTTACCCTCCCGACGCCCCCACCGGTGCGAAGATCCACGCCGGAGCTCGCCGGCGTCATGCACTCCGGCCCGGCCGCCACGGAGAGCGTGGCGGCCGGGCCGGAATACGTGTACGCGCAGGTGACGCGGAGCTCGTCGCTGCAGTCAGCAGCCTCGGAGGTCCTCGACCCGGACTGATCTACCTCAGTCGGTCAGGGCGCCTGGACAGACGCGCCGAGGGCGTCGACCAGTGCGGCCAGGGGGCCGAAAATCGCGGGGAAGATCCCGTCCCACATGGCCTGCAGCTGGGTGAGGTCGAACGGGGGCATCGGTCACGCTCCTTCTGCTCGGGCGGCTCGCGGACTCTCCACTGAGGCCGAATCCCAATAGTCACAGGATCCCGCCAGACGTGCTCGTGCGCAACCCCCGCCACATGGCAGACTCCAACCGATGCCCCGCCACCCTGCCCGCCGCCACATGATCGCCACATCTGCGCTGGTCACGATCGTCGTTTCCGGGTGCGCAGGCCAGAGCGCGGAGGAACAGACGGGGACTGTGGTGTCAGACACGCCGTCGCGGACGGGCTCGTCGTCGTCGTCGATCTTGTCGGCGGCGTCGCCGCCGTCGCCACGTCTCTCCCCCACCTCACCGCCCCCTCCCCCACCCGACACCGCACCGGCGCTCCCACCGTTCGTCGCGGCGGCGACCTGGGGCGACTCCGACTTCGGCGTGACCCTCCGCGTGGCCCCGACCCCCTCCGCACGGCGCGCCGGCGGCCCAGGCGACGCCGCCACCGCCTGGGCCGAGGTCCTCCTGCTCGCCCCCGACGCCGACACCCCCGGCATGCGCGAACAGTTCGACTGCCACTGGACGTGGGCGCGCCTGCTCGAACCCGACAAACCGACCTGGAACCTCGAACCGTGGCGGCCCGTGGTCCCCGTCGAGACCATGCTGATCGAGGGCTGCAACCCGGGAGGGCCGGAGGTATGAGCGACGCAGGCCGGCCCGGACTGGCGTGGGAAGTGCGCGGCGACGGACTGCCGGTGGTGCAGTTGCACGGACTCTCGTCGAGCAGGCGACGCGAGGACCTGGGCGGCAACAACCTCACCGCCGGACAGCCCGGGCTGCGGGTCCTGCGCTACGACGCCCGCGGCCACGGGCAGTCCCCCGGATCGGCGGACCCGCGCGACTACACCTGGCCCGCACAGGCCCGGGACCTGCAGGAACTGGCCGGCGAGGAGTTCGGCGACCGGCGCCTCCACGGGGTCGGCCGGTCGATGGGGACCGCCACACTGCTCACCGCGGCCGTCTCCGACCCCGGGCGCTTCGCCTCGCTCACGCTGGGGATCCCGCCGACCGTGTGGGAGTGGCGGCGCGACCAGGGACGCCTCTACGAGCTCGGCGCGCGGCAGGTCGAACGGTGGGGCGTGGCGCGGTGGTCGGAGCTGACCCGGCGGCCCCCGACCTCGCCCGCGATCGACCCCGACCAGCCGGACACCCTCCCGGACGTGGCCGACGAGTGGCTGCCCGCCGCGTTCCGTGGCGCCGCCGCGACCGACCTGCCGCCGCGCGAGGACGTGGCGCGACTGGACCTGCCCGTGCTGCTGCTGGCCTGGCCGCAGGACGCCTCGCACCCGCTGGAGGTGGCGCAGGAGCTGGCCGCCCTCATCCCCGGGGCACGCCTGGAGGTGGCGCGCACACCCGCCGAGGTCGCGGCGTGGCCACAGGTGGCGGGCGATTTCATCCGGTCGCACGGCGCCTGACCCCCGGCCCGTTCCGGTGGCGCGGCGCCCCGGCCCGTCGCCACACTGGGGCCATGCGAGACATGCAGCGGACGATCATCGACACCCTGGGGGTCCGGCCGGAGATCGACCCCGCCGCCGAGATCGAGCGGCGCGTGCAGTTCCTCGTCGACTATCTGCGGTCCAGCGGCGCGGCCGGGTACGTCCTGGGCCTGTCCGGTGGGGTGGACTCCACGCTGGCCGGCCGCCTGGCGCAACTGGCGGTGGAGCGGGTCAGGGGCGGGAACAGCGCTGACCGGGACGCGATTTTCGTGGGGATGCGCCTGCCGTACCGGGTGCAACACGACGAGGCCGACGCCGTGGCCGCGGTGGAGTTCGTGGCCGCCGACGAGACGCTGACGGTCGACATCGCGCCGGGCGTGGACGGGCTGAACAAGCGCCAGGCTCGGGCGCTGCTGCGGCACCTGGGCGCGCCGCGCCGACTGTGGGAGAAGGTGCCGACGGCCGACCTGCTGGACGAGAACGTGGGCCGGACGGATGAGGACGAGCTCGGCCTGGGCTACCACCACATCGACGACTATCTCGAAGGCCGCGAGGTCCCCGACGCCGCGGCCGAGCGGATCGAGGCGGCGTGGCGCCGGGGCCGCCACAAGCGCACCACGCCGGTCGGGGTGACGGACACGTGGTGGCGGCCGGGTCCGCGGACGGCGCTGGTGGTGATCGACATGCAGAACTCATATTTCGAGTTCCCGGCCCTCGCCGAGGTGCGCGACGAGCTGGTGTCGCGGGTCAACGAGCTGATCGCCGCCGCCCACGGCGCCGGCCGGCCCGTGGTGTTGGTGCGGACCGAGCACGCCCGTGACCGTTCCACGTGGACCCTGAACATGTGCGACGACGACGAGGGGTTCGCCTTCCCGGGAACGGAGCAGGCCCGCTTCCTGGACGGCCTGGACGTGGGCGGGCATGTGGAGGTGGTCAAGACCCGCGACAGCGCGTTCTTCGGGACCTCGCTGGCCGACGAGCTGGACCGGCGCGGGGTGGACCATCTGCTCCTGTGCGGGGTGTCGACGCACAGTTGTGTGGCGCAGACGGCGATCGACGGGTTCGCGGAAAACCTGCACGTGGCGGTGGCGCACGACGCCATCGCCTCGGATGACGCTGCGCTGTCCGCCGCGTTGCTGGAGTTCCTGTCCGACCAGATGCGCCAGCCGATCATCGACCAGTCGGCGGCACTGGAGCTGCTCCGCGCCGGCGGCTGGCCGGACCGGCCTGCGCAGGCCTGACCAGCGACGGACCTGGGCGGCGGGCAGTGCGGGCGGGCAGGCAGGCCGGCGCCACCTGTTCAGCCACCAATCAGCCGCCAGCTGCGTCGCCGCCCATCCGATGTCTCGCTGCCTATTCGATGCCTCGCCGCCTATCGGATCCGGTAGGCAGACGCCGATCGGATAGGCAGCGCGAACGCCCCGCGCGAGCAGGCAGCGCGAATCAGACAGGCAGCGCGAAGTCCCCGCGGGATCAGCCCTGGGCGCCGGCCGGCCGCTTCTCGGCGCCGTCGGGGTAGCGCGCGAACCGGGTCTCGCCGTGCGCGTGGACGGGCCCGTTGCTGGGCAGGTCCCACTGGCCGAACACACCTGCGCGGTAGTCCTCCATGGCGGAGACGATGTCCTGGCGGGTGTTGCCGACGAACGGCCCCTGCTGTACAACGGGCGCCCCGATGGGGCGGGCCTGCAGAACGAGGAACGACGCTCCGTCACCGCCGGCGGTCACCGTGACGGCCTGGGGCGCGAGCACCGCGGCGTCGTAGCCGAGGTCCTGCCCCTCGACGGTGAGGCCGCCGCCGTAGTTGTAGAGGACGCGTCCGGCCGCGGGGTCGAACGCGGGGAGTTCGGTGCTCACGCCGGGGTCGAGGGTGACGATCCAGATCGCGAGGTGGTTCTCGGGGCGGGCCGCCCACGAGTGGGGCGGCGGGTCGAGCGCGCGGATGCCGTCGATCTCGCCGGCGATCACCCGGAACCTCGCGGCGGCCCCCTCCTCACCGCGCACGACGATCGGGGTCTCCTCGGCCCAGAACATGTCGAAGTGCGGGTCGGCGGTCTTGTCCTCGGGGGCGAGGTTGAGCCAGATCTGGAACAGCTCCATGGGGTTGGGCCCCTCGGGATCCAACAGCGGGAACATCTCCGAGTGGGAGATGCCGGAGCCGGCGGTGAGCCACTGGGTGTCACCATGGCCGAAACGGGCGGCCGCGCCGAGCGAGTCGGTGTGGTCCACCACGCCGTCGAGCACCACGGTCACGGTCTCGAACCCGCGGTGCGGGTGCTGGGGGAAGCCGGGGACGGTGTCCCCGTGATACATGGACCAGCCGTCCTTGCCGGAGAAGTCCTGGCCGATCGAGCGGCCCTCGAGTGAGGCGGCGGGACGCATGGTCTGGCCGTCTGCGGCCGGGAACTCGTCGCGGTGGTGGACGGCGAACAGGAACGGGTCGATCCCCGGCCACTGCGAACCGAGGGGGACGACCTGACGTACTGCGGACATGGGCTACTCCTCCATTTTGCTGTTACGTCATCCAACAGCGGGAGGGGTCGCGTTGTTCCCGCGGGCGGGGGTGCGGGGGCGCCCGGGCGCGGGATCAGCCCCGCGCCACCACGCCGGTCACCGGGATGCGACCGTCGACGGCCTGGCGGAAGTTGAGGACCGCCCGGTCGAGATGGAAGTCGTTGGTCACCACCACGGCAGCGGTGGTGCCGCGCTCACGGAAGATCCGGTCGGTGAACTGTGCGTTCTGGACGGTTGAGTTGGAGTCGCCCTCCTCGGTGATCCGCCACGGGGCGATCCCGGCGCCGCGCAGCCAGTCACCCATTGCCTGCGCCTCGGTCCGGCCGTTCTTCGGCACGCCGCCGGTGACGATGATCCGCGAGGTCGGGTAGGCGGTGGCGAGGCGGTAACCGGCGCGCAGCCGCTCCTCGAGCACCGGCGGGATATCCCCCTCGGGCGTCAGTCCGGCGCCCAGGATGACGATGTCGGTGGTGAACGGGTTGACCGTGAGCACCGCCGGGTCGTCGGTACCGAGGTTCTCGAGGTTGCCGCACGTGGGCAGCATCGCCTGCTCGAGCGCCTGACACCCCAGCATCACCAGGCCGTTGTACAGTGCGGTGCCCGTGGGCATCTCCGCGGATCCGGCCGAGGCGGTCCCGGCCCCCATCCCCATCGCGATGGCTGCCGTCGCGGCGACGGCGGCGAGACGCTTCTGTGTCTTTCCCACGAATTCGCTCCTCTCCCAAGCAAAGTCGTGCCCAGGTAGTTATCGACATCAGCCATCGGGGCGTTACGGGGACACGAATCTGTCACGTTTTCCCCGCGTACCCTTCACTTCATGCCCGAAGGATACGACAGAGTAACGGCGGTCCGATACCTCCGCGGCGCAGATTCCTCGCTGAGAGATCACATCGACGCCGTCGGCCCCTGCACCCTCAGCCCGGCGCCGGATGCCGGGCCGCACACGTTGTTCGACCGCCTGGCGTCGTCGATCCTGTCCCAACAACTGTCGGTCAAGGCCGCCGCGACGATCGCCGGCCGGTTACGCGACCACGCCGGTGACGGGCCCCCTCGACGCACCCTCGACCCGCGTCTGGTCGCAGCCCTGTCGGACGAGGAGTTGCGGGGGTGCGGCGTCTCCCGCCCGAAGGTGGCCGCGCTGCGCGACCTCGCCGACGCGGTGCAGCGCGGGCGGGTCCCCTCACTGGAGGAGCTGCGCGGATATGACGACGACGACGTCGTCACCGCCCTCACCTCGATCCGTGGCATCGGCCGGTGGACCGCCGAAATGCAGTTGATCTTCCTGCTGGACCGCCCGGACGTGTTCCCCGTCGCCGATGTGGGCATCCGCCGTGGCTTCGAGAAGGTGTACGGGCTGGACATGGGTGGGCTGGACACCGGGGCCACCCCGGAGCAGATGCTCGAGCGCTCCCGCGCCTGGGCCCCGTACCGCTCGGTCGCGTCCTGGTACCTGTGGCGCGCGGTCGACCAGACGGGCCAGTCGGTCCCGCCCGCCTGACCACCCCTTCTGACCTGCAGTTCCCTGCAGGACCCGGGCAGGGCAGCCCGGGTCGGGCCGATGCGCCCTAGTCTCGTCCCATGACCACGCCCGCCGAGGGGACCGCACCGGAGCCGCGTCCGGCGAACACGCGGTGGGCACGCATGCGCGAGCTGGCGGCACGCGTGGCGACCGGCGCGCACGACGCGAACCGGCACCCCACCTCGGTCGAGATGGTGCGACGCGCGCGGCGGGTGCTGCCGGGCGACTCGGGCTTCGGGGATCCCCTCTCGGCCGCGGGACGGGACAGCGCCGGCACGATCGCGCGGGTGGCGGGCCGCCTGTTCGACGACCGCCCCACCGCCTCACGTGAGGTGACACTCGGCGGGCTGCAGGTGTGGCAGGCGCTGCGGGAGCGGGCGGGCCGCGGCGGCGCCGGTGGAGCCGAGGTGACGATCGTGTTCACCGATCTGGTGGGCTTCTCGGACTGGTCCATGCGTGCCGGCGACGAGCAGGCCCTACTACTGCTGCGCCGGGTCGCAACGGCCACGGAACCGGTGGTGCAGGCGCACCGGGGCACCGTGGTCAAGCGGCTGGGTGACGGCCTGATGGCGGTGTTCCCGTCCCCGCAGCTCGCGCTCGACGCGGTCGCGGAGTGTCTGGAGAACGTCTCGGCGATCGAGCTCGACGGATGGCGGCCGCGCCTGCGGGTGGGAGTGCACACGGGCAGTCCGCGGCGGCTGGGCGGCGACTACCTGGGCATGGACGTCAACATCGCCGCGCGCCTCGGGGAGAAGGCCGGTCCCGGCGAGATCCTGGTCAGCGAGACCACGCGGGCAGGGCTCGACCCCGGGCGGGTACGGACCCGGCCCAAGCGGACGTTCCGGCTCGGCGGGGTCAAGGGAGTGCCCCACGACGTGGTGGTGCACGTCGCCACGCCCCGCGGTCGCTGACCACCGGCCCGGTACCCGGACCGCCTCGGCCGGCGACACTGCCTCACACACCGCCGCCCGTCGTCCGGTAGAACGGTCTCATGGCAACCACCGCATTCAAGGGCAATCCCGTCACCACGTCCGGCGAGCTCCCCGCCGTCGGCTCCACCGCTCCGGCGTTCGACCTGGTCGGCTCCGACCTGTCGGCCGTCACCTCCGAGTCGCTGGCCGGCAAGAAGGTCGTGCTCAACATCTTCCCGAGCGTCGACACCGGCGTCTGTGCCACCTCGGTGCGCACCTTCAACGAGAAGGCCGCCGGGCTGGAGGGCACCGCCGTCATCAATGTCTCCGCCGACCTGCCGTTCGCGGCCGGCCGCTTCTGCGCCGCCGAGGGCATCGAGAACGTCTCCACCGGCTCGACCTTCCGCAGCAGCTTCGCCACCGACTACGGCGTCAAGATGACCGACGGCCCGCTGGCCGGTCTCTGCGCCCGCTCGGTCGTGGTGCTCGACGGCGCCGGCAAGGTGCTCTACACCCAGCTCGTCGACGAGATCACCACCGAGCCGGACTACGACGCCGCGCTCGCCGCCCTGAACTGACCCACGGCACGGCCCCACAGCACCGCGGCCCGTCCCTCTCACGAGGGACGGGCCGCTGCTGTCTCCGGCCGGCGCAGGTGTGACCGGCTCGGCTACCGGTCCGCCAGGATGCGGCGCGTGGCCTTCTCGAGCTGGTCGAACAGGGTCGCGAGCTCACCGGAGCGGCGCTCGTTCGGCTCCACACCGTCGGCGCCGAACTCGGTGAACAGGCTCAGTGAGACCTGCTGGCGCACCCCGTGCATGTGGAAGTTCGCGACGATCTGCCGCCACTGCTCCGCCGCTCGCACCCCGCTCTCCGCGCCGTAGGAGACAAACGCCACGGCCTTGTCCGCCCACTCGTTGCCGACCGAGTCGAAGGCGTTCTTCAGCGCGCCCGGCACCCCGTGGTTGTACTAGGGGGTGACAAAGACGAAGCCGTCGCACGAGTCGATCGCCTGACTCCACCGGGTCACGCGCTCGTCGGAGTACTGCTTGTCCGCCGCGCCCGGCACGGTGGCCGAGGTGAGCAGCGGCACGTCGAAGGTTTTGAGGTCGATCAGTTCGTAGGTCGCGCCCTCCCGCGAGGCCGCCTGCTGCGCGACCCAGTGGGCCACGGACTCCCCCGCCCGCCCCTCGCGGATGCTGCCCAGGATGATGCCGATCTTCACGTCAGGTTCCCTACCGTCGGTGGCGTCTGGTGAGTGGTGTCTCGCCAGTGGTGGCCCGACCCTACGCGAGCGGCACCGGCCCCGGAGGGATCCCGCCAGCTACCGCTGCCCGTAGACGGTGACCGTGGCCGCCGCGCAGACCCGGCCCCGCTCGTCGCGGGCGGTGACCTGCGCGATCCCCCAGCTCCGGCCGTCGTGCACGACCTCGGCCCGCACCGCCACCGGGCCGCCCAGCGGGATCTGCCGGATGTAGCGGACGTCGAGCGAGGACGAGCTGACCTCCCGCTCGTGCGGGAACAGGGCGGCGCCGGCGATCTCCGCGGCGGCCGCGAACACGCCACCGTGCAGGTTGCCCAGCGGATTGGCCAGCGCCGGCTCCGGGGCGATCACGGCCTCCACCGCACGGGTGCCGCCGGGACCGTCCGTGCGCTCATCCAGCGTCAGGCACAGCACCTCGGCCAGCGTGCCCGGCTCGAGGGCGGAGGGCCACGGCGGCTCGTCGTCGTACTCGTCCGGGTCGATGCCCACCGAGAAGGCCATGGATTTGACCAGTCCGGCCGCGACGACCACGCCGTCGTCGTCGAGCACCTCGCCCCGGGTGGTGAGGCAGTGACCGTCCCCACCCAGGTGGTCCGTGCGCAAGCCGAGGCCGGCCGATCCCGCGCGCGGGCGGCCGAGCAGGTCGATGCGCAGTTCGGTGGTGACGGTCCACATACCACTCGGGCGGCGGCGGTGGTTCACGGCGCCGAGCCCAGAGTCGACCAGGACCGCCAGGCCGCCGGTGGCGAACCGTCCGCGCGGGTCGACGAACTGTCCCGCGACCGGCTGATGCCAGGAGATCGAGCCGTCCTCGGCCTCGGCGAACGTGATGCCCAGGCGCGGCTCCGGCCCGGAGTATAGCGATTCTCTCACCCCGCGACGCTAGCACGTGTTCCAGTTCCGGCCCGGCGCCCGCCGCCGCGACCGGCCCCCACCACAATGGACGCGTGCCCCTGACCCGCGATGTCCTGACCACGCCCCGCCGCTGGCCGATCCGCATCACCACCACGGTGATCGCCGCCGCGATCGTCATGCTCGTCCTGGCCGCCGCGGCCGGAGGCGCCTGGCTCTTGCTGCGCTCCGCGGTGCACGGCACGGTCGACGCGGTGGACCAGAGCCGCGCCGTCGACGCCGCCGGGCAGCTCGCCGCGCGCGGGCCGCAGGCCTCGCTCGAGATCGTCGCCGAACCGCTCTCGGGCGTGGACATCGTGCGGATCGTGGGGCCCGGAGACCGGATCCTGGCGGGTCAGGTCATGCGGGGGCTCGAGAACGTGCCCCCGCTGCCCGCGCCCGCCGCGGGTGAGATCACCCGGGACCAGCTCCGCGCCCCCGGTGGGCAGGACCTGCGTGTCACGTCCGTCGGCGTGGACGTGGGCGGGGCGACGTTCGTGGTGCAGGTCGGCACCGTCACCGACCGTTTCGACGCCCTGCTTCGCACCGGCGCGGTCCTGTTCCTGTCGTTCGTGCCGGTCGCGGGCCTGGCCACCGCCGCGTTCGTCCACTACGCGATGGGACTCGTGCTGCGCCCCGTCGAGGCGATCCGCTCGCGCGTCGCCGAGATCTCCACCTCGGGCCACGGCGAGCGTGTGCCCGTCCCCGAGGCCGAGGACGAGATCGCCCGCCTGGCCCGCACCATGAACGCCATGCTCGCCCGGCTGGATGCCGCGCGCACCGCGCAGGTGGCGTTCATCGGCGACGCCTCCCACGAGCTGCGCAGCCCCCTGTCCACGCTGTCGACGATGCTCGAGCTGTCCTCCACCTCCGGCACACCGGTGGACGTGGAGACGGTCGACGAACTGCTGCTGCCGGAGGTCGAGCGGATGCGCTCGATGGTCGAGGACCTGCTCCTGCTGGCCAAGAACGACGAGCGCGGGATGCCGCTGCGCCGCGACGAGGTGGACCTGGACGACATCGTGCTGTCCGAGGCCGCGCGGGCGCGGGGACTGGGCGGGACGGGCACGGCGGGCGCGGACGGCCTGCAGGTGGCGGTGGCGGTGGAACCGGCGCGGCTGGTCGGCGACCCCGACGCCCTGCAGCGGGTGGTGCGCAACCTGGTCGACAACGCGCGCCGGCACGCGCGCGAGCGGATGTCGCTGGAGCTCACCGTCGACCGCACGGTCCCCGGGTCGCCGCGGGCGACGATCCTGGTCGACGACGACGGCGAGGGTGTTCCCGACTCCCAGAAGGACACGGTGTTCGACCGCTTCGCGCGCCTCGACGCGGACCGCGCCCGGGGCAGTGGCGGATCGGGACTGGGTCTGGCGATCGTCGCCGAGATCACCCGCTCCCACGGGGGGACCGTCCGCGCCGAGGATGCTCCCGGCGGCGGCGCCCGGTTCGTCGTGGAACTGCCGGTGGAGGAACTCGAGGAGTTCGGCGACTAACTCGCGGTCCGGCTGTCCACGAGTCGGTACCCCTGACCGCGGACGGTCTCGATCGAGCGCGCCCGGAACGGGGTGTCGATCTTGCGGCGCAGGTAGCCGATGTACACCTCGACGATGTTGTCGTCGCCGTCGTATGCGGAGTCCCACACCGCCTGCAGGATCTGCGCCTTGGACACCACCTGGTTGCGGTGGCGGATCAGGTACTCCAGGACCGCGTACTCGCGCGCGGTCACGGTGATCCGCTCGTCGCCGCGCCGCACCTCCCGGGCCGCCGGGTCCACCGACAGATCACCCGCGGTGAACACCGCGGGCCGCTCGGGGGCGCCCCGGCGGACCAGCGCGCGCAGGCGCGCCTCGAGCACCACGAACGAAAAGGGCTTGACCAGGTAGTCGTCGGCGCCGAGGTCGAACGCGTCGGCCTCGTCGTACTCACCGTCCTTGGCGGTGAGCATGAGCACCGGCGTCCAGCTCTCGCGGCGGCGCACCTCGCGCACCACCTCGTAGCCGTTGCGACGGGGCATCATGATGTCCAGCATCACCACGTCGTACTCTCCGCCCGACGCCATGTCGAGCCCCGCCTCGCCGTCAGAGGCGGTCTCCACCGCCCAGCCGCCGGCGACCAGGCCGCGCCGCGGGGTCGCCCGCAGTGCCGGTGCGTCGGCGACCACCAGGACCCGCACGCGCTGCTACCCGTCCAGGGCGATCTCGTGGTTCATCTGCTCCGCCGGGACCACCGAGTCCGCGTGGCGGCGCACCACCTTGGCCGGCACGCCGGCGACGGTGGTGTGGGGCGGCACCTCGTGCAGCACCACCGAGCCACCGGCGACCTTCGCACAGTCGCCCACCTTCACGTTGCCCAGCACGATCGCGCCTGCGGAGAGCAGCACGCCGGAGCCGATCTTGGGGTGACGGTCCCCGTCCTCGTTCCCCGTGCCGCCGAGCGTGACACCCTGCAGGATCGAGACGCCGTCGCCGATCACGCAGGTCTCGCCCACCACGATGCCGGTGGCGTGGTCCACCAGGATCCCCGAGCCCACCACCGCCGCCGGGTGGATGTCCATCGCGAACACCTCGGAGTTACGGCTCTGTAGGAACGAGGCCGCCATGACGCGGCCCGCCTTCCACATCTCGTGGGCCACCCGGTGGATCTGCAGGCCCAGGAACCCCTTGGCGAACAGGTACGGCACCAGATAGTTGGGGTAGGCCGGGTTCCGCTCGTAGCTCACCACGAGGTCCTCGGCCACCGCCTCCAGCACGTGCGGGTTGGCCGCGAGGACCGCCCGGATCTCCTTCTCCAACACATGCCGCCCGATCTCCGGGGTGGCGATGCGGGAGGCGGCGAGCCTCGCCAGCGACTCACCCAGGTCATCGCAGCCGTCGATGAGGTCCAGGACCAGGCCTGCGATCAGCGGCTCGTTCCTGCTGGAGGTCGCATCCAGGGACAGTCGGTTCCAGACTGCGCGCACCGAGGAGTCGGCCTCGGCCTGCGGGACGCACGGGTTCTCGATGCTCAGCTCGATGGTCACCCCTCACAGGGTAGGCCCGCCGCCGCGGCCGGGTCGACCCGCACCGACCGACGGCCACCGACCGGTCGCCCGAAATGCCTCTGACCAGCGGCGCCCCGCTCGATACGAGCAGAGCACCGCTGGTCAGGGCGGTGACGCCGGGTGGGAGGCTCAGCCCAGACTGCCGGCCGCGGCCTGCACCAGCGCGGCCACGTCGACGGGCCACCACTGTCCGTAGTCGAGGGCATAGACGCGGTTGAGGTCGGATTCGACACCACCGACGGTCACCTGCTGCTTGACCGGGAGCTGGTGGATGGTGGCGTGCGGGTTGAGGCGCCCGTTCGAGCCCCAGTCGTGCTGCCAGAAGTACTCGCCGATCCCACGCCCGCGGCACCAGTCGATGGTGGGGGCGTTGGCGTACACGCCCAGCTTCATGCCGGCGCCGCGCAGATGGGTGCGCCACCGCTCGAGGTACGGGGCGATCTGGTTGTCGAACTCCCAGCGGGTCGGGTTGTCGTCGATCGCGACGTAGATCGGCACGCCCTTGGGGCCGCCCGCCGCGGTGTGGATCCGGAGACCCTCGGGAGCGTGCGTGTCCGCGCCTGCCGCGCCCTTCTTCCAGTCGGCGGTCTCGGCACGCCCGTACTGGTAGCAGGACACCATGTTGAGGCCGTGGGCCCGGAAGTCGTCGACCTCAGACCTCAGCAGCGGCTTGCCGGTCATCCACCCGGCGCCCGCGCGCCGCTCGGAGCAGTACCGCACGGCGCCCATGTGACCGGCTTTGCGGATCGAGGCCGCGGTCGGCGGCCCCACCGCGTAGTCCAGCAGTGTGCCGATCGGGACGCCCGCACCCGCCCCGGGCAGCGCCCCGAGTCCGGCGGGAAGGCCGGCCTGGGCACCCACGGTGGGCGTCAGCCCCGCCGCGAGGGCACCGGCGCCGGCCGCACCGAGTCCGGCGCGACGGAGGAAGCTTCGGCGATCGAACGTCATGGAGGTACTCCGGGATCTGAAGGTCGACAGGGACGCGTGTGACTGGAGGGACTGACACCCCCGACGAGTGTGACACAAGATCATCGCGAAGGATATCCCCGCGTTACCACACGGGTGGAGCCCCGCAGGGCAGGCGCGGCTGGTTGACTTACCCTCATGACCCGCACGATGACCCGCACGCACAGGTGGACTGCCGCCGACATCCCCGACCAGACCGGACGCACCTTCGTGGTGACCGGGGCCAACGCGGGGATCGGCCTGGCCACCACCACGGCACTCACCGCCCGGGGCGCGGAAGTGATCATGGCCTGCAGGAACGCCGAGAAGGCCGAAGCCGCTCGCGCGTCGCTGCCCGCCGCGTCGCGGGAACGTGCCAGCGTGCGCCTGCTCGACCTGGCCGACCTGGACTCGGTGGCCGCGTTCGTGGCCGAGACCGGCCCGGTCGACGTGCTGATCAACAACGCGGGCCTGATGAACATCCCCCACGCACTCACCGCACAGGGCCACGAGATGCAGTTCGGCGTCAACACGTTGGGCCACCACGCACTCACCGCCGGGCTGGAGCCGCTCCTGACCGACCGGGTGGTGTGGCTCGGTTCGCTGGCGCACCTGTGGGGACGGATCGACACCGATGACCTGAGCATGGAACGCCGCGGCTACGGCGCCATGGCCGCGTACGGCAACTCCAAGCTGGCCTGCATCATGCTCGCCTACGAGTGGCAGCGCCGCTTTGACCGCGAGGGCTCGGACCTGCGGTCGGTGGCCGCACACCCGGGCTACACGGCGACCGAGCTCACCCGGCACAGCGGCAAGCCGCTCGCCGACCGCTTCTTCCAGTTGGGCAACGCGATCCCGGGCGCCGGACTCACCCCGAACCAAGGCGCTCTGCCCGTTCTCTACGCCGCCACGGTCCCCGACATCGCCGGGGGCGCGTACGTCGGCCCCGATCGTGCGGGCGGCCTGCGCGGCCTGCCCGAGATCACCTGGTCGACCCGCCGCTCACACGACCAGGCCCTGGCCGCGGAACTGTGGCAGCGGTGCAGCGACATGGCCGCGTTCCGCTAGCCGACCGGCCTGCCCGGTTGCCCGGGCCGGGCCGGGCCGGGCACCGGATCAGAGCAGCCCGGAGGCGGCGAGCCCGGCGCGGAGCTTCTCCTGGTGCTCCGGCGGGCCCTGCAGCAGCGGCATACGCAGGCGGTCGGAGCCGATCAGACCCAGCATCTTCAGCGCGGCCTTGACCTGGATGGCGCCCTGCGAGGTGTGCATGATCGCGTCCACCGTCGGGATGAGGCGGGTGTGGATCTCGCGGGCGGTGGCCAGGTCGCCGGCGTCGACGGCCTCGACCATCGCCCGGTAGTCGTTGCCGGCCACGTGGCCGACCACCGAGACGATGCCGGTGGCGCCCAGCGCGAGGAACGCGAGGTTGAGCACGTCGTCCCCCGAGAACCACAGCAGGTCGGTCTCGGACATGAGGCGACTGGCCTCGAACAGATCGCACTTGGCGTCCTTGACCGCCCGCACCTGCGGGATCTGCGCCAGGGCACGGATGGTGTCCGTGGCCAGAGCGGTGCCGGTGCGGCCGGGGATGTCGTACGCCATGACCGGCCGGTCCGCGGCCTCGGCGATCATGCGGAAGTGCTCGACGATCCCGTGCTGGGTGGGCTTGTTGTAGTACGGCGTCACCACCAGCAGCGAATCGGCACCGCGGTCGACCATCTCACGGGCCGCACGCATGGAGTGCTCCGTGTCGTTGGTGCCGCAGCCGGCCATGACCTTGACCCGGTCCCCGACCGCCTCCACCACGGCGGCCACCGAGTCATAGTCCTCGGCGTCCGTGGTGGTGGCGGACTCGCCGGTGGTGCCGTTGACCAGCAGCCCGTCGTGGCCGTTGTCGGCCAGGTGGACCGCCAGGCGCTGCAGGCCGTCGAAGTCGATCGAGCCGTCGTCATGCATCGGGGTCACCATCGCGGTGATGACCCGACCGAAGGGATTGTCGGACATGCGCACCAGACTAGGCCACGTCGGCGATGCCGTGCGCCCGGGCGGACGACGGTGCGGCGGACATCACTGTCCGTGGGCCCCGCTGCCGCTACCGGACCCTGTCCGGGTTGGTGTCGAGAAACCGGCCGACAGTGTTGTCCACGACGATCTGGGCCACCTCATTGGTCGCGGCCACACCCACGCGGAGCGTGGAGACAAGGGCGTTCTGCAGCATCGGGACAACCTCCTACGGACTGTGATGGGCGTCACTCTACGAGTCCGGATGATGCGACAGCAAGTCCTTTCCGAAACTTTCTGGACATCCATACTGGACGAACGTATTAGATTCGCGCCGCAGTCGCGCGGCCGTCGCGCCACGGTCGCGCCGCAGTCCACACCACGCCCGCCCCATGCTATTGTTGATACATCATCAATGCGCGACAGGGGGGACCCGTGCTCAACCCGTCAGTGAGGATCCGTCGATCCCGCACCCGCTCGCACGACCGCGGCGGATGGCTCGACTCACGCCACTCGTTCTCGTTCGGCAACCACCAGGACCCGATGAACACCCACTTCGGCCGCCTGCTGGTGAACAACGACGACCACATCGCCGCCGGCACCGGCTTCGACACCCACGGCCACCGGGACATGGAGATCGTCACCTGGGTGCTCTCCGGCTCACTCGTCCACCAGGACTCCGAGGGCCACAGCGGGCTCATCTACCCCGGCCTGGCCCAGCGGATGAGCGCCGGTACCGGCATCCTGCACTCCGAGCGAAACGACCGCTCGGACGACCCGGTCCACCTCGTCCAGATGTGGGTCGTGCCCGACGACACCGGCGCGGACCCGGGATACGAACAGCAGGAGATCGCCCCCGGCGAGCTGGAGAACGACCTCGTCGTCGTCGCCGGAGGCTCTGACACCTACGCCGACCGCGCGGCGATCAGGATTCGCAACCGGACGTCGGCGCTCCTGGCCTCGCGCCTTTCACCCGGGCACTCGGTCGCCCTCCCTGACGCGCCGTTTTTACACCTCTACGTGCCGGTCGGTTCCGTGGCGCTCGAGGGCGTGGGCGTGCTCGACACCGGCGACGCCGCGCGCATCACCGCCTCCGGAGGGCGGAGGGTGACGGCCGGCGAGTCCGGGGCCGAGATCCTCGTGTGGGAGATGCACGCCGGCATGACCATGCTCGACGTGCGCGGCCACTAGCCCCGCACCACACGACGGCGCCCTCACCCGCCGATGGGTGAGGGCGCCGAAGTGCGTGCCGAACGCGGTGAGGGTCAGGCCTTGTCGTCCTCGACGCTCGCGGGTGCGCCGTCGTCCTCCTCTACTTCCGGGATCTCATACAGCGGATGGATCGGCTCCGGCGAGGGCGCCTCCTCGTTCTTCTCCAGTTCGTCGGCCGAGTAGGCCCGATCCCACTGACGGGTGACCGTGGGCAGGCGCTCGCCCATGTCGTCGCTGATGCCGCGCACCAGGCTGTACATCATCACAAAGCCCATGACGAAGAACGGCAGCCCGATCACCGTGATGACCTCTTGGAGAGCCGTCAGTCCGCCCTCTCCGGTGCTGACGAGGATCGTGGCGGCGACCGCACCCATCAGCACGCCCCAGATGATGCGCTGGTGGGTGGGCGAGACCTGGACGTCCTCGTCCTTGCCCGAGGCCATCATGTCGACAACCATCGCCGCCGAGTCGACGGACGTGGTGAAGAAGATCACGACCAGGAGCACGGCGATGCCGGAGACGAGCGTGGCGAGCGGGTAGTTCGACAGGAACTCGAACAGTGCGCCCGGGATGTCGCCCTCGACGGCCACCCGCTGGGCCAGGCCGCCGTCCCCGTTGAGCTCGATGTCGAACGAGGCCATGCCGAAGATCCCGAACCAGATGACGGAGAAGGCCACCGGCAGGCCGAGGACGCCAAAGACGAACTCGCGGATCGTGCGCCCCTTGGAGATGCGGGCGATGAAGATACCGACGAACGGCGACCAGGTGATGGTCCACGCCCAGTAGAAGACGGTCCACGTGTTCTGCCAGCCTGCCAGGTCATCGCTGGCCGGGAAAACGTTATTCCACAACGCCAGCTCCGGCAGCGTGGTCAGGTACACGCCGAGCGACTCGACGGTCCCCTTGAGCAGGAACAGGGTGGGGCCGGTGACAAGAATGAAGATCAGCAGGGCCACGGCCATCGCGATGTTGGCATTTGACAGCCGCTTGATGCCCTTCTCCAGGCCCAGCGCGACGGAGATGCAGGCGATCGTGGTGACAAACGCGATGATGAGCGTCTGCACCAACGGGGACATGGCGATGCCGAACAACTCGTTCAGGCCCGCATTGATCTGCAGCGTGCCCAGTCCGACCGAGGTGGCGACGCCGAAGACGGTGCCGATGAGGGCCACCACGTCGATGGTCTTGCCGATCGGGCCGAAGATCTTGTCGCCGAAGACCGGCGCGAAGATCGAGCTCACCCGCGGGGGCATCTTGCGCTTGTAGATGAAGTACGCGAACGCCAACGCCGGCAGCGCGAAGATCGTCCACGTGTGCAGGCCGAAGTGGTACAGCGTGAATGCCATGGCGTCGGTGGCGGCATCCGTGCTGCCCGGCTCCGCCCCACGCGGTGGCGTGGCGAAGTGCGAGATCGGCTCGGCCACACCCCAGAACATGAGGATTGTGCCGATGCCGGCCGCGAACAGCATCCCGAACCAGGTGAGCGTCGAATGCTCCGGCCCCTCGTCGTCGGCACCCAGCCGGACATGGCCGAACCGGCTCATCGCGATCCAGATGAGGAAGAACAAGAAAGCGGTGACGCCGAAGATATAGAACCAACCGAGGTTGGTCATGATCCAATCGGACGCGGTGCCAAAGACCTCTCCGACCCAGCCGCCGGCCACGATCGTGATGATGACGAACGCCAGGATGATGCCGACAGTGGAGAGAAAGATCCCCGGGTCGGTTTTGAGCCTCAATGCTCTTGTGATCCGTTCGGACATGGTCTCCCTCGTCTTTACGTTTCAGGTCGAGCGGCCCGGCCCAGTCTCTCGGGAGTCGCTGACGCGACTCACTCGACAACTTCAGTATGCAAAGTTGTGTACCACGAAAACTTTGCCCGCGCCGTAGGCGATGCCCATTCCCGCCGAGGTGTAATCCGGATCCAGCAGGTTCACGTTGTGGCCGGGCGACTTCTTCCACAGGTCGACCAGACACACTGCGCTGCAATAGGTTCCGGCTGCGACGATGTTCTCACCGTGACCTCGGTTGATGAGCGGGTCGTTGTGGACCACCGTGTTGCGGGCGGCGAGGTACTCGGCCCACGCCTGGGCCTCCCGGTCCAGACCGGGGTTCGGCGCGAGCGTGCCACGGCCGTGGGCCACTCGGTAACCGTCGATCTCGGCGATGATGCCCTCGCGCAACCCGCCGGAGATGTCCCGGTAGCCCATGTCGGAGGAGCCGGCCGCGGCCCACACCTCGGGCGGCAGTGCGGCACGCACCTGGGAGAGGGCCCCCTCGACCTGTGGGACGAGGTGCGGCGGGATGAACGCAGGCAGCGCCTGGGCCGACGCGGACGCCCCGCCTCCGCCCAGTGCGCCGCCAGCGATCAGGGTGGCGGAGGTGACGGCAATGGCCGCGAGTGACGTGGTGAGCCTGGAGCGCATAGTGGTGATCATGCCGCCTCGGCGCGCCTGAAGCGAACCGAATAACGGATGAGGTAGCCGCCGGAAGAAACGCCTGTGACCTTCAGTTATCCGTGTGATTATTGTGACTTGTGAGGTGTCGGAATCTGGGTCTCGCGGGGCGATATCGGCGCCGCCGGAGGCCGGTCCCCGGGTCAGCGAACGGGCGCGGGCGCCGGGAACTCCGCGGTGAAGTTCTCGAACGAGAACGTGGCCAGCGCCCGTGCGCGGTCCAGGCCCAACTCGCGCACGGCCGCAGCGAAGCGGGCGACATCGGGGTTGCCGTCCTCGGCCCCGGCTGCCACCGAGATCCTGGCGCCGCCAGCCACGCGGATCCGGCCGCCGGACACCTTCGCCTGGGCACCGACCAGCACGGGCTCACCGTCCAGGACCTGGATGCAGTTCATGCCGATCGACTGCCTGCCCGGCAGAGGCAGCCCGATCCGGGTGTCGAGCTCGAGGTCGACCCCCGCCGAGCCGCCGGAGCCGACCGCCCCGAGACGGGCGTCATCGAGCGCGCCGCCGGCGGTGCCGACCATGTCGCCCTTCCACTTGGGGAAGCCCCACAGCTCGTTGCCCGCGGCCAGGGTGAAGTCCTGGTCGACCGGCAGTTCGTGGATGTGCACCCGCGTCCCGACTCCGGGGACCTTCACCGGGAAGGCCAACCCGACCTCGTGATAGCCGCCCAACACGTTGCCCGGCACGTCGTGGTAACGCACGTGGATCACCACCACCGGCGTGCGGCCGCCGAACAGCGACACCGGCTCGGCGCCGGCGACGTCGAGCACCGCGGACTGGCGACTGTCGGCGATCAGCCGACGGGCGACGGCGGCGCAGCCGAGGAAGGCCGCACCGGAGATCGAGGCGGACACGACGGGGACGGGGAACGTGATCTCACGGCCCGCGACGACACGTGATGTGGAGGAACTCATACCCAGACGGTAGCCGGTCACGTGACCGGCCTCACTATGTTGGACGCCTAACTATCCGGTCTCGCCGCGTCCGTCGACCCGCCCGGCGCCCTGATTGACGATGCGGCCCTTGTACTGCGGGCGCAACAGGTTGGCGGGTGACAGTATGTCGTCGATCTGCTCTTCGGTGAGCAGCCCCATCTCGAGGACCACCTCCCGCACGCCCCGTCCGGAGCGCGCACACTCGCGGCCCACGAGGTCGCCGTTGTGGTGGCCGATCACCGGGTTGAGGTAGGTGACGATCCCGATCGAGTCCATGACGTTCCGCCACGCCACCTCCACGTTGGCGGTGATCCCCCGCACGCACTTCTCGGTGAGCGTCTCCATGGCCGAGGTCAGCAGGGCGATGGACTCGAACATCGCCTGCGCGATCACCGGCTCCATCACGTTGAGCTGCAACTGTCCGGCCTCGGCCGCCATGGTCACCGTGACGTCGTTGCCGATCACCTTGAAGCACACCTGGTTGACGACCTCGGGGATCACCGGGTTGACCTTCGCCGGCATGATCGACGACCCGGCCTGCAACTCGGGCAGGTTGATCTCGTTGAACCCCGCCCTCGGCCCGGAGGACAGCAGACGCAGGTCGTTGCAGATCTTGGACAGTTTCGCCGCGGTCCGCTTGAGCGCGGCGTGGACATTGACGTAGTCCCCCGTGTCGCTGGTGGCCTCGATGAGGTTCATCGCACCGGTGACCGGGAGACCGGTCACCGCCCGCAGGTGGCTGATCACCGAGCGGCGGTAGTCGGGCGGCGTGTTGACGCCGGTGCCGATGGCCGTGGCGCCGAGGTTGATGTCCAGCAGCATCCGCGCCGCCGACCCGAGCACGTGCAGCTCCTCGTCGAGCGTCACCGCGAACCCGCCGAACTCCTGCCCCAGCGACATCGGCACCGCGTCCTGCAACTGGGTGCGCCCCATCTTGAGGACCTCGCGGAACTCCTCCGACTTGTCGTAGAAGGCCTCCCGCAGCGCGACTATCGCCGGCTCGAGCCGCTCGAGCGCGTGCCACAGGGCGATCCGGAAGCCGGTGGGGTACGCGTCATTGGTGGACTGCGAGCAGTTCACGTCGTCGTTCGGACTGATGACGTCGTAGGCCCCCTTGGGCTGGCCGAGACGTTCGAGCGCGAGATTGGCCACGACTTCGTTGGTGTTCATGTTGACCGACGTGCCGGCACCGCCCTGGAACACCGCCGTGGGGAACTGGTCCATGCAGCGACCGTCCACCAGGATCTCGTCGCACGCCCCCACGATCGCCTCTGCGACCGTCCGGTCCAGCACCCCCATCTCGAGGTTGGCCAGTGCCGCGGCCTTCTTCACCATGACCATGCCCCGCACGAAGTCCGGGATGTCGCTGATCGTGGACGAGCCGATCGGGAAATTCTCCACCGCGCGCACCGTGTGGATCCCGTAATACGCGTCCGCAGGCACCTCCCGCGTTCCGAGCAGGTCTTCTTCCACACGTGTCCGGCCCATTCGTCCTCCACCTCCCGAGTCGTCGCGGTACGACACGCCCACAGTAACCACGCCGGGCCGGGCTTCGTCGCGATCTGCACCCGAGCAGGGCACCCGAGAGAAGGAGAAACCTCCGTGCGAGGACATGGACACCCGGTCCACGCCTCACGCGGAGGTCTCTCGTCAGGTGCGCCCGGATCAGATCCTGTCGACCAGCAGCTTGGCGAATGCCGCCGGATCCGCCAGCGTGCCGCCCTCCGCCAGCACGGCCGCCCCGGCGATCAGGCGGGCGGTGTCCGCCAGGCCGGCCGCCGCCGGATCCTCGGCGTACTGACTGCGCAGCCGCTCGACCAGCGGGTGGGTCGGGTTGAGCTCGAGGATCCGCTTGCTCACCGGCATCTCCATGCCCGAGGCCCGGTACATGGCCTCCAGCTGCGGGGTCATGTCGAACTCGTCGCCGACCATGCAGGCCGCCGACTCGGTGAGCCTGTGCGACAGCCGCACCTGCTTGACCTGATCCTCCAGCTCCTCGCCGAGCCAGGTGAGCAGGTCCGCGAACTCCGCGGCATCCGGCTCGCCCTCGGCCTCCCCGGTGTCCGCTCCGACACCCGACAGATCCACGTCACCCTTGGCCACCGACCGCAGTCGCTTGCCGTCGACCTCGCCGACCGCGTCCACCCACACCTCGTCGACCGGGTCGGTGAGCACCAACACCTCCACCCCGCGGGCGCGGAACGCCTCCAGGTGCGGGGAGTTCTCCACCGCCGCGCGGGAGGTTCCGGTGAGGTAGTAGATCTCCTCCTGACCCTCCACCATCCGCGAGATGTACTCGGCGATCGTGGTGCCGGCCGCCGCGTCCTCGCCCTCCGGCACCGGGCGCGTCGAGGCGAAGGTGCTCACCGCGAGCAGCTGGTCGCGCGCGTCCACGTCCGCGATCAGACCCTCCTTGAGGACCGCACCGAAGTTGGTCCAGAAGGTACGGAACTCCTCGGGACGATCCTTCTTGATCTGCTCGATCACCTGCAGGACGCGCTTGACCAGACGCTTGCGGATCGCGCGGATCTGGCGGTCCTGCTGCAGGATCTCGCGCGAGACGTTGAGCGACAGGTCCTGGGCGTCGACGATGCCCTTGACGAAGCGCAGGAACGGCGGGACCAGCTCCTCACAGTCGTCCATGATGAACACGCGCCGGACGTAGAGCTGCACGCCACGCTTGGTGTCCGGCGAGAACAGGTCGAACGGCACCTGCGAGGGCAGGAACAGCAGGGCCTGGTACTCGAACGTCCCCTCGGCCTTGAGTGTGATGGTCTCCAGCGGCTCGTCCCACGCGTGCGCGATGTGGCGGTAGAACTCGGCGTACTCCTCGTCGGAGACCTCCGACTTCGGGCGGGTCCACAGCGCCTTCTGGGAGTTGAGCGTGACGGTCTCCGTGATGGTGTTCTCCGCCGAGGGATCGTTCCCCTCGTCGTCGTCGCCCTCGGGCTCCGGCGCCGGGCGCTGCACCTCCATCCGGATGGGCCACGCGATGAAGTCGGAGTACGTCCGCACGACGCGGCGCAGCGTGCTCTCCTCGGCGTAGTCCGGGAGCGCGGCGTCCCCACCGGCGGGCTTGAGATCCAGGATCACCGACGTGCCCTGCGGCGCGTCCGGCGCGTCCTCGATCGTGTACGTGTCCTCGCCGCGCGAGGTCCAGCGCGTGCCGATCTCCTCCCCGGCCTTGCGGGTGACGAGCGTGACCGTATCCGCGACCATGAACGTCGAGTAGAAGCCGATGCCGAACTGCCCGATGAGATCTGCCGTGGCCTGCTCCGAGATCTCGCCCGACTCCTGCGCCGCGCGTGCCGCAGACAGTGCCTCCCGCATCTGCCCGGTGCCCGACTTGGCGAGCGTGCCGATGAGGTCCACGACCTCCTCGCGCGACATGCCGATCCCGTTGTCGGTGATCGTCAGCGTGCGGGCCTGCTCGTCCGGGGTCAGCTGGATGTGCAGGTCGGAGGTGTCCACCGCGAGCGTGGAGTCCTGCAGTGCCGCGAGCCGCAGCTTGTCGAGCGCGTCGGACGAGTTGGAGATGACCTCGCGCAGGAACGTGTCCGGGTTGGAGTAGATCGAGTGGATCATCAGATCCAGCAGCTGGCGGGTCTCCGCCTGGAACTCCCGGGTCTCGGCTGAACCTGAGGTCTGTGGGCTCATGGCGAAATTCGATCCTTTCTCGACGCTGGCGTTGTACTGATCAGAGGCGGGAGCGAGCTGTCCACGCCGTCCCAGTCAACCTAGTGTGGAGCTCAGACATTCCTTCAGGTGAGGTATCCGTGTCCCTGTCCCCGCTCGCACCACAAGACCTGGCTGTCCTCGACGACGCCACACGCCTGTTCGCCGCCGCCCTCGCCCTCCCGCTCGAGGGCGACTGCGCGGCCTGCCCCGGCTGGAGTCGCCGGGACTGCGCCAACCACGTCCTCGGCGGCGGCCTTCGCTACGCCGCGTACTTCCCGCGGTCACCTGAGTCCGAGGTCGCATGGACGCGGACCGCCGATCATGCCGGGGACAAGCCGGTCCCCGCGCTCTACCGCACTGCAGCCGGGCTGCGAAAGGAGCTCGCCAGGGCGCCGGACGCCGACGCGCCCGTCGCCCACCGCCTCGCCGAGATACCCGTCCGCGATCTCCTCGCACTGCGGGTGTTCGAACTGCTCGTGCACGCGCACGACCTCAGCCCACAGACCTGGGATCGTCCCGAGGCCGAGGAACTGGCCGCGTGGGTGCTCGGCCACGGACGTGACGTCGTGGAGCTCATGCGCTCGTTCGACGTACTCGCACCCGCCGGGACCGTCCCTCTCGGGGCCGACGCCCGGACGCGACTGCTGGCGCTCGCCGGGCGCTAGGCGCCCCGCGGGTCACCGGCGGCGGCCGCCCGCCCTGCCGATCACCGGGCGACGACCGGCAGCACCAGTCGGCTGGGATGGTCCGGGCCGTGCAGAACCCTGTTGACCGCCGGAACCGCGTCATCCAGGGACTCCTGCGCGATCACTCCACCGGTGTTCGTGTTGCGGTCATAGCGTGGGAAGTTGCTGCTGGAGACCTCGAGACGGATCCGATGTCCGGGCAGGAAGACATTCGAGGTCACCGACAGGTCCACGGTGACCTCGTAGACCTGCTCCGGATCGAGCGGCACCGGACGCTCCAGACCGTCCCGGTACCGGGCCCTGAGGATGCCGTCGGTGAGGTGGAGAACCCGCCCGTCCGGGTGGACATCCACCAGCTTGCCGGTGAAATCGGTGTCCGGCGCCGACGAGGCGACGTGCAGGACCAGCGAGACGTGGCCGGTCACCTCGATCGGCTCCTCCAACGGCGGGGCGGTGAACACCAGCACATCGGATCGTTCCTCGACTGCGCGTTGGTCGACGGGGCCGGCGGCGTTGAGGGCGACCGGCAGCATCATCCTCCCGCCGAGGGTCGGCACCGGGTCGGTCGGGTCGTACGTGACTATCTCGGTCGCCGACCGGGTCGGCGCGGCAGGGCTGAGCACCCCGTCACCGCGGGACGTGTTGGCGCGTCCTCCGCCGTCGAGGTAGTAGTCCACGTACGTGGTGTCGGGCAGAGGCCAGTCCTGCTCGTACCGCCACTGGTCGATGCCCATGACGAAGATCCGCACCGGTGCCGCGCCGGCGAGCGCGTCGGTGTTCCCACGGACCCACCGGTCGAAGAACTGCAGGTGCTCGCTGGTGATGTCCACCGAGGCGATGTCGGCACCGATGCCGAACCGCCGGTCCGCGTAGGCGCCGGTCTGGGAGCCGTGGTCCCAGGGCCCGATGATCAACCGTTGGCCGTCACGCGCCTCCGGTGTCCCGGCCGCGGCCCGCATCCTCGCGAAGGTGCGCACGGCGTCGTCGACGAAGATGTCGAACCACCCGGCGATGTGCAGTGCCGGAACCTCGACGCACCGCGCGTCCCCGGCCACTGCCAGATCCTCCCGGTACCCGTCGCGATCCGGGTGCTCCCACCACGTGGCCAACCACGGCGCGGCACCGGCCAACACCTGGTGATCGACCGGAGTCGAGTTCAACAGGTCCGGATCTCCCCGGAGGCCGACCACGTGCATCAGCGACTCGAGGTCGCCCCCGCCGTTGGACAGGTCGCGCACTCCGTCCATGAGCGCCATGGTGGTCCCCCAGGTTGCCACCATCCCCCACGACATCGCACCCCCGGCGAGTACCACGGGGACCGGTAGGAGTCTGTCGAGGCCATCACCGGTGCGATCGCGGTGAGTCCCTCGGGCGCCAGGGAGGCTGCGGCCCACTGAGTCATGCCGAGGTAGGACGTCCCGAACATCGCCACCGCTCCGTCGCACCACGGCTGTTGTCGGATCCACGCGATCGTGTCGGCCCCGTCGGCGGGTTCGTCGACCATGGGCGTGAACTCACCTTCGGAGGCGAAGGTGCCCCGACAGTCCTGGATCACCAGCGCATAGCCGGCGTCGAGCAGCGCGAACAAGTTGGGGACCGTGGGCGCTCCGATAGCCGCCAGTTGAGACTTGCCGTACGGCAGCCGCAACAGCAGGACGGGTCCCGGACCTCCGTCCGGGACCCACACGTCCGTGGCGAGAGCGACGCCGTCGCTCATCGCCACCCTGACATCCCGCTCCACCCGGTAGCCATGCCCATCCTCCAGAACTTCCTGTGCGCCACGTCACACCCGAAGCCCTCACTATGCCAAGCGTCCATCAGGTTGGAGTACGAGATCCCGGATGCCGGCGCCAGATTTGACGTGACCTACGCCACTCGAGAAACTAGCGTTCCCCTCAGACAGGCCGACCGACGGCTACCGCCCCACGTCACGAGAGGACGCGCCATGCCCCTGCAGTGCACTCCCTATCTCTCCTTCCCGGGCAACGCCGCCGAGGCGTTCCCCTACTACCAGCGGCTCTTCGGCGGAGAACTCGAGATCCAGACCTACGACGCGATGCCGTCCATGGAGGGGTTCCCGTTCACGCCTCCACCCGGCGCGGTGGCACACGCGACCCTCACCGCGCCCGGGATCTCCCTGTCCGGTGGTGACGGCATGGGCGAGAACCTGCCGTCACTGTCCAGCGGCGTCTACTCGTTCCTGCTCACGTTCAGCTCGGTCGACGAGGCCCGCGGGTTCATCGACACGGTGACCGGCGACGGCGGGGCCGCGGGCATGCCGTTCGAGCAGGCCCCGTGGGGAGACATGTACGGACAGGTCACCGACCGGTTCGGGATCCGGTGGGATGTGATGATGCCCGGCGACGCCTGATTCCGGGCGTTAACCGGACGTACCGCCCATACCGATCACAGTTGCTTGTTAACGTGCAGGCATGGATATCTCTGGAGCAAGTGCGATCGTCACGGGCGGTGCCTCGGGCATCGGCGCCGCCGTTGTCCGGCAGCTCGCCGCCAAGGGCGCGAAGGTTGTCGTCGCGGATCTCAACGCCGAGAAGGGCGAGGCCCTCGCCAGCGAGGTCGGCGGCGTGTTCGTCTCCGTCGACGTGACCAAGACCGAGCAGAACGAGCAGGCCATCGCGGCAGCACTCGAGCTGGGCCCGCTGCGCTACCTCGTCAACTCCGCCGGCATCGGCTGGGCGCAGCGCACCATCGGTCGCGACGGCGAGTACTCGTCGGCCTTCGACCTGAACTCGTTCCGCAAGGTCATCGACATCAACCTCATCGGCTCCTTCGACATGCTCCGGCTGGCCGCCACCAAGATGAGCCTCAACGAGGCCGACGAGGACGGGCAGAAGGGCGCCATCGTCAACATGGCCTCCGTCGCCGCGTTCGACGGTCAGATCGGCCAGGCCGCCTACTCCGCCTCCAAGGGCGGCATCGTGGGCCTGACCCTGCCCGTGGCCCGTGACCTCGCCGCGTCCGGCATCCGTCTCAACACGGTCGCCCCCGGCCTGATCGACACCCCGATCTACGGCGAGGGCCCGGAGTCTGAGGCCTTCAAGGCCAAGCTCGGCGAGAGCGTCCTGTTCCCGAAGCGCCTCGGCTCGGGCGACGAGCTCGCGTCGATGGTCATGGAGCTGCTCGGCAACCCGTACATGAACGCGCAGACCATCCGCGTCGACGGTGGTATCCGGATGCCACCGAAGTGACCTGACCGGTCCTCAGCGTGCGAGGGGCCCCACCGCCGAATCCTCTGGCGGTGGGGCCCTTCGCTGTGCGATGACGGTGCCTTGTCGCGGTCCTGTCCCGACACGGCCCGGTCGCGACACCGCTATTTCCTGGCGCGCCTCTTCTTGAGTCGACCCTCGAGATACACGGCGAGCTTGGTGAGCGTGTAGTTGATGATGATGAACAGAATGCCGGCGACGATGTACGCCGGCACGGTGTTCGCGTATGCCGACCCGAGGGTCTTGGACCAGGTCAACAGCTCCAGGTAGGTGATGCCGTAGCCCAGCGCGGAGTCCTTGAGGACCACGACCAGCTGGCCGACGAGGGCCGGGAGCATGGCGGTGAGCGCCTGCGGGAGCTGGATCGACCGCAGCACCTGTGCGGGCGTGAGCCCCACGGCGAGCCCGGCCTCGGACTGCCCCTTGGGCAGACCGTGGACACCGGAGCGCACGAGTTCGGCGATCACGGCCCCGTTGTAGAGGGTCAGCGCGGTGACCACGGCGGCGAGTGGGGCGTGCACGTTGGGCACGAGGTTGGAGGTGGCGAAGTAGCCGAAGTAGGCGAACACCATCATCAGCAGTACCGGAACGGCGCGGAAGAACTCGACGATCACGCCGCAGAACCAGCGAACCGGGCCGATGGTCGAGAGCCGGCCCATACCGAAGAGCAGGCCGAACACCACGGCCAACACGATCGAGATGCCGGCCGCGGTGAAGGTGCCCTTGAGGCCGGGGATGAGGTAGGCCGTCCAGACCACCGGGTCGGTGACGAACGGCTCCCACATCGAGGCCTTGAGCTGTCCGGCCTCGTCGAACTTGAGGTAGACGACGTAGGCGATCGCGATCGCGATGAGTACGCCGACGCCGGTGAGGATCTTGTGCCGGAGCCGGGCCCTGGGGCCGGGGGCGTCGAACAGAACGGTCTGGGTGCTCATCGCTTCACCGCCAGTTTCCGCGACAGGGAGGTCGTGCCGAGCCCGATCGGCAGGGTCAGCACCACGAACACCATGGCGAAGAAGAAGAACATCGGCAGGCTCGCGCCTTCGTTCTCGGTGATGACCTGCATCAGGCCGGCGGAGTCGCCGACCCCGATCACGGCCGCGACGGTCGAGTTCTTGATGAGCGCGATCACGACCGAGCCGAGCGGGGCGATGGCGCCGCGGAACGCCTGCGGCAGGATCACCTCGCGCAGGGACTGGCCGAAGCCCAGCCCGATGGATCGGGCGGCCTCGGCCTGCCCGACAGGCACCGTGTTGATGCCGGAGCGGAGGGCTTCACAGATGTAGGCCGCATGGTAGACGGCGAGCATGATCACGGCCCACCAGAAGGCGTTGCGGGCGAAGTCGTCCGAGACCGAGAGCTGCATGATGAAGGACAGTCCCAGGATGCTGAACACCATCAGCAGGGTGAGCGGCAGGTTGCGGAACGTGTTGACGTACGAGGTGCCGATACCCCTCAGGACCGCCACCGGGGACACGCGGAGGATCGCGATGATGGTGCCCAGGACGAATGCGCCGACGATTCCCAGCACCGAGAGCTGGATCGTGACCCAGACGGCCCCGAGGACGTCGTACTCGGCGAACATATCGCCCATGGTCAGCCTTCCTTTGGGAGACTCCGGCTCCGCGTACCCGGGACGGGGCGGTGTCCCGGGTACGCGGAGGTGGTGGCCACCGGATCAGGTCAGGAGCAGGGTGCCGGCTCCGGCGGGTTGCCCGGTCCCGGGGTGAAGCCCGCGGCGCCGAGGGTCTCGTCGAACGCGGTCTGCCAGCTGCCGTCGCTGACCATCTCGGTCAGGGCCTCGTTGATCTGCTCGCACTTGGCCACATCGCCCTTCTTGATGCCGATGCCGTACAGCTCCTCGGTGAACGACTCGCCCACCACGCGGAGCTGCCCCTGGTACTGCTGCTGCGCGGCGTACCCGGCCAGGATCGTGTCGTCGGTGGTCACCGCGTCGACGGCGTTGGACACCAGCGCGGAGACGCACTCGGAATAGGTGCCGAACTCCTGCAGGTTGACGCCCGGGACCTGTTCCTGCAGGCTCTGCGCCGAGGTCGAACCGGAGACCGAGCAGAGGCGCTTGCCGTCGAGGGATTCCGGGCCGGTGATCGACTCGTCCTCGACCCGGACCAGGAGGTCCTGGCCGGCGATCAGGTACGGGCCGGCGAAGCCGACCTTCTCCTTGCGGGAGTCGGTGATGGAGTAGGTGGCCACGATCATGTCGACCTGGCCGGTCTCCAGGAGCGTCTCGCGCTGCGCGCTCGGCGACTGGACCCACTCGATCTGGTCTGCGGAGGTGCCCATCTTCTCGGCGACGTAGGTGGCGACCTCCACGTCGAAGCCCGTGTACGCGTTGCCCTCCTTCAGGCCGAGGCCGGGCTGGTCGAACTTGATGCCGATCTTCAGGGTGTCGCCGCTGTCGTCCGAGCCGCAGGCGGCCAGACCGAGGGCGAGTGTCACGGCCGCCGCAGCGGCACCGATCCGTCGGATTCTCATCGTCATCTCCTTGTGGTGGTCAGCTAGGTGGTGGTGCGCTAGTTGGTCAGGATCTTGGACAGGAAGTCTTTGGCCCGGGAGCTCTGCGGGTTGGTGAAGAACTCCTCGGGGGTGGCCTGTTCGACCAGTTCGCCGTCGGCCATGAAGATGACGCGGTCGGCAGCTTTGCGGGCGAAGCCCATCTCGTGGGTCACCACGACCATCGTCATCCCGGTCTTGGCCAGGCCGGTCATCACGTCGAGGACCTCGTTGATCATCTCGGGGTCCAGTGCGGAGGTGGGCTCGTCGAACAGCATGACCTTGGGGTCCATGGCCAGGGACCGGGCGATCGCCACTCGCTGCTGCTGTCCACCGGACAGCTGCGCGGGGTACTTCTCGGACTGGTGGTCCACCCCGACGCGCGCGAGCAGTTCCATGGCCCGCTTCCTGGCCTCGGCCTTGGGCTGCTTGCGCACCTTGATCGGCCCGAGGGTGACGTTCTCGATGATCGTCTTGTGGGCGAAGAGGTTGAACGACTGGAACACCATCCCCACGTCGGCGCGGAGTCGGGCCAGCGCCTTGCCCTCCTCGGGCAGGGGCTTGCCGTCGATGGTGATGGTCCCCTCCTCGAAGGTCTCGAGGCGGTTGATGGTGCGGCAGAGGGTCGATTTCCCCGACCCGGAGGGGCCGATCACCACCACGACCTCTCCCTGCTCGATGGACAGGTTGATGTCCTTGAGGGCGTGGAAGTCACCGAAGTGTTTGTTGACGCCTACGAGCTCGACGAGTGCCATGGTCGGAGCATAGGCGCCACAGCCGCCCCGATGGTGACAACCGTCACAATATCGGAGCGGTCGACATCCAATCGTGACCGCCGTACGGTTCTGCCATGGCGGTATCTGATGTCAAGGACTACGCCCATCTGAGCGCCGCCGACGTCGAGGCGATCGGCGCGGAGCTCGAGGCCATCCGCGTGGAGGTGCTCGACTCGCTCGACGAGGCCGACCGGCGGTACGTCCGCACCACGATCGCGCTCCAGCGCGGCCTGGTCGCGGGCGGGCGCGCGGCACTTCTGTTCAGATGCTCGGCTCGGCCAACTTCACCGGCAGTCGGCTGACGCATTTCCTGTCGGGGAACCTGTCGTTCCAGATCGAGCACCACCTGTTCCCCACGTTGCCGTCGAACCGGTATGCCGAGTTGTCGGTGAAGGTGCAGGACGTGTGTCGGCGGTGGGATCTGCCGTACACGACGGGCCCGTTGTACCGGCAGTACTGGCAGTCGTGGCGCACCATCGCGCGACTCTCGCTGCCCGACCGGTTCCTCACCGCGACCTCGGATGACGCGCCGGAGACCAGGTCGGAGCGGATGGTCGACGGGGAGCCGCGGACGTACGAGGACCACGAGGGGCCGCGGTCGGGCCTCGTCACCGCCCTGCGGCACCACCGCGCGAGACGCGGCCGCACGGCGTGAGTGACGGGCAGGCGTGAGCGCCGGGCGGCGGGAAAGGAGGGTGGGAAAGGAGAAAGGCGAAGGGACGACGACGACAACGCCGTCACCCACCGCCGCCTCACCCGGTCCGGTGGCGCCCTGCCAGGCGGTGCCTCTCCGCCTCCGTGAGCCCGCCCCACACGCCGTAGAGTTCCCGCGTCTCCATCGCGAAGTCTCTACAGGTGTCGAATGCCGGGCAGGTCGCGCAGACGGCCTTGGCCTCCTCCTCTTTCTTGCGCCGCTCCCCCTTGCGTTCCTCCTCGAGACTGTAGAAGAGGTCCTCGTGTCCGATGCAGGCCGCGTGATCGCGCCAAGACCAGAAGTCGGCTGTGGGTTCGAGGGTCCTGTACCTGGGCATCTGTCCTCCGTCCCCGCGGTGGCCGACGTGCCCGTCTGGCGCGTCGGTGCTCCCCTCCGCAGTCCATGCCCCCACGCTGTCGCATTTTCCCGGTACGTCGACCGGCGCCGGCGTCTCCCAGACGTGCGTATCCCGGCCCACAGGCCTGTGAACAGCGTTGACCGCGCCACCGGAGGGGCTGGTGAGAATTGTTCAACCCGGCGGGAGGGGGCCCGGATCCGTGTCCGCGACGTGTCGGATGGCGTCGGCGGCGCGCGCGGCCGCGCCGTCCACGCGCCAGCGCGCGCGGATGCCGGTGGAGTCGGGGCGCAGGGCGGCGTCGATCTGCTCGCAGACGGAGCGGGCGACGGCGGTGGGGCCGTCGCCGTAGTACCGCACGGTGACCCCGGGCAGGACGGCGAGGGCGCGGGCGGTGGCGTCGTGCTCGCCGTGTTCGTGACGGCGGGGCACCACCACCATCGGGACGTCGCAGCAGGCGGCGTCCGCGACCGAGGACTGCCCGGCGCACGTGACCACCACGTCGGCGGTGGACAGTTCCGGCCACGGGTCCTCGCGCCACGGCGCGTCCGGGCCGCCGATCTCCAGCCATTCGACCGGGCCCGTGCGCTGGGCCGATGCGCGAACCGCCCGCCAGAAGCGGTGGTCACCCCGCGGACCGGCACTGTTGAGGTGGACCACGAGGGGGCGACGACGACCCGGCGGGCCCGGGACCCGGTCGCGACGCTCGAAACGGGAGATCCCCCCGACCTCCCTGACCTGCCCGCGCACGCTGCGCACGGTGTCGGGGAACGACCCCGGCGGCCACGCCCCGATGAGGCTCCGTGCGGAGCGACACCTCAGCAGGTGCGGTTCGTCATACCGGATCCCGGGCGGCAGGCTGCTCACCACCGGTGTGCCGGTCAGGTGCGCGGCCAGGGACATCGCGGGCGAACCGTCCACCCAGAACACCCGCGGCCGGGCCCGGTCGATCCAGGACAGGGCCGCGCGCCGGACGTCCACCTCGAGACCCTCCCCGTCCGGTCCGGGCGAGGTCGCCTCGAGGACGGGCAGGTGTTCCACGCGTACGCCGTGGGGCCGCAGAGTCGCCCCGAGCATCCCCGCGACCAGGAGCGTCACCTCGTCACCGTGGTCGCGGAGGGCGGCCACGACCGGCAGTACACGGTGCAGGTGACCGCGGCCGTGGGCATAGACGCCGATCACGGGGCACGCCCTGCTAGTCGGCGCCCCGGATCGCGCCGAGGAGGGCCTCGCAGAAGGCCGGGAGATCGTCGGGATCGCGGCTGGTCATGATGCCGTTGTCGGTGACGAGCTCGTCGTCGACCCATTCCGCTCCCGCGTTGACCAGGTCCGTGCGCAGGCTGGGGTAGGAGGTGACGCGGCGACCCCGCACGACCCCGGCCTCGATGAGCACCCACGGTGCGTGGCAGATCGCGAGGACCGGCTTGCCGGCCTCGACCATCTCGCGCACCAGGGTGAGGGCGTGCTGGTCCCGCCGCAGGGCGTCCGGGTTGGCCACGCCGCCGGGCAGGACGAGGACGTCCACGTCCGCGGCGGAGGTCTCGGCGGCGGTGCGGTCGACAGGATGTGTGCCGGCGCCGGTGAGGTGGTCGACCAGGCCCACCTCGCCCGGATCGGTGCTCACCAGCACGGCGGTGTGGCCGGCAGCGGTGACGGCGTCCCAGGGTTCGGTGAGTTCGACGCGTTCCACGCCTTCCCCAGCCACGAGGAAGGCGACTGTTCGGGTCTCAGCGGGGGCTTCCGGTGTCTCGGTCATGCCCCGAGGGTGGGGGCGGGGGCCGTGTGCCGCAACCGGTGGTGGACCGTGGCGCGCGGGTCCGGCACGATACCGGCATGGGACGAGGAGCTGGGACGGGACGGGACGGCGGACGCAGGGGCTGCGGTTGCTCGCTGATCCTGCTGGTGGTGGTGCTCGTGGGGCTCGTCGCGGCCGCCGAGGTGGGCGTGCGCTGGTATCTGTCGCACCGCGCGGAGCGGGAGTTCTCGCAGCAGGTCGGCGCGCCCGCGTCGGTCTCGTTCGGGCGGGGCCTGCTGCTGTGGGAGCTGGTCAGCACCCGCGCCGCGGACTCGGTGCACCTGACCTCCCCCGGCTCGGGCACCGTGCCGCAGCTGGACGTGACCGGCCGCTCGGTGACTCTGGTCGACGGCGCACTGCACGCCGCCACTGTGGACGGCACGGCGGTGCTCGACGCGCAGCAGCTCACCGCCGCCGCGCAGGGCGATCACTCCGGGGCATCCCCCGTCGCCGGTCTCGCCGAGGTCCGCTCGGTGCGGCCCGACGCGCCCGCAGGTCTGCTGCGCGCGGACATCGGCGGTATCGCCGAGATCGGCGTGGCCCCGGGCGTGACGGACGGCCAGCTCACGCTGCGCCCCGAGCAGACCGCGCTGCTGGGCTTCCCGCTGCCGGACGGCCTGTTCTCGGGGATCACCACGGTCGTCGATTCGACGGTCGAGTCACTGCCGCAGGGCGTGGTGATCGAGGGTGCCCGCGTGGTGCCCGAGGGACTGGAGGTCTCGCTCGGGGGTCGCGACGTGGTACTGCAGCAGAACTAGGCACGCGAGCCCGGTAGGCGGCTCAGAACTGGGCGAGGGCCTTGCCCACCAGGTTGACGCCGATCACCAGCAGCAGCACACACATCACGGCGGCGTTGTTGGCCGTCAGCCAGGTCTTGAGCCGGTCGAGCGGACCCGCCACCCGCTCCGGCATGCTCAGCGCTGCCACCACCGGGATCAGCACGGTGCTCGCCGCGATGAGCACCCAGATGGCGACGGAGACCACCAGGGACCCGGTCGGCAGAGCCGCCTGGGAGAACGCGACGCCGGCAGCGACGGCGAGCAGGAGGTTCTTCGGGTTCGCGGCAGCGAGCAGGGCGCCGAGCCCGAATGCCTTGCCCGGGGACACACCGGTGATTCCGGTCATCCACCCGGGCAGCTCCGGTTCGTCGCCGGGCCCCGGGCGGCCGCGCCACTGGCGGACCGCCAGCGCCACCAGCCCCAGCCCGAGCAGCGCCTGGATCGCCCCCACGACGGGCCGGCCGCCCGCATCGCCCGAACCGGCGGGGATCAGCGCTCCCAGCGCGGTGACGATACTGATCGCGGCCGTGATCCCGACCAGCCAGCCGGCCAGGAAGCTGGCCCCGGTACGACCGGCGGCCGGCGAGAGCAGCATGAGGATCGTGGCGATCACCGGGACGGGGCTGATCGCCACGCCGAGCGCCAGGGTCAGGGTGTCGCCGAGGACCTCGGTCACCGGGCGCCGACCGGACGGACGGCATCGGGCTGCCAGGTCCCGTCCAGCACCTCGGGCCGCGGCCGGTAGAGACGGATCAGGTAGTTCCAGCCCTCCATGATCGGCAGGTAGTTGGGGTGCCCGTCGTACTCGGTGCCGAACCGGATCGTGATCCCGCCATCGGCGTCCGGCGTGGCGGTCACCGAGTTGATGTTGTTGACGCCCAGCTCGTTGGCCTCGAAATAGCCGTCGGCGTTGTAGAGCGAGACCGACCAGAACGCGTCGACGGGCGGGTCCACGATGCGCAGCTCGTACTCTCCGAGCGGCAGCCCCGGCACCACGTTGAGGTAGTGGGCCTCGTACCCGGGTAACCCTCCCCAGCCGGAGGCCGTGCCGATCAGGTGGCGCACAGGGGACACCTCGTCGGCGGTGCCGAAGGACCCGGTGAAGTCCGGCAGTCCGTCGGAGAGTGCGATCAGGGCCTCCCGGGTGACTGTCAGCGACTCGGTGTCGTAGCCGGGGAGCACGAACTCCGTCGATGAGGTGGCCACCAGTCGCAGCCCGTCCTGCAGGGTGTTGACCTCGGCGATGTCGGCCGGGTCCGCGGGGTCGACCAGGATCCGCGAGGCGAGCATGACGTACCGGGTACCCAGGGCGGCCTCGGTGAGGATGTGCTCCCCGGGCTCGTGGAAGATCACCGGGATGTAGTGGTCCTGGTTGACCACCATGATCGACAGGTAGCGTTCGCCGGCATCGGGGACCACGAGAGTGACGGGCTCGGCGAGGTCCACGATCGCGGTGCTGTACAGCGTGTCCCTGTTCTGCCGGACGATCGGCTGCTGGTCGATCGGGGACGGCTCACGGAAGTGCGCCCACCGGTTCACACCGCCGGCGGTGGCGTGCAGGCGCGAGAACATGAGGTCGGTCTCGGCGCGGGCGAAGTTCTCGACGTTGACGTGGATAGCCATGTGTCTCTTCTCGGGAAGTTCGTCAGCGCCTCGGAAGACGGGGGCTCGGTTGTGGGTGGCTCAGTTGCGAGCAGCTCAGTTACAGGAGAGTTCCGCCCACAGTCCGTTCTCCGCCTCGGTGATGCCCTGGGCCTCGGACTTCATCTCGGAGAGCGCCTGGGGCACCGTGAGGTCGCCGTCCAGGTCGCCGCGGCTGTCCTCGAACTCCTCGTAGGCCTCGTTGAGGGCGTTGACCCGGTCGTCCGCGACGTCGTCGAGTGCGAACACAAGCTCTTCGTACGACTCCGCGATGCCGCTGCGGACCTCTCGGACCTCCTCGACGCTGGACTGGGCGTCGAGGGTGTTGATCTGGGCGACCGAGTCACGCAGGGACACGATGGCCGCGCAGGCCTCCGCCTCGTGTGCGGCAGCCTCCTCAGCATCGTCTGAGCATGCGGTCAGCGAGAGCGCGAGGGTCAGCGAGGCTGTGACCGCGGCGGCAGAACGGAAGAAGATGCGCATGAACGTGTCCTATTGCGGGCGAGGGAGGAGAAGTGAGCGATTTCTGATTCCTGTGGAAGCTACCACGCACCCTGCTGTACACCGGCCACCCCGTCAGCGGGGCACCCGCAGGACGGTCGGCTCGGAGCGACCTCGGACCACCTGCGCCCCGGCGGAGGTCCAGCGCGCCGCTTCCTCGGTTTCCGCCCGGTCCACGGCCGTTCCTGAGGCCAGGACCAGCCCCTCGTGGTCCTTGGCCAGCTCGCACAGCCGCGCGGCCTCGTTGACCGCGTCGCCGATCACCGTGTACTCGAAGCGGTCGTCGGAGCCCACGTAGCCGGCCACCACATTCCCGTACGAGGCACCGATCCCGGCGCGGCAGCCGGGCACGCGCTCCGGCAGTCGCTCGGCCAGCGTCCGGGCGCACGCCACCGCCGCCGTGGCCGGGTCCTCCATCGACCGGGGTGCACCGAACACCACGAGCGCGGCATCGCCGAGGAAACTGTCCACGATGCCGTCGTACTCCTCCACGGTCTCCACCACCACGGCGAAGAACCGGTTGAGCACGTCGACCACCTCGGCGGCCTCGGACCGCACCGCCATCTCGGTGGAGCCGATGATGTCCACGAACACCACCCCGACGCGCGAGTCCCGCCCGCCCAGCTCGGGGTCGTGCAGTTCGGCGGCCTCGGCGACCTCGCGCCCCACGTGCCTGCCGAACAGGTCGCGCAGCCGCTCGCGCTCCTGGAGGCCGGCGGCCATCTGGTTGAAGCCGCGCTGCAGTTCGCCGAGCTCGGTGCCGTCGTACACCGCCACGCGCCGCGACAGGCGCCCCGCGGTGACGTCCTCCATCGCCCACCGCACGCTGCGCAGCGGGCCGAGCATGGAACCGGTGGACAGGGACACGAGCAGGAATCCGGCGAGGAGGGAGGTGCCGCCCAGGACGATGACGACGACGGCGAGGCGTTCCACCGACAGGGCACGGCCCGCCAGCGTGTAGACGGCGACCAGGAGCAGTCCCGCGATGGGCACCCCACTGCCCACGGCCCAGGCCACCCGGACCCGCGTCAGGGCGCCGAGGAAGCGGGCCCGTGGCGCCGTGCCGGAGGCCAGGGCCACAGCGGCGATCGGGCGCAGGCCGAAGTCGGCGAACAGATAGGCGGCGCCGCACACGACCACGCCCGAGAAGGTGATGGTGAAGCCCACCACCGGGATCGCCTCCGGGTCGATCACCCCGAAGGCCGTGGTGACGATGACCGCGCCGAGCATCCACAGGAAACCCTGGATGAGGGTCACCCGGCCGGGCAGGCGCAACGTCCTGGCCCGTTCCCTGTCGGTGGGCTCGCGGCCCTCGAGGAACCAGCGCACCCGCCGGTAGACGGCCGAGCGCACCCACACCAGGCCCACGATCATCGCCACACCCACGTAGACCGGCACCACCACCCCGTTGGGCCACAGGAAGCGCGAGGACAGCAGGGAGGGGCCGGGCAGCACGAACAGGATGAGCGCCGCCGCCACCGCGACCCCCACCAGGTTCGAGGCCAGAAGCGTGAGCACCAGCAGGACCCGCACGCGCAGGGTGCGCAGTCGCGAGGATTCGCGTTCACGACCCAGCAGCACCGAGCCCAGCTCGGGGCGGCGCAGCAGGGACAGGTCGAGTCGCATGATGGTTCATCGTGCCACCGCGCGGCCCGCCGGGCGATGGTCTGGTGATGCCGTCGGTCACATCCGTTCGGGCCCCGGGGCCGGCGAGGCGTAGGGTGGGGTCAGTCGGTCCGCACCACGCTTGCCTCGGACCGAGCGGCCAGTCGACCTCCCCGTGGTCGCGCACCGGGCGCAGCACTGACAGCAGTGCTGCGACATCTCCGCGAGCGCGCCGGGCAAGACGCCCATCTATGTACGGAGCCTTCTCCTTGTCACGTTCTTTCGCCGATCTCGGCGTTCCCCCTTCCCTGCTCACCGTCCTCTCGGGCGCCGGCATCGTCACCCCCACGCCCATCCAGGACGCCACCCTCCCCGACGCGCTGTCCGGGCGCGACGTGCTGGGCCGCGGCCGGACCGGCTCGGGCAAGACCTACGCGTTCTGCATCCCGCTCGTCGCCCGCCTCGCCGCCTCCGGCACCACGCGCGCCAAGGGTGCCCCGCGTGGCCTGATCCTCGCCCCCACCCGCGAGCTGGCCCGGCAGATCAACGAGACCCTGGCACCGCTGGCGGCGGCCGAGGGGATGCGCACCACCGTGATCTTCGGTGGCGTGTCCCAGGGCCGCCAGGTCGAGGCCCTGAACCGCGGTGTGGACATCGTGGTGGCCTGCCCCGGCCGCCTCGAGGACCTCATGGGCCAGAAGCACTGCCGCCTGGACAAGACGGAGATCACCGTCCTGGACGAGGCCGACCACATGGCCGACCTGGGCTTCCTGCCCGGCGTCACCCGCATCCTGTCGGCCACGCCGAAGGACGCGCAGCGGCTGCTGTTCTCGGCGACCCTCGACGAAGGCGTGAGCAAGCTCGTGGACCGCTTCTTGGTGGACCCCGTCGACCACTCGGTCGACGACGGCTCCGCCACCCCGGGGCCGACCGCGCACCACGTCCTGCGCGTGGACTCCGACGACCGCGTGCGCGCCCTGGCCGACCTGGCCGGCGCCAACGAGCGGACCGTGATGTTCACCCGCACCAAGCACGGTGCCAAGCGGCTGGCCAAGCAGCTCACCGGCCGCGGCGTGGCCAGCGTGGATCTGCACGGCAACCTGTCGCAGAACGCCCGCGTCCGCAACCTCGACGCCTTCTCCTCCGGTGAGGCGACCGTGCTCGTGGCCACCGACATCGCCGCCCGCGGAATCCACGTCGACGACGTGGGGCTGGTCGTCCACGCCGACCCGCCGGCCGAGCACAAGGCGTACGTGCACCGCTCGGGCCGCACCGCGCGCGCCGGCGCCGTGGGCACCGTCGTGACCGTGGCCACCCAGGACCAGGTCGGCGAGGTCCGCTCGCTGCTGCGGGCCGCCGGGGTGACCGCCGGGGAGATCATGCTGCCCGTGGGCGCCGACGCCGCCGCTGCACTGGCCGACGCCCCCGAGCCGCCGCCGCACGTGCCGGGTGCCGTGGATCCCGACGCGCCGTCCGTCCGCACGCAGTCCCGCCGCAGCCGTGGCCGGGACCGCCAGAGCCAGAACCGTCAGCGTGGCGCTCAGGGCTCGCAGGCCGGCGAGCGCCGCGAGCGCTCCGACCGGCCCGAGCGCTCTGACCGGCCGGCCGGCGCAGGCGCCCCCGGCGGGTCGGGCAACGGCGGTGGCGGTGCTCGTCGTCGTCCTCGTCGTCCCCAGAACGCCGGCACTGGCGCCGGCGGCCAGGGTTCCGGGCGCGGCGCCGGCGGCCAGCGTCAGGGCTCCGGTTCGGGCTCGGGCCGTCAGGGTTCCGGCCATCAGGGCGCCGGCTCCGGAGCAGGCCGACAGGGTTCGGGTCGGTCGGACACAGGTCGGTCGGGCGCCGGTGCGGGCGCGCGTCAGTCTCTCGGCGAGGCCTCGGGCCGCAGCCGCAGTGGTGCCGGCGGCGGACGGCGTCGCTCCACCCGCGCCGCCGGCTGAGCCGGACTTCCCACCAGGCCAGCCTCGGGGGGGCGCGCCGTTTCGCCCCTCAGATTGCGAACCGCCCACCCCAATATCCGTTTCGCCCCTCAGATTCGCCTGCGCCCACCCCAATATCCGTTTCGCCCCTCAGATTCGCCTTTACTCGCGGAGCCCCGCGCGTGCGGGCGAATCTGAGGGGCGAACTGCGCCCGGGTGGCCGGCTGGCAGGCTGGCTGCGCCCGGGTGGCCGGCTGGCAGGCTGGCTGCGCCCGGGTGGCGGCTGGCAGGCTGGCTGCGCCCGGGTGCCGGCAGCCCGGG
>CAYFRF010000008.1:3122-5809 GCA_964345415.1 uncultured Microbacter sp. | reverse complement strand
CGGCTGGCAGGCTGGCTGCGCCCGGGTGCCGGCAGCCCGGGCTGGCAGACGGTCTGGAGTCAGCCGAAAATCGTGATGGACTGCCGGCTGATCGCCACCAGCTCGCCGTCCGGGCGCCACATCATGGCGTGCGTGTGCGCGTAGCCGTCCCGAGCCGAGTCGGTGGTGGCCTCGTAGGCGAACACCGCCTCGGCCGGGGTGTTCTCGGGCATGATCTCGGCGATCAGCTCGAGTGTCCAGTTGAGGCTGCTGCCTGCCGCGAAACCCGTGAGCATCTGCAGCGGCGCCGGCGGCCACGCGTCGGCCAGCAGCACCAGGTGCTCCTCCTCGAAGCCCGCGGGGGCCTCACGCAGCGACGCCCACCCGGACAGCCCGTCGCTGTCCGACCCGCTGAACGGAGGCTGTCCGCCCACCTGGCGCAGCTCCACGAACTGGTAGAACTCGGGCGTGAGCTTCTCGATGTACGGGAACGGCTCGATCGTCGCCGGGTCGGGCAGTCCCGGGACCGGGTGCGCCGGACTCACTGACAGCGCCGACTCGCGATGCCGACCGAATGCCGCCAGCGCGGTGGCCACCACCTCGCCGGACTGTCGCAGCGTGGCCTGGCACTGGGTGACGTTGGAGCCCACGCGCAGCACCTCGGCCTCGATCTCCACCGGCCCGGGGCTCGCGGGTCCGACGAACGAGACGGTGACCGAACGCAGCGGCGGAACCGCGGCCGGCTTGCCGGTGGTGGCGGCGAGCTCGGCGATCCGCCCCTTCATGGCGGCCACCAGCAGCGCCCCGGACAGTCCACCGAAAATGGCCCGCCCCTGGGTCCAGCCCTGCTCGACCTCCACCGTCCCACCCCGACCGGCGGCCTCCAACATGCTCGTCAGCGACATGCCGACCAGTCTGCCAGCCCCCCTCAGTGCGCCGAACGGGCCCGTCGCTTCCGCAGTCCGGCGAGCGCGGTGGCCAGGCCCGGCATGGGCGGGGTGAGCGCGAACATCTTCTCGCTGCGTGTCTCCGGGGCGTCGTCGGAGGTGCGGCGAAGGTACTTGTCCGGCAGGGACAGCCGGGCGATGGTCCGCCACGACTGCAGGTACTGCTTCCACAGCGGACCGGAGACGTACGGCAGGTCGTAGCGGGCGCACAGGTCCCGCACCCGGAGTGAGATCTCGGCGTACCGGTTGGACGGCAGGTCGGGGAACATGTGGTGCTCGATCTGGTACGACAGGTTGCCGGACATGAGGTTCATGACGGGGCCGCCGTCGAGGTTGGCGCTGCCGAGCATCTGCCGCAGGTACCACTCGGCCTGCGTCTCGGTCTCTACATCCGTCATGGTGAACTTCTCGGCGCCGTCGGGGAAGTGCCCGCAGAAGATCACCGCGTTGGTCCAGACGTTGCGGATGATGTTGGCGGTGAGGGTCGCGGTGAGCGCCTGACGTCCACCCGGGCCGGCGAGCACCGGGAACAGGATGTAGTCCTTGAGGATCTGCCGCCCGGCCTTGGCCAGGAAGCGCCGGGCCCGCAGGCGGTCCTGGGCCGGGGCCTTCGAGCCCGGCAGCGCGTCCCCGAGTTTCACGGCCTGCAACCCGATGCCCCACTCGAAACCCATCATGAGCACGGTGTTGACGAGCACGTTGGCGGCGAACTTCGGCTGCCACGGCACGTCACGGGTGACGCGCAGGACACCGAACCCCACGTCGTCGTCCATACCGACGATGTTGGTGAACTTGTGGTGCAGGTGGTTGTGGGTGTGCTTCCAGTCCGCCGAGTTGCCGACCAGGTCCCATTCCCAGGTGGTGGAGTGGATCTCCGGGTCGTTCATCCAGTCCCACTGGCCGTGCATGATGTTGTGGCCGAGTTCCATGTTCTCGAGGATCTTGGCCACGCCCAGCACCCCGGCGCCGATCGCCCAGGCGGTGCGGTTGCGGGCACCGAAGTACAGCAGTGTCCGCGAGCTGATCTCGAGTCCGCGCTGCAGGCGGATGATGCTGTGGATGTACCGGTAGTCGCGCTCTCCGCGGGAGGTCAGGACCTCGGTGCGGATCGCGTCGAGCTCCCGCCCCAGCGCCTCGATTTCCTCGGAGCTGAGGTGGGCGTATTCACCCACATCGGAGATGGCCATAGGACCAGCGTATGCCTGTTCCGCGCCCCGTGGCGACGGACAGACGTCCAGCTGGGGCGGGGGTGATGCGCCTCACCCCGGCCCTGCCGCCCCCGGCCGGCGGCGGGCCTCAGCTGTCCCAGGCCCGCCGCAGGACCTCGAGCGTGCCGTGGACGCGTTCGCGGGTGGAGCCGACGGGCGCCACCATGAGCTCGTCGGCGCCGGCACGGTGGGCGAACTCGGTGAGATAGTCGCGCACCGCCGGCCCGTCGCCGCAGGCGGTGTAGGTGATCATGTGGAGGATCTGCCGGCCCCCGGCGGACTCCATGATCATGTCCAGTTCCTCGTCGCTGAAGTCGCGACCGCGCCCGGCCATGAGCTTGACCCGCTGGCGGCGGTACCAGTGCAGCTCCTGCTCGGCCACCGCGGCGTCGTCGTGGGCCACCACGTTCACCGCGGCGATCATGTACGGCTCGGCCAACTGCTCGCTGGGCTGGAAGCGCTCGCGGTACACCGCCGAGGCCTGCTCCAGCGCGTCGGGCGCGAAGTGGGAGGCGAAGGCGTACGGCAGTCCGTAGGCGGCGGCGAGCTGGGC
>CAYFRF010000008.1:0-3022 GCA_964345415.1 uncultured Microbacter sp. | reverse complement strand
GCCATGAGCACGGCCGGCGCGGAGGAGGCGATGGACGGCATGTTGTGGTGCTCGGAGTACCAGACCCGCTCGTAGCCCAGCTCCTCCGCCTTCTGCGCGAGCGCCACCGAGTCCTGCAACCCCTCCCCCACGCTCTGGCCTGGGCGGATGGTGGCGAAGTCGATGACGGACAGGGGCAGGGCGCGGAAGTCAGTGGCGGGCACACCCCGTGCAACCCGCCGCGTCGGCCGGCTATTCCTGCCCGGCTCACCCGGCGCGCCGCACTGCGACGCGGCCCGCTGCGGCAGACTCGGGGCATGTCAGAGTCACCGCAGTCCAGGTCACCGCAGTCCACCCCGTCCGACCCCGCCGAGACCGTCGCCCGCCTGGTGTCGCTGCTGCGCGAGAGCAGTCCGCTGGTGCACTGTCTCACGAACTCGGTGGTCCGCGGGGTCACCGCGGATGTGCTGTTGGCGGCGGGTGCGGCGCCGGCGATGGTGGACCACCCGGAGGAGGCCGGCGATTTCGCGGCGGTGGCCTCGGGGGTGCTGGTCAACGTGGGTAACCCGACGTCCGAGCAGGTGGAGGGTATGCACGCGGCCATCGCGTCGGCGCGGGAGCACGGCACGCCGTGGGTGTTGGATCCGGTCGCGGTGGGCGGGCTGACGTTGCGCACGCGCCTGGCCACGGAGTGGCTCGACCACGGCCCGGCGGCGATCCGCGCCAATGCGTCGGAGATCGTGGCGCTGGCCGGGGCGGGCGAGGGTGGCCGCGGTGTGGACTCCACGGCGACGGTGCCGCAGGCCCTGGCGCCGGCGATCGGCTTGTCCGGTCAGACGGGTGGGACGGTGGCGATCTCGGGCGCGCAGGACCTGGTGATCACCCACACCGGCGGGCCGACCCGCGCGACGTGGATCGACTCGGGGCATCCGCTGTTGCAGAAGGTGATCGGCACGGGCTGCGCGTTGGGCGCGCTGACCGCCGGGTACATCTCGGTCGCACGGTCGGCCGGGATCCCCGACCATGACGGGGTGGTGGCCGCGCACGCCCACGTCGGCGCGGCGGGGTCGGCGGCGGGCACCGTGGCGATGGGCCCGGGCTCGTTCGCGATGGCCTGGCTCGACGCGCTGTATTCGCTGGAGCCGGCGCAGATCGCGGAGCTGGCCGTGCTGACGATCGCCGACGTCGAGTGAGCGCCGCTCCGGCATCGCGGCGCGCTCTGGCCGCCGCGGCGGACTGGCGCCTGTACCTGGTCACCGATCCCCACCTGGGTGGTGGGCGCGACGCGGTGCCGCGGATCGTGTTCGAGGCGGTGCTCGGCGGGGTGGGCGTGGTCCAGGTGAGAGACAAGGAGTGCGACGACGACGAGTTCGCCACGCACGCCGCCGCCATCGCCGAGGCCGCGGGACGCGCGGCGGCCGAGGTGGGCCGGGTCGTGCCGGTGTTCGTCAACGATCGGCTCGACGTCGCGCGCGAGCTGGGGCTGCATCTGCACATCGGGCAGCGGGACGAGGCGTTGGCGCGGGCCCGGGCGGCGCTGCCGGCGGAGCTGATGCTGGGACTGTCGATCGAGTCGGATGTGCAGTTGGCCGAGGCGCTGGCCGTTCCCGAGGTGGCCCCGGACGTGATCGGGGTGAGTCCGGTCTGGTCGACGCCCACCAAGACCGACACCGCCCCTGCGCTCGGGGTGCAGGGCGCGGACCGGATCTCCCGTGTCGCCCACGACTGCCGTGTGCGGGCGGTGGGCATCGGCGGGGTGGGCCCGACCAACGTCGCCGATCTCGCGGCCACCGCACTGGACGGGGTGTGCGTGGTGTCGGCGATCATGGCCGCCCCGGACCCGCGTGCGGCCGCAGCGGACCTGCTCGCCCGCTGGAACACCCGGCGGCAACCCCTGCCGACAACGCCCTGATCCTCACCGATCCCCGGCGAGCCGGTGGCACGGCCGCGTAGTTTCGTGGCCATGCGACGCAAGCCCCTCGAGATCACACTCGTCGAGTTCCCCAGTTCCTCCATGTCCGCGACGTCCGAGTTCTTCGAGACCGTCTGCGGCTGGAAACCGACCGTGTACGGCAGCTCCTACACCGACCTCGCCGGCGGCGGGATCGACGTGGGGATCCAGGGCGACGGCCACGAACAATCCCCCGCGCCGCTGATGCTGATCCGCGTCGGCGACCTGGAAGAGGCACGCGACCAGGTCGAGGCCGCCGGCGGAACCATCACGTTCGGGCCGTTCGACTTCCCCGGCGGCCGCCGCTTCCACTTCCGCGAGCCCGGCGGCAACGAGGTCGCGATGTGGGAGGCCGTGCAGCTGCCGGACCCGCCGGCGGAGTAGGCACGACACGGCGCGGACCGGCCCGGCGCGGCGCTGCGCGGGGTCTCCGGTCACGCCACCGGCCGCTCCGGGTCGATGTCGCGCTCCTCGACGCCCCGCAGCGAGCGCGGGTCCAACCTCGTGACCGCCGCGATCCGATTCCACGCGTTGATGGTGACGATCTCCATCAGCAGCTGGCCGGCCCCCGATTCGCCGCGATGCCGCACGATCTCCTCCCAGAGCTCGTCCGGGACCGATTCCTCGCCGTGGAGGTGGGTCACGGCATCGGCGAAGCGGGCCACCACCCGCTGGTCCTCGGGCAGCTGGTCGGCGCGGGTGTCGGCGAGTTCGGCGGCGAGGATGCGGGCGTCGTCCCAACCGTCCTTGCGGGCATCGCGGCGGTGCATGGCCGTGCAGTAGCGGCAGTCGTTGACCGCGGAGACGCGGAGCCGGATGAGGTGACTGTCCGCCCGGGGGACGCGGGCCCTCGTGTACGCCTCCATCGCGACCATGGGCGCCATCGCCGCCGCGCTGATCTTCTTGCGGACCCGCCCGCGGCCGCCCTGCTGACTGCGCTCGTGGGTACTCATGCCCAATTAACGCACGACGGCGTCGCACTCTCCACCGCGCGCGACAGGTGACAGCAACCGACGCGTGAAGGGCGGGTGAACACGGGATCTGCTCCGCGGCGCGCACGGGGCCTGGCCCGCGGCGCGTCAGTAGCCTGGG
>CAYFRF010000007.1:72166-73243 GCA_964345415.1 uncultured Microbacter sp. | reverse complement strand
CCGGTCGACAAGGACCTCTACGAGCTCCCGCCCGAGGAGGCCGCCGATATCCCGCAGGCACCCACCTCGCTGCCCGCCGTGATCGACCGGCTCGAGTCCGACCACGACTATCTGACCGAGGGCGGGGTGTTCACCGAGGATCTGATCGAGAACTGGATCTCCTACAAGCGTGAGAAGGAGATCGCGCCGGTCAACCTGCGTCCCCACCCCTACGAATTCGACCTCTATTACGACTGCTGAGCCGACGGGCCCATCCGGCCCGGATCACCTGAATCGCCTAAACGCCCCGGTCACCTCGACCGGGGCGTTTACGGTTGGGCCTAAAAGGACGTGCCGACGTCGTGAGAAGCGCCGGAAGGAGCCCCGCCATCATGGATGACAACCCGTTCGACTTCCGGAGTTCCTCTCCGCGGGCCCGCCCGCTCAAGGTGGTGGCCGCCGCGCTCGACCCCGAGCACGATCCCGGGATCGACAAGGAGGGTCAGGGCTATCCCGTCCTGCTCAAACTCTCCCGGGTCCTCGACCCCGAGGAGGCACGCCTGCTCCTCGAACGCAACCCGTTCCTCCACGCCTCAGCGGGCTCCCGCAAGCTCATCGCGATGGACACCTCCGTCGAGACGGTGCGCGAACAGAAGGACCGGCTACAGCTGCTGCTGGCAGAGGTGGAGGCCGACGCACTGGCCGAACAGGCCCGCCGCCGCGTCGAGGAACACCGGGCCGCGGAGATGCGGGTGGCCGAACTCCGCAGGCGCAACGAGGTCCTCGGCGAGATCGACTGGTGATCACCCGCCGGGCCGTCAGCAGACGCCCCGGTGAGTCAGCCCAGCTTGGGGAAGTTCTGTGGGCAGTAGGTGGTGACCGCAGCCCCGAGGAAGAAGCCCTGCCCGTCCGGGTCGAGGCCGCCCTGGTCGGCGAGCCACCCAGAGACCTCGTCCATCTGTTGGCCACCGTCGAACCGGCCACAGGCCTCCACGGCGGTGGCGACCGGGTCCATCCCGTCGGGCAGTGCGACCCCGCGGCTGTCCAGCAGGGCCACGAAGTCGCCCGAGCCGGGGACGGGCTCCGGAGCGGGCGGCG
>CAYFRF010000007.1:59122-72066 GCA_964345415.1 uncultured Microbacter sp. | reverse complement strand
CGGGCGGCGGCTCGGGCTCGCCCGGCATCGGCTCCGGCTCCGGGTCCTGCGGCGGGGGCGGGGGGACCGGGCCCGTCGGCTTCACCGGACGTTCTTCGGCGAACGGGGCCGAGGTCACGACCGACGAACTCTGGCTCTCGGCCGTGACCTCGGGGGACTCCCCGTCAACCGTGGCCCCGCCACACCCTGCGAGGACAGCGGCGAGCACCGCTGCGGCCGCACCGGGGGCGAGGAGACGTGAACGTGGACTCATGACGCAAATGCTAGGTCACCGGAGGAACTTGCGCAGATCCCCCAGTGCGGCGATCACACGGTCCAGGTCATCGCCGTTGCGGACCATCGACCGGACCGTCTCGGCGACCGATGCCACCGTCGGGGCGGTCGGCGAGGAACCGGCGGCGTCGGCGGGCTGACTCACAAGGGCCCCCGATGCTGCGCGCGCCGCCCCGGGACGACGACGGTCCGGGCCCAGTTCGATCTCGAACCGGTCCCCCTTCTCGTCGGATCCGAGGCAGCGGACACGCTCGTCAGCGGGTACGCCGGCAGCGCGGACGGCGTCGACGAACTCGTACAGCTCGCCGTAGGTGACCCCGTCGAGGGTGAGGGTGAGGTTCATCGTCACAGGCATGCGCCCAGGCTATCGCCGCACCTCACCCCGGCGCATCGGTGAAGACCCTGGCTTCTTCCCCGGCGCCGGCACCCACTCACCGCGTCCCGGCCTCAGCCCTCGCCCCAGAACACGTGGTCGACCGCCTTGCGTCCGTGGCGCGTCACTCGCAGGTATTCGTTGAGGAACTCGGCCCCGTCGGTGGATCCGGTGCAGATCGAGGCGACCGCGGCGAGGATCTTGCCCTGACCCGGCAGTTGGTCCACGGCCTTCCCGCGCGCCAGCACCAGCGCGTTCCGGGCGTGTCCGGCCATGAGCCAGGACTGCACCAGCGCATCCCGCTCCCCCTCACTGAGCAGTTCCGCCGACGCCGCCGCGTCGAGGGTCTCGAGGGTCGAGGTGGTGTGTAGTCCCGGCACCCGCGCCGCGTGCTGCATGGTGAGCAGCTGGGCGCACCACTCCACGTCCGCCAGGCCGCCGCGGCCGAGCTTGGTGTGTGTGGCCGGGTCGGCGCCGCGTGGGAGCCGCTCGGAGTCGATGCGGGCCTTCATCCGGCGGATCTCCTGGACCGCCTTGGGCGGGACCCCGTCCTCCGGGTAGCGGAACTCGTCGATCATGTGGAGGAAGTCCAGGCCCAGGTCCGGGTCGCCGGCCGCGAAGGAGGCACGCAGCAGGGCCTGGAGCTCCCATGTCTCCGCCCAGCCGGCGTAGTAGGCCTGGTAGGAGGCCAACGTGCGTACGAGGGGACCGCTGCGGCCCTCGGGACGCAGGTCGGTGTCGAGGTCCAGAGGAGGGTCCGACGACGGCGAGGACAGCAGCGACCCCACGCGTTCGGCGACCTGTGTGGCCCATTTCAGGGCCATGTCCTCGGCCGTGCCCTCGGTCGGGTCGCACACGATCAGCACGTCCGCGTCCGAGCCGTACGACAGCTCATAACCGCCCAGGCGCCCCATACCGATGTACGCCAGCCGCGCCGGCGGTACACCGTTCTCGGGCAGCATGTCCCGGATCACCGAGGCCAGCGCGGCCTCCAGCACCGCCCTCCAGACCGACGTCAGCCGCCTCCCCACATCCGGCACCGAGATCATCCGCAGCACATCCGCCGCACCGATGCGCGCCAACTCCGCGCGGCGCAGCGACCGGGCGGCCGCGATGACCCGTTCCGGTGTGCGGTGGCGTGCGGCCGAGGCCGTGAGTGCCGAGGCGATGTCAGAGACCCGCGAGGCCACCAGCAGCGGCCCTTCCGCACCGTCGGAGAGATCGGGGATCACCTCGGGGTTGCGCATGAGGAGTTCGGCGACGAACGGCGACGTCCCCAGGACCTGGACCAGACGCTTCGCCACGATGCTGTCGTCCCGCAGCGTGCGCAGGAACCAGGAGACCTCCTCGTTCTCCTCGCACAGCCGGCGGTAGGCCAGCAGTCCTGCGTCCGGGTCGGGGGTGTCCGCCAGCCACTCCATGAGTGTGGGCAACAGAAGCGCCTGGATGCGGCCACGCCGGTTGTTCTGCCCCGCCAGCGCACGGAGGTGTCCGAGGGCGTTGCGGGGGGAGGCGAATCCCAGGGCACCGAGCTGACGCTCCATGGCCTCGGGGCTCAGGGAGAGCGCCTCGGCGTCGTAGGAGGCGATCGAGTCCAGCAGCGGGCGGTAGAACAGCTTCGAGTGCAGGCGCCGCACCCGGCGGCGGATCTCGCGCAGTCTCAGCAGCAACACCTGGGTGGCGTCCCGGGGGCCGTCCGGGCGGATGTCGGCGGCGCGGGCCAGCCAGCGGTACCCCTCCTCGTCGCCGTCCTCGGGGAGGAGATGTGTGCGCTTGTAGCGCTGGAGCTGGAGACGGTGCTCGAGGAGGCGGAGGAACTCGTAGGCGGAGACCAGCTCCGCGCCGTCCTCGCGGGCGATGTATCCGCCGTCACGCAACGCCCCCAGCGCCTCGACGGTGGCGGTGACCCGCAGCTCCTCGTCCGTGCGACCGTGCACCATCTGGAGCAGCTGCACCGCGAACTCCACGTCCCGCAGACCGCCGCGACCGAGCTTGAGTTCGCGCTCCCGCAGGGCCTCGGGCACGTTCTCCTCGACGCGGCGGCGCATGGCCTGCACGTCGTGCACGAAGTCCTCACGCTCCGCCGCGGTCCACACCAGGGGGTGCACCGCGTCGTGATAGTCCCGCGCGAGTGGGAGGTCACCGGTCATCGGCCGGGCCTTGAGCAGGGCCTGGAACTCCCAGGTCTTGGCCCAACGCCGGTAGTAACTGACGTGGGAGTCGAGAGTGCGGACCAACTCGCCGGCCTTGCCCTCCGGGCGGAGCGCCGCATCGACCTCGAAGAAGGCCATGGACCCGATGCGCATCATCTCCCCCGCCACCCGGGTGGTGCGGGCGTCAGCGGGCTCGGACACGAAGATCACGTCGACGTCCGAGATGTAGTTGAGCTCGCGGGCACCGCCCTTGCCCATGGCCACCACTGCCAACCGTGCAGGCATCGGCGAGTCCGGGTACACGGTCGCCACCGCCACGGCCAGCGCTGCGGTCAGTGCCGCATCGGCGAGATCGGACAGACGGTGGCCCACCTCGGAGAAGCTCAGGGCCGGTTCGTCCTGTTCGACGGTCGACGCCAGATCGTGGGCGGCCAGCAGGGCCACCTGGTCGCGGTAGACAGCGCGCAGCACGTTGACCGCGGCGCCGCCGATCACCCCGGCCCGATAGGTGCCGACACTGCGCAGGTCCGCGGTCTGGCTCGGCGTCGGTGCGCCTTCCACCGGCGTCTCGGGGACCGCGTCGACGGCACCGAGCATGTCCGCCAGCACGTCCTCGCGCGACGGCAGCGACGACCGGAGCAGGGTCCAGCGTGTCGGCTCGGCGACCAGGTGGTCTCCCAGCGCACTCGACGAGCCGAGCAACGCGAACAGGCGGGCCCGCACCCGGGGATCGGAGCGCAGGGTGGAATCGAATGCGGCCACGCCGGTCTGGGCCGGTGTGGTGCCACGTTCCCCGTCGGCTTGCTCCGCGAGGGACTCGCGGAGTCGGACGAGCGCCCCCAACGCGAGATCCGGATCCGGCGCACGCGACAGGGCCCACAGGACCGGTACCGCGTCCTCGTCCGTCCACCCCAGGTAGTCGAGCCACCCCGCCGCCCGCTCATCGAGCAGGCCGAGCCGCCCGGGGCTGGGAATGCGGGGACGGGAGGAATCTCTGCTCACGCCGCCCGCCCCGTCACAGACTGAGGTAGTTGCGGAGCTCGTACGGGGTCACGTCACTGCGGTACTCGCGCCATTCCCGCCGCTTGTTGCGCAGGAAGAACTCGAAGACGTGCTCGCCGAGTGCCTCGGCGACGAGCTCCGACTCCTCCATCGCGTCCAGCGCCTGCTCGAGGCTGCCGGGCAGGTCGGTGTAGCCCATCGCCCGACGCTCGCGACGACTCATCGTCCACACGTCGTCCTCGGACTCCGGCGGCAGCTCGTAGCCCTCCTGCACCCCCTTGATGCCGGCAGCGAACATCACGGCGAACGCCAGGTACGGGTTGCATGCCGAGTCGGGACTGCGCACCTCGATGCGGCGCGAGGAGGCCTTGTTGGGGGTGTACATGGGCACACGCACCAGCGCGGAACGGTTGGCCCGGCCCCACGTGGCCGCGGTGGGGGCCTCCCCACCGCCGATCAGTCGCTTGTAGGAGTTGACCCACTGGTTGGTGACCGCCGAGAACTCGGGTGCGTGGCGCAGGATCCCGGCCACGAAGGACTTGGCTGTGGTCGAGAGCTGGTACTCGTCATCCGGGTCGTGGAAGGCGTTGGTGTCCCCCTCGAACAGGCTCATGTGGGTGTGCATGGCCGAGCCCGGGTGGTCGCGCAGCGGCTTGGGCATGAACGAGGCCCACACCCCGTTGTTCATCGCGACCTCCTTGACGATGTAACGGAAGGTCATGATGTTGTCCGCCATGCTCAGCGCGTCCGCGTAGCGCAGGTCGATCTCCTGCTGCCCGGGCGCACCCTCGTGGTGCGAGACCTCCACCGAGATGCCCATCGCTTCCAGCGCCTCGATCGCATGCCGCCGGAAGTGGGGCGCGGTGTCGTGGACCGCCTGGTCGAAGTAGCCGCCGTTGTCGGTCGGGATCGGCTCGGCACCGTCGGTGTCGAGGCTGCGGAAGAGGAAGAACTCGATCTCGGGATGGACGTAGCAGGAGAAGCCCAGGTCGGCGGCCTTGTTGAGCTGTCGCCGCAGGACATGGCGGGGGTCGGCCCAGCTCGGGCTGCCGTCCGGGTTGAAGATGTCGCAGAAGATGCGCGCCGAGTGCTGCTTGCCGTCGTCATGTGCCCACGGCAGCACCTGGAACGTCGACGGGTCGGGCTTGGCGACGGTGTCCGCCTCGGAGACCCGCGAGAAGCCCTCGATGGCCGATCCGTCGAACCCGATCCCCTCACCGAAGGCGCCCTCGAGCTCGGCCGGGGCGACCGCCACCGATTTGAGAGTCCCGAGCACATCGGTGAACCAGAGCCGGACGAACCGGATGTCGCGTTCCTCTAGGGTCCTGAGAACGTACTCCTGCTGGCGGTTCATGCCGTCCAACCTAGTGCCTGCCGTGTTACGGCCGTGTGACATCCCGCCCCTCACCCGCCCGCCGGGGGCCCGGCGAGCGCCCGGTGCTCGCCCGGCGGGCGTCCGGCGGGCGGCTGACGAGCGCCCGGAGCTCGCCCCGCGACACTCTCCGCGCCGGTCACGGCGGCGCGTGGCAGAGTGGTCGGCGACAGCGCACGGCAAATCGTCCGCGCGCGTCAGACGCCCCCTGTCCACCCGGGGACCGGCACCAGGCCGGCCTCGAGGTCACCGTAGGAAGGCCACGCCACCATGAGCGATATCCCCGACACGCCGGTCTATGGTTCCGGCGGCACCCCGGAGCCCGATCAGCAGGGGCTGACCCGGGTCACCCGCATCCACCACCTCGCCGAGCTCAAGGCCAAGGGCGAGGCCTGGCCGATGCTCACCGCCTACGACTTCGTCTCGGCCCGTCTCTTCCAGGAGGCCGGCATCCCGGTCCTGCTGGTCGGCGACTCGGCCGCGAATGTGGTCTACGGCTACGACACCACGGTGCCGGTCACCGAGGACGAGATGATCCCGCTGGTGCGGGCCGTCACCCGCGGCGCCCCCAAGGCGCTCGTCGTGGCGGACCTCGTGTTCGGCAGTTACGAGGCCTCACCCACGCAGGCGGTGGAGGCTGCCATCCGCATGATGAAGGAGGGCGGCGCCCAGGCCGTCAAGCTCGAGGGCGGCGTGCGCATGGCCCCGCAGATCAGGGCGATCGTCGACGCGGGGATCCCGGTGATGGCCCACATCGGCTTCACCCCGCAGTCCGTCAACGGTCTGGGCGGCTTCCGCGTCCAGGGCCGGGGCGACGCCGCGGAGCAGCTCCGTGCGGACGCCCGTGCCGTCCAGGAGGCCGGAGCCTTCTCGGTGGTCATGGAGATGGTCCCGGCGGACCTGGCAGCGGAGGTCTCGCGCGAGCTGGAGATCGCCACGGTGGGGATCGGCGCCGGCAACGGCTGCGATGCCCAGGTGCTGGTCTGGCAGGACATGGCCGGCTACGGGACGGGTCGTACCGCGAAGTTCGTCAAGAAGTACGCCCAGCTGGCCGACACCCTGCGCGACGCCGCACGCCAGTACGGCGACGAGGTGCGCTCGCGCGCCTTCCCCGGCCAGGAGCACTCCTTCTGATGTCGGACCGGAGCGGCGCCCGGCCGCAGGGCGTCACCGCACCCGACGAGGGCGCCCTGCGCCGGGCGCCGTATCCGGAGATCGACCCGTACGAGTCGGGGATGCTCGACGTGGGTGACGGCCAGCGGCTGTACTGGGAGTGCTCCGGCAACCCGGACGGCACGCCCGTGGTCTTTGTCCACGGCGGGCCCGGCGGCGGCACCAACCCGGCCCACCGGCGGATGTTCGACCCGTCCGTCTACCGGATCATCCTGGTGGACCAGCGGGGCTGCGGCCGCAGCACACCGCATGTGGCCGACGGCGCCGACCTGTCGGTCAACACCACCTGGCACCTGGTCGCCGACCTCGAGCGCCTGCGTGAGCACCTGGGTGTGGAGACGTGGCTGGTGTTCGGCGGGTCGTGGGGCTCGACCCTGGCCCTGGCGTACGCACAGGAGCACCCGGAGCGGGTCCGCGGGCTGGTACTCCGCGGGATCTTCCTGTGCCGGCCGTCGGAGATCGACTGGTTCTACCGGGGTGGTGCCGCCCACCTGTTCCCGGATGTGTGGGAGGGCTACCTCGCCCCGCTGCTCGCCGCCGACGGCCCCGACGCGGTCCACGCGCCGGGCTACGACCATGTGGCGGCCTACCACCGGCTCCTGCACTGCGGGGATCCGGCCACGGAGCTGGCGGCGGCCCGCGCGTGGACCACGTGGGAGACGTCCACCTCGATGCTGCTCCCCCGCCCCGCACTCGCCCCGGGCATGGGCGACTCGGACGGCGCCGGGGACCGGTTCGCACTGGCCTTCGCCCGGATCGAGAACCACTACTTCGTCCACGACGCGTTCCTGGACGGTGCCGCGATCCTCGACCGCACGGACCGGATCGCGCACCTGCCGGCGGTGATCGTGCACGGCCGTTACGACGTGGTGTGCCCGGTGACCAGCGCGTGGGAGCTGCACGCGGCGTGGCCGGGGTCGCAACTGCACATCGTGCCCGACGCCGGTCACGCGATGTCCGAGCCGGGGATCACCCATCTGCTGCTCGAGGCGACGGACGCCTTCCGGCCCTGAGCGCCGCCCGGCCCGGATCGCGCCGTCAGATCACTCCGAAGTGACGCGACACCGCCACGGTGCCCCGCTGGTAGGCCGAGGGGAAGAGCCTGACCAGGGCGTCGATGAGGTGCGCGTCGATGCCCACGAGGATCCGGGCGCGCCGGCGCTCGACGCCGTCGAGGATCACCCGCGCCGCGGTGGTGGCCTCGGTGCGGGCGAACTTCTGGTCGAAGACCGCGGCGAAGTCGGCGCTGACGAGCCCCTCGGCGGCGCCGGCGTTGCGGGCGACCGCCGTCTTGATGCCGCCGGGGTGGACGCAGCTCACGTCGACGGGGTGGCCGGCGGCGAGCATCTCCATCCGGAGGGACTCGGTGAACTGCTGTGTCGCGGCCTTGGCGGCGTTGTAGGCGTTCTGCGTGGGCACGGACAGGATCGCGAAGAGGCTGGAGATGTTGACCAGGTGCCCGTCCCCGGAGGCGATGAGGTGCGGCAGGAACTCCTTGGTGCCGTGGACCACACCCCAGTAGTCCACGTCCATGACACGCGCGATGTCCTTGTAGGCCGATTCCTCCACGCGGCCGGTGAACGCGATGCCGGCGTTGTTGACCACCAGGTTGACCACGCCGAAGTGCTCGGCGACCCGGCCGGCGTACTCGGCGACGGCGCCCTGTTCTGTGACGTCCAGTCGTTCGGAGTGCACGTCGGTGGCGCCACCTGAGCGGACGAGGGTGACCGTCTGTGCGAGGCCGTCGGTGTCGATGTCGGTCACCGCCAACCGCGCGCCGCGGCGGGCGGCCTCGCGCGCCAGCTCGCGTCCGATCCCGGAACCGGCGCCGGTGACGACGACGACCTTGCCGTCCATGTTCCAGCGGGGCCGGCGACCCATCAGCCCGCCGATCGTCTCGCTCGTCCTGCGCCCCAGGCCGTTCACCGGACGGACTCCCCCGCCGCGGTGGCCGAGGTCTGGGCTCCGGCCGGGTGGGCGGCCGGGTTCCCGGCTCCTGCGGCGGCGTGGGGGTGCCGGCTCCCGGGCGGGCGGGCGTGTTCGCCCGGAGCGGCGTCGGCGGCGGTCCGCCGGTACGCGCTCAGGTCGAACTCGCGGGTCTCGCGGCGGAAGGCGAACGTGAAGTCCGGCCACACGGCCGGGGCGTTGCCCTTGTCGTCCAGGTACCAGCTGGCGCAGCCGGCCACCCACACGGTGCCGTCGACGTTCTCGCGGAGTTCGCTGTTGTAGGCGTCCTGGACGACCTCCCGCACCTCGACGGTGCGCAGGTCGCGGTCCCGCATGGTCCGCATGGCGTCGACCAGGTAGTTGAGCTGGGATTCGATCATGTAGATCATCGAGGAGTGGCCCAGCCCGGTCCCGGGTCCCACGAGGATGAACGCGTTGGGGTAGCCCGCGACGGTGGTGCCCTTGTAGGCCTCCATCCCCTCGGTCCCCCAGTGCTCGGCCAGGGTCCGGCCGTCGGCCCCCCGGACCCGCTCGAAGAACGGCGAGTCGGTGACGTGGAAGCCCGTCGCCACCACCAGCACATCCGCCGGGTGCTCGCGTCCGTCGGTGGTCACGATCCCGTCGGCGTTCACGCGGCTGATGGGCGTGGTGACCAGATCCACGTCGGGCCTCGCGAGGGCGGGGTACCAGGCGTTGGAGAGCAGGATGCGCTTGCAGCCCAGCTCGTAGCGCGGGGTCACCTTCTCACGGAGCTGACGATCGCGGATCTGCAGTGAGAGGAAGGCGCGGCCGATCGCCTTGAGCGGGGCGAGCGCCGCGCGGCTGCGGGTCAGGCCCACCACCTGCATTTCGCGGCTCGCGTATTGCAGGGCCCGCATCGCGCGCTGCAACCCGGGGACACGGCGGTAGGCCCTGCGCTCGAACTCCGGGTAGGTCCGGTCCATCCGCGGCAGTACCCACGGCGCGGTGCGCTGGTACACGTCGAGGTGGGCCACCTGCTCGGCGATCGCGGGCACCACCTGGATGGCGGAGGCTCCGGTGCCGATCACTGCGACACGCTTGTCGGTGAGCGTCACCGAGTGGTCCCACCGGGCGGTGTGGAACAGCTCGCCCCCGAACTCCTCGATCCCCTCGATCTCCGGCAGCTTGGGCTCACACAGCGCGCCGACCCCCATCACCAGCACGCGGGCGTCATAGGTGCCGGAATCCGTGCGTACCCGCCACCGCTCCCGGGTGGTGTCGTACTCGGCGGAGAGCACCTCCACCCCGAACCGGATCTTCTCGCGCACCCCGGCCTCGTGGGTGACCCGACGGATGTAGTCGTAGATCTCCCCCTGCGGGGAGAACGCCCGCGACCAGTCCGGATTGGGCGCGAACGAGTAGGAGTACAGGTGCGAGGGCACGTCGCAGGCGGCGCCGGGATAGCTGTTGTCCCGCCATGTGCCTCCCACATCGGTACTGCGTTCGAGCACCACCAGGTCCTCGAAGCCCTCCTGCGCGAGCCGGATGGCCGCACCCAGACCGGAGAATCCGGCACCCACCACCAGGACGTCGACGGTCGTGATCTGTTCCACTGCTTCTCCCCCAGGGATGTCGGTGCACGCGGCGGCACAGGACGGCGGATGCCGAACGGCGCAGCGCGGGACTGCACGATGTGACCGGAACCACCACGACCTTACCCGCAAGTAAGTCCGGAGAGGGGTGAAGTGTCCGCCGGTGTTCACCCCGAACTGGTACAACCAAGCCATGTCGATCAGTGAGACCCTCGAGGTCGAGAGCAAGTTCGAGGTCGCTACGGACACCCCGTCCCCCGACTCCGACGCCTTCGCGCCGCTCGTCGCGGACAGCCCCGTGCACCACGACCTGTCGGCGGTCTACTACGACACCGCAGATCTCACCCTCACCCGACACAAGGTCACGCTGCGTCGACGCACCGGCGGAGGCGACGACGGCTGGCACCTCAAGCTCCCCGGCCGAGCCGGCCGCCTCGAACTGCAGGCACCGCTCGGCGACCACATCCCCGATCAACTAGTCACCGCCGTCGCCGGCCTCGTCCGCCGCCGGGAACTGGCGCCCATCGCCCGCATCGACAACCGCCGGCAGGTGACCCTCCTGCGGGATGACCGGGGCACGGCAGTCGTCGAGTTCTGTGATGACCGGGTGCGCACCGAGTCCTTCCTCCCCGGCGGGTCGGCCTCGGAATGGCGGGAGTGGGAGGCCGAACTCGTCGATCCGGAACTGCCCCACTCAGGGGAGGCCCTGTCCGTGGTCTCCGCGGCCTGCCTCGCCGCCGGGGCGAGAACCTCGTCGTCGTCGTCAAAACTCGCCCGCGCGGTGGGACCGGTCCCTGACGCCTGGAACCGCGGCGTCTCCCCCGTCCGCGACGCCCTCGGTGACGATCTGCTGCAGCTCCTCGACCACGATCCGGCGGCACGACGCGTCACCATGACCGGCGTGCACCAGATGCGCGTCGCCGTGCGCGGACTGCGCAGCACCATCAGCTCGTACGCCGCCGAGCTCGAGACCGAGACCGCCGGCACCGACATCGATCTGGCAGGGCTCCTCGACGAGCTCAAGGTGCTGGCCGCCGTGCTCGGCAAGGTGCGCGACATCCAGGTCGTGGACGAGCGGCTGGAGTCGATCGCCGCCGAATACCCCGAGGACGTGGTGAGCCCGCAGACCAGGCAGCGGCTGCGCACCGAACTCGATGCCGAGGAGAAGCGCGCCGGTGAACGCGTCACGGCCGCACTCGTGTCCGACCGCTACCTCGACCTGGTGGACGGCCTCCACGAGCTGGTCCGCGTGGCGGGCAGCGATCCCGACGCCGGTCCCGGGGTCGACGGCGAACCCGCACGCCCGATCAAGGGCAAGAAGCAGCAGCGCGAAGCCGAGGAGCTGGTCCTGCGCGGTGTCGATCGTCAGTTCGCGAAGTTCACCAAGTCCCGAACGCGGACCGAACGCGACCTCGCCGCGCTCGACCTCACGCTGTCGCAACGCGAGGAACTCACCCACGTGGTGCGCAAGCGGGCCAAGGCGCTGCGGCGCAATGTCAGCTCACTCCCCGACTCCGGGACGCTGAGCGTGGCCCCGCTCCGGACCGCCTGCCAGCGTCTGCACACCGTGCTGGGCGAGGTGCAGGACAGCGTGACCGCCCGGCAGTGGATTCGTCGCATCACCCGCCGCGCCGAGTCCGCCGGCGAGTCGACGTTCGGGTTCGGAGTGCTGTTCGAGCACGAGCGCGGCTTCTCCGAGCGCGCCCTGGCCGGATTCGAGTCCGACGCCGCCACCGTCACCGCGGCGTACCGGGAACTTTCCGAGTCACGCCGGGCGGCACGGCGCAAGAAGAGCAAGAACGGGAAGAAGTCCCGCAAGAAGAAGTGACCCCCGGCCCCTAGGAGTTGCGCGTCCGGGATGGTCCCCACCGGACGCGCAACCCCTCCCTGAGCGTGCACACAGCGCGCACAGGTCAGGAGGCGAGGGCGACGGCGGGTGTCAGTCCTCCTCGTCCTGGGCGTCCCATGCCTCGTTGCGAGCCTTGGCCTTCTCCAGCGCCGCTTCCGCCTCCGCGCGAGTGGCATAGGGGCCCATCCGGTTCTCCCAGCCCGCAACCTTGCCCTGCGCGGCCTCACCCGTGGCGATGTCGTAGTACCACTGCTCGTCAGACATGAACATCTCCTCCTGATCAGATTCTCAACACCTTCTCACCACAGTATCCCCTGCCCGCCCCGGGGCCCCGGACACCGGGAACAGGCACTCAGACTTCGCTCAGATTTGTCGCCCGAACGCATGACATTCAAACAACATGAGTACTCCCTCATTTTCATAGTCAGGAGATGTCATGAACAAGCTCGTCCGCTCCCTCGGCGTGATGTCCGCCGCCGTCGCCTTCGGTGCCGGCGCCACCCTGCTCGCGCCGGTCGCCGGCGCACAGTCGGAGATCCTCTCGGGTGCGCTCGGCAGCACGGGCTCCGACAACTGCGGTACGGAGGTCGTGACCCCGAAGAACCAGGACGCTGCCGGCTGGGGCAGCCCGGACGACGAGAACACGGCGAAGATCGCGGCAGTCGAAGGCGCCCCCGAGTCGGTGGGCGAGGCTGCGCTGACGTTCGACACCGATGCGTCCGGCACCTCGCTGTACAAGTTCGGCAACAAGGTCAAACTCTCGGAGCTCCTCCTCGACGACAAGGGCGATCTCGTCCCGATCAGCTACGAGTACCACTCCAACGGCCAGGCACCGGCTCTTCAGATCCGGCTCAACGACGCCAGCCTCCATGCGGACGACGCCGACGAGGATGGGTACGAGGACGGCTTCGCCACCATCGTCTGGAGCCCCTCGCGCAGCGACGGCACCTGGAGGAAGGCCACCCCCGCCAACACCGACCAGTACTGGGTGAGCCGGACCCTCAAGGACGCCGATGGCAATCCGATTGCACGCGGGAAGCGCATGACCCTCAAGGAGATCATCGCGCTCAACCCGAATGCGGTCGTCACCGACTACGGCATCCAGAAGACCCGCGATAACGCCTCCGAGGGTGCCGCGATCGACAACTTCCAGCTCGGCTGCGTCACCACCAACTTCGAGCTCAGGACCAAGGAAGAGTCCGGCGGGATCTTCGGCAGCCTCTTCGACCTCTTCTCCTGAGGCTCCGCT
>CAYFRF010000007.1:39042-59022 GCA_964345415.1 uncultured Microbacter sp. | reverse complement strand
CTACAAGAACGCGGACAGGACACCTCTGGCCGAGCTGCTCCGCGACGGAGAGGACCCGGTCCCACTGAGTTACGAGTACACCTCCGGCGGACAGGCCCCGGCGCTGCAGATCCGGCTCAACGAGGCGAACCTCCACGAGTCGGAGACCGGCTCGGGCAGCGACATCGGCTTCGCGACCATCGTGTGGAGCCCGCCCCAGGCCGAGGGCTGGGACACCGCGGACCCGGGCGAGAGCGACGAGTTCTGGGTGACCAGAGCGCTCGAGGGCCCCGACGGGGAGGTCATCCCGCGCGGCACCGAGATGACGCTCGAGGAGATCATCGACCTCAACCCGGACGCGGTGGTGCTCGAGTACGGCGTGCAGAAGACCTCCGACAACACCGCGAGTGACGTGGCGATCGACAACTTCACACTCGGCTGCGAGACCACGAACTTCGAACTCGACGCCGACGGCAGCCTCGGCGACATCCTGGGCAGCCTGGAGGGGATCCTGCCCTCCTGACCTGACGAGGCGCGCCGGCTCGGCGCCGGATTCGCCGTGGTGGGCGTCGTCCGCGAGGACTGCGCCCACTGCGTGTGCCCGGGGCGCACGGCCGGACACGAGAAGGTGAACGAGCCGGCCTGTAAGCCGGATCCTGTGCCCTCCGCACGCGGAGGGCGACGACCATCCATCTGGGCACACCGTCGCCGGGTACCTCGAGCGGTCCACCCGCGGACTCGGGCGAGCAGCCCTCCTGTGCATCACTGCACGTCATCCGCGCAGCCGCACCGACAGGCGGTGCGGCCTTCGACCTTGCTCCGGGCGGGGTTTACCTAGCCACCCCGGTCACCCGGGGTGCTGGTGCGCTCTTACCGCACCGTTTCACCCTTACCGCGCCGTCAGGCGTGGCGGTCTGTTTTCTGTGGCACTGTCCCGCGGGTCACCCCGGGTTGCCGTTAGCAACCACCCTGCTCTGTGGAGTCCGGACTTTCCTCGGGAGGCGGGCCTGTCACCGACCGGCGATGGTCCCCGTCCCGCGGCCGTCCGGCCGACTCGTTCGCCGACCAGTCTAAACGCTCCGGGCGCGACGACCTCAGTCGAGATGGGAGGTGTCGTTGACCAGGTGCACCGAGGTGGGCCCGTCCGCGTAGAAGCGCACGTCGGACACCGACGCCAGATCCAGGTGCAGACGGAACAGCAGGTCGTCCCCGGCGTTGAGACCGGCACGGATCGCGAGCTTGATGGGCGTGACGTGACTGACCACCGCCACCACCGAGCCGGGGCGCTCCTCGACGATCCTCCGCAGTCCCCGCTCGACGCGCTCGCGCACCGCCGCGAAGCTCTCCCCGCCCGGGGGCGCCACGGTGGTGTCGACGAGCCACCGCGAGTGCAGCTCGGGATCCTGGTCCGCGGCCTCCCGGAAGGTCAGCCCCTCCCAGGCACCGAAGTCGGTCTCGATGAGGTCCTCGTCCACCACCAGGGGCACACCAGCGGCGTCCGCGGCACGCTCGGCGGTGCCCAGGGCCCTGCTCAGCGGCGAGGACACGATCGCGGCCAGGTGCGGTTGGGCGGCGAGCCTGGCGGCAGTGCGTTCGGCCTGCCGCAGCCCGAGTTCGGTCAGCGCCGGATCGCCCTGCCCGGAGTACCGCCGATCCACCGACAGCGGGGTCTGCCCGTGCCGGGCCAGCAGGATCTGTGTCGGCCGGCCGGTGGCCCCGGTCCAGCCGGGACCGCTGGAGCCGGTGGACGTGCTTCTCACGAGTTCGCGGTGCGGACCACGATCACGCCGCACTCGGGACAGTGGAGCACCTCGTCCGCAGGCGCGGACCGGAAGGCCGCAACCGTGCTGCGGTCCAGGTCCATCGCGCAGGCCGTGCACCGGGCACCGTTGAGGATCGCCGCGCCGACACCCGCCGCCTCGGCGCTACGCGTGTAGAGCCGCAGCAGGTCCTCGGGCACCTCCCCCGCCTCGCGTGCCCGCTCCGCAATGGCCTCGGTGACCGCGTCCTCGAGATCCGCCAGCGCGACATCCCGTACCGACCGCGCCTGCTCGATCCGCGAATCCAGATCGCTCACCACGGCACCGGAGTGCCGCACATCGGCGTCGACGGCCTCGTGCCGCTCGGCGAGCTCTGCCAGCTCCCCCTCGAGGGTCTCCTGGCGCCGCGCCAACGAGCGGAGCTCGTACTCCAACTCGGTGCCCTGCCGCTCGGACACCCCTCGCGAGGCCAGCAGGTCCGAATCCCCCGCGCGACGCTTCCGCACCGCCTCGAGATCAGACGTCAACTTGGCGATCGCGCGGTCGAGGTCCTCGACGTGGATCCGGGCCCGCGCCGCGGACTCGGCGGCCGCCCGCCGCTCCGCCTCGAGGGCATCCAGGGCCGCCTGTTCAGGCAGTGCCCGTCGACGGTGCTCGAGCCCGGCGAGTCGCAGGTCGAGGTCGGCGAGGTCGACGAGTCGACGCTGGAGCTGGGGATCGGCCTTCATGGCAGTAGAGACTACCGCCGCGGCGCGCCTTCTCCCCCCGCGGCGACCGACCACGGATCCGTACGCTCCGCACACACCGTCGCCGTGACCCCGGCCCGCTCCTCGAGCAGGGCCGCCGCCTGGGCACACCACGGGAACTCGAGCGCCCAGTGGGCGGCGTCGACCAGCATCGGTCCCCCCTCCCGGAGGTGCTCGTCGGCCACGTGGTGCCGCAGGTCGCCGGTGAGATACACGTCGGCCCCCACCGCCCGGGCCGCCCCCAGCAGCGAGTCGCCCGAACCACCGCACAGCGCCACCCGGCGGATCAACGCCTCCGGATCCCCCGCCGCACGCACCCCCCAGGTGGTGGCCGGCAGCCGCTCGGCGACCAGCTCGGTGAACTGGGCCAAGGTCATGGGCTCGTCCAGATCGCAGACCCGGCCCAGGCCGGTGTCCTCCGGGCCCGGCCCGGGGCCGGCATGGTTGACCAGCACGTCCATCGCCGGGACCTCGTAGGGGTGCCCGGCGATCACCGCGCGGCGGATCTGGGACCGCAACTGCGGAGGAGCCACGAACTCGACACGCATCTCGGCGACCTGCTCGGCCTCCCCGATCGAGCCGATCGTGGGATCTGTCCCCTCGCCGGGCCGGAACCGGCCGGTGCCGGGAACCGAGAAGGAGCACTCGGTGTAGCCGCTCATGCGGCCCGCCCCCGCCGCGAACACCGACCGCAGCAGCGTCTCCACAGCGTCGTCGTCGTCATCGTCGTCGTTGTTCTCACCACGGGGCACCGTCACCACCCACCTGTCCACGGTGCCGTCCCCACTGGGAACCAGCGGCCGACCAGGGGTGAGGCCGAGCACCTCGGCGAGGGCGTCATTGACGCCCGGCCGCGCCGAATCGGCGTTCGTGTGCGCCGAGTACAGCGCGCACCCACCCACGATGAGCCGGTGCAACAGACGCCCCTTGGGGGTGTCGGTGGCCACCGAGTGCACCCCCTTCATCAGCGGCGGGTGGTGCACCACCAACAGCTCTGCCCCCACCGCCAGCGCATGCTCGACCACCGCGTCCGTGGCGTCCACCGCCACCACCACGCGCCGCACCGGCGCCTCACGATCCCCCGCCACCAGGCCGACGCGATCCCACGACTCGGCCAACCGCGGCGGGTAGGCCTCCTCGAGCACGGCGATGAGCTCGCCCACAGTGGTGGTCCCGGTGGTCACTGTCGATCCCCTTTACTCCTGCGCCCGCCCCACGCGGGCGGGTCCCGCCACCATGGTGCCCGGTCCCACCGACCATCCGGCGGATTCTGGGAGGATGGCGGGCATGTCCGACCGACCTCTCCTGCTCGTCGACCTCGACGGCACCATCACCGACTCCCTCGACGGGATCTCCCGCTCCCTCCACCACGCCCTCGACGCCGTGGGCGGCCGCTGGGACACCTCGCGCGACATCCGCTCGATCGCCGGACCACCCATGACCGAGACCCTCGCCTCCCTCGGCCTCGAGGGAGCCGACCTCGAGCGCGCGCTGGCCGCCTACCGCGAACGCTACGACGAGGTGGGGTGGCAGGAGAACGCCGTGTTCACCGGCATGGACCGGCTGCTCGACACCCTCGCCGCCGACGGCTACCGCATGGCCGTGGCCACCAGCAAGGACCAGGTCTCCGCCCGCAGGATCCTCACCCACTTCGACCTGGCCGCGCCGTTCGAGTTCATCGGCGGCGCCGACCGCTCCGTGGGACGACTGGAGAAGGCCGACGTGGTGGCGCACTCACTGCAGGCCCTGGGCGTACCCGCCGTCCCCGCCGCCGAGGGCGGCACCCCGGGCGCGCTGATGATCGGCGACCGGCAGCACGACGTGCACGGCGCCGCCTACTACGGGATCGACACCGCGCTCGTGCGATGGGGCTACGGGCGCCCGGAGGAGTGGGACGACGCGCGCTGGTCGGTGGTCGACACCCACGAACTGGAGGCGGTCATCCGTGGCTGGTGACCAGGGCGTGCGCGTGGTGTTCGTGTGCACGGGCACCATCCGCCGCTCCCCCGTGGCCGAGGTGCGCGGCCTCCTGGATTAGCCCCGCCGACCGGACAGATACCCTGGCACCATGCGGAATCTGCGGCGTTTCCTCACCCCGGGCTGGATCATGGGTGTATTGGCCGTGATCCTGTTCGCCTGGGCGTGCTTCACGCTGCTCGCACCGTGGCAATTGGGCAAGAGCAGCGACCTGGACGCCCGCAACGCCCGCCTCGCCGAAGCCGTGGAGGCGGCGCCCGAGCCTCTGGTCGACGTGGTCGGGGGCCCGGGCGACTACGCCGAGCGGGAGTGGCGACTGGTCACCCTCGCCGGGCAGTGGGAACCGGACGCCGAGGCGCTGCTGCGGCTGCGTTCGGTCGACGGCGAGCCCGTCTACCAGGTCCTCACGGTGTTCACCTCCGACGCCGGCCCGTCCTACCTGGTCAACCGCGGCCACATCCCGGTCGGGGAGAACAACACCGTTCCGGACTATGACGCCGCCCCCGGAGGGGATGTGGAGATCACCGCCCGGCTGCGCGCCGCCGAAGCCGGGCAGGCCGAGCCGGTACAGGTCGACGGGCTGCCGGCGGTACGCGTGATCGACCCGGTGGTGCTCGGCGACACCCTGGGCCAGCCGGTGGTGACCGACGGGTATCTGCAGCTCACCGGTGGCCAGCCCGGATCCCTGACCCCCGCCCCCGTCCCGGGGATCGAGGCCGGCCCCTACCTGTCCTACGGACTGCAGTGGCTCCTGTTCGGCATCCTCGCTCCCGTGGCCCTCGCCTACTTCGCCTGGGCGGAGATCCGTGCCCGCCGTCGGGACGCCGAGGAGGCCGCGCAGGACGCCGCGGGGGTCGGTGCGGGAGAAGACGATTTTGACGACGACGACACCGGCGGCGATCCCGACCCGGACCGGACCGTCGACGGTGCCGGCAGCTCCGGCGGCTCCGGTAGCTCCGGCGGTGAGCCGGGACCAGCGGACGTCGCCGCCCGGGAGCGGGCGATGCGGGAGCGCTACGGAACGAGGGACGACGCCGAGAAGCGCCGGGCGCTCAAGCGCGCGGACCGGCTCCGCAGCTGACCCACCGGCGCCGCCACAGCGCGCGACGCTCTCCCGTCCCGCGATCCACTATTGGTCGAACAGTGCCCATGATCCGGGGTTTCCGGTGACAATCCGTCTATGACAACCCTGTGGCGCGCCGTCGGCGCGGTCACCGCGCTCGGCGTGGCCCTGGGCGGACTCACCTCGTGCACGGCCGCCGACCGCGCGGTCTTCACTGCGCCGCGATGCTCCGACGCCGAGGCCTCGCCGACCGCGGTCCGCCACGCGCCCGGTCAGGCGGTGCTGATGGCGCCCGTTCTCCGCAGTTCGCTCCCCACCGGGCCCGTCCGCGGTTGGGAACAGGTCGTCTCGGTCGCCGACGGCGGCACCACCCTGGCAGCCGTCCACCCCGACGGCACGGTGTCGGTCGTCGGGACCAGTCACAAGGGCTCGCTGGCCGGAACCGACGCCGGCGCCGAACAGACCCTCTCCCCCCACACCGTTCCCGGGATCACCGATGCGGTCGCCGTGGCCGCGGTCGGGTCGGCGTTCCTCGTCACCCACTCCGACGGCACGATCACCGCCTGGGGCGACGACCTCATCCTCGGCGGGGGCCGACGTGGCGATGAACGCAGCATGGCCACACCGACCCGGGTGGACGGCGTCGAGAACGTGGTCGTCGTGGCCGAAGGTGCGCTCAACGTCCTCGCGCTGCGTTCCGACGGAGGTATCACCGGATGGGGCGTCAACCTCACCGACATCCTCGGAGATCCGGACGACACCCGGGTACGCGACATCTCCGACGCCCCGGGGGCCGTCAGCGTCGCCAACACGGGAGACGCCGCGGTGACCGCCACCGGCACCGGCGAGGTGTGTGCGTGGGGAAACAACGTGAACGGGCTACTCGGGGTCGAACCCCGGGGCGGGCAGACCACGCGACCGGTACGCGTGGGCTCTCTCGAGGGCATCACCGACGTCGCCGGGGGGCACGATTTCGCGCTGGCGTTGGATTCCGACGGCGGCGTGTGGGCGTGGGGCCGGATCGTGTCAGGCGTCCTCGGGGACGGCACCGTCGAGAACACCGCCACCGCCAGTCCTCAGCGGGTTCCCGGCCTGCCCCCGGTCGAGAAGGTCTACGCCTCGGGCTCCGCCTCGTACGCGATCGACGCCGAGGGCGCACTGTGGGCCTGGGGCAAGAACCGCAGGGTGGCGCCCTACGAGAGCGAGGACATCCGTCCCCGGGTCGTCACGCTCCCGGGACCGGTCCAGGAGGTCTCGGGCAACCTCGCCCTGCTGGGGCCGTTGTCCTGACCCTCTCGGTCTACGACGGTCGGTATCCGGTCTCGTCAGCCACCGCCAGGCCTCGCTCGACGAGGTCCTCGAGGTGCTTGACGCACACGGCCCGCTCCATCTCGTCACCGAACATCGGCCGCGTCCCCGGGCGGTAGAGCACCCCCGCACCCACCATGGCGTCCACCTCCGACACCCCTGAACCGAGGAGCTCGAGGATGCGGGTCTCGCGTGCGTCCATCTGCGCGGCATACCTCGTGAGCGCGTCCAGATACTCGGCGCGGTCGAAGAGGGTCCCCTTGTGGTGGAACGTGGCGTAGGCGCCCGCCTCGATCTGCGCACACGTCTCCACGGTGCGACGCATGTCGGCCAGGCTGGCGCTGCGATCGCTGTAGAGCGGGCCGAATGCGGACAGGTCGACATCGGCGAGGAACAGGACGCCATCGGGCTCGATGAGGAAGCCGCAGTGACCCGCGGTGTGCCCGGGCAGGGGGACCACGGTGGCGGTGACCCCTCCCCCGAGGTCGAGGACCTCGTCGTGGGAGAACGTCTCGGCGGCGGTGACCGGGCTCCAGTCGAACGTCTCGCGGATCCGGTGCTCCCAGTCACCACGCCCGAAGCCCATCTCGAGGACGAACTCCTCCCAGTCCACGAGTGGTCCGAGGTCCTTGTGGTGGATCGCCGTGGGGCCCGTTCGACGTCCTGCACCCACCACGTGGTCCTCGTGGAAGTGGCTCAGCAGGAGCAGGTCTGCCGCGGTCGGGTCCACGTGGAGGGCCGAGTCGAGTAGCACCACGCTCTCGCCGGCGCGGACCTCGAGCAGGTTGCCGTCCGGATAGCGACCGCCCTGTGGGCCCATGATCTGCCGGACGTTCGGGCCGAGCCGACGCCGTTCACTGCTCACTGGCGTCACCTCTACCTCGATGTCCCGACGGTGCCCCGAACGCTGCCCCTGCACGGGTGCGAGGAGGCGTCGAGAGTGCGCGCGGAGGGAATCGAACCCCCGACCGCTGGTGTGTAAAACCAGAGCTCTAACCGCTGAGCTACGCGCGCGTGTGCCGACGCGCCGAGCGCGCCGGTGCAGGTGAGATTAGCGCACCCGCTGGAGGGATCACTTCCGGGGCGTGCTGTTCTTCCTCAGCGTGAGCCGACTTCCGGCCCAGTCGCCGAGCGCAGCGGTACGGGTCTGGAGCATTCCCGCTGTCTGCGCCGACTCCGCGATGGTCGCCGGGCCGACGTGCCCGTCCCGCCCCGTCTTGGGGGTGAGGACCCACACGGAGCCGTCGTCTGCCAGGGGGGTCACGGCGTCCATCAGCCGATCCACGAGATCGCCGTCACCGTCGCGCCACCAGAGCAGCACCGCGTCGACCACCTCGTCGGTGTCCTCTTCCAGCAACTCTGATCCGACGGCGTCCTCGACAGCCTCGCTGATCGACTCGTCACAGTCGGAATCCCATCCGACCTCTTGAACGAGCATGCCCTCCGTCAGTTCGAGCTGACCAGAGACCTGGTCCGCTCCGTCCTGCTGGTTCGCCGCGGCGACCACCGTGGTGTTCCTCCATCTTGTCCGGGTGAAAATCGTGGGTTCTACGCTGACCAGGAACACTACCCGCGCACGCTCGCAGACGAAACGACTACCGCCCATTTCGGGCGCCGATCGCCGCACACGTGTCGCCCGTCACGGTTTGGGGCACAATCGGGAACTGTGGGTCGACAAGCGACCCGCACCGGGCCCACAGCCCTCTCGCACCACTCCTGCGGGACGGTCTGAGGCCCGGGCGCTGCGCCACGACGAACCGTGGTTGGCCCCACCGGGTCACACGGTGTGAATCGTAGAAGTGAGGACGAGACGCATGACCCGTAAAGACGGCGGTAAGGACGGATCCGCACCCACCAACGTGCCGGTCCTCCGGGAGGGGGTCGCCTCCTACCTCGCGGACTCCGACCCCGAGGAGACCCAGGAGTGGATGGATTCCCTCGACGGGCTCCTCGCCGAGGCCGGACCGGAACGAGCCCGCTATCTGATGCTCCGTCTCCTCGAGCGCGCCTCCAAGCAACGCGTGCCCCTGCCCCCGATCACCCCCACCGACTACGTCAACACCCTCCCCCCCGAGCTGGAGCCCGAGTTCCCGGGCGACGAGGCCGTGGAGCGCACCTACCGGCGCTGGATCCGGTGGAATGCGGCGATCATGGTGCACCGGGCACAGCGACCCGGCATCGGCGTGGGCGGCCACATCTCGACCTACGCGGGTGCCGCGCCGCTCTACGAGGTGGGCTACAACCACTTCTTCCGCGGAAAAGACCACCCCGGGGGCGGAGACCACGTCTTCTTCCAGGGCCACGCCTCCCCCGGCATGTACGCCCGCGCCTACCTCGAAGGCCGACTCGACGAGCACGATCTGGACGGCTTCCGGCAGGAGAAGAGCCACCCCGGCCGCTCCCTGCCGTCCTACCCACACCCGCGGTGCATGCCCGAGTTCTGGGAGTTCCCCACGGTGTCGATGGGCCTCGGCCCGCTCAACGCGATCTACCAGGCGCGGTTCAACCGCTACCTCCACCACCGCGGGATCAAGGACACCTCACAGCAGCACGTGTGGGCGTTCCTCGGGGACGGCGAGATGGACGAGGTGGAGTCGCGTGGCGCCCTCCAGGTCGCGGCCAACGACGCGCTGGACAACCTCACCTTCGTGATCAACTGCAACCTGCAGCGCCTCGACGGGCCGGTCCGCGGTAACGGTCAGATCGTGCAGGAGCTCGAGTCGTACTTCCGCGGTGCCGGTTGGAACGTCATCAAGGTCGTCTGGGGTCGCGAATGGGACGCACTGTTCGCCAAGGACACCGACGGAGCGCTCGTCGAACTGATGAACTCCGTCTCCGACGGTGACTACCAGACCTTCCGCGCCAACGACGGCGCGTGGATCCGCGAGCACTTCTTCGGCCGTGACCCCCGCACCGCCAAGCTCGTCGAGGACCTCACCGACGACGAGATCTGGGCACTTCGCCGCGGCGGGCACGACTACCGCAAGATCCACGCCGCCTACAAGGCCTCGCTCGAGCACAAGGGCCAGCCGACCGTGATCCTGGCCCACACCGTCAAGGGTTTCGGCCTCGGACACAACTTCGAGGGTCGCAACGCGACCCACCAGATGAAGAAGCTGACCCTGGACGATCTCAAGCTCTTCCGCGACAAGCAGCAGATCCCGATCTCGGACGCCGAGCTCGAGGCCGACCCGACGCTGCCCCCGTACTACAACCCCGGCCCCAACTCCCCGGAGATCCGCTACCTGCTCGAGCGACGTTCCGCGCTCGGCGGACACGTCCCCGAGCGGCGCCAGACCTTCGAGCCGCTCCGGGTCCCCGGCATCGACGCCCTGGCCTCGCTGCGCAAGGGTTCCGGCAAGCAGTCGGTGGCCACCACCATGGCCCTGGTCCGCACGGTCAAGGAGCTCATGCGGTCGGACTCGCTCAAGGAGCGGTTCGTCCCGATCATCCCGGACGAGGCGCGCACCTTCGGGATGGATTCCTGGTTCCCGACACTCAAGATCTACAACCCGCACGGGCAGAACTACACCGCGGTCGACCACGACCTGATGCTGAGCTACAAGGAGTCCGAGAGCGGCCAGATCCTCCACGAGGGGATCAGCGAGGCCGGGTCCGTCGCCGAGTTCACCGCCGCCGGCAGCGCCTACTCGACGCACGGCAAGGCCATGATCCCGCTGTACATCTTCTACTCGATGTTCGGCTTCCAGCGCACCGGCGACGGGATCTGGGCCGCCGCCGACCAGCTGTCCCGCGGTTTCCTGCTGGGTGCCACCGCCGGTCGCACCACACTCACCGGCGAGGGCCTGCAGCACATGGACGGCCACTCCCCCCTGCTGGCCGCCACCAACCCCGGGATCATCTCGTACGACCCCGCCTGGGCCTACGAGGTCGCCCACATCATGCGCGCCGGCATCGAGCGGATGTACGGCCCGGGCGCCGCGCACGAGACCGAGACCGACGGGATCGACCGCAACGTCTCGTACTACATCACCCTGTACAACGAGCCTGTCCCGCAGCCGGCCGAGCCCGAGGACCTGGACGCGGACGCGCTCCTGCGTGGCCTCTACCTGTTCCGTCGGGCGTCCGGCGGCACGCACAAGGCGTCGATCCTCGCCTCGGGCGTGGGGATGTACGCGGCCGTCGAGGCGCAGCAGCTGCTCGCCGAACGGTGGGACGTGGCAGCCGACCTGTGGTCCGCGACCTCCTGGAACGAACTCGCCCGCGACGGCTTCGAGTGCGAGCGCCATGCACTGCGGCACCCTGACCAGCAGCCCCGGACGCCCTTCGTCACGGCCGCGCTGGCCGACGCGGCGGGGCCGAAGGTCGCGGTCAGCGACTTCCAGAAGGCCGTGCCCGAGCAGATCCGGGGATGGGTCCCCGGGGACTACACCGTGCTCGGCTGCGACGGATTCGGCTTCTCCGACACCCGCCCGGCAGCCCGCAGGTTCTTCAACACCGACGCACAGTCGGTCGTCGTGGCCGTCCTCGCCGGCCTCGCCCGCGAAGGGGCGATCGAGCGGACCACGGTCGTCGAGGCCGCCCGGCTCTATCAGATCGACGACGTGATGGCCGCCCCGGAACCCACCACGGATCCCGGAGTGGCGTGACAGACCCGTCAAGCCCCGAGGCCGGGGCGCAGGAGGAGCAGGACGCGCAGGCGATCCGGCGGCCACCGGCGGTTCCGCCGGATGAGCGCCCGGTCTCCGATGCGCTCCTCAAGCGCATCACCCGGTACTCGGGGACCCTGTCCACCGAGGCGGTCCGCGCCCTCGAGGTCGAGCTGCCCTTCTTCGGCGAACTGTCCGCGGATCAGCGCGCCGAGATCCAGCTCATCATCCAGAGCGCTGTCCGGGACTTCGTCACCTGGATGCGCAATCCCGAGGCCCAGCACTCGGACACGATCGCCGGCTTCAAGCTCCTGCCCAAGGGCCTCGGGCAGGGACTGACCCTGCAGCAGACGGTCCAGTTGGTCCGTTCCACACTCGAATACTTCGAGTTGGTGATGCCACGGATCACGCACAACGAACGTCAACGCGGACTGATGATCGCCGCCGTCCTGAAGTTCGGACGTGAGCTGGGCTTCACGGCGGCGTCGGTGTACGCGGCCGCCGCGGAGAACCGCGGTGCCTGGGACACCCGCATGGAGGCGATGATCGTCGACGCGGTGGTGCGTGGGGACCGCCACGCCGACCTCACCTCCGGGGCCTCCGCGCTGAACTGGGACCCGACCACCGCCGCCACCGTGATCATCGGCGCCCCGCATGAGAACCTCGGTCTGGATTCGGTGACCGCGGTGCACCGTGCGGCCGTCGCCTCTGGCCGGCACGCGCTGGCTGTTCTCCAGGGCGCACGCCTCGTCGTGATCCTCTCCGGGGAACTCGAGTCCACCGAACCGATCCCCGAGGCCGTCCTCGACGCCTTCTCCCCCGATTCCCCCGTGGTGCACGGCCATACCGTCGGCTCGCTGGTCGAAGCTCCGGACAGCGCGGCGGAGGCACTGTCGGGTGCCGCTGCGGTCGGTGGGTGGCCCGGGGCCCCACGACCGGTGGCCGCAGTGGACCTTCTTCCGGAGCGTGTGCTCAGCGGGGACCGGGGTGCGGCCTCGATCCTGGTCGAGCGGGTCGTCGCCCCGCTGCGGGGAGTGGATTCCTCCGTGGAGGACACGCTGAGGGCCTACCTGGACTCCGGCGGACACGTCGAGGCGTGCGCACGGGAGTTGTATGTCCATCCCAATACCGTGCGCTACCGATTGAAACGAGTGAGCCAGATCACTGCGTTCGATCCACTCAATGCCAGGGATGCTTTTGTCCTCAGAATCGCACTAGTTCTCGGAAAGTTCGACGAACGCAATAACCAGGAGAGCTAAATAATCACTCCAGTAACACCCTGTAACGAAACGGACTCTCCGGAAGATGGGCCGCCAACGAGCTTGGCTTTTGTGGGGACCCCACAAAAACTTGATTCCGTTTCTGGCTTGGAGAACATCATCCGAACCGCTCCCTCCAGTGTTGTCTGATAGCCGTGCTTTGCCTTACTGCTCCCGGACAGGGATCCCAGAAAGCCGGAATGCTCGCGCCCTGGCTCGAGCTACCCGGCGCCCAGAGCCGCCTCGATGACTGGTCCGCCTCCAGCGGTCTGGACCTCGAGCGCCTGGGGACCACTGCGACCCTTCAGGACATCACCGACACCGCGGTGACGCAGCCACTCGTGGTGGCGTCCGCGCTCCTCGGTGCCGCCGAACTGCGCAGGCGCGGCGAGCTACCCGCCGACACCGTCGTGGCGGGCCACTCGATCGGGGAGGTCTCGGCCCTCGCGATCGCCGGTGTGATCTCCGAGTCCGATGCCCTCCGCCTCGCCGCCGTCCGCGGTGCGGCGATGTCCCGGGCGTGTGCCGACCGCCCCACCGGGATGATCGCCGTCCTGGGCGGGGTCGAGGCCGACGTGCTGCTCGCCCTGGAGAGCGCCGGACTCACGCCCGCCAACCGCAACGGCGCGGGCCAGATCGTCGCCGCCGGCCCGTTGGAGGCGTGCGACGCCCTCGAGCAGAACCCGCCCAGCCGGGCACGGCTGCGCCGACTCGAGGTCGCGGGGGCGTTCCACACGGAGTTCATGGCCTCCGCCGTCGAGGACGTCGCCGAACTCGCGGGGTCGATCGAGGTGCGGGATCCGGAACTGACCCTGCTCTCGAACGCGGACGGGATGGCCGTCTCCTCCGGCAGGCAGGCACTCGATCTCGTGATCTCACAGATCACCAGCCCGGTCCGGTGGGACCTGTGCACCCAGACGATGCTCAAGCTCGGAGTCGACACCTTCGTCGAACTCCCACCGTCCGGGGCCCTCGTCGGTCTGGCCAAGCGGATGATGCGTGACGTCCCCCGCTTCGGGCTGACCACCCCGGAAGACCTCGATCAGGTACTAGACTCCGTTCCCGCACTCAGCGGCGCGTAGACACCCCGATCCACCACACCCGAGAGTCGGCTCCGGCCGGCCATCGCCCACAGCTGTTCGTCCCGCCCGCCGGGCGCGACGCAACCCATCAGAGAGGACACCACATGGCACGCACCGAGGCCGAGATCATCGCAGGACTGGCGGAAATCGTCGAAGAGGTCACCGGAATCGAACCCTCCGAGGTGACCGCGGAGAAGTCCTTCGTCGACGATCTCGACATCGATTCGCTCTCCATGGTGGAGATCGCCGTGCAGACCGAGGACCGCTACGGGGTGGAGATCCCCGACGAGGACCTCGCGAAGTTGCGTACCGTGCAGGATGCGGTCGACTACATCCAGAAGATCGACCAGAGCTGACTTCCCGCCCCGCTGACCGGGCGGGGACGCGATCGAAAGGCCGAAGGTGCGGTCGGTGCACCATGTCGAGCCCCGCGTCCCCTCCCGACAGGGCAGGGCGACTCATCTCACCACCACCCGCGCGAACGCGGGGAACCGGGTACGAGACCCGGAACGGGACGGGGGTCCCGCTCCGGGCGCTCACCCACCAGCCAGTCCGGGGGTCCGTCAACGGCGTGCTCTCCCTCACCGGGATGTGCGCCAAGGAAAGGACTGCACACATGACCATCACCAGCACTGTGGACCAGAACACCCAGATCGATCCGCGCGACCCCGTCGTGCGGCTCGAGAACCTCTTCGACCCCGCCTCGCTCGAGTTCATCACCGAGCCCGACGCCTCCGGGGCGCTCGCCGCCCGTGGGCTGATCGACGGTGTCCCCACCATCGCCTACGCCACTGACGCCACCGTCATGGGCGGCGCCATGGGGCTCGACGGTTGCCGCCACATCGTCAAGGCGATCGATGTCGCGATCGATGAGCAGAAGCCCGTCGTGGGCATCTGGCACTCGGGGGGCGCACGCCTCGCCGAGGGCGTCGAGGCACTCCACGCGGTGGGCCTGGTCTTCGAGGCCATGGTCCGCGCATCGGGCCGTGTCCCGCAGATCTCCGTCGTGCTCGGCCCGGCGGCCGGTGGCGCCGCCTACGGCCCGGCACTGACCGACGTCGTGATCATGGCCCCCGAGGGCAAGATCTTCGTCACCGGGCCGGCCGTGGTCCGCGACGTCACGGGCGAGCAGGTCGACATGGAGGGCCTCGGCGGCCAGAACGTGCACCACCGCAAGTCGGGTGTGTGCCACATCGCCGCGGACGACGAGCGTGATGCCCTGCACCGCGCCCGTCGTCTCGTGAACCTCCTGTCAGCACAGGGCGAGTTCGACCCGAGCGCGCTCGAGGGCGATCACACGGATCTCGCCGGGCTGCTCCCCGAGTCCCCCAAGCGCGCCTACGACGTGCGCCCGCTCGTCCACGGCATCCTCGACTCCTCGGAGCTCGACGGCAGCACCACGTTCGAGGAGCTGCAGGCCAAGTGGGCGCCCAGCATCGTGGTGGGCTTCGGGCGGATCTCCGGCCGCACGGTCGGCGTGATCGCCAACAACCCGCTTCGCCTCGGCGGCTGCCTGAACTCCGAGTCGGCCGAGAAGGCCTCGCGTTTCGTGCGGCTCTGCAACGCCTTCGGCGTGCCGCTGCTCGTGCTCGTGGATGTCCCCGGGTACCTGCCCGGTGTCTCCCAGGAGTGGGAGGGCGTGGTGCGCCGTGGCGCCAAGCTCCTCCACGCCTTCGCCGAGGCGTCCGTCGCCCGGGTCACCCTGGTCACCCGCAAGATCTACGGTGGCGCGTACATCGCCATGAACTCCCGTGCGCTCGGTGCGTCCGCCGTGTTCGCGTGGCCGGATGCCGAGGTGGCGGTGATGGGTGCCAAGGCTGCGGTGGGCATCCTGCACAAGCGCACCCTGGCCGCGGCTCCGGAAGAGGAGCGGGAGGAGCTCCACGAGCGTCTGGCCGAGGAGCACGCGGCGATCGCCGGCGGCGTGGGACGTGCCATGTCGATCGGCGTGGTGGACGAGGTCATCGAGCCCACCGACACCCGCCGTCGCCTCGCCGAGGCCCTGAGCGCCGCCGAGCACACCCGCGGCGAGCACAAGAACATCCCGCTGTGATCTGACCTGTAGACAGGTCCGCTCCACGGAGTCGCGACGCCCGCTCCACGGATTCCCGTGGGGCGGGCGCCGTGTCTTCTGCACCGACGGCGGACGTCGGGCCTTCTGGGCGAAATGACACACGCCCACACCTTCCGCTGCGGCGGGGTGCGGGCGTGTCCGGCGGGAGTGCAGGCGCGTCTCGCGGGAGTGCGCGAGCCTGGGCTTAACCGGTGCGCGAGAGCCAGGTGACCTCGGTTGCGGCGGGGTGGCCGCGGAGCGGCTCGAGCGCGCTGTCCCAGGCGGTGCCCAGCTCGGCCTCGACGGCAGCGTGGAACGCTGCGGGGCCGGCCGACATGAGGTGCCGCAGCCGGTTCTCGCCGATCACCACGTCGCCGCTGGCGCCGGTCTGCCCGCGCCACAGGCCCAGTTCGGGGGTGTGCGAGAAGCGTTCGCCGTCGACGAGGTCGCTCGGGTCCTCGGTGACCTCGAAGGCCAGCATGGACCACTTTGCCAACGCGTCGGCGAGCCGTGCGCCGGTACCGACCGGGCCGATCCAGTCCACGATGGCCTTTCGGGCACCGGGTTGGGCCGGCTGGTCTTCCCAGCGCATGGCTGATGACGCGTCGAGCACGCTCGCGAGAGCCCACTCGACGTGAGGGCACAACGCGGTGGGCGCGGCGTGGATGAACACCACGCCGGTCGTCGTATCCGCGAAATGGTTAAGGTCAGACATCGCTTCACTCCCGACTCACTGAGGGACGTCTTCCCCAACGACCTCACGAAATCGTGTGAATGATGTGGCTTATGTTGCTGTTGATTACCACTGTGCCCCAAGTGACCGAACTACACCAGTGACACTTCTGGATTCTCAGCAAAGTTACAGCACCGTGATTCCGTGCGATCGCCCGCAACGCGGCGTGTCGCGAGACCGGACTCCATCCCGCCCGCACGCGAGGGCCGGGACGGCTCCGCGGCCCGGCCCCGGGGAGGCGGCTCAGCCCCCGAGCGCGTCGTCCCGGTCCGACCGGCTGATCGCGGCATCCACCACACGGTCGGACAGCGCGGACCAGAGCGGCTTGGCCCAGTCGCCGAAATCCCGGTCGGTGAGCACGACCAACGCGGTGGCGATCTCCGGCTCCACCCACAACAGGGTCCCGGACTGGCCGAAGTGACCGAACGTCGCCGGGGAGTTGTGCTGCCCGGTCCAGTGGGGATGCTTGGCCCCGCGGAGCTCGAATCCCAGCCCCCACGGGCACGGCTTGTGCATCCCGTACCCGGGCACGATCCCGTCGAGGCCGGGGAACTGTTCGGTGACGGCCTCCTCGAGGGTCGCCGGCGCGAGCAACCCCGGGGCCACGAGTTCCCGCGCGAAGGCCGCCAGGTCGGCGAGGCTGCCCGAGGCACCGTGCCCGGCGGAGCCGGCGAGGGTGGTGGAGGTCATGCCGAGCGGCTGGCACACGGCCTCGTCGAGGTAGTCGGGGAACTCGATGCCGGTGGCGGCGGCGATGTGGTCGGCCAGCACCTCGAACCCCGCGGAGGAGTAGATGCGGCGCTCCCCCGGTGCGGTGCGGACCTTGTCGCGGTCGGCGAAGTCCAGGCCCGAGGCGTGGGCGAGCAGGTGTCGCACCGTGGAGCCCTCCGGTCCGGCCGGGTCGTCGAGCGCGATGGCCTCCTCCTCGACCGCCAGCAGCGCCGCGGTGGCGACGATCGGCTTGGTGACGGAGGCGAGCCTGTAGACGCGGGAGGTGTCACCGTGCACGGCCAGGATCCCGTCGGGGCCGACCACCGCGGCGGAGACGTTGTCCACCGGCCAGTCCTCGACGGTGGTCAGTGCCTTCTCGAACAGGTGCTGCGACATCGGTTCCTCCCTGGTGGTCCTGCGGTACGCCGCGCCCGCCAGTGTGTCAGGTCCGCACGCGGTGCCACGCCCGCACAGGGAGAAAGACCCGACGACGACAACAACACCAACGTCAACGGTCCCCCCGGGGGCCGGGGCCGGGGCTCCGGCCCTGCACTCCCGGACCGGTGAGCAGTGGTGGCGAGCCGTCAGACCCACGCCGTCTTCGCAGCTCCCCCACGCCTGAGCTGCGCACTCGTCCTCGCCGCTCCCCCGCGTCTGAACGGCGCGCATGGTCGTCACCACTGCGGTGGTACCCGCGATGGGCCGCACTGGCGACGACCATCTCCTCAAGGAGGACGACCATCCGCCACAACCCGGGCCTGTCACACCGCACGCCCCGACCCGCCGCTACACAGGCATGCCACAGCGAACGGCCCGGCCCGCCGCCCACTTGGTCGCCGCTACGGCGACCATGGTCGTAGTCTTGGCGCAGACGCGCGCGATTCGGCGCACTGGTGACGACCATCTCCGCGCGGACCCGCACCACACGGGTGACTGCCACCTTCGTGCGGGCGCCCGCTCGGGCGACCGGGTACCCCACACACCCCGGGGGGATTCACGTCACAATGTGGCCATGAGTTCTCCGATGTCCGGCCACCGGGCCTTCACACCGACGTTCGCCGACCGGCTCACCAAGTCCGTCATGACCCTGGCCGGACGCCTGCCGGGAAGCCTGGTCCAACTGGTCGCAGGCAAGCCCATCCGGGTCGAGGGCCAGACCCTCGACCCCCATTTCCACGCCGGGGTCCGGGTGATGGGGCTGCTGTCCAAGGGCGAGTACGAGGAACTGCCCCTGGAGGGGGCGCGGGAAACGGTCGAGCGGTCGGCGTACACGGTCGCGGGCGACACGATCCCGCTCGCCGTGGTGGAGGACATCGTCCTTCCCCTGGCAGGCGACGATCCGGCCCGCGCAGACCTGCCGGCTCGCCTGTACTCGGCGGTCGTGTCCGAGGACCCGTTGCCGATGTTGGTGTTCTTCCACGGCGGCGGCTGGACCCTGGGCAGCATCGACTCACACGACGCCACCTGCCGTTACATCGCCCAGGTCGGCGGCCTCAAGGTCCTGAGCGTGGACTACCGGCTCGCCCCCGAGTTCAAGTTCCCCACCGCGGCCGAGGACTGCCTGGCGGCATTCCGCTACGTCCGCGACAACGCGGAGACCCTCGGAGTAGACCCCACCCGCATCGCGGTGGGCGGCGACAGCGCGGGCGGAAACCTGGCCACCGTCGTGTGCCAGATGACGCGCGACGCGGGCGAGAAGACCCCCGACTTCCAACTCCTGTTCGTCCCCGCCACCAACATGTCCGCACGCACGCAGTCCTATGAGACCTTCCGCGAGGGGTTCTTCCTCACCAAGGCCAACATGGACTGGTACGAGGAGAACTACATCCGCTCCGACGACGACCGGACCGACCCCCGCGCCTCCCCCCTGCTCGCCGAGGACTTCTCGGGTCTGCCCCCGGCCCATGTCGCCACAGGAGGTTTCGACCCGCTGCGCGACGAGGGCGAGGAGTACGCCCGCCGTATGGCCGCGGCCGGTGTCCCGGTGTCCCTGCGGCGCCACTCGACGTTGGTGCACCCCTTCGTCAACGCGGTGGGGGCGACCCCGCTCACCCGGACCGCGCTGTCGGAGGCCGTGGGCGCGATGCGGATGGCACTGGCCTACTGATCGGGACGCGCCCCCTCGGGTCAGGCCCAGCGGCGGGGCGCGCCACCCGGGTCAGATTGCGGGCAACTCGGACTGCGAACACCTCAGACGGCGGGGATCCTCACCTCGGCGAGGTCGTCCCGGTTCGCGTCGTCCAACTCGATCTCCCACCACAGGGCACCGTCGTCCGAGTCCAGGTCGAGCTCGTCCAGCACGCCGCCCGGATGCTGCTCGAGCGCCTGGCTGATGGCCTCGGCGGCGGGCACCCTGACCCGGTGGGCGTCCGCGATGTCGTCGTCGTCATCGTCGTCGTCGCGGTCCTCCACCCGCACGGCACCCGAGGCGTCGACCTCCACCTCCAGGATGGTGTTCCCCACCACCACGTCGATGTCGTAACGACCGGAACCACCGTCCTCCCTGTCGATCTCCACGACGATCCCGCCGGGGTGCGCGGCCAGGACCGCGTCGATCGCCGCGAACACCGGGTCCGCACCGGCGGGCCGCTCCGACGGCGACGCCTCCGCCCGCTCTGCCCCCGTAGAGGAGTCGGCCGCGCTCGGTGCGGACGCGGCGGGCTCGGTCACGGCGACGGTCTGCGTGACGGTCTCCGGCG
>CAYFRF010000007.1:30047-38942 GCA_964345415.1 uncultured Microbacter sp. | reverse complement strand
CTCCGGCGAGCGCGAGCACGGCGAATGGTTTCCGGTCAGTTTCCGAGCAGCCCGAACCGGACAACCGGGAAACGAGAACCGCCGCGACCCACAACATTGCAGGTCACGGCGGCTTTCCTGTGGGGCCAGCGGGGCTTGAACCCGCGACCAGCGGATTATGAGTCCGCGGCTCTAACCAACTGAGCTATAGCCCCTTGTCACGCCCGTCGAGGATCGGCCCGACGGTGCGCCGCGCAATCGTAGCAAGTCCTCAGCGTCCGCCTGCGGGCCACCAGACCTGCCGCACCTCGGAGAGGCCGTCCTCGAGCACGGCCGGAGGGTCGCTCCACGCCATGACCTTCCGGTGTTCCGGCTCGTAGGCGGGAAAGCCCGGTTCGCCGCTGGTGATGAACCCGACCCACGAGTCGTGCATCGCCGCCACCAGTGCGGGCGGGGCCGGCTCGCCCAGATATCTCTCGACGTTCTCCGCCTGCGGGCACGCCCAGAAGAACGGCAGATCCGTGCAGTGCCGCGGCCCCTTGCCGCCGTTCCAACTGAATTCGTACACCCACGTCGGGTCACCGGCCGCCACCCGGGTCTCGGCGGTCCGGGCGACGGTGGACTGGATCGCGGCGGCGTCGATCACCGCGCCCACGCTTCGCCGTAGGGACCGTCCGTTGGACTGCCGCGCCAGCGCCCGCAGTCCCTCCCTGGGCAGCTGTTGGGACAGTGCGATGAGCGCGGCGCCGGGGACGAGCGCGGGCCCGGGGATCTTGTCTACGACCGCCACGAACTCCGTCGCGGTGGAGCCGATCATCAGCGGAACCCGACCCGCCTGACCGCCGGCGACGGCCTCCAGCGGGGGCACCGGCACCAGGGCGTCGCCCACCACCGGGCGGAACGGCAGCGTGAACTGGTTGTCCTTGCGGAGTCTGCGGTGGAACTCGTCCACGGCTCCGCGGCCACCGGCCGCCAGGGAGGCGGCCGTGACGCCCTTCGGCGGGTAGGTGGCAGGGGCGCGCAGGATCGCCGGGGAACTGGCGATCGCCCGGTGGAACAGTCCGGTCGCGGCCGGGGAGCCCATGAGGAACAGCACCGCTCCCCCGCCGGCAGACTGGCCGGAGACGGTGACCCTGCCCGGATCACCGCCGAACGCGGAGATCTCCCGGCGCACCCATTCCAGGGCCGCGATCCAGTCGAGCATGCCGCGGTTGTCGGGGGCGTCGGGGAACGGGGTGAACCCCTCGACCCCGAGCCGGTAGCCCACGGACACCACCACGATCCCCCGTCGGGCGAACGACGCCCCGTCGAACCACGGCTGGTGGGAGGAGCCGGATTCCCAGCCTCCGCCGTGAATCCAGACCAGCACCGGGTACCCGGGTCGCCCGCCCGGAGCAGCGGCGGGGTCCCCCGGTCCGTCGTCGGGCGCCCACACGTCGACGTGCAGGATGTCGGTACCGGCGACGATCGGCTCGGGGATGGCCGGGTCCGGGTCGAACCGCAGCCGCTGTGCCGTGGCGGCCGGCCGGGTGGCGTCGCGCACGCCTTCCCAGGGTGTGCGCGGAACCGGTGCGGCGAACCGGAGTCCGCCCACCGGGTCCTCTGCATACGGGATGCCGAGGAAGCGGGCCACACCGCCGTTCACGCTCCCACGCACACGCCCCGTGGACAGGACTACTCCGACGTCGGTCATGGGCTGGAGGGTAGTCGCGTCGGGCGTCGGCCCGCCCTCGTCACAGGTCGTCGGCGCGCAGCTGCTCGGGGGTCTTGGGCGAGAGCAGGCCGGGGGCGATGTCGAACACGGTGACGGCGCCCGTATGGCCGCTCGTGTTGAGCCTGTGGACGGCCCGCGCGTACGCCACCAGGACGCTGGCGGTGAACTCGGGATTGCTGCCGAGGGTGAGGCGGTACTCGATGCCCTGGTTGTGGCCTTGTCCTGACACCCCGGAGCGCAGGACGAAGCCGCCGTGCGGCATGGCACTGTGGTCGCGGGCGAGCTCCTCGGCGGTGATGAAGTTGACCGTCGTGTCGTAGTCGGCGAAGTAGTTGGGCATCGTCACGATCGCCTCGCGGACCGCGTCGGCGTCGGCGCCGTCCTCGAGCACCACGAAGCACTCGCGGACGTGCTTGTCGCGGGTGGCCAGCTCGGGGCGCTCCCCGGCCCGGACCGCTGCGATCGCGGTCTCGCTCGGCAGCGTGTACTGCACTCCGCCGGCCACGCCGGGCACGCGTCGGACGGCGTCGGAGTGCCCCTGGCTCAGGCCGCGGCCCCAGAACGTGTACGTGTCGCCCTCGGGCAGCAGCGCCTCGCCGAGGATGCGGTTGATCGAGAGCATCCCGGGGTCCCAGCCCGCGGAGATCAGCGCGGTGGTGCCGGCCTCACGGGCGGGGGCGTCGACGGCGGCGAAGTGCTCGGGGATGCGGGCGTGGGTGTCGAAGCTGTCCACGATGTTGAACCGGGCCGCGAGTTCCGGCGACTGCACCGGGAGGTCGTCCTTGGAACCGCCGCACAGGATGAGCACGTCGATCTGGTGCTGGCCACCCGACAGCTCGTCATAGGCGAACACCGGGGTCTCGGGGCTGAGCGTCGCCACGTCCTGCGGCGCGCGACGCGTGAACACCCCGACGAGCGTCATGTCGGGGTTCTGTCCGATCGCGGCCTCCACTCCGCGTCCGAGGTTGCCGTAACCGGCGATACCGATCCGAATCTGCGTGGTCATCCGCTGCGTCTCCTGACGTTGTTCGAGCAGGCGTTCAGCGTATCGAAGGTGGCGACCGAGCCCGGGGCGGCGCCGCTGATCGCACCGAGATGAGCGGTGATCACCGCCACTGGGCCACCGTCGGGCTCCGGCACCGCTAGGTTCACTGTCATCAGAATCCGGGGAGCCGTTGCGGCTTCCTGCCCCGAACGGAGCCGAGATGAACCCCAGGAAGACAACGACGACGACAACGACCCTTCACCCCGGGTTCCGACACCGGGCGGGGTCGCAGGTGGCACGCGCCGCCGCGGTCGCCTGCGCGGGCACGCTGGTCCTCGCGGGGTGCTCCGCCGGGCAGACCTCCCGGGACACGGCGGCATCCCCCTCTGCGGAGACCGTCACGGTGACCGCGACGGCCGAACCGGGCACCGACCAGGCGGGCGCTCCCACCACGGGCAGTCCCACCACGGAACCGTCGCCCGAACCGACCCCGGTGGAGTGCTCCCCGGAGTCGGTTCCCGTCGCGGCCGATGCGGCGGCTATCGCGCCGCCGTTCGCGGATCGCTCGTGGGCCGTGTGGTCGACGGGCAATCTCTGCGGGACCCTGGGCTATGCGGAGCTCGTGACCGAGGGCGGCACGGGTTCCTCGCCGACGCAGCTCCTGCTCTACAACGAGGGCAGGTTTCTCGGCACCGGCATCAAGTGCAACGCCCTGGGACAGGTGACCTCGTCGAACTACGACTCGGTGACCGTCGGGTACCGCTGGCCGGTGGGCGACGACAGCAACGCGAACATGACCGGGCGGGCCTCCGTGACGTTCCGCTGGAACGGGTCGTCGGTCGACATGCTCGGCGAGCTGCCCCCGGAGGCCATCGGCATCCCCTGCTGACGGTCTCGCAGCAACGCAGAAGGCCCACCGCGTCGCGGTGGGCCTTCTCCAGGCGCTCCCCCAATTGGATTCGAACCAATAACCCTTCGATTAACAGTCGAATGCTCTGCCGTTGAGCTATGGGGGATTATTCTTGGCTTCGGGCTCGGCCCGTTACCGAGAACTAACCTTAGTGCGTCCCGCTGCCGGTAACCAAATCGCCAGTTCAGAATCTATTTCCGAGCCCTGATGCAGCGGATGCCCGGCGCCGGCAGCCTGCCCGCTCCCCTGAGGACAGCCGGAGGGGCCGATCTGGGAATGACGGACTCAGGCGATGTCGGGGGTCGCGCCGACAGCCTGTTCGAGCAGGCCACGGCGGTACTCCTCGAGCGCCACCAGATCGCCGAACAGTGCCGAGTACCCCTCGGGGTCCTCCGCCGGGCTCATCCGCTGCACCCGCGACTTCAGGTCCGCGATCTGCCCGGACACCCACACCTCCTGCAGGCGGGCGAGCACACCCGAGATGTAGCGCGGCATCGCCTCCTCCGACACCCTCAGCGTCTCCACCGCGAGAGCGCCGACGAGACGCCCCAGCCCCTCGTCCCTCAACCCGGACGAGACCTCGCTCACCCAGTTCGCGCCGCTCTTGCCCGCCGCGCACCCCCCGGCCGCGGCCAACGCGTCCGCGATCGCCGCGTACGCCGGATGCGAGAAGCACTCTCCCGGCAACGAATCGAACAACGGACCGGCCAGACCCGGATACTGCAGCGCCGCCTTGACCGCCTCCCGCTGCGGCCACAGCCGCGGATCCGTGGGCGCGGGCAACGGGATACCGGGGCGGGCCTCAGGTGCCGGCTGCGGGCTGCCGCCGGCCTCGTCGTCGTCGAACCCCCGGCTCGCACGCCCTGCACCATCCCAGCCCGGCCGTGCCCCGCCACCGGGACCGGCCGGGGCGCGCCGACGACCGGCCGGCCCCGACGAGCGCGACCGGCCCCGCTTGCGGGACTCCTCGCGCACCCGCCGCACCACCGTCGCCGGGTCGTCCCACCCCACCCAGCCGGCGAGCTGGCGCGCGTACTCGTCCCGCAACGACGAATCGCGGATGTCGGCCACCACCGGCACCGTGCGACGCAACGCCTCCACACGACCCTCCGCGTGATCCAGGTCGTGCTCCTCGAGCATCGAGCGGATCGCGAACTCGAACATCGGCACCCGCGCCGACACCAGGTCACGCACCGCCGCGTCGCCCCGGTTCTGACGCAGGTCACACGGGTCCTGACCCGGTGGCGCCACCGCGACGAACGTCCGCCCCGAGAACTGCTGGTCCCCCGCGAACGCGCGCAGCGCGGCCTGCTTGCCCGCCTCGTCGCCGTCGAAGGTGTAGATGATCTCGCCGCGGAAATAATTGTCGTCCAGCATCAGCCGCCGCAGCGTCGACAGATGGTCCTCACCGAACGCCGTGCCACACGCCGCCACCGCCGTGGTGACCCCGGCAGCGTGCATCGCCATGACATCCGTGTAACCCTCGACCACCACCGCGCGCCGCTGCGAGGCGATGTCCCGCTTGGCCAGATCGAGCCCGAACAACACCTGTGACTTCTTGTAGAGCATCGTCTCGGGCGTGTTCATGTACTTGCCCAGTGTGTCGTCCTCGAACAGCTTCCGGGCCCCGAAACCGATCACCTCACCCGCGAGATTGCGGATCGGCCACAGCAGCCGCCGGTGGAAACGGTCGATCAACGTGCCACGCGAGCTCGTCTTGGACAGACCCGCCGCCTCCAGCTCCTTGGCCTCGAAACCCTCCCGCATGAGGTGCTTGCTCATCGTGTCCCAGCCCGCGGGCGCGTAGCCGCACCCGAAATGCTCCGCCTGGGCCATGTCGAACCCGCGCTCGATGAGGAAATCCCGCGCCGTCTGCGCGTCCGGGTCCTCCCGTAGCCGCTGGGCGTAGAACTTCTGGGCCGCCGCGTTGGCCTGCGCGAGCCGGGACCGGGTGCCGCGGTCCCGCTGGATGACCTGGCCGCCGCCCTCGTAGTTGATGCGGTAGCCGATCCGGTCCGCCAGCTGCTCGACCGCCTCGACGAACCCGATGTGCTCCATCTTCATGAGGAAGGCGAAGACATCCCCGCCCTCCCCCGTGGAGAAACAGTGGAAGTAGCCGTGCTGCGGGCGCACATGGAACGACGGGGTCTTCTCGTCCTTGAAGGGCGAAAGGCCCTTCATCGAGTCCGCGCCGCCTGGTTTGAGCGCGACGTACTCGCCCACGACCTCCTCGATGCGGGTGCGCTCGCGGATCGCGGCGATGTCCTGCTCCGGAATCCGCCCTGCCATGACTCCCAGAGTAGCCGTCCGCGGGCGAGGGGCGGGCGTCCGTCGTACCCTGCCGATACGCTGGGCACATGATCGCCGCCCCTCCTCGCCACGATGTCGCCAGCCGCCCGCGGTCCCGCACCGCCACGGCCTTCGCCCTCCTGCTCGCGTTGCTCGCGGCCACGGTGCTCTGGGCCGCGCCGGGCGCCTCCGCCGAACCACCGTCCCGCCTCCAACAGCCGGTCTCCGACTCGGCCGGGGTCCTGGGCGGCGACAAGGCACGTGTGGAGGCCAGGATCGCCGAACTGAGGACCACCGACTCGATCAGGCTGTGGGTGACCTACGTGGACACACTCGACGGGATCCCGGTGCGCCAGTGGGCCGAGCGGACCTGGAACATGTCCGACTTCGGCACCAATGACGCGATGCTCGTGGTGGCCGTCAGCGACACGGCCTACATGTTCGAGTACGGGGGCGGCAGCGCCTCCACCACCCAGAGGATCGACACCCAGGACATCGCGCCCGCGCTGGCGAAGCGGGACTGGGCGGGTGCCGCGATCGGCGCCGCCGACGGACTCGAGCGGCAGGGCTCCGGGTCCGAGGTCTCCCCCGTGGCGATGCTGGTGGGGATCGCCGTGATCATCGCGCTCGTGGTGGGACTGCTGTGGTTCAGCCGTCGCCGGCGCGCCGCCAAGACCGACAAGCAGGTCGCGGATGCCCACGACATCCCGGGCGATGACACTGCACGCATGTCCGCCCTCCCGCTCGAGGTGCTCGACGCCCGCGCCCGCGCCGGCCTCGCCGACGCCGACCAGGCCGTCGAGGCGTCCGCGACCGCCCTGAACACCGCCGCCGGCGAGTTCGGCGAGCTCCGCACCCGCCCGTTCCGCTCGGCCCTGGACGCCGCCCACGCCGAGGTCAGGGCTGCACACGCGGTGGTCCAGCGACTCGACGACGACATCCCGGAGACCCCCGACCAGCGCAGGGCCATGCTGCTGGAGGTGGCCGCCCGCGCCGAGCGCGCCCAGCGCGGTCTCGAGGGACAGGCCACCGCGTTCTCCGACATGCGCAACCTGCTCATCAACGGAGAGGCCTCCGTCGACGCACTCACCCGACGCGCGATCAGCCTGCGTGCCCGGCTCCCCGAGGCCGAGAAGACCATGGAAGGCCTGCGACAGCAGTTCCCGCCCACGGTCCTGTCCTCCATCACCGACAACCTGTCGCTGGCCTCGCAACTGCTCGACGCGGCGGAAGCAGACACCGCCCGCGCCCGCGCGGCGCTCGCCCGCCCGGTCGGTCAACAGGGTGAGGCCGTGGACGCCATCACCGCCGCCGAGGGCGAGATCACCCAGGCCGAGCGCCTCGTCGGAGGCGTGGACCACGCCGCCGACGACATCGTGACCGCACGCCGTGACCTGCCCGGGCTGATCGCCGAGGTCGACGAGGAACTCGAGGTCGCGGGCCGGCTCCTGGCCTCGACCGACGTCAGTGACGCCACCAGTCGAGCTCTCTCCACCGTCGCGACCACCGCGCGGGCAGCGGTCGAGCAGGCGCGCACCGGCGGCCAATCGGATCCGCTAGGCAGTTTCTCCCAGCTCATCGACGTGGACCGGGAACTCGACGAGGCGCTGGCCGCCGCGGGCCACGAGGCCGAGGCCGCGAGCCGGGCCCGTGCCGCCCGGCAGGCCGCGCTGACCCGTGCCCGAGGTGCCGTCCGCGAGGCCGACGACTTCATCGGCAGCCGGTCCACCGTGATCGGACAGGCCGCCCGTACCCGGCTCGCCGCCTCCAAGGACGCGCTGGCCACCGCCGAGGCGACCGTGGGTCCGGGTGCGTTCCCCATCGCAGATCGCGCGCTGGCGCTGGCCCGAGAGGCGCTCCGCCTGGCCCAGTCCGACGCCTCCAGGCCGCAGTACAGCGCGTCCTACGGTGGCGGAGGACGGGGCGGACGCGGCGGCTCCAACACCGGGGCGATGGTCGGTGGGATGATCGCCGGCGCCCTGATCCAGGGCATGGCCCGCGGCGGCGGATCGAGTTACGGCCGCAGCCGCGGAGGATTCGGCGGCGGAGGGTTCGGGGGCGGCGGATCCCGGGGTGGCGGCTTCGGCGGGTCGGGCGGGCGGTTCTGACGCCGTGACACGCAAGCGGAAGGCCCTCATATCCGCGGCCGTGGTGCTCGTGCTGCTCGCCGGTGCCGTGGTCGCGGTGGGGGCCTGGTACGGGCCGATGCTGCGCACAGAAACCGGCTACGCGGCCCACAACGCGTGCGCCATGCACTACGTGGTGGGCAGGGACGACCCGGACACGGACCTGCCACCCAATCCGCTGGTCCCGGTGCTGCGCACCGAGATCCACGCCGAGGAGGGACGAGTACGGTCCTCCGTCCTGGGTGTGGCGTTCGGCCAGACCGCCTGGGCCTCCGAACACGGTTGTGCCGTGGGTGCAAGCCGCGCAGCGGGGACCCGACACACCCCGCTCGTCGAGAGCTCGGAAGCCGCGGCCGCCGAGGGGCCCACGGGCATCGCGCTCCCCCGCGCCGACCTCGACCCTGCATCCACGGGCCTGCGCCCGGAATGGACCGACGAGCGCGCCGACATCTCCCTGGACCACCTGCTGCGGATGACCTCGGGCCTGGAGTGGGACGAGGAGTACGACCTCGGCACCCCCGTCACCCGGATGCTCTTCGACGAGCCCGACATGGCCGCCTTCGCCGCAGCCCAACCACTCGTCCACGCGCCGGGTGAGTTCCGCCAGTACTCCTCCGGCACCACCAACATCGTGTGCGACCTCCTGCACGAGCGCACCGGCCTGGACGCCGAGATCGCCGAGCACCTCCTCTTCGGCCCCCTCGGCATGGACAGCGCCGTGCTCGAAGCAGACGCCTCCGGCAGGTCCGTGTGCAGTTCCTACCTGTGGGCCACACCCCGCGACTTCGCCCGCCTCGGACAATTCGTGCTCGACGACGGCGTGGTGAACGGCGAGCGACTGCTGCCCGAGGGCTGGATGGACTACGCGACGACCGTCGTCCCCGCCGGTGGG
>CAYFRF010000007.1:12982-29947 GCA_964345415.1 uncultured Microbacter sp. | reverse complement strand
GGGTTCAGCCCCGGTGCCTCCATGAGCGGGCTCGGGGTGGACCGCGTGGTCGGCGCCCTCGCGCAGGCGGTCGGGCAGCAGTGAACAACGGAGTGATCGCCCGGACCTTCCGGTCCCTCGGTGCACGTGACCCCGGCCGCGAACGGCTACGCAAAATGCTGTCCGTCACCACCGGGATCCTCGCCAGCGTGCTGTGGGGCTACGGTGTCGTCCACTTCCTCCACGCGGACACCGGCCTACTGGCCATGTCGATGTTCCTGTCCCTGATGACCGGGGCTTTCGTCAAGGACTCGAGCGCCCCCGCCCGGATGGCGACCACCGCGCTCCTGATCCCGACGGTCGTGCTCGTACCGCTGGCCGCCACCGCACTGGATCCCCAACGCTTCGCGCAACTCATCGTGTTCGTCCTGCTCTGCGGCGTCGCCGTGTGGGTCCGACGCTTCGGGGCCAGGGCCACCACGCTCGGGACACTCAGCTTCTTCTCCTACTTCTTCACGCTGTTCATGCACCCCACCTCCGAGAACCTGGTGGCGTTCTGCCTGATCGCCGCCGGAGCCGTGAGCACCCAGCTCGTCATGGCACTGATCATGTGGCTCCGGAGGCATCCCGAACGCGAACTCGGGATGATGCTCGATGAACTGCGCGTCGCGACTGCTGCTGCCCTCGAGACCGCGGGCACACCGCCCGCTCACGCTCATGCCCTCCTCACCCGACTCGAGCGTGTCGACACCATGTGGCGCGCAGTCACGGACTGGCAACAGAGCTTCCTCACCGAGATGTACACCGACTGTGACGCCGAGACCCTCGCCCTGCGCGTCATGGACGCGTGTGTCCACACCGAACAGGCCTGCCACCAACTGGCTGCTACCGGAGCCGGAAGCAGCACCGCCGGGCATGATCCCGCCGCCCGCGCCGCAGCCCTCGCCCACGCACTGGACATGCTCGCCCCGCACACGCCCCACGACAAGGTCGAGCAGGCCCGCGACTGGGCCACCAGGCTCATCTCCGACGTCGATTCCCTCGGACAGGCCCCCACCCCGAACGCGATCGACCTGGGGGACTATCGACTCGCCGAGTGCATCCTGGCCCACTCCCGGCTCAGAGAAGTGGGACTGCACCGCAGGCATGCGCCGGCCGGGTCGGGCTCCGCTGAGGCACCTGAGTCCGAGCACTCGCCGGCGCCCTCGGTGGAGGCGGCGACACAGAACTCGTCGTCCAGCCCGAGTCACCACGCCCCACGACTGCGGTGGATCGCGCCACGCGACTGGACCCCCACCAGTCGACTCGCGATCCAGGCCATGACCGCCACCTCCATCGCCACCGTCGTGGGCGAAGCCATCTCCGCGAGCCGCTGGTACTGGGCCGTCCTCACGGCGTTCCTCGTGTTTCTCAGCACCACCACCCGCAGCGGCATCCTCACACGCGCCTACCGACGGGTCCTGGGCACGGTCCTCGGCCTCGTCGTGGGCGTCGGCCTGGCGTTCCTCGCCCACGGCGTCACACCCGCACTCCTCGCGATCTGCCTGCTGTGCGTCATGGGGATGCTCTACTTCGCGCCGCTCAACTACATGTACGCGTCCTTCTTCATCACCATGGCCCTCGTCGTGCTGTACGACATCCTCGGAGTCCTCCACGGGAAACTCCTCGAGGTCCGACTCGAAGAGACCCTGGCCGGTTGCATCTGTGGAGTGGTCTGCGCTTACCTCCTCCTGTCCACCAACTCACGGCCCGCACTCATCACCAAGACCGATGCCTACTTCGACGCCGTTGACGATCTGCTCGAGGAGGGCGCCGACCTGGCCGCTGACCCCGCCCGCAGCAGCGGGCTCCTGCCGAAGGTGCACGCGGTCGAGTCAGCCCAGGCAGACGTGGACCAGACCATTTCCGCGATGTCCACGGCTTTCCTCATCCTCGGCCGCGACCGCGTCGACGCCGCGCGGAACCTGATGGCCTACGCCACCCGCTCGTCGGTCCGCTTCGCACAGGTCCTCATGTCCACCGCAGCAGAACCCTCGGCAGCCCCGGGACTCGCCCGCCACCACGACCTGATCCGGGATGCGATCACCAGCGCGCAGGAGGCCGCCGCGCTCGCCCGGAGACAGATCAGCCAGCCCGCCGACGCGGCCCCGAGCACGAAGTCCGCAGGTACTGCCCCGAGAGACACCGCACCGGCACCGGTGGCGGTCGAGACCGTGTCCCCCGAGGTAGGGGACCCGGCGGTCAGGTCAGCACTGATCGCACTCGCCCGGCTCAGCTGGGTGATGCACCGGCTCAGCGACGTCCTCCGGCCCTCGGAGGAGGCACCGCGCAGACATCTCCTCGCGCACGCCCTGTAGTGGACCGGTCCGGGCGGGTGGACCTGTCCGGGCGGCTCAGCTCCCTCTGCCCGGGCGAGTCAGCCCCATGCCGCCTGGATGCCGGCGCTGGCCCTGTCGATCCGCTCGAGCCTGCTCTCGGTGTACATCGCGATCTGGTCGACGATCACCCGCACCCGTGCGGCATCATCCGGCGCAGCGTCCCACAACGGGCGCAGGAACGGATCCAGTCCCGCACGGCCCGACTGCGCGAGATACTCGGCGACCCGGTGGATGCGGTCGCGCTGTCGGTCCTGCCTGACCCGGTGGCCCGGGTCGCTCATGACGTAGCGGACCGCCATCGTCTTGAGCATCACCACTTCGGCCTCCACCTCCACCGGCACCTCGAGGTCGGCACTGTACCGACCGTGGGGCATCGCACCGTGGACCTCACGGGTCGTGTGGATGGCCGGCATGACGAAGCGCCCCACCAGTTCGCTGGTCAACGACTTGAGGGCCACCATTCCGCGGAAGCTCTCGTCGAACGGCTGCACCGCCCGCACCACCTCCAGCGAGCCGAGTCGCTCCGCGGCCTCCGCCAACTGGTCGGTGTCGGGTCCGCGGAACTCGCTCGCCCCCAGTTCGGCGAGAGCGGCGACCTCCGAGGCGTCGGACAGTGAGCGCAGGTCGAGCCGCCCCGCCACGATCGCGTCCTCCACATCGTGGACCGAGTAGGCCACATCGTCGGAGAAATCCATGATCTGGGCCTCCAGGCACCGGGTGTCCCCGGGGGCGCCCTGCCTGATCCACTCGAGGATCTCCGCGTCCTCGGCGTACGCCCCGAACTTGTTGGTGCCCTCCCTGGGCAGCCACGGGTACTTGGTGGCCGCGTCCAGGGCCGCGCGGGTGAGGTTGAGTCCCACTCCCCTGCCTTCGGCGTCCACGACCTTGGGCTCGAGCCGCGACAGGATCCGCACCGTCTGCGCGTTGCCCTCGTAGCCCCCGCAGCCGCGCGCCACCTCGTCCAGGGCCCGCTCGCCGTTGTGGCCGTACGGCGGGTGCCCGATGTCGTGGCTCAGGCCGGCCAGGTCCGCCAGGTCGGGATCGCAGCCCAGCCCCGCCGCGATACTGCGGGCGATCTGCGCCACCTCGAGCGAATGGGTGAGTCGTGTGCGTGGGGTGTCACCGTCGCCGGGTCCGACCACCTGGGTCTTGTCCGCCAACCGGCGCAGCGCCGCCGAATGCAGGACACGCGCGCGGTCCCGTTCGAAAGGACTGCGCTCACTGGCCGAAGCCCGGGCCCGACCGGAGTTCTCGTCGACCCGACGCTCCGTGTCCGCCTCGCTGTAGGCGTAACCCGCCATTTCCGTCACTCCTAGCCGGGGAAGTCCACGTCGGTGCCTGCGAGCCGGTGGTACTGGTACCAGAGCACCGCCCCGGTCTCGCGGATGATGTTCGAGATCTGGTTCTCCCGCGTCCACACCGCAGGACCGTGGCGGGTGGGTGAGGTCCACGCCTCCAGACCCACGTCACGGGCCATCATCCTCGAACGATACGAGTGGGTGGGATCGCTGACCAGGACCACTGACTCCCCGCCCTGGTCCCGCACCGTCTGCGCGACCGCCTCCAGGCTGCCGACGGTGTTACTGCCCGTCTCCACCGCGAGGATGGCCTCAGGGGGTACACCCAGTTGCGTGAGGTAGGCGCGGCCCGCACCGGCCTCCGTGTACAGATCACCCGGCTGGTTGCCGCCGACAGTGATGATCTGGGGCGCGATGCCCTGCTCGTAGAGCGCGGCCGCGTGTTCGAGCCGCGCCTGGAAAACGGGGGTGGGGACGCCGTTGTACTGGGCCGCGCCCAGCACGACGATCGCATCCGCCGGCGTCCTGTCGTCCACACGGGCCACATGCCAGACGCGGAACGCGATGAAGCCGGGGACGACAACACAGATGAGTACCGCGGCGACCAGGACCCATCCGAGGGCCCTGGCCACCGCACCACGCGAGGACCGGGTTCTGCTCACCCGACCAGTCTGCCAGGATCCTGCGTCAGCACCCGAGGAGACGCTGGGCGAGGTACCCCTCGACCTGGTCGATGGCGACGCGCTCCTGCGCCATGGTGTCTCGCTCACGGATGGTCACGGCCTGGTCCTCGAGGGTGTCGAAGTCCACGGTGATGCAGAACGGGGTGCCGATCTCGTCCTGGCGGCGGTAGCGGCGGCCGATGGCCTGCGCGTCGTCGAAGTCCACGTTCCAGTTCTTGCGCAGCTGCGCCGCCAGATCCCGCGCCTTGGGCGACAGGTCCGCGTTGCGCGACAGCGGCAGCACCGCAGCCTTGAACGGCGCCAGGCGCCGGTCAAGCTTGAGCACCGTGCGTGTGTCGACTCCGCCCTTGGCGTTGGGGGCCTCGTCCTCGGTGTAGGCGTCCACGAGGAATGCCATGAGCGAGCGGGTGAGGCCGAAGCTGGGCTCGATGACGTACGGGATGTACTTCTCGCCCGTGGCCTGGTCGAAGTACTGCAGGTCCTCACCGGAATGCTTCTGGTGCTGCGCCAGGTCGTAGTCCGTGCGGTTGGCGATGCCCATGAGCTCGCCCCACTCGCTGCCCTGGAACCCGAAGCGGTACTCGAAGTCGATCGTGCGGGCCGAGTAGTGCGCACGCTCGTCGTCCGGAACATCGAAGCGACGCAGGTTGGCAGGGTCGATGCCCAGGTCCACGAACCAGTCCCAGCAGGCGTCGACCCAGTTGTCGAACCACTGCACCGCCTCGTCGGGCTTGGTGAAGAACTCGATCTCCATCTGCTCGAACTCGCGGGTGCGGAAGATGAAGTTGCCGGGCGTGATCTCGTTACGGAACGCCTTGCCGATCTGGGCGATGCCGAACGGCGGCTTACGACGCGCCGTGGTCATGACGTTCTTGTAGTTGACGAAGATGCCCTGCGCGGTCTCGGGCCGGAGGTAGTGCAGGCCTTCCTCGTTGTCCACGGGACCCAGGTAGGTCTTGACCAGTCCGGAGAACAGCTGCGGCTCGGTCCACTTGCCCTTGGTGCCACAGTTCGGGCAGGCGATCTCGGACATCGGCGCATCCGCCGGGTTGTCGAGGTTCTTCTTGGCCGCGTACGCCTCCTGCAGGTGGTCATGACGCAGACGGGTGTGACAGTTCATGCACTCGACGAGCGGGTCCGTGAAGGTCTCGACGTGGCCTGAGGCCTCCCAGACCCTGCGGGGCAGGATGATCGACGAGTCCAGGCCCACCACGTCCTCGCGGGCGGTGACGAAGGTCCGCCACCACTGACGCTTGATGTTCTCCTTGAGCTCCGCTCCGAGCGGACCGTAGTCCCACGCTGAGCGGGTACCGCCGTAGATCTCGCCGCTCTGGTACACCAGCCCCCGGCGCTTGCAGAGGTTGACGACGGTGTCGATGACGGAAGCTGAGGCTGCCACGTCGGGGGTTCTCCCTTGGTGAGTCGGTTGGCGGAGGGGTCGGGTGGACCACCTCGGCGCGGGCCGGCGCCCGGGCACTTGTCCCCAGGGTATCCGGTGGGGGCCGGAGGTCTGGGATACTGGTGCCCCTTACCCGAAACAACACCGGCGGTGACGTGTTGGTGACAGACGCCGGAAGGTGGATGACGATGGCTCCCGGATCACAACCGACCGCCGGCCGGGTGCCGGTCACGGACGTCCACGACTCAGGGATCCACGCCGCCCCGGCCCCCATGCCGCCCACCCGGGTGATGTCGGCGGCAGGGGATCTGTTGCGGGCACTCTCGGCCCCGCTGCGGATCGCGATCGTGCTGCAGCTCGGCGATGGTCCCCGGTGCGTCCACGAGCTGGTCGACGCCCTGGGCGTCACCCAGCCGCTGGTGAGCCAGCATCTGAAGGTGCTCAAGTCGACCGGAGTGGTCTCCGCACATCGACAGGGTCGGGAGATGCGCTACGAACTGCTCGACGAGCACCTGCTGAGTATCGTCGAGGCCGCTGTCGACCACGCCGTGGAGGGATGAGGCCATGACGAGTCCGGACAAGCCCATCGGGGTGCGCTCCACCCGTCAACGCAGCGCGATCTCGGCGCTGCTCGACGAGTCCAAGGGTTTCCGGTCCGCCCAGGACCTGCACGCGGAGCTGCGCGAGAAGGGCGACACGATCGGCCTGACGACCGTCTACCGCACCCTGCAGTCGATGTCGGACGCCGGCGCGGTGGACGTGTTGCGGACCGACTCGGGCGAACTGATCTTCCGCAAGTGCTCGGACTCCCACCACCATCACCTCGTGTGTCGGGTGTGTGGCTTCACCGTGGAGGTGGAGCAGCCCGAGGTCGAGGTGTGGGCCCGCCGCGCCGGCAGCGCACACGGGTTCACCGAGGTCACCCACACCGTCGAGCTGTTCGGGTTGTGCGCCGAGTGCGCCACCCGTCCGGACTGACCCTCGCGGTCAGGGCGGGGTGACGCCCCCGAACCGCCGGTCGCGCTCGGCGTACTCCAGGCACGCCGCCCACAGGTCGCGACGGTCGAAATCCGGGAACAGGGTGTCCTGGAAGACGAACTCCGCGTACGCGCTCTGCCACAGCAGGAAATTCGACGTGCGCAACTCGCCGGAGGGCCGGAGGAACAGGTCCACGTCCGGCATGTCCGGCTCGTCGAGGAAATCCGCGAAATTGTCCTCGGTGAGGTCCTCAGGGGACATCTCGCCGGCCGCCACCCTGCGGGCGATGTCGCGAGCGGCGTCGACGATCTCCGCGCGGCCACCGTAGTTGACGCACATCGCGAGCGTCATGACCGTGTTGTCGCGGGTGAGTTCCTCGGCCTCCTCCAGCTCGGAGATGACGGACTTCCACAGGCGGGGGCGCCGCCCGGCCCACCGGACCCGCACGCCGAGCTCGTTCATCTCGTCGCGACGGCGCCGCAGCACGTCTCGGTTGAAGCCCATGAGGAAGCGGACCTCCTCGGGGCTGCGCTTCCAGTTCTCGGTGGAGAAGGCGTAGGCCGACAGATACGGGATACCCATCTCGATACACCCCTGGACGACGTCCATGAGCACGGCCTCACCGCGCTTGTGCCCCTCGGTGCGCGGCAGTCCGCGTTCCTGTGCCCAGCGGCCGTTGCCGTCCATGACCAGCGCGACGTGGCGGGGCACGAACTCGGCGGGGATGGCCGGGGCCGTGGCCCCCGACGGGTGCGGGGTGGGCGGCCGGACCGGCCCGCGTTCTCCCGCGACCGATGCGGCCGGGCCTGTGGCAGCGGCCGTGCCGGTGCGCTTACGAAATCTGGGCAGTCCGGGCACGGGACTCCTCCCTGTGGTCGGTGACGTGGGTCGTGCCGGGTGGCGTGGGGTGGCCGCCCTCGCGGTCGATGAGGCGCAGACTGCGCAGGTCTCGCTCGAGGTGCCACTGCAGGTGTGCCGCGGCGATCCCTGAGGCCTGCCGCACCACCGCGGGCGAGGACACCGCGACGGAGTCCCACTGTCCGGCCAGCAGTGCGGTGAGGTGCTCGGCGACGCCGGGCGAGAGCATGGCGCACCCCTGCGGGCGGCAGTGGACGCACACGGTGCCGCCGGAGGCCACGTGGAACGCCCGGTGCGGGCCCACTGCCCCGCAGCGCACACAGCAGTCCAGCACCGGTTCCCAGCCGGAGGCGGCCATGGCGCGCAGGAGGAACGCGTCGGCGACGAGTCCGGGCGGTCGGCGCTGCTCGGCGAGGGAGCGCAGGGCGCCGACGGCGAGGCCCAGCAGCCGCGGAGTGGGTGCCCCCTCCTCACCCGCGAGTCGCTCCGCCGTCTCCAGGACCACACACCCGGAGGTGTACGAGGGGTAGTCGGCCACGAGTGGCCGGGCCAGTGATTCCCGGCTGGAGGCCTGCCTGACGGTCCCGAGACCACTGCGGCCACGCCCCGGGGCGATCTGGACCTCCACCACCGCGAACGGCTCGAGACTCGCCCCCATCCGCGAGCGGGTGCGTCGTACCGCCCTGGCCACGGCCCGGACCAAACCGTTCTGCCGGGTCAGCAGGGTGACGATCCGGTCGGCCTCGCCCAGGTCGTAGGTGCGCACGACGAGGCCGGTGTCGGTGAAGGGGTGCATGCCGGTCTCCTCTCGGTGCGCGCGAAGGTCCATCATCCCACCGCGGACAGACCGCGGCGAGAGCGGCACGCGGCGGGTGAGGTCAGCTGGCGGGGCGGGCTAGAAACCGAGCCGCCCCAGCATCTTCGGGTCGCGCTGCCACTCCTTGAGGACCTTGACGTGCAGGTCCAGGTACACCTTGGTGCCGAGGAGCTCCTCGATCCCGGTGCGGGCCCGGGTACCGATCTCTCGCATGCGGGCCCCCTTGGGCCCCAGCACGATCGCCTTCTGGCTCTGCCGCTCGACGTACACGGTGGCGTGGACGTCGACCAGATCGTCGCGGTCCTCGCGCGGGAGGACCTCCTCGATGGTCACGGCGATCGAGTGCGGCAGCTCGTCGCGGACGCCCTCGAGCGCGGCCTCGCGGATGAGCTCGGCCATCCGGGACTCGTCGGACTCCTCGGTGATGATGTCCTCGGGGTAGAACTGCGGCCCCTCGGGCAGGAGCGAGGCGATCACCTCGGCCACCACGTCCACCTGCTCACCGGAGACGGCGGAGACGGGGACCACCTCCGAGTCCGGCCCGAGCAGCTTCGACACGGCGACGAGCTGCTCCATGACCCGCTTCTTGGGGACGGCGTCGATCTTGGTGACCAGGCCCAGGATCGGCGTGGACGGGCACAGCTTGCGCACCTGCTCGAGGATCCACCGGTCGCCGGGGCCGATCCGCTCGCCCGCCGGGAAGCACATCCCGATGAGGTCGACGTCCGAGTAGGTGTCCTCGACCAGGGCGTTGAGCCGCTCGCCGAGCAGCGTCCGCGGCCGGTGCAGGCCGGGGGTGTCGACCAGGATGATCTGGGCGTCCTCCCGGTGCACGATGCCGCGGATCGCGCGCCGGGTGGTCTGGGGCTTGGCGGAGGTGATGGCGATCTTCTCCCCCACCAGCGCGTTGGTCAACGTGGACTTGCCGGTGTTGGGCCGGCCCACGAAGCTGACGAACCCGCTGCGGAAGCCCTCGGGGGTGGTCATCGGTTCTCCTCGCCGTCGTCGTCGTGATCGCGGTCGGCCGCGACACGTTCGGCCACCACGGTGACCACCTTCACCCGGCCGCGCCGGTCGTGCCCGCCCTCGGCCCGCAGGTCCAAGCCGGCGGTCACCGCGCGGGCGCCGGGCAGCGGGACGCGGCCGAGCTCGAGCGCGAGCAGCCCGCCCACGGTCTCGACCTCCTCGGTCACCTCGTCGGGCAATTCCACGTCGAACAGCTCGACCACCTCGTCCAGCCCGAGCCGGGCCGACAGCCGGTACCGGCCGTCGCCGAGATCCTCGACCGGCGGCACCTCGGTGGTGTCGTACTCGTCCACGATCTCGCCGACGATCTCCTCGAGGATGTCCTCGATCGACACCAGCCCGGCGGTGCCGCCGTACTCGTCGACGAGGATCGCCAGGTGGTTGTGGTCGCGCTGCATCTCGGCCAGCAGGTCGTCGATCCGCTTGGCGTCGGGCACGAACACGGCCGGGCGCATCACCTCGGCGACCGGGGCGGCGCGCCCGTCCGGATCGTCGAGCCGGGCCACGATGTCGCGCAGGTACATCACACCCACCACGTCGTCGGAGTTCTCGGTGTCCACCACCGGGATCCGCGAGTAGCCGGACCTGACGGTGAGTCGCGCGGCCTGGCCGACCGTCTTGTCCGACTCGATCCACACCATCTCGGTGCGCGGGGTCATGACCTCGCGCGCGGTGGTGTCGCCGAGCTCGAACACGGACTGGATCATGCGGGACTCGTCGTCCGCCACCACACCGCGCTCGCGCGCCATGTCCACGATCTCCAGCAGTTCGATCTCCGAGGCGAAGGGCCCGTTGCGGAACCCCCCGCCGGGGATCACCGCGTTGCCGACCCCCACCAGCAGCCGGGCGACCGGCCCCAGGATCACCCCCACCACGCTCATGGGCGTGGCCGAGCCCAGCGCGATCGAGTACGCGTGCTGGCGGCCCAACGTGCGGGGGCCGACACCGGCCACCACGTACGCCGCCACCGTGGTGACCGCCGCGGCGACGGTCAGCGCCCACGCCGACGAGTCGATGAGGTCGCTGAAGACGACTGTCGCCAACACCGCCGTGGCCACGAGGCTCAACAGGTGTAGCAGCACGGCGACGTTGATGTAGCGCGGCCGACTCTCCAACATCCGTGACAGACGCGCCGCCCCGTACCTGCCCTCCTTGGCCATCTCCTCCACGCGCGCCACCGACACGGTGCTCAGGGCGGCGTCGAGGGCCGAGAACAGTCCGGCGACCAGGATGAGGAGTACGGCGCCGACCGCCGCGAGAATGGTCTCGTCCACGACTCAGGCGTCCCCCGCCGGGGGTTCGTCCCGGTGGTCGTACCACTCGGCGAGCAGCTCGTTCTGAAGTCCGAACATCTCCCGCTCCTCGGCCGGCTCCGCGTGGTCGTACCCGAGCAGGTGCAGGCAGCCGTGCACGGTGAGCAGTGCCAACTCGTGCGCGAGCGGGTGGCCGGAGCTGGCGGCCTGGTCCGCGGCGAAGGCCGGGCACAGGACGATGTCGCCGAGCATGGCCGGACCGGGCTCGGGGAGGTCGGGCCGCCCACCGGGGGTGAGCTCGTCCATGGGGAAGCTCATCACGTCGGTCGGGCCGGGCAGGTTCATCCACGTCATGTGCAGATCGGCCATGGTGTCCTTGTCCACGAGCGTGATGGACAGCTCTGCGGCCGGGTGGACGTCCATGCGGGCGATCACGAACGCGGCCACGTCGATCAGCTCGGCCTCGTCGACCTCCACGCCCGACTCGTTGGCGACCTCGATGCTCATCGTCGGCGCTGCTCCCTGTTCTCGTGGTTGTGGGTCTTCGATGCGGCCCGTTCGAGCCTCTCCTCGTGCTTGGCGTAGGCGTCCACGATCCGTCCGACCAGCGCGTGCCGGACGACGTCCTTGGAGGTGAGCTCCGAGAAGTGGATGCCCTCGACCCCGGAGAGGATCTCACGCACCACCTTGAGGCCGGAGCGCTGCCCGCCGGGCAGGTCGATCTGGGTGATGTCGCCGGTCACGACGATCTTGGAGCCGAAGCCCAGTCGCGTGAGGAACATCTTCATCTGCTCGGGCGTGGTGTTCTGCGCCTCGTCGAGCACGATGAACGAGTCGTTGAGTGTCCGCCCGCGCATGTACGCCAGCGGGGCGACCTCGATCACCCCGGCCGCCATGAGCTTGGGGATGGTCTCGGGGTCCATCATGTCGTGCAGCGAGTCGAACAACGGCCGCAAGTACGGCTCGCTCTCCTCGCGCAGCGTGCCGGGCAGGTAGCCCAGCCGCTCGCCGGCCTCCACCGCGGGCCGGGTGAGGATGATGCGGCTGACCTCCTTGGCGCGCAGCGCGGCCACGGCCTTGGCCATGGCGAGGTAGGTCTTGCCGGTTCCGGCGGGTCCGAGGCCGAAGGAGATGGTGTGTTCGTCGATCGCGTCGACGTAGCGTTTCTGGCCGAGGGTCTTGGGGCGGATCATGCCGCCGCGGCGCGAGAGGACGTCGGTGCCGAGCACCTCCTCCGCGGTGAGCGGGCCGGCCCCGGCGAGGATCTCCACGGACCGGCGCACCGAGGCAGGGGTGATCTCCACGCCCTTGCGGGCCTGGCGCAGGAGGTCGGCCACGACACGGGAGGCGGTGTCGACGGCCGCCGGGTCGCCGGAGACGGTCATGGTGCCGCCCCGCACGTGCAGGTCGGCGTCGAGGAGTTCCTCGAGGGTGCGGAGGTTGGTGTCGGCGGTGCCGAGCACCGCCATCGCCAGGTCGGGGTCGAGTTGGACCGCCGTGCGGACGGTGTCGCTGTCTGGGGTGCTTACGTGGATCACTTCCCGTGGTGAGGTGCGGTCGGCTCGAGTGTAGTCCCCGCGACCGCCCATCTCGGGGTGAGAACACCGAGTGCGCCCAGGGCGACGGCCGCCGCGGTGGAGGTGCGCAGGACCTCCGGTCCCAGGATGACGGCGCGGGCCCCGGCGTCGGTGAGTGCGCGGATCTCGGCGTCGGAGACGCCGCCCTCGGGTCCGACGACGACGACAACACGGTCGACCGCAGGCGCAGCGGTGACTGCGTCAGCGAATCCCGCGGCCCCCTCCTCGTGCAGGATGAGCACGCGCGCACCCGCCGACACCTCGTCTGCCACCAGACGGGCGAGGGCAGCCGAGTCCACCAGGTCGCCTATCTCGGGCTCGTGGGCCCGCCGCGACTGCTTGGCCGCGGCCCGGGCCGCGTTGGTCCACTTGGTGCGGCCCTTGCCGATCTTGGGACCCGCCCACCGGCTCACGCAGCGTTCGGCCTGCCAGGGCAGGATCCGGTCGGCGCCGGCCTCCGTGGCCAGCTCCACCGCCAGTTCGGAGCGTTCCGATTTGGGCAGCGCCTGGACGATCGTGACCTGCGGGCTGGGGCGCGGGACGTCCGAGCGGGTGAGGACCTCGGCCTCCACGACGCCCGGGCTCGTCGTGGTCACCACACACTCGGCGACGACACCACGGCCGTCACCCACGCGGATCTGCTCGCCGGGCCGGACGCGCAGCGCACTTCCGGCGTGGCGCCCCTCGGCGCCGTCGAGCACGACCGTCGCCCCCACCTCGGGGACGTCGGCCACCCGGAACAACGACGGGGTCACGGGACGTCAGTGCCCCGCGACGGCGTCGCGGAGACGGGAGAACAGTCCACCACGGCGGGCGGTGTCCTCACTCACGACCTCGGCGGAATCGCCGTTCAGGCGGCGCAACTGCTCCACCAGGTCGCGGCGCTTGCGGTCGAGCTTCTCCGGGACCACGACCTCCATGTGCACCGTGAGGTCGCCGGCGCCGCCCCCGCGGACGCGCGGCATCCCGCGGCCGGACAGGGTGACGGTGTGTCCGGGCTGGGTGCCGGCCGGGATCTCGATCTCGATCGGGTCGCCCACCACCGTCTCCAGCTCGACGCTGCCACCGAGCATGGCGTCCACCACCGGGACACGGACGGTGCAGTGCAGGTCCTCACCGTCCCGTACGAACACCGGATGGGTGCGCTCGTTGACCTCGATGTACAGATCGCCGGCCGGGCCGCCGCCGGGGCCGACCTCGCCCTGTCCGGTCAGGCGGATCCGCATACCGTTCCCCACGCCGGCGGGGATCTTGGCCGACACGGTGCGACGCTTGCGGACCCGGCCCTGGCCGGTGCACTCGCCGCACGGGTCGGTGATGATCTCGCCGGTGCCGGCGCAGGTGGGGCACGGGCGGCTGGTCATGATGTTGCCCAGCAGCGAACGCTGCACGGACTGGATCTCGCCCTGCCCCTGACACATGCCACAGGTGGCCGGGGGCTTGTCGGAGGCGGTGCCCTTGCCGTGACAGTGCTCGCACAGCACCGCGGTGTCGACCTTGATCTCCTTGGTGACGCCCGTGGCGCACTCGTCGAGGGTCAGGTTGACGCGGATGAGCGCGTCGGAGCCGGGCTGGACCCGGCTGCGCGGGCCACGCCCGCCGCCACCGGAGCCGCCGCCGAAGAACGCCTCGAACACGTCGCCCAGGCCGCCACCGCCGAAGCCGCCACCGAAGCCGCCGAAACCTCCGCCACCGGACTCGAGGGGGTCGCCGCCCATGTCGACGATGCGTCGCTTCTCCGGATCGGTGAGGACCTCGTAGATCGCCGTGATCTCACTGAACCGCTCACGCGCCTCATCCGACGGGTTGACGTCGGGGTGGAGCTCGCGCGCGAGCTTGCGGTAGGCGCGCTTGATCTCGGAGTCCGAGGCACCCCTATCAACCCCGAGGGTCCCGTAGTAGTCGCGTGACACGTCTGGCCTTTCGTTGTGTGAAGTCGTTTACTGCTCGTGTGCGCCGCCGCCTCCCGGCCGCGGCTTCCGCCCACAGAGCGTACGAGGGTCAGTGACCGCTGAGGATCTCGCCTACGTAGTGGGCAACAGCGGCGACCGATGCGATTGTTCCCGGGTAGTCCATCCGTGTGGGCCCGAGCACCCCCATCCCGCCGAACGCGTTGCCCTCAGCCCCGTACGGCGAGGACACCACGGAGGCGCCGCGAATCTCCGCGGACTGGGTCTCCGCCCCGATCTGCACGGTCACCCCGCCCGGCCCGCCGCTACCGACACCCCGGGCGGCGGTGAGCAGCCGCAGGATCACGACCTGCTCCTCCAACGCCTCGAGGACTGACCGCAGGGAGCCGTCGAAATCGGCGGCACTGCGGGTGAGGTTGGCGGTCCCACCCAGGACGATCCGGTCGTCCGGGTGCTCGACGAGAGTGTCCACCAGGACGGTGACGCAGCGCTCGACCGCGTCGCGGTACTCCGGCCGGGCGCTCTGAGCCGTGGCGGTCAGCGCCTCGGAGGCGTCGGACAACCGCTTGTCGGCCACCGCCTCCGAGAGGAGGGTACGCAGCTCGGTCAGGTGTTCCTCGCTCAGCGGGGCGGCGAGTTCGACCGTCCGCTGGTCGACGCGGCCGGTGTCGGTGATGAGCACCAGCAGCAGCCGCGTGGGGGTGAGGGAGACCACCTCGAGGTGGCGGACGGTTGAGCGGTCCAGGACCGGGTACTGCACCACCGCCACCTGACGGGTGAGCTGTGAGAGCAGCCGCACAGCCCGCCGGAGCACATCGTCGAGATCCACCGCGCCGTCGAGGAATTCCCGGATGGCCCGACGTTCGGCGCGCGAGAGCGGGGTGATCTCCTCGATCGAGTCGACGAAGTGCCGGTACCCCTTCTCCGTGGGCACCCGACCCGAGCTGGTGTGGGGTTGCACGATGAACCCCTCCGCCTCGAGCACCGCCATGTCGTTACGGATGGTCGCACTGGACACGCCCAGCGAGTGCCGGTCCACCAGCGCCTTGGAACCCACCGGCTCATGGGAGGCGATGTAGTCGGAGACGATGGCCCGCAGGACGTCTGTCCTCCGGTCTGCTGCACTCGACATGAACCGTCGCCTCCCTCCTGCTCGCCGGGGCCTCCGCACCACTGCGCTACGGCTTCCCGCTCTTCTCACTGTGACCGCTCGCCTTGGGTCTCAGACTGATTCTAGGCCAGGCTCGGCCCCTGCCATCAGAGGAGGATGTCGCGGACGACTCCGTCGGCGAGCAGCCGCCCCTTCTCGGTCAGCGCATATCCCGGCCCGCCGGGAAATCCCGTTCCACGCCGCTTCAGCAGGCCCGCCGCGATCTGCTGGTCCACCCGGACCCGCTCGTCCGCGGTGAAGGCGGTGTCGGGGAGCCCCTCGGCGAGACGCAGGGCGGTCATGATCAGTTCGATGTGCCGGTCCTCGTCGGTGAGCCGCTCCCCGCCGTCCACGGGCAGTTCGCCCGCGTCGCAGGCGGCGGCGTAGCGGGCCGGGTGTTTGAGGTTCCACCAGCGGACGCCGGCCACGTGGGAGTGGGCGCCGGGCCCGATCCCCCACCAGTCCCCGCCCCGCCAGTACCCGAGGTTGTGTCGGCAGTGGCCGGTCTCGTCGGTGGCGAAGTTCGAGACCTCGTACCAGTGGAAACCTGCCCCGGACAGGCGCTCACTGACCTGCTCGTACCGGTCTGCCAGCACGTCGTCGACCGTGCCCGGAAGTTCGCCACGACGGATGCGCCGGGCGAGTGCCGTGCCGTCCTCCACGATGAGCGAGTAGGCCGACACATGGTCCACACCGGCGTCGACCACCGCGTCGAGCGTGCGGGCCAGGTCGTCCTCGCGCTCTCCCGGTGTCCCGTAGATCACGTCCAGGTTCACGTGCTCGAATCCGGCCCGCACGGCCTCCGCGACCGCCTCCTGAGGGCGCCCCGGGGTGTGTGCACGGTCGAGGATCTTCAGCACCCTTGCCGAGGTGGACTGCATGCCCAGGGAGATGCGCGTGTATCCCCCCTCCCGGAGCCGGGAGAAGAACTCGGGGGAGGTGGACTCCGGGTTGCTCTCCGTGGTGACCTCGGCACCGGGTGCCAGGCCGAACGTGGAGTCGATGCGCTCCAGCATCCCCACCAGGACGTCAGCGCCCACCAGCGAGGGCGTGCCGCCACCCACGAACACCGTCTCCACCTGCGGCGGTGTGCCGGACCGGCCGAGCACCTCGGCGGCCTTCTCGATCTCGATGGCTGCGGCCCGCTCCCAGTCGACCGGCGAGGTGGCCGAGCCCAACTCACCGGCGGTGTAGGTGTTGAAATCGCAGTAGCCGCACCGCGTCGAGCAGAACGGGACGTGCAGGTAGATGCCGAACGGCGCCGAGGGGTCGCGCTCCGGAGGGGTGAGCTCGAATCCTGCCGGGTCGTCTGTCCCGGCGGTCACGCCTGACCAGCGTGTGGGGTCGAGCCGGTCTCACCTCGCATCTCGGGCGGGGTCGGGGCCGGCTTCGAGCCGGTGGGCTTGGCGCCTCCCGCAACCGCGGCGGGCCGCGACGCCGTGGGCGCCGTGGGCGCCGTGGCGGGGTTCCTGACCTCGGACGGGGCGGTCGGCGGGGGTGGCGGTGTAGCGGCCGGGGCCTTCTGTCCGACGGGTTTGGCGGCAGTCGGCTTGTGCGCACCGGTCTTCGACGCCGCGGCCTTTTTCGCAGGGGCCTTCCCGGGCGCCGTTTTCCTGGCCGCCGTCTTCTTCGCGGGAGCCTTCTTTGCCGGAGCCTTCT
>CAYFRF010000007.1:0-12882 GCA_964345415.1 uncultured Microbacter sp. | reverse complement strand
GCCGTTTTCCTGGCCGCCGTCTTCTTCGCGGGAGCCTTCTTTGCCGGAGCCTTCTCAGCCGGACTCGAGGCGGGGGCGTTCCCTGTCGAGGCCGCCGGCGCGGCCGCGGTGGAGACCTTGCGGGGCGGGGACTTCTTCGCGGCGGTCTTCGTGGCCGGCGCCTTCTTCGCCGGCGCCTTCGTGGCCGGCGCCGTGGCCGCAGGTGCAGTGGCCGGGGACTCAGCGCTCGCAGGCGCCTTCGCCGAGGCGCCCTTGCGGGCCGCCTCTCGGGCCGCCTGACGCGCCACCTTGCGCTTCTCGCGACGCTCGGCCGCCAACTCCTCGACCGAGCGGCGCTCCACGCTCGGCGCACCGCTCTTCTCGCGCTCGGCCGCGGCCTCGACCAACTCCGCCAGGGCCTCCCCGACGGCGTCCGCGAGCGGCCACGGGTCGGGCACCGAGCGCTTGCAACCGATGAAGCCGAAGTGCAGTTCACCGTCCATCGACATGACGGTGCAGTTCAGCCCCGCCCCGTGGAAGACCGGCCCCAGCGGCAGCATCTTCTCGATCCGCCCACCCAGGAAGTAGAGCGGGATGTTGGGCCCCGGCACGTTGGAGATCACCAGGTTGTGAACCACCGGGTGACGCTCGGACAGTCGCAACCGCGAGTACATCCGCACAGCGGAGCCGAACACCGACGGCGCCGCGAACTGCGCCCAGTCGGTGAGCAGGTTGGCGTCCAGGGCGTTGGTGTGGTCCTTGGCCACCGTGTTGGCGTCGCGAATCGCCTCGAGCCGTTCGACCGGATCATCGATGTCCGTCGACAGGGACATGAACATCCCCGACACACGGTTGGTACCGGGGCGGGACTCCGCCGCGTGGACCGACATCGGGACCATCGCGATGAGTGGCTTGGCGGGCAGCGCGTTCATCCCCTCCAGGTACTTGCGCAGCGCCGTGGAGCAGATCGCCAACACCACGTCGTTGACGGTGGTGCCGAACGCGTTCTTGACCCGCTTGACGTCCTCGAGGTCTACGCTCGCGAACGAGATCGTGCGATGACCGGTGATGGTGCGGTTGAACGGCGTGCGGGGCGCGGTGAACGGGGCCGGCATGGCCAGGCCCTTACGCGCACGGCTGATCCACGACGGCAGCACCCCCAGGGTCCCGGGCAGCAGCGAGGCCAGCCGCCACGGCGTGGCCAGGCGGGACAGCGCCCCACCCACAGCGAGTTCCAACGCACCCGAGCCACCAGCGGTCTCCTTGACCAGCTCCTCGTCCAACGCGGGATCGTCCGGGGTGAGCGTGCACAGCTGCGACATCATGTTGGCGCCGGTGACCCCGTCGACCGTCGAGTGGTGCATCTTGACGAAGACGGCGACGCGACCGTCCTGCAGCCCCTCGATGACGTACATCTGCCACAGCGGCATCGAGCGGTCGATCGGCTGGCTGGCCAGGTGCGCGCACAGCTCGGCGAGCTCGTGGTCCCCACCCGGTGCGGGGAGCCCGACCCGCTGCAGGTGGTGGTCGATGTCGAAATCCTCGTCCTCGACCCAGACCGGGTGGTCGATGTTGAGCACGGAATCGTGGAGCTTGCGCCGGAACGTCGGCATCGCGGTGATCCGGCGTGAGAGCTCATCGCGGAGTACCTCGAACGAGTACCCGCCCTCCATCTCGGAGACGTCCAGGACGATGAGCCCGCACACGTGGAGGAGCTGTGACCGGGTCTCGAAATAGAGGAAGCTGGCGTCAAGTCCACTCAAGCGCTGCATGCCGGGAGTCTACTTCCGGTCCCCGCTTCGCGGCGATCGTACGTCAGTCCCCCTGCGGGTCAGAGCACCTCGATGAGGAACCAAGCGATCACGACGAACGCGATCAACAGGATGAGGGCGAGTGTCACACGCGACCGGGGCATCAGCGGACCTCCTTCCCGGTCTCGGCGGGCCGGGAGTCGACGAGTACCCGGAACCGGTGCACGAGAACGTCGGCGACCTTCTCGACCACCACCGCGACGGCCAGGAACAACGGCACCCCCATCGCGAGCATGATCACCACCTGCACGGGAAAGGGCAGGGTGACGAGCCACAGCTCGACCCTGTCCCAGAACTGCAGGAAAGACGACACGCGCCGATACTACGGCCGCCCGGCGGGGGCGGCCTCACGGCCACCGACCACCGAGGAGTCCAGTCCGCGCCGGCGCAGGAGCGCCGCCGGGTCCGGATCGGCCCCACGCAGGCTCCGGTAGGCGTCGAGGAAGTCGATCGCCCCGCCCCGCGAGAGCACCTCGCGGCGCATCGCGTCGCCGGAGGCGCGCTGCAGCCCGCCGCTCTCGACGAACCACTCCGCGGCGTCGGCGTCGAGCACCTCGGCCCAGAAGTACGAGTAGTAGGCGGCGGAGTACCCGCCGGCGAACACGTGCTGGAAGTACCGCGAGCGGTACCGGGGCTCGATCCCCGGGACGTCGAGCCCGGCGTCCGCCAGGACCTTCGCCTCGAACGCGTCGACGTCGGTGACCTCACGCGCCTGCTCGAGGCTCAGCGAGTGCCAGGCCAGGTCGATCAGCGCCGCCGCGAGGTACTCGACCGTGGCCTGCCCCTCACCGAAGCGCTCGGCCTCACGCATCCGCTCGACCAGCTCCCCGGAGATCGGCTCGCCGGTCTCCCTGTGCCGCGCATAGTGGGCGAGCAACTCCGGGCGGCGGGCCCACATCTCGTTGACCTGGGACGGGAACTCCACGAAGTCGCGCGGCACGGACGTACCGGAGAACACGGGGTACTCCACGTCCGAGAGCAGCCCGTGCAGGGCGTGGCCGAACTCGTGGAACATCGTGGTGACCTCGTCCATGGTCAGCAGCGTCGGCTCCCCCTCGGCGGGGCGGGCGATGTTCATGACGTTGACGATGACCGGCCGGGAGTCCAGCAGCCGCGACTGGTCCCGGAACGAGGTCATCCAGGCCCCGCCCCGCTTGGTGGGCCGCGCGTAGTAGTCCAGCAGCAACAGTCCGATCCCGGAGTCCCGCTCGGACCGCTGCTCGTCGAAGACCTCCACGACCCGCACATCGGGCAGGTAGCCGGCCAGGTCGGGCCGCTCCTCGAAGCGCAGCCCGTAGAGCTTCTCGGCGGAGTACATCACCGCGTCCCGCAGGACGGCCTCGAGCTCGAAGTACGGGCGCACCGTCGCGTCATCGACACTGAACCGCTCGGCCCGCAGCTGCTCGGACGCCCAGGCCCAGTCAGCCGGGTCGAGGTCCCGGTCCTCGCCACCGAGCAGGTCCTTGGCCTCGTTCCGCGCATTGGTCACCGCCGCGTCCACCACGTCCAGCAACAGCCCGCGCGCGGCCTCGGGGGTGCCGGCGGTCTCCACGGCGAGCACGTGCTCGGCGTGGCTGCCCAGGCCGAGCAGCTGCGCACGCTCCGCACGGAGGCGGACGATCTCCAGCACGAGAGGCGTGTTGTCGTGATCCGGGGTCGAGCCCCGGCGCAGCGAGGCCTCCATGACCCGCGCGCGCAGGCCCGCGTCATCGAGCCAGGCGGTGATCGGTTGGACGGTCGGCAGCCCCAGCGGGATCAGCCACCCGTCGCGGCCGGCCTGGCTGGCCGAGGCCGCGAGCGACGCCCGCATCGACTCCGGGAGCCCGGCGAGCTCCGCCTCGTCGGAGACCGGCACCGCCAGCTCCGTAGTGGAGGCGAGCAGGTTCTCACCGAACTGCGTGGTGAGCTCCGCCAGCCGCGTGTCGATGGCCGTGAGCCGCGCACGATCGGTCTCCCCCAGGGCCGCACCCGACCGCAGCAGATCCCGGTGGTGACGCCTGACGAGTCGCGCCGTCTCGTCGTCGAGCTCCAGCTCCCCCGCCTCGAGCGCCGACAGGACCGCGTCCACGCGCCCGTAGAGGACGGGGTCGCTCATCACGGCGGAGCGGTGCGCCGCCAGCAGCGGGGACACCGTCCGGTCCACGTCGAGCCGCGCGGGGGTCGCGTCCGGGCCGAGGAGCCCGTAGAACACCGACAGCACCCGCTGTAGCGCCTGCCCGGACCGCTCCAGCGCGATCACGGTGTTCTCCACCGTCGGCGCGTCCGGGCTGGCGGTGATGGCGGCGACCTCTGCGGCGTGGTCGTCGATCGCGGTCCTGATGGCCGGCTCCAGGTCCTCGTCGCTGATCGCGGCGAAGTCCGGCAGCCCATACGGCAGGGTGGACTCGTCGAGCAACGGGTGGCGCGGGGACTGGGGACTCCGGGTGGTCATGGCCGCGAGTCTACGTAGCCGGCCGGTGGTGTTCACACCCACATGGAGACCGTGTCCCAGGCCAACCGCGCCCCGAGGATCGTGATGACCAGCAGGAACACCTTCCGGATGAACTCGTTGCCATGGCGCATCGCCATCCGTGCCCCAAGGAATCCGCCGGCGAGGTTGGCCACCGCCATGCAGCCGCCGATGAGCCACAGCAACTCGCCGTGCAGCCCGAACACGAGGATGGACGCGATGTTGGTGGTGAGGTTCGCGAGCTTGGCCGCGACGGTGCCCTGGAGGAAACCGAAACCCAGGAACGCGACGATCGCGATCACGAAGAACGAACCCGTGCCCGGCCCCAGCACGCCGTCGTAGAACCCCACGACCAGCCCGATCAACGCGGAACGCCACGTCCGCGCCCATCCGCTGTACCGGTCCTCGTGGGTGCGCCCCATGTTCGGCCGGAGCCACGTGTACGCGCCCACCACGACCACCGCGACCAGCACGATCGGCGTGAGGAGCTCCTTGGGGATGAATCGCGCCACCGAGGAACCGGCGGCCGAGCCGGCGAACGCGGCCACGATGAGCGGCGCCACCATCGCCACCGGGACGCGGATCTTGCGCAGGTAGGTCAGCGTGGCGACGAGCGTGCCGGCAACCGAGGACAGTTTGTTGGTGCCCAGCACCTCGGGTGTCGAGGTGTCGGCGGGCAGCGCGATGACCAGCGCCGGCAGTTGGATGAGCCCGCCCCCGCCGACCACCGAGTCCACCCAGCCGGCCACGAAGGCTGCCAGGACCAGCGCGGCGAGCACCCACACCGAGACGCCGAGGGCGGGCGAGGTGGCGAGCTGCGCGAAGGTCTGGGGCATGCCGACAACTGTGCTGTAATCGGTTTGTGTATATCAACCCTTACGGCGCTGATCCGGTCACCCTGGCCGCCGACCTCGCCAACCGCCGACCCGGCACCGCCCGCGAACTGGTGGACCGCTGCAGCGAGGCGGGGGTGACCATCGATCGGGACGCGGACCACGCCGACCTGGCCGAGGTCCTCGACTTCCTGGACGGGTGGCTCGTCGTCGTCGACACCTCCGACCCCGGCGCCCGCGCCGAGGTCCTCAACACCCTCCTGGCCGAACACGCGGGGCCTCCGCGCCTCACCGACCACGACGGGCACTGGCACGTCCACTACCGCGCCGACGACGTGAGCTTCGCCCGCCTGCTCACCGCCATGTTCTCCGTCGGCACCGCGCTCCACCTGACCTCGCGCGGCATCGACAAACTCGCCCGCTGCGCGGCCGACGACTGCACCCGCGTCTTCGCCGACACCACCCGCAACGGGCGCAAGACCTACTGCTCGCCGCGGTGCACGAACAGGTCGGCGGTGCGCCGTCACCGCGCCCGGGGGTGACCGGGCGTGATGACGACGACGACAACGAGCGCTGTGGCTACTTCTTGTCCGAGTTCGAATCCGCCGACAACGCAGCCACGAAGGCCTCCTGCGGCACGTCCACGCGGCCGATGGACTTCATGCGCTTCTTGCCCTCCTTCTGCTTCTCGAGCAGCTTGCGCTTACGGCTGATGTCGCCGCCGTAGCACTTGGAGAGCACGTCCTTGCGGATCGCCCGGATGTTCTCGCGGGCGATGATCTTCGAGCCGATCGCCGCCTGCACCGGCACCTCGTACTGCTGGCGCGGGATGAGCTCCTTGAGCTTGACCGTCATCTTGTTGCCGTACGCCTGCGCGTGGTCCCGGTGCACGATCGCCGAGAACGCGTCCACGGCCTCGCCCTGCAGGAGGATGTCGACCTTGACCAGGTCCGCCTGCTGCTCGCCGGCCTCCTCGTAGTCCATCGACGCATAGCCCTTGGTGCGGGACTTGAGCGAGTCGAAGAAGTCGAAGATGATCTCGCCCATCGGCATGACGTACCGCAGCTCGACACGGGTCTCGGACAGGTAGTCCATGCCCTTCATCTCGCCGCGCTTGGACTGGCACAGCTCCATGGTGGTGCCCACGAACTCGCTCGGCACGATGATCGTGCACTTGACGACCGGCTCGTAGATCTCGCGATGCTTGCCCTCGGGCCAGTACGACGGGTTGGTCACATGGTGCTCCGAGCCGTCCTCCGCGATGACCCGGTACACCACGTTGGGCGCGGTGGAGATCAGGTCGAGGTTGAACTCGCGCTCCAGCCGGTCGCGGGTGATCTCCATGTGCAGCAGGCCCAGGAAGCCGAGGCGGAAACCGAAGCCCAGCGCGACCGAGGTCTCCGGCTCGTAGTCCAGGCTCGCGTCGTTGAGCCGCAGCTTGTCCAGGGCGTCGCGCAGCACCGGGTAGTCGGAGCCGTCGATCGGGTACAGCCCCGAGAAGACCATCGGGTTGGGCTCCTTGTAGCCCGGCAGCGCCTCGGTGGCGCCGCCCCGCGCCGAGGTGACCGTGTCGCCCACCTTGGACTGGCGGACGTCCTTCACTCCGGTGATGAGGTAGCCCACCTCTCCCGGCCCCAGCCCCTCTGTGGCCTTGGGCTCCGGCGAGATGACGCCGATCTCCAGCAGCTCGTGGTTGGTGCCGGTCGACATCATGGTGAGCTTCTCGCGGGGGCGCAGCGAACCGTCCACCACACGCACGTAGGTCACCACGCCGCGGTAGGTGTCGTAGACCGAGTCGAAGATCATCGCGCGCGCCGGCGCGTCCGGGTCCCCCACCGGCGCCGGGATCTGCTCGACCAGCTTGTCCAGCAGTGCCTCGACGCCCTCACCCGTCTTGCCGGACACGCGCAGCACGTCGTCCGGCTCGCAACCGATGATGTGGGAGATCTCCTCGGCGAACCGCTCCGGGTCCGCGGCCGGCAGGTCGATCTTGTTGAGCACGGGGATGATCTCGAGATCGTTCTCCATGGCCAGGTACAGGTTGGCCAGCGTCTGCGCCTCGATGCCCTGCGCGGCGTCCACCAGCAGGATCGCACCCTCGCACGCCTCCAGGGCCCGCGAGACCTCGTAGGTGAAGTCCACGTGACCGGGGGTGTCGATCATGTGCAGGACGATCTGCTCACCCTCGTGCGGACCCGAGCGGGGCACCCACGGCAGGCGGACGTTCTGCGCCTTGATGGTGATACCGCGTTCGCGCTCGATGTCCATGCGGTCCAGGTACTGGGCGCGCATGAGGCGCTCCTCGACCACACCGGTCAGCTGCAGCATGCGGTCGGCCAGCGTCGACTTGCCGTGGTCGATGTGCGCGATGATGCAGAAGTTCCTGATCCTGGCCGGATCGGTGAACGTCGTCTCTGCGAAGTTGGGAATCTCGATCACTCCTGGAGGCGGGCCCGGGTGCGGCTGGATTGCAGTACGTCCGGGCGATCACCCCATTGTCACACGGTCGGCCCGGGAACTCCCACCACGTACCGTCCCGTGGGAACGGCGTCGACGGTGCCGTCGTCCAGGAACCGCGCGGTGGAGGCCGTCATGGCCGTGATGTTCGCCCCCATCCGCGCGTCGTCGCCGCGCGCGTCGAAGAACACGCCCAGGTCTCGCACCGCCCCGATCGGGAAGATCTCCTCGACGATCCCGTCGATCTCCGGCGCGCCCTCGGTCAGGGCGCGGACCACCACGTGCTGGGTGTAGCCGGTGGTGGACTGGGTGTCGATCGCCACCTGCGTGTGTTCCTCCAGCCAGGTGCGGAGCCACTCCTCGCGTGCGATCCGGTCGGGGCGGCGCAGGAACGCCAGGTTAGCCATCCCCTCGCAGCGGCCGTCCGCGCCGGGCGCACCGACAGGCAACGGCTCCGAGGCCGTGACCGACCACGCCGAGACGGGCCCCAGTGCGCGCAACGCGTCGAACAAGCCCGCACAGGCCACGCCCGAGGCCACCGGGACGCGGGCACGAACCGCCGCCAACAGCGGACGCGGGGTGACCTGCACGTCGATCACCGCGCCCTCGACCTGTTCGTCGCGCACGTTGACCACGTACTCTGCGACCCCCATGTCCGCGAGCGGGCCGGCGACCGCGCGGTGGATCCGCTCACGCAGCGCGGCCGAGCCCGACCCCGCCCCGGCGCCTGTCCCGGACGCGTCCCCGGCGGCCGACATCGCCCCGGGCTCTGACCACACCACCGCACACACCGTATCCATAAGACACGATCTTAAACTGACTCGCCCGAGTCCACGCCGGTACGCCGGAGGCCACCTCGATACGCTTGCCCCTATGCCTATCGACTGGGCCCGGATGGGTCGCAAAGCTCTCGACATGGGACGCCGGTACGGGCCGACCGTCGCGGCCGAGGTGCGCAAGCGTCTCGACACCAGCGGCGCCTCCGCCGCACTGAGCCGCGAGCCCCGCGATCAGGGCCGCCCCGCCACCACCAGCACCGCCCCCACGTCGAGTCGCGCCCGCACCCTGGTCTATGCACCCGACCTGGACGGGGACGCCGACCCGGGTGAGATCGTGTGGACGTGGGTGGCGTTCGAGGAGAACGACGGCCGGGGCAAAGACCGTCCGGTCCTCGTGGTGGGGCGCGAGAGAGAGCGCCTGCTCGGCCTCCAGTTGTCGTCGCAGTCCAAGCGCGACGACGACAACGGGTGGCTCGGGCTCGGCAGTGGGCCGTGGGACTCCGAGGGCCGCCCCAGCTGGGTGCGGCTCGACCGGGTCCTCGACGTGCCGGAGAAGGGCATCCGCCGGGAAGGCGCCATCTGCCCCAAGCCGAAATTCGACATGGTGGCCGACCGACTCCGCCGGGACTACGGCTGGCGCTGACCCCCTACGGCCGACGGTGACGCCGGTAGTCACGCGCCGAGAGCCCGAGAGTCCTGCGGAAATCCGCTGCCAGATGCGACTGGTCGGAGTAGCCGAGCTCCGCGGCCACCCTGGCCACGGTGAGTTCCGGATTCTCGCGCAGACGCAGCGCCGCCTCCTGGAGCCGGTACCGGCGGATGACCTGCAGTGGCGACAGCCCGATGAACTGCCTGGCCAGTCGCTGCACAGCCCGGGTCGACAGCCCCAGCCCGTCGGCGAGCCCGTCCACGTCGACCACTCCCGGGTCGGCCTGGGCGATCTCGATCAGCCTCTCGGCCAGCACCGCACCGTGCGGCACCTCGCCCACACCATCAGCCAGGTCGTTCCACCACCGCGACATCGCCCGCGCCGCACCCGCGACGTCCCCCGGGCCCATGCACGAGGCCACCGCCTCCGAGAGCGCGTCGGCGGCGTACGGCTGCTCGGCGTCCACGATCCGCTCCGCCCGGATCCCCAGCAGGGCCAGTCCGGCCGGTCGCAGCAGCACCCCGAACACCCAACCCCGCCCCGTCAGCTCACGGCTCGAGACCCCGGTGGTCGGCCCGGACACGGTGACACCGGACGGTTGGACGACCAGATTGGCGGCCGGGAACGGCAGAACAGTCTGGCGCGAGACCTCACCCTCCGCCAGCGACCACCCGGAGATCCAGTACCAGCGGGCCAGGTGCCGGATCTCCACAGGCACCTCTCGGCGCTGAAAGCTCGGCAGCGCCGACGGATAGAGGATGCCGCGTGCGTCGTCGAGTTCGCCCATCGAATTCCTCGATCCGTCGATCTGTCGCAAATCTACAAGTCCGCAGGCCGCTGCGCTCCCTAACGTCGAGCCCATGAGCACCACAGATCAGAGTCAGACCGATCAGACCGGCGCGGGGCAGTCCCACGGCGTGACCGGTGAGCACACCACCGACGGGACGCCCCACGGCTTCACCAGCCTCACCCCGTTCCTCACCCTGCGCGACCCCGCCGGCGCCCTGCGCTTCTACGAGAAGGCGTTCGGGGCGACCGTCCTGGCCGTCACCGAGATGGGCGGGACCGTCGTCCACGCCGAGGTCGACTTCGGGCAGGGGCGCCTCCAGATCGGCGCGGTCAACCCCGACTACGGCCTGGTGGCCGCCCCCGACGGCGAGGGCGACTGCTACTCGCTCGGCCTGTACCGCCCGGACGTCGACGCCGTGGTGGCCCGTGCCGTCGAGCTGGGCGCCACGATCCGCGAACAGACCACGACATTCGTCTCCGGCGACCGCTTCGCGTCACTTCGCGACCCGTTCGGCGTCCGCTGGTCGGTCATGACCCGGGTCGAGGACCTCTCCCCCGCCGAGAGCGACCGGCGGGTCGCCGAGTGGGCCGCACAGCAGTAGTCCCGGCCCGGCGCCCGACCCGCGGCACCCGGATCCCGGTGCCCGCCCCTCCACGGCCCGAGCGCGCCGAGGCGTCGCGGCTCGGGTTTTGGCCGGTGACACGCCCGCTGGTAAAGTGGGCCGTCGGTGTCCACCGGGCGACGTTCTGCGCGTCCCGAAGGGCAAGACGACAAGACATCAGATCGGCGGGATCCCCTCGTGGAGCCGTCGACACACGACAAAAAGGTGTGACGAGTGGCCAACATCAAGTCCCAGATCAAGCGCAACATCACCAACGAGCGCAACCGCGTCCGCAACCAGTCGATCAAGTCGGCGCTGCGTACCTCGATCCGCAACCTGCGCGCCGCCACCGAGGCCGGCGACAAGGAGCGGGCCGGTGCCCTGCTCGTGGCGACCTCGCGCCAGCTGGACAAGGCCGCCACCAAGGGTGTCATCCACCAGAACCAGGCCGCCAACAAGAAGTCGGCGCTCGCCAAGGCTGTCAACCAGCTCTGAGGCCTCCCGGCCCTCTCCTGCTCGAGAGGCGCCCCAGCCCCGCGTCCGCTCAGCGGATGCGATGCGGCTCCGAGGGCCCACCAGCATCATCCGATGCCGGTGGGCCTTCGTCGTTGCAGACGGCTTCAGCCGGCGGCAGCGAGCGTGCGTCGTGGGGACAGCCTCAGCCGGAAGCGGCGAGCGTGCCGACCTGACGCACCGCCCGCTCCAGGGCGTACGAGGTGTCCTCCGCCATCCCCTTGACCTCGCCGTTGAGCCGCGCCACCACCTGCAGTGCACTGCCCAGCGACTCGATGGACCAGTAGCGGGTCTGAGCCTGGACCTTCTTGACCTTCCACGGCGGGAACCCCTGCCGCGCCAGGTCCCCCGGCGCCACACCGCGCTGGGTGCCGACCAGCGCGATGGAGTTCACCGCATCCGCCAGTGCGTCCGCCAGCACGACGTGCGGGACACCCGTGTGCATCGCCCACTCCAGCGCCTCGATCGCCCCCGCCACGTCGCCGACCACCGCGCGCTCGGCCACCGTGAACCCGCTGACGCCCACCACTCCGGAGTGGTACTGGCGAACCGCCTCCACATCGACCTTGCCACCCGTATCGGACACCAGCTGGTCACACGCCGACGCCAGCGCCCGCAGATCGGTGCCGACCGCCTCGACGAGCACCTCACACGCCTCCGGCGCCACGCGGACGTTCAATCCCCGGAACTCGGAGCGCACGAAGCCCACCACCTCGGTGTGGCGGGTGATCTTGGCCGCCGCGTGCTCCTCCGCCCCGGCCTTACGCAGGTCCGCGACGAGCGTCTTGGCCCTGCCCCCACCGGTGTGCTGGACGATCAGAACCGTCTCCTGCGGCAGGTCGGCGGCCGCCCCGAGCACCGCGGCCACCGCGTCCTTGCCCAGTTCGGCAGCGCCGGTGATCACCACGATCCGCGCCTCACCGAACAATGAGGGCGACAGCAGTTCGAACAGCTGCGCCGCCGTGACCTCCGGCCCACCCAGCCGGGAGACCACGGGCGGATCCTCCCCCGGCGGAGTCGAGGCACGCACCCTCGCGACAACCCCTGCGGTGGCGCGTTCGGTGAGGAACTCGTCCTCCCCGAGCACCAGATGCAGCGGAGCCGGTGTGGGGCCTGTCGCCATCGGCTGAACTCCTCGTCGTCGTCGTCGAAAAAACACGGGGCACCACGGTCGCCGCACCACGCGTCGTCACTCCGGACATCGTGCCACGCGCCCACGACACGAGCTCCCCGCCCGTCCCTTGACCCACCCGACACCCGGCTGTTCACGTCGGGCCCGACCGCGGCGAACCCGGCAGCCCCGCGGCGACACCCGCCACCGTCTCCAACCACCACAACGCCGGCGCGCACGCCGCCGCCAGCAGCACCGCCCCGTCCTCCCACACCGGCCCCAGCGCGGCGGCCGAGGTCCCCAACACCGTCACCAGCGGCACCACCGGCGCCACCGCGACATTCGCCGGCAGCGCCCACGGCCCCGACTCCAGACCCGAGACGACCAGCACCGGCAACGTCGCCACGTGCGCCACCACGCACACCGCCAGGACGTCGGCGACCCGGCCCGGTATCCACGGCCGGCGCAGCCACTCCGCGACCGGCCGCGCCGCCAACACCAGCGCCGCCGTGGCCGTCACCGACAACACGAACCCGGCTCCCGTCGCCGTGGCGGGGTCGAGCAGCGCCACCAACAGCACGATCGCCGCGAGCGCCGCGAGGGGGCGGCCCGTGCGGTGCGCAGCCAGCGCCGCCAGCCCGATCGTCCCGGTCCCCGCCGCCCGCAGGACCGCCGGCTCCGGCCCCACCACCGTCACGAACGCCAACAGCGCCACGCCCGCCGCCACGATGCGCCCACGTCGGCCCACTCCCACCCCGGCGGCGACCAGCAACACCGCCCCCACCACATAGGTCGTGTTGGCGCCCGACACGGCCGCGAGATGTGACAGCCCCGCGGCCCGGAACTCATCCCGCGTCCCGGTGGACACCCCGCCCTCGTCGCCCAACACGAACGACGGCAGCAACCCCAC
>CAYFRF010000006.1:58124-78833 GCA_964345415.1 uncultured Microbacter sp. | reverse complement strand
CCGCGACCTGGTCACACAGTGCCTCGATCACGGCCGGGTCGGAGATCGGGTTCCGGGAATCCGGGAGGTTGAGCGTCCACGTCTCGATGTGATCAGAACGCTCGACGAGCAGAGGGCAGTCAGGCATCAAGTTCTTCTTTCAGGTGGTGGGGTGGCAACTGTGGGTTCGGGACTACATGGTCTCGGGGATCCACAGCACGATCTGGGGGAAGATGAGGAAGATCAGGGCGACCACCAGCATCGCGACGACATAGGGGAATGCGCCCCAGAACACTTCTTCGACGCGGCGGCCAGCAGCTCTGGCCACCACGAAGACATTGAGGCCCATCGGCGGGGTCACGAGTCCGACTTCTGCGAGCAGGACCATGAACACCCCGAACCAGATCGGGTCGTACCCGAGCGTGACGACCAGGGGCAGTACCACCGGGACCGTGAGGGCGATGATGGCGATCTGGTCCATGAAGAAGCCCAACACGACGTAGATGACCGCGATGAACAGCATGATCACGAACGCCGGGAGGGGTAGGTCGCCGACCCAGCTGACAAGGGTCGGGGTGACCCGGGTCTCGGTGAGGAAGTGACCGAAGACGTGGGCTCCGACGATGATCGCGAAGATCATCGCGGTGGACTTGGTGGTCTCGACCAGGGCGTGGGCAATGCCTTGGAGAGTGAAGTGACCGCGCGCGATGACGAGGATGAGTGCCGCGACGCTGCCGAGTGCGGCGGCCTCGGTCGGCGTGGCCCAACCCATGTAGATCGATCCGACCACCGCCCCGAAGATCAGCACGAGTGGGGCTGCGGTCAGCAGGGCTCGCCCCTTCTCCTGCCAGGTGGCGGGCTCGCCCCGGGGGAACCGTCTCCGGATTGCGCATCATCGTCACGTACAGGGTCACGACGAGACTCACGGCGATGATGATCCCGGGCAGCGCGCCCGCGATGAGCACATCGCCGACACTCACCTCGGCGGTGATCGCGTAGAAGACCAGGATGATCGACGGCGGGATCATCGCGGCGAGGGTTCCGACCACGGCGACGAGGCCACTGGCGGTCCTCGGGCTGTAGCCCTCGTCGATCATCCGCAGCGTGGAGGTCTGGGCCAGAGTCGCGGCCGCGGCTGTGGACGAGCCGGAGACGGAGGCGAATGCGGTGCCCGCACCGATCGAGGCGACAGCGGTTCCACCGCGAATGCGGCCGACGAGGGCGCGTGCCGCGTCGAAGAGTGAGGTCAGCAAGCCGGAGAGCATCAACAGGTGCGCCATGAGGATGAACAACGGCACCGCCGACAGCGAATAGCTCATCACCGACGTGGCGGGAACGGTTTGCATGACGCCGTCGACGACCGTGGGGCCACCGAGTATGGCGAGCCCGACGAGCCCGGCCCCCAAGATGGCGAACGAGACGGGTACGCGGACGAGGATCAGGACCAGAAGAAGTGCGACTATGGTCAGTGCGAGCATGAGTCAGATCTCCTCGGTGCTGATGCCGGGCTCGTAGTCGGTGACGAGCCGGGTCAGAGGGGCTGTGATTTCGCGGAACAGATCGATGGCCACCACGACGAATCCGAGGGACGCAGCGACCGGGATGATCGACTTCCACCACCAGGTGGGCCAGGGGAGTTCCGCCATCCCGGGCGGCGGCATCTCGTTGGTGACGAACGAGAACTGGGCCGCTTGGATCCCCGAATAGATAAGAAGGGCGAGTCCGGCGAGGACGATGAGGTAGGTGAGGACCAAGAGCAGCTTCCGGGCGGGCTCGGATGCCTTCTCGAAGAGGGTCACCACGGCCACATGAGCACCGGAGCGGTAGGCGGTGACCGTCCCGAAGAATGCGATGGCCATCATCAGGTACTGCTCGACCAACCCCACGTTCCAGCCGAGCGGCGAGGCGAAGAAATTACGAGTGACCACCTCGACTGTGGTGAGGGTGGCGATCACAACGATCGCGATGCCGGCGACTACGGCGCAGAACGCAGAGATCGAGTTCTGGATCCGGTCGAGCCGGGGATGGTCGTCGGTGATGTAGCCGCAGGCGGTGCGGCGTGCCGGGGTGATCCCGGACCTGGGCACCACCACTTCGGGGACGCTGTCGCTCATGCTCGTTCACTTCCGTATCGGGCTTCGGCACGGGCGAGTGCGGCGGTGAAGTCGTCCATCACCTGTTGCGCGGGTAGCCCGATGCTCTCCAGGTCGGAGATCCATGACGCGCGGACGGGCTCGGCCAGCGCCTCCCAGGCGTCGCGCTCGGCGGCGGTGGCTTCGATCATCTGGACGCCGCTGTCGCGCATGGCCTGTTTCGATTCGTCCATGCTGCGGTTGATCTCTTCGCATACTGAGCGCTGGGCTGTGGCCGAAGCCTCGTCGAGTACTACGCGCTGTGCGGGGGTCATCGCCTCCCACGCTGAGTTGGACACGGAGTAGGTAACGGTGAAGGACCCCAGGTGGGCGCCGTCGGTCGAGTACGCGATCACCTCCTCCAGGCTGTAGGGGGTGATGCTCAAGGGGCTGGCGAGCGTGCCCTCCACCGTGCCGCGGGAGATGGCCTCGTACATGTCGCCGAGGGGCATCGAGACCCCTGCGGCGCCGGCTTCGTCGACCACCCTGTCGGCTGCGCCGCCGGTGGATCGCATGATCTTGCCATCGAGGGCCTGGACGGGGTCGATCGGGAACTCGCCGGACATGGCCTCGTAGCCGGGGATATAGGCCACCCAGAGCGGGCGAACGTCCTGAGGTGCGAGCTCTGCCTCGAACAGCGTGGTGCCGGGTTGCATGATCTCGAGTACGGCGTCACCGCCGACGCACGCGTCCTCGGTGAAGCCCGGCAGGTCGCCGACATTGGACAGGGGGAGCTGGGTGCCGACGTACGCAGGGGACACCGCTGCGATCTGTGCGATGCCGGTACGCAGGACGGCGGGCATGTCGCGTTGCTTGCCGAGCTGACCCGAGGCGAAGTACTCGATGTCCAGTCCGGCTCCGGGACCCTCGGCCTCCAGGATCTCCATGAAGTCGGTCGTGCCGCTCCTGCCGATCGGGTGGGTGGCGGCGAAACTGTCCGCGACTCTGATCACCGTCGGGCCATTGCCAGCAGCGTCGCCGCCGGTGCGGCCGAGGCTGTGAGCGCTACGACGAGGCCTGAAGTGGCGGCGACCAGCCGGCGACCCGGTCGTCGCTTCGAGGGGGTGAACTGCCTCATGCGACTCCTTAACTGGGGAATGGAATACGCATATGCGTATATCGGGGAACGGTAGGAGATTATGCGGTGACATGAGTCACTGTCAAGGCGTGGTTCAAAAGTGGCGCTCGTTGAGTCTGGACGTGAAAAATGTAGGATTGTCGACAATCTGACGAAAGGTGGCCCGATGACCGCGTCTCTCACCGCCCTGCAGCTCGCCGAGAAGTACCGGACCGGGGAGCTCTCACCCGTCGATGCCGCCCGCGACGCGCTCGCGGCGATCGATCGCGTCGACGGTGAGCTGGGCGCCTTCTGTCACGCCGATCCCGAGGCCACGCTGCGGCAGGCCCGCGAGTCCGAGCAGCGCCACCGCCGCGGCGAGGCGATCGGCCCCCTCGACGGCATTCCCACCAGCATCAAGGACATCTTCTACACCCGTGGAGTCCCCACGCTGCGCGGCTCCCACCTGCTCGCCGACAAGCCCGACGCCGCCGACCCCGCCGCCTGGCCGGACGACGCGCCCGTCACCGCCGCGACCCTCGAGGCCGGCTGCGTGGTGATCGGCAAGACCACCACGCCCGAGTTCGCGTGGAAGGGCGTCACCGACAACACTCTCACCGGCATCACCCGCAACCCGTACGACCCCGCGCTGACCCCCGGCGGCTCCAGCGGCGGGGCCGCTGCCGCGGTCGCCGCAGGTCTGGGGCAGCTCGCCCTGGGCACCGACGGCGGCGGCTCGGTCCGCATCCCGGCTGCGTTCTGCGGCATCGTCGCGCTCAAGCCCACCTATGGCGTGATCCCCATGTTCCCCTCCAGCCCCTTCGGGACCCTCGCCCACGCCGGCCCCATGACGCGGACCGTCGGGGACACGGCCGCCTTCATGGACGCACTCCTGCGCCCCGACCCGCGCGACTGGTCGGCCGTGCCCGCGCGCGCCACGACCCCCGCACCCGGTGGGTACCTCGCCGCGGCTCGCGACGGCGCCCGTGGCGGCCGACCGCTCGAGGACCTGCGCGTCGCGTACAGCGCGACGTTGGGATTCGGGAGGAACGACGACGACGTCGAGGCTGCCGTCGCCCGGGCGGTGGGCGTGCTCTCGGATCTCGGCGCGCGCGTCGACGAGGTGGATCCGGGCATCTCCGATCCGGTCGACGCCTTCCACGTCCTGTGGTTCGCGGGGCTCGCGGCGGTGTTGGCCCCGCACGGCGAGGGGGCGATCGACCGGGTGGACCCCTCGATGCGGGCCGCGCTCGGCCGCTACCGGGACTTCTCCGCCGCCGACTACCTGGATGCGGTGGCGGTGCGGATGGCGCTCGGGGCCCGCATGGCCGACTTCCACCAGCGCTACGACCTGCTGGTCACGCCCACCACGCCGATCCCTGCGTTCGCCGTGGGCTCCGACGTCCCGCCCGGCTGGCACAGTCCCGACTGGACTTCGTGGACGCCGTACACCTACCCGTTCAACATGACCCAGCAGCCCGCGCTGTCCGTCCCGTGCGGGGTGACCGAGTCCGGGCTGCCGGTCGGGGTCCAGCTCGTCGGGGCCCGGTTCGAGGACCTGCTCGTGGTGCGGGCCGGCGCGGCGCTCGAGGCGGCGCTGGGTCAGGTGGTGCCGGCGCCGCCGATCCACGCCGACGCGGCGGGTGTGGGCGCATGAGTGAGCCGGACACCGTCGCCGGGCTCGGCCCGGTGGTGCAGGAGTCGACGCCCGCGCTCATCGCGCGGGCCCTGCGCCGCGCGATCTCCGACGGCACCTTCGGTCCCGGAGACCAGCTCGGCGAGGCCTCGCTGGCCCGGTCCCTCGGGGTGGGTCGGGGGCCGCTGCGTGAGGCGATGCAGCGGCTCACCCAGGAGGGACTGCTGGTCTCGCACCGCAACCGCGGACTGTTCGTGCCGGACCTCACGCCCGAGGAGGTCTCCGACATGTACCTGCTGCGCACCACCGTCGAGACCGCCGCGCTGGACCGCGTCCTGGATGCCGGTGCCGACGCGGCGGCCGAGACCGCCGACGCGCTCGACTCGGCCGTGGACACCATGGCGGCGCTGGCCGACGAGCCCCGCTCCGCGGCGATGGTCGCGGCGGATCTGGACTTCCACCACGCCTTGGTCGAGGCCGCCCGCAGCCCGCGGTTGTCCCGGGTCCACGAGACGGTCCTGGTGGAGACGAGCATGTGCCTCCACGCGATGAGCGGGACGTACGAGGACGCGGAGAGTCGGCTCGCGGAGCACCGTGCGATCGCCGCCGCGGTACGTGCAGGGGACGCAGGACTCGCCAGGGCGCTGCTGGTCGAGCACATGCGAGACGGATATGAACGCGTCAGGGCCGCCGGGCTTCTCATGTGAGTCGAGATGACACCGAAACCGAAAAGTGTTGTGGCTGAGACGTTTGCCGTTTCGGGTTGTGTCCGGGGGCACAAGTGACTCGTGCTAAGTTCAGAAACAGCTAAGGAAGCATCGGGCGTGAGCCCCACGTTCCGGTGAGATCAGACGGTCGGGTGGCGGGAGATCCCGCGGTCCGGCCGCGACCGGAAGGTTGGCACGATCATGGCAATTCTGAGCACCCCCCTCCGCGCCCGCTCGATGGGCGTCCTCGCCGCCGCCGCGGCCGTCGCGATGGGACTGGCGGGCTGCACGTCCACGCAGACCGACCCCGACTCGAGCCTGCTCGAGACCCTGCAGGAGCGGGGCTCGGTGACCGTCGGATTCGCCGGCGAGGCCCCGTACTCGTTCATGGAGGACGGCGAGCTGACCGGTGCCACGGTGGCGCTGCACCGCGAGATCTTCGGCAACCTGGGCATCGACACCATCGACGGGGTCAACGCCGACTTCGGTGCACTCATCCCGGGACTGCAGGCCAACCGCTTCGACGTGGTGAGCGCCGGCATGTCGATCCTCCCGGAGCGGTGCGCGCAGGCCGCGTTCAGCGAGCCCGAGTTCAACTACACCACCGCCCTGATGGTCGACGAGGGCAACCCGCTGGACCTGACCGACATGCAGTCGGTACTCGACAGGGGTGCCCGGCTGGTCACCATGACCGGCGCGATCGAGTCCGACTACGCCTCCGAGCTGGGGATCGACAGCACCCAGGTCGCCACCCCGCAGGACGGGATGGACGCCGTCACCTCCGGCCGCGCGGACGTCTTCGCCCTCACCGCCATCTCGCTGAACTGGATGGCCAACAACAACCCGGATGCCCCCGTCGAGGTGACCGAGTCGTTCGTCGCCGAGATCAACGGGGTGCCCCAGGTCGGCGCCGGCGGCACGGTCTTCCGCACCAACGACCAGGAACTGCTCGACGCGTACAACGAAGAGCTGGCCAAGATCACCTCCGACCCGGAGAAGTACCTCGAGATCGTCGGGGAGTTCGGGTTCACCGCGGAGGAGCTCCCGGATCCAGGTCTGACCACCGCCGACCTCTGCGCAGGGGAGTGAGACCGGCTCCGGCAGGCATGGTGAGCAGCTGTGGAACGTAATCTCGACGCCTTCCTGGGAGCCTGGCCGGGCTTCCAGGAAGGCATCCTGACCACCATCTACCTGACCCTGGGCGGGGCGGCGCTGGCGTTCGTCATGGCCCTGCTGCTCGGGGTGGCCGCCGGATCGCGATACCTCCTGGTCCGGGGGCTGTCCAGGACGATCGTCGAGTTCTTCCGCGGCACCTCGCTGCTGGTGCAGTTGTTCTGGCTGTTCTACGTTCTCCCATTGCTCGGTTACGAGCTCGACCCGATGTTCTGCGGCATCCTCGCGCTCGGGCTGAACTACGGCGCCTACGCCGCAGAGGTGGTCCGCGGCTCCCTGGCCGCGGTGCCGCCCGCGCAGACGGAGGCCGCGATCGCCCTCAACTTCACCACGTGGCAGCGACTGGTCAAGGTGACCTTCCCCCAGGCCTGGGTGCAGATGATCCCGCCACTGGGAAACCTGCTCGTCCAGCTCCTCAAGGGCAGTGCGCTGGCCAGTTTCATCCTGCTCAGCGACCTGACCTATCACATCGGTGAGCTGCGCAAATCGACCGGAGACACCGTCTTCGCCTTTGGAATCGGACTGGTCATCTACTTCGTGATCGCCTACATCCTGATGCTGTTCATGAACCTTCTCGAGTTCCTCGCCAAGGCGCGGCTCGGTACCGGTCCGAGCGTGCGCGGGCTGCTGCGGATGCAGCCCGAGCGCGTCGACGACGCGGTGGGGGTGGACCGATGAGCGTCAACTGGAGTTGGGAACGCGCGATCGAGAGCATCCCCTTCCTGCTGGAGGGGTTCCGTATCACCCTGCTGGCGACTGTCATGGGATTCCTCATCGCCGCGGTGTTGGGGCTGGTGGTCGCGGTCGTGCGGCGCTCGGCCCCCAAGGTGATCACGGTGCCGCTGCGGATGGTCACGGAGTTCATCCGCCTCACCCCGCTGATCGTGCAGTTGTTGTTCGCCTACTTCCTCCTGCCACAGTTCTCCGCACTTCAGATCGGCATCGCGGTACTCGGCATCCACTACGCCACCTATATGGCGGAGGTGTACCGGGCGGGCATCGACGCGGTGCCGCGCGGACAGTGGGAGGCAGCCCGTGCGCTCTCGCTGCCGCCGGGCCGCACCTGGCGTGCCGTGGTGCTCCCACAGGCGATCCGCAACACCGTGCCCGCGCTGGGCAACTACGCGATCTCGCTGTTCAAGGACACCCCGTTCCTGTTCGCGATCACCGTGGTCGAGATGGTCACTGCCGCGCAGCAGTACGGCGCCCGCAACTTCCAGTACCTCGAGCCGATCACGATCGCCGGCGTGATCTTCCTGCTCGCGAGCTACCCCACGTCGATCCTGATCCGGAGACTGGAGAAGACCCTTGTCCACGGACCACAGCACGCAGTCAGGCGCTGCCGAGACCGACGCTGCCGAGACCGACGTTGCCGTGACCGACGCCGTGCCGGAGGAGTCCACCGAGCCGGTCTACACGGCGACCCGCGGGCCGGGCGATGAGTTCATGGTGGTGTTCGACAAGGTCCTCAAACAGTTCGGCAACCACGTTGTGCTGGACCACCTCGACTTCACCGTCAAACGAGGCGAGCGCGTGGCACTCATCGGTCCCAGTGGCTCGGGCAAGACCACCATCCTGCGCCTGCTCATGACCCTCGAGGAGATAGACGCGGGCGTGATCTGGGTGGAGGGGCAGCCGCTGACGCACCAGATCAAGGGGGACAAGCTGGTCAAGGCCTCCCAGAAGCACCTGCGCATCGCCCGGTCCACGATCGGGATGGTGTTCCAGCAGTTCAACCTGTTCCCCAACATGACGGTGCTCAAGAACATCACCGAGGCCCAGATCCACGTCCTGGGTCGGTCCAAGGCCGAGGCCGTGGAGCGGGCGCGCGAACTCCTGGCCACGGTCGGGATGGCGGACAAGGAGAACGCCCACCCCACCACGCTCTCGGGTGGTCAGCAGCAGCGGGTGGCCATCGCCCGCGCCCTGGCCATGGATCCCGACATCCTGCTGCTCGACGAGGTGACCTCCGCGCTCGACCCGGAGCTCGTCGCCGACGTGTTGGGGGTGCTGCGGATGATCGCCGAGACCACCGACATCACGATGCTGCTGGTCACCCACGAGATGGGTTTCGCCCGCGACGTGGCCGACCGGGTGCTGGTCTTCGACAAGGGCAAGATCGTCGAGGAGGGCACGCCGGAGGAGATCTTCACCAATCCGCAGGTGGAGCGGACCCGGACCTTCCTCAAGGCCGTGCTCGAGCGCTGACCCTCGCCTGCGCGGGCCGTGGCCGGCCAGCCCGCCCGGCTCAGCGGTCGGCTTCGAGTCCGTTGCGCATCCCCCACGCCACGGCCTGTGCGCGGGTGGTGACGCCGATCTTCCGGTACGCCTCGCGGATGTAGGACTTCACGGTGTTGGGGGACAGGTACCGCGACCGGGCGATCTCCTCGTTGGAGAAGCCGCGCACGATCAACGAGAGCATCTCGGCCTCGCGCGGGGTCAGCCCGACGTCCTCGGCCGGCCAGCGGTCTCCGGCTGTGGCGTCGCCGGGGAGGGCACTGCCGCACCCGCCCCGGTCCACGACGCGGTGCCCGCCGGCGATGAGCTCGATCCCCTCGACGAGCTCGGCGGCGGTCCGGGATTTGGCGAGGAACCCGGCGGCTCCCGCGGCGAGTGAGTCCTCCACGGCACGCGGTTCAGTCATGAACGAGTAGACGGCGACTGCGCCCACATCCGGGTCGGCCGCGAGTGCAGCGAGCCGCGACTGCCAGTCCAGAGATGCTGCGAAGGTGTCGTACAGCGCCACGTCCACGGTGACGTCCGGGGTGTCCTGCAGTTGGGTGTCCACCACGAGGACGCGGTCGGAGAACGGGGCGAGCAGCGCACGCACCCCGGCCACCACCACGTCGAAGTCGTTGATCACGGACACGTGCACCGGCATGCGCCAAAGGTAGCAGTGCACCGAGACCGCACCCGCGAGGGCGGACCGCACCCCGGTGTACCGCTCACATTCCGGTGGGCCGAGCACACCCCTGGGGGTGTGCCGCACGACCGCCTCGCTGGACGACAGTGGGTACCTGCCGGGAGGAGATCACCCAGATGACGCAGCGGAGGGGACTCACCCGTGTCGACGAACAGTGGGGATGGGCTGATCACGGGCTCTGCCGCGAGCTGCCGGATCTGTTCTACAACGCCGAGCACGAGCCCAAGGGGACGCGCCGGCGCAAGGAGGCCGCGGCCACGAGGATCTGCTCACGGTGCCCGGTCCTGGCGGAGTGCCGCGCGCACGCCGTGGCCAACAGTGAGTTGTACGGGGTGTGGGGCGGGCTGACCGAGACCGAGCGCCACCGCCTCGCCGGCCGGACCCGCACCGGGTGACCCGGGCGGGCCGGGCCAGCCGGGCCGCCTCAGCGCACCGGGATCGCGACCAGCTTGGTCTCCAGGAACTCCTCGATCCCGGTCACCCCGCCCTCGCGGCCCAGCCCCGACTGCTTGATGCCGCCGAACGGGGCCGCCGGGTTGGAGACCACACCCACGTTGATGCCGACCATGCCGGCCTGCAGCCGCTCGGACATGGTCAGCGCCCGGTCGAGGTTCTCGGTCATGACGTAGGAGACGAGCCCGAACTCGGTGTCGTTGGCCAGGTCGATCGCCTCGTCGTCGGTGTCGAACGGGATCAGCGCGGCGACGGGCCCGAAGATCTCGGTGGACATCAACGCCGCGTCGGGGGCGACCCCGGTGAGCACGGTGGGCGGGTAGAAGAAGCCGGGGCCGTCGCCGCGGGTGCCGCCGGTGAGCACCTCGGCGCCGCGCGCGACGGCGTCGTCGACCAGTTCCACGACCTTGTCCACGGCCTTCTCCCCGACGAGGGGGCCCACGTCCACGCCCTCGTCGACGCCGTTGCCCACGGTGAGGGCGGCCATCTTCTCGGTGAGCCGCCGCCCGAACTCGTCGATCAGCGAGCGGTGCACGAGGATCCGGTTGGCGGAGGTGCAGGCCTCTCCCATGTTGCGCATCTTGGCGGCCATCGCCGCGCTCACGGCCACGTCCAGGTCCGCGTCCTCGCACACCACGAACGGCGCGTTGCCGCCCAGTTCCATGGAGGTGCGCAGGACGCCGCGCGCGCACTGCTCGAGCAGTAGTCTGCCGACGGGCGTGGACCCGGTGAAGGACAGCTTGCGGGCGATCCCCGAGTCGATCCACGGCTCCACCACCGAGCCGGCGGAGGTGGTGCACACGACGTTGAGCACGCCGTCGGGCAGTCCGGCCTCGCGCAGCAGGTCCACCACGTAGAGCGAGGTCAGAGGCGTGAGTTCGGCGGGTTTGAACACCATGGTGCAGCCGGCGGCGATCGCGGGCCCGATCTTGCGGGTGGCCATGGCCAGCGGGAAGTTCCACGGCGTGACGAGGATGCACGGGCCGACGGGTTCGGAGGTCACCAGGAGCCGGGTGGCGCCGTCGGGGGAGCGGCGCGCGTCGCCGGTGATGCGGCAGGCCTCCTCGGAGAACCAGCGGAAGAACTCGGCGCCGTAGGTCACCTCGCCGCGCGCCTCGGCCAGGGGCTTGCCCATCTCGGTCGTCATGATCAGCGCGAGCTCGTCGGCGCGTTCGATGAGCAGGTCGTAGGCGCGGCGCAGGATCTCGGCGCGGTCGCGGGCGGGGACGGCGGCCCACGAGGCCTGGGTGCGTCCGGCGGCCTCGATAGCGGCGGTGGCGTCGTCGGGTCCGCCGTCGGCGACGGTGGCCACGACCTGCCCGGTGGCCGGGTTGTGGACCTCGAAGGTGGCGCCGGAGGCGGCGTCGCACCACTGTCCGTCGATGTGGATGCCGGTGCCGAGGGCGGCGATGAGGTCGGTGACGGGGCGGGTCATTGGGGTCTCCTGGGGGTCGGGCGGGGGTCGGGGTCGAGGAGTTGGAACAGGTGGCGGCCGGTGCGGTGGCCGACGAGCGGGTCGCGCGCGGCCAGGTGGGCGACCTGGGTGGCGCAGGAGAAGCCGTCGGCAAGCACCGGCGCGTCGGGGTCGGCGCGCAGGGCGGGGCCCAGGGCCTGCTCGGCGACGGCGTCGGCGACGGTCTCGTGTCCGGCGGTGAACCCGAAGTCCCCGGCGACGCCGCAGCAGCCGGTGGCCTCGCGCACCGAGCCCACGCCGAGGGCGGTGAGGGTGGCGCGTTGGACGCGGTTGCCGAAGGTGGCGTACTCGTGGCAGTGGGTCTGGACGGTCACGCGGTCGGGTGGGGCGCCGCCGGGCCAGGCGGGCGCGCGCCCTTCGGCGGCGAGGTGGCCGAGGTGGTCGGCGGCGGAGCGGACGCGGGCGGCGACGCGGCGGGCGGCCGCGGCGTCGGGGTCGGTGCCGCCGGCGTGGGTGGGGGCGGCGAGGAGTCGGGGCAGGTCACCGCGGAGGGTGGCGGCGCAGGACGGTTCGACGACGACGACGGGGACTTCCCGCCCGTCCGGTCCGCGGATCGCGTCGAGGTGCCGCACGGTCTCGCGCAGGGTGCGGCGGGCGGCGTCGAGGCGGCCGGTGGTGATGTGGGTCAGTCCGCAGCAGTGGCCGGAGCTGCACGCGACGGAGGTGTGCGCGCCGCCCAGGACGCGGGCGGCGGCGCCGGCGACGGCGGGGCGCAGTCCCCGGGTGAAGGAGTCGAGGAACAGCACCACGTCGGCCGAGGTGGGCGAGACGGCGGGGTCCGCGCTGCCGGTGCCGGTGCCGGTGCTGGGGAGCCGGGACGTGCGGGGCAGGCTCCGGGGCACGGCCCACACGCTGGAGGGCACGCGCTCCAGTTCCGCGCGCAGCTGCGCGGTGGAGGCGAAGCGGGGCAGGTCGCGGCCGGGGCTGATCCCGCCGAGCGTGGCGGCGGCCCGGCCGGCGGGGGAGGTGAGCAGGGCGTTGAGCGGCCCGGCGACCCGGCCGGTCGCGCGCAGCCAGAGCGGGAGCAGGCCGAGGGAGTAGTGGACGCGCGGCCGGAGCCGGAATCGGCCCCGGTAGCGGCGGTGCAGGGCCTCGGATTTGAAGGCGGCCATGTCCACGCCGGTGGGGCAGTCCGAGGAGCAGGCCTTGCAGGCCAGGCAGAACTCGAGGGAGTCCTCGACGGCCGGGTCGTCCACGGCGAGGGTGCCGCGCACGACCTCCTGCAGCACGCGGGCTCGTCCGCGGGTGGAGTCCTTCTCGTCCCCGGTGGCGCGGAAGGACGGGCACATCACGCCGCCGGTGGAGGTGCGGCAGCGGCCCACCCCGATGCACGCCTGCACCGGGTGCGCGCCGTCGTGGGAGGTCAGGAGCCCCAGGTCGTGCGGGGGTTGCCGGTCGGGCACTCCGGCCAGCGCGAGGTCCGCGTCGAGCGGCCGGGTGGCGGTGAGCCCGCCCGGCGCGAGCAGGCCGGCGGGGTCCCAGGTCCGGGCGAAGCGGTCGAAGGCCCCGAGCATCTCGGCCGAGTACATGATCGGCAGCAGCTCCGAGCGGGCCCGGCCGTCGCCGTGCTCGCCGGACAGGGACCCGCCGTGGCGCACGGCGAGGTGGGCGGCGTCGGTGCAGAAGGCCCGCAGCACGGCCCGGCCGGCCTCGGTGCGCAGGTCGAAGGAGATGCGGATGTGCATGCAGCCGGCGCCGAAGTGGCCGTACATCACGCCGGTGAGCCCGTGCCGGTCCAGCAGGTCGCGGAACTCGGCGAGGTAGTCGGCCAGCCGCTCGGGCGGGACGGCGGCGTCCTCCCAGCCGGGCCACGACTCGATGGTCCGGCCGGTCACCGGATCGGTGAGCCGCGAGCTGAGTCCGGCGCCGTCCTCGCGGACGCGCCACAGGTCGGCGCGGGCCACGGGGTCGGTCACCACGAGCGCTTCGACCGCGTGTCCGGTCTGTACGAGCTGCTCGGCGAGCCGGGCGATGCGCGCGTCGAGCGTGCTCCCGGTGCCCGCGCCCCGCCCGGTGTGGGGACGGCCGGTGGCAGGGTTGTCGTCGTCGTCCTCGTCATGGTGGTCGAGTTCGATGAACAGCCACGCCCGCCCCGCGGGGAGTTCGGCCACGGAGTCGGCGCCGCGCCGGGCGCGCATCGTCGCCACGATCGCCTCGTCCACCCCCTCTACGGCCGTAGGGCGGTGCGGCAGGATCGCCGGCACGTCCCGCGCGGCGTCCACCACGTCGGCGTAGCCCACCACCACCAGCCCGGTGCGCGCGGCGCGCGGCACGATCCGCATGGTCGCGGCGGTGACCACCGCGCACGTCCCCTCCGACCCGACCAGCGCCCGCGCCACGTCGAACCCCTGCTCGGGCAGCAGGTGTCGCAGGTGGTAGCCGGACACCTGCCGGGGAAACCGGCCGAGTTCGGTGCGGATCGCGCCGAGGTGGTCGGCCGCGAGGTCCCGCAGCTGCGCGGTGAGGTGCGCGGCCCGCGCGGTGGCGGCCGCATCGCCGGGATCGGTGGCCTCCACACCAGTGCGGGTGGCGGTCAGACGCAGGCCGTCGGCGGTGACCAGGCGCAGTGCCTCGACGTGGTCGGCGGTACGGCCGTGGCGGACGGAGTGGTTGCCGCAGGCGTCGTTGCCGATCGCCCCGCCGAGGCAGGCCCGCGTCTGACTGGAGGGGTCGGGGGCGAAGGTCAGGCGGTCGCCCGTGGCGGCGTGGACGGCGGCGCGCAGGTCGGTGAGCACCACGCCGGCCTCGGCGGTGACGGACGCGGCGGCCTCGTCCACCTCCCGCACCCGGTGCATGTGCCGTGACAGGTCCAGCACCAACCCGTCGCCGATCGCGTTGCCGGCCATCGACGTGCCCCCGCCGCGTGCGGTGGCAGGCACCCCGAGCCGGTGGCAGACCGCCAGCGCGGCGGCCACCTCGGCCTCGCTGCGCGGGAACAGCACCGCGGCGGGGGAGACCCGGTAGTTGGAGGCGTCGTAGGAGTACTCGGCGATGCGGCGGGGGTCGGCCTCGGGCTCGAGACCCGCGGAGGTGAGCGCGGCGAGCAGCGCGGCCCGGCGGGCCCCCACCGCGGCGGTCACGGCCGGCCCACGACCCGGTGCACGGCGCGCGCGAAACGCTCGACACCCGCGTCGACCTCGTCCGGCGTCACCACCAGCGCGGGGATGATCCGCACGATCGAGCCTGTCGGGCCGCAGGTCAAGGTGAGCAGGTCCTCGTCGATGCAGGCCTGCTGAACGGCCCCGGCCAGTCGCGCCCCCTCGAGTGCGGCGGGGCTGCCGGCGGGCGCGCTCGCGTCCCCGAACTCGACGGCCAGCATGAGTCCGGTCCCGCGGATGTCGCAGATCTCGCCCACGCCCGCCAGGCTACGCCGCAGCCCGTCCAGCAGCTGGGCTCCGCGCTCGGCGGCATTGGCCACCAGGCCCTCGCGCTCGATCACCCCGAGCGTGGCCACCGCGGCCGCCGCCGCCACCGCGTTGCCGCCGTAGGTGCCACCCTGCGACCCCGGCCAGGCCTTGGCCATGATCTCCTCCGGCGCGGCGATCGCGGAGATGGGGAAGCCGGAGGCGATGCCCTTGGCGGTGATGATCACGTCCGGCACGAGGCCCTCGGTGTGCTGGTGGCCCCAGAACCGCCCGGTGCGGCCGACGCCGGCCTGCACCTCGTCGAGCACCAGCAGGGCCCCGTGGGCGGTGGCCCGTTCGCGCAGTCCCTGCAGGTAGCGCTGCGGGACGGCCATGTAGCCGCCGTCGCCGAGCACGGGCTCGATCACGATCCCCGCCAGCTCACGCGGGTCCACCCGGGTGGCCAGCAGGAAGTCGAACTCGGCCAGCGCGTAGTCCACGGCCTCGTCCTCGGTCATGCCCAGCCGCAGGGCGTCGGGGTAGGGGGTCTGGGCGACGCCGGACATGAGCGGGCCGAACCCGGCGGAGAACCGCGTGCCGGCGGTGGTGAGGCTCGCGGCGGCGACGGTGCGGCCGTGGAACCCGCGCTGCACGGTGACGATGTACTGCCGGCCGGTGGCCATGCGCGCCAGGCGCACCGCGGCCTCGACGGCCTCCGAGCCGGAGTTGGCGTAGAACACCGAGTCGATGCCCTCCGGCAGGTACTCGCCGAGCGTGGTGGTGAGCTCGAGCAGCGGCTGGTGCATGACGGTCGTGTACTGCGCGTGGATGATCTTCCCGCACTGCTCGCGGGCGGCGGCCACCACGTCGGGGTGGCAGTGGCCGGTGCTGGTCACGCCGATGCCGGTGGTGAAGTCGAGGTAGTCGCGGCCGTCGGTGCCGTGGATCCACGAGCCGAGGGCGTGGTCCACCACGACGGGTGTGGCCTGCTTGAGGGCGGGGGACAGGTGCGCGGTCATGGCGTCAGTCTGTGACCGCCCGGGAGGATTGTCAACAATCTGACAACGGTGTTTCGAGTCGCGTTACGGTGGGTTCATGACGCGCCAGCCAGAGTCAGAGTCCGAGCCCCGGCCCCGGCCGACCGTCGTGGTGCTCACCGCCGACGGCGTCGAACCGCCCGGCGACCTCGACGCCGTGCGCGAGCTCGCCGACGTGCGGGAGTGCACCGCCGACACCCTGGCCGACGCGCTGCCGGGCGCCGAGATCCTGCTGGTCTGGGACATCTTCTCCGGCGCGCTGTCAGGCGCCTGGCACGCCGCCGACGCCCTGCGCTGGATCCACGTCGCCGCCGCGGGTGTGGACAAGCTGCTGTTCGACGAACTCCGCGCCTCCGACGTGCTGGTCACCAATGCGCGCGGGGTGTTCGACGGGCCCATCGCCGAGTACGTGCTGGCGTGCGTGTTGGCCCACGACAAGCGCCTCCACGAGACCGAGGCCCTGCGCCGCGCCGGCCGGTGGGAGCACCGCGAGACCCGCCGGGTGACCGGCCGCCGCGCCCTCGTGGTGGGCACCGGGGGGATCGGGCGGGCCACCGCGCGCCTGCTGCGGGCGGTGGGGATGGACGTGCGAGGAGCAGGACGACGACCACGTGACGACGACGAGGACTTCGGCCACGTCCTGGATTCCGCGCAGCTGGCCGACCATCTCGGGGACGTCGACCACCTGGTGATGGTCGCCCCGCTGACGCCCGAGACCCGGGAGATGCTCGGGCCCGCGGAGCTCGCGGCCCTGCCCGACGGGGCCCACGTCATCAACGTCGGACGCGGAGAACTCGTCGATCAGCCCGCTCTGACCGCCGAGATCGCGACGGGCCGGCTGTCGGCGCATCTGGACGTCGTCGTCGTCGAACCTCTTCCCCCCGGCGACCCACTGTGGCGACTCGACGGCGCCCACGTCAGCCCGCACATGTCCGGCGACGTGGTGGGCTGGCGCGACACGCTCTCGCAGCAGTTCCTCGACCACCTGCGGACATGGTGCGGCGGCGGCGTGCCCGCACCCGCGGTCGACAAGGCGCGTGGCTACGTCTCCGGCGGCTGACCCCGCACTCCGCCGCACCCCCCGCCCAACCCCGCCCGCCCCACCCCGCCCGGCCCCGGCATCTGCTCGCGCGCCTGTCACCCCGTGCCCACTGCACCCCGCCCCACCGCACTCCGCCGCGGGCTTGTGCATCCTTGTCGTACGTGCGCATCTGGTGGGTCGCTCGCGGCGAGGGGTGTGCATCTCTTTCGTCGCGGAACTGATGCACAAGTCGGTGGTCTGGGTGCCGGCGGTGAATTGTCGGTCCCGCCCGCGAGGCGTGCTGGGCGCGCGAGGTGAGAGCCGGCGGGGCGGTCAGGTGCCGGGGGACAGGCCCACTTCTCGGGCGCCCGCACGGAACGCCTCCACGAACGCCTGCAGCTGACGGCGCCGCGTGTCGCGCTCCCGGTAGGTGACCGACACCGTGCGGGTGGGGGACTCGGTGAGCGGGAGAACGTCCACGCCGCCGGGCGCCGTGATCAGCCCCAGATCGGAGGCCAGTGTCACCCCGAGCCCGGCTGCGACCAGAGCCAACGCCGTGGACTGCTCGCCGGCCTCGTGGTGCACCTCGGGGTCGAATCCCTGCTCGCGGCAGGCGATCCGCACAGCCCGCCCGAAGTGCGACCGCGGACCGGCGATCACCCACGGCGCATCCGCGAGGTCGGCCAACGAGACCTCGTCGGCCCGGATCGAGCCCGCCGGCACGACCGCGTGCAGGGCTTCCACCGCGATCGGGACGCGGACCAGATCAGGCACCCGGGCCATGGGGTAGCTCGAGTAGTCGAGGACGAACGACAGGTCGAGTGAGCCGTCGCGGACCGCGCCCGTGGTGTCCTCGGGGGCGAGTTCGCGGGTCCGCACGCTGATCTCCGGGTGCTCGCGGCCGAGCACGGTCAGCCCGGCCGGCAGCAGGGTGGTGGCCACCGACGCCCATACACCCGCGGTCAACGTGGTGGCGCCGCCGTCCCGGGCCGATTCCATGGCGTGACCGGCGTCGTCCACCGCGGCGAGGATCGTCCGGGCGTGCCCGGCCAGCACCAGCCCGGCATCCGTCAGCACCAGCCCCCGCCCACGCCGCTCGAACAGGGGCGTACCGGCCTCGCGTTCCAGGAGCGCCAGCTGCTGGGAGACCGCCGAGACCGTGTAGTCGAGGGCGGCCGCGACCGCGGTGACGGTGCCCCGTCGCTCCAACTCGTGGAGCAACCGCAGGCGGTGCAGTGACGGCTCCATGGCCCAGAGCGTAGAAGGGATCGCCGGCGACCGTGCAGGAAATGTGAACGGTGTGGTCCACCAATACTCGCTGGACCGGCGGCGATACCGCTCGCATGCTGGGGGTACGTGGCCGGGCGAGCCGGCCGACGAGGCCGCCGCACGGGCGGACACCACAGCGAGGAGGCGAGGACAATGACGTCGATCGAGATGCCGGGCCGGGCAGGACACCAGGCAGACCACCCCGCGGCGGCCGCGGGCGGCATGCACGGCACTGCGGTCTCAGGCGCTGCGACCTCGCCCCCGCAGTCGTCCGGCCGACCGGTCCGCGAGCCGTACCTGCGCCTGCACTGGGAGGACGACCTGACCGGTGCCCGCGGATACCTCGTGGTGGACACCCTCGTCGGAGGCCTGGCCACCGGCGGCACCCGCATGCGGGCCGGATGCACCCTGCGCGAAGTGGAGGACCTGGCCCGCGGCATGACCCGCAAGACCGCCGCGTTCGACCTCCCGGTCGGCGGTGCCAAGGGCGGGATCGACTTCGACCCCAAGGACCCCCGCGCCGTGGACGTACTGGCCCGCTTCTTCCGGGCCATGCACCCGTTCCTCGACCGCCACTGGGTGACCGCCGAGGACCTGGGCGTGCCCCAGCAGCTCATCGACGAGGTGTTCGCCCGACTCGGGATGCGGCAGTCCTACCACGCCGCCATCGAACGCTCGGCAGATCACGCGGCCACCGCCGACCGCATCTACCGCGGGCTGGGCGCGCAGGTCCCGGGCGGCCTGCTTGGTGACGTGATCGGCGGATACGGGGTCGCGCAGGCGTGCCTGGCCGCCGCGAGCGTCCGCCGCTGGGACATCGAGCGCACCTCCGTGGCGGTCCAGGGCGTCGGCACGATGGGCGGCGCCACCGCCTGGTACCTGCACGAGGCCGGGATGCGGGTGGTGGCGCTCGCCGACGCCGCCGGCACCCTGTACGACCCTGCGGGGCTGGATGTGCCCGCGCTCCTGGCCACGCGGGACCGCTACGGCGAGATCGACCGTGGTGCCGTCCCCGCCCGCGTGCAGCGTCTGGACCGGGACGCGGTCCTGGGCATGGACGTCGACATTCTGGTCCCGGCGGCGGTCTCGTACGCGATCACCGCCGAGAACTGCGCGCAGGTCACGGCCCCGGTGATCGTCGAGGCGGCCAACGCGGCCACGACCGCGGACGCCGAGCTCGACCTCACCGCGCGCGGGATCGTGGTGGTGCCGGACTTCGTGGCCAACGCCGGCGCGGTGGCATGGGCCTGGTGGCTCATCCTCGGGGAGGTCGACGAGCGGGCGGAGACCTCGTTCCTGCGACTGGGCCGGGCGATGACCACCAAGGTCGGCGACCTGCTGAGCGCGTGGACTCCGTCCGACGGGCCGCTGCGCTGGTCGGCCGACGTCTCCGATGTGCCGAGGGACGTGCCGGAGGTCGTGGTGCCCTGAGTACGGGGCAGATGCGGCTGGCCTCGGCCCGGCCGGCCGTCAGTCCTCGGCGTGCACCGGGGGTTGCTCGGCCGGCCCGGTGAACTCCCCGCTGTCCAGCGCTTCCTGGATCCGCTGCTCCCAGGGGAGCCAGACGTGCTTGCGGCGCATGCCCTCGTCCACGTCGAAGTCGAGCAGCCCGATCGGAAAGGGGCGGTCCTCGTCGCCGAACGGCCCCTCGGGGAGATCGGCCTCGTCAGTGGTGGTGAACACGATCTCGGCGCGTTTGCCGATCCCGAACGGCCTCATCGCGCTGGAGCCGCGGTGGACGTTCACCTCGAGGATCGAGTCCCAGGGGATCAGCGCCAGCAACGAGTCGTTCTGTCCGGCGAGCCCGTGCGGAGAGAATTCCAGACGACGGCCCAGCGGCACCTTCGCCAGCATCCAGAACGTGTAGGCGATCAGGAAGAGGAAGACAGCCACGAAGGCGGGGTATCGCCGGTGGTGAGACATGTGTATGACGCCGACCCGGTCTGCGGTGATGAGCCCGATGCCGAGCATCACGAAACCGAGGACGAGGAGGGCGGCGGCGGCCCACCGGTGCCAGTCTGCGCCGGCGCCCACGTGCGTGATGCCGTCCCGGACGCTCACGCGTCCCCTCCGCGGGGTGAGCGCGCCGGAACGGCCGACGTAGGCCAGTACACCGGCGCAGAACACGAGGAAGAGACCGGACAGGGCGACGACGACGCTCGGATGCGCGGAGGACCAGTCGACAGTGAATGCCGACCAGGCGAGCGTGGCGGCTGCCCCGATCCCGGAGATCACGGCGGCGGTCAGAGCGGCGGGGTCGGTGCGGTCGTAGAAGTGTCGACGCCATTCCAGCGGTGGCGCGGCATCGTTCTTTTCCGGGGGCTCGGGTGTGCTCACCATCGGAAGCCTTCCTTTCCGTCCGCACGTTCGCGTTCGATGTGGTTTCGTAATCCGGCGGTGGCTACAGGGCCGGCCAGGATGCTGGCCCCTGCCCCGGCGAGGAACCCGAGCGCGGTCCCGGGACCGGGCACGAGGCTCCCTGCCGCTGCTCCGGCGGCCGCCCC
>CAYFRF010000006.1:41135-58024 GCA_964345415.1 uncultured Microbacter sp. | reverse complement strand
GCCCCGATCGTGGTGAGCGCCCCGGCCGGGGTCAACGCGGCCGTGTGCTGCTCTTCGGCGCAGAGGGTCCGGGCCAGCGCACGCAGGCGTGCGGGGTCGATATCGGTGGTGTCGGCCATGGGCCCTCCCGGTGGTGAGAGGTTCTCGTCACCAGAACTGACGGACCGGGAGGGCGATCCGGTTCCACCGGAGGGGGAGAGAGATTCCCGCGGCGGGCGGCTCAGGCGTCGGAGTCGGAGCCGCCGTCGGCGGGAACGGCGCTGCCGTTGCCGTTGCCGTTCGCGAGCGAGGAGTGCAGGCTCGCCCGGCGCGGTGAGTCGTCGGTGCCCAGCAGCAGGTCGATGGTCAGACCGAGGCGGTAGTTCACGTCGGCGGCGGTCGAGCGGCGCGTGAGCCACGAGACCAGGTTGGACATCCACACGTCCGAGATCACACGCGCGATCGACAGTTGGACCTCGTCCGGCGTGCCCTGAGCCATGGCGCGGGCGATGATCCGGTCCATGAGAAAGCCCACCTCCTCGACCTCGTTGGCCACGGAGGCGTCGGCGAACATGAACGCGCGGGTCATGGCCTCGGTGAGGTTGGGATCGCGTTGCATGGACTTGGTGATCATCTCCACCACGACCTTCATCCGCTCCTGGGCGGTGTCCCCGGGTGGGGCAGTGCGCTCGGTGCGCTGGTCCAGGCGCCGGAACTCGCGGGCCAGGGCGGAGACCAGCAGGTGCACCTTGGAGGGGAAGTAGCGGTAGAGCGTGCCCACCGCGACCTCGGCCTTTTCTGCCACTGCGCGCATCTGTACGGCTTCGTAGCCGCCCTTGGCCGCGAGTGCCAGGGTCGCGTCGAGGATCCGCCGGCGGCGCTCCCGCTGTGACGAGGTGGTGGGCTCCTCGGAGCGGACGCCGGTTGTCGACGCGTTGCCGGAACCGGCCTCGGTGGAGCTCTTGGTCATGGGGCAAACCTTTTGCGCTGGGCGGATTGTGGGGACCCGGTTGCGGGTATCGGATGGTGCTGATGCATTCTAGAACACGTTTCTTAGAACAGGTTCTATTATGTTGGTCGGGGTACGGCCAGCGGGTCGTACCGATACCGAAACCAGTCGCGCCGAGGAGTCGTCCGTGAGCATCGCCACCACCCCGGATCAGACCGAGATCCAGAACTCGATCAAGGCCTGGGCGAAGTCCGCTGGCCCCGTGACCACCGTACGCGCCCAGGAAACCGACCCCGACGCGTGGAAGGCCGTCTGGCCCCAGCTCGCCGAACTCGGCCTGTTCGGCGTGGCGGTGGCCGAGGAGCACGGCGGCGCCGGCGCCGAGATCGTGGACCTGGCCTGCATGCTCGAGACCGCCGCCGCGCACGTCGCGCCGGGCCCCGTCCTGTCCACCGCCCTGGCCGGCGTGCTGATCTCGCGGGCCGGCGGCGCCGTGGCCGCCGATCTGGGCGAGACGATCGCCGAGGGTGGACTCCCCGTGGGCATCTGTCTGGGCGTCGGCCTGGCGCCGCTGGACGGGTCGGGGGCCGTGACCGGCGATCCCGGGCTGGCCTACGGCGGCACCGTCGGCGGGGGCCTGCTCCTGCCGGTGCAGTCCGGCGACGCCGTCCGTTGGGCGCTGCTCGAGCCCGGCACCGGGGGAGTGGAGATCACCCCCTCGACCCCGTACGACATCTCCGCCTCGATCGCCCACGTCGCGCTGCAGGACGTGACGATCCCGGCAGAGCGGATCCTCGAGGGCATCACCACCGAGCACGTCCACCAGCTGTTCGTCACCCTCGCCGCCGCCGAGGCCGCCGGTGTCGCCGACTACACGCTCACCACCGCCGTCGAGTACGCCAAGATCCGCGAGCAGTTCGGCCGCACCATCGGCTCGTTCCAGTCGATCAAGCACCTGGCCGCCGACATGCTGTGCCGCACCGAGCAGGTGCGCGCCCTGGCCTGGGACGCCGCCGTCGCCGCCGAGGACCTCACCGCCCACGACTCCGAGCTGCCCGTCGCGGCCGCCGTCGCCGGCGCGCTCGCGTTCGACAGCGCGGTCCGCAACTCCCAGGACTGCATCCAGATCCTCGGCGGGATCGGGTTCACCTTCGAGCACGACGCCCACTTCTACATGCGCAGGGCCGGCGCGCTGCGCCAGGCCATCGGCGGTGCCGCCCGCTGGCGCCGCTCCCTCGCCGAGCTCACCCTGGCCGGCAAGCGCCGCCACCTGGACATCGACCTGTCGGAGATCGACGGGATCGAGGCCCGCCGCGAGGAGATCAGGGCCCTCGTGGCGAAGGTCGCCGCCGTGGAGGGCGACGAGCGCAAGCAGGCGCTGGCCGACACCGGCCTGTTCATGCCGCACCTGCCCGAGCCGTGGGGCCTGGGCGCCTCGGCGGCCGAGCAGCTCATGATCGACGAGGAGCTCGAGGCCGCGGGCGTGACCCGCCACGACATCACCATCGGTGGCTGGGCCGTCCCGACGATCCTCCAGGCCGCCCCCGAGCACGCCGACCGCCTGGTCCGCGACACCATGGCCGGCAAGATCAAGTGGTGCCAGCTCTTCTCCGAGCCGGGCGCCGGCTCGGACCTGGCCGCGCTGCGCGCCACCGCCGAGAAGGTCGACGGCGGCTGGAAGCTCAACGGGCAGAAGGTGTGGACCTCCCTGGCCCGCGAGGCCGACTGGGCGATGTGCCTGGCCCGCACGGACAAGGACGCCCCCAAGCACAAGGGCATCACCTACTTCCTCGTGGACATGCGCTCCGAGGGCATCCGCACCTCGCCGCTGCGCGAGATCACCGGCGAGGCCCTGTTCAACGAGGTCTTCCTCGAGGACCTGTTCGTGCCCGACGAGTTCCAGATCGGCGCGGTGAACGACGGGTGGAAGATCGCCCGCACCACCCTGGCGAACGAGCGCGTGGCCATGGGCGGCGGCTCCTCCCTCGGTGACGCCGCCGAGGAGATCATCGGCCTCATCGAGGCCGCCGGGGTCGCCGACGACGCCCTCGTGCTGGACGAACTCGGCAAGCACATCGCCGACGCCGTGGTGGGCAGCCTGCTCGACCTGCGGACCGCGCTGCGCAGCCTCGCCGGCTCCGGCCCGGGCGCCGAGTCGAGCGTCCGCAAGATCGTCGGGGTGCGCCACCGGCAGAACATCGCCGAGTTCGGCCTCGAACTCACCGGCACCCGCGGCGTCGAGTTCACCGAGCAGGGCCGCAAGTTCCTCATGGTGCGCTGCCTGTCCATCGCCGGCGGCACCGAGCAGGTCCTCCTCAACGTGGTCGGGGAACGCATCCTCGGCCTGCCCCGCGACTGAACCACCACCCCTCGAGCCGAACAGGACTGATCCCCCGTGGACTTCACCCGTACCGAGACCCAGGCCGCCGTCGCCGAGGCCGTGGCCGGCGCCCTGACCACCGCAGCACCCGCCGAGGAACTGCTCACCGCCCTGCCCAGCCGCAGTGTCGCCGACGCCGGCTACGACGAGCGCCTGTGGGCCTCGTTCGCCTCCTCCGGCCTGCTCTCCCTCGGCCTGCCGGAGGCCCTCGGCGGCGACGACCTGACCGTGGCCGACGTCGCGGTCGTGCTCGAGGAGGTGGGCCGCGCCGGCGTGGTGATCCCGGCCCTGGAGACCCTCGGGTTCGGTGTCCTGCCGATCGTCGCGCTCGGGACCCCCGCGCAGCAGAAATCCCTGTTGGAGGGGATCGAGGACGGCCGGATCCTCACCGCCGCCGTGGCCGAGCCCGGCAGCCCACTTCCCGTGGCGCCCACCGTGCGTCTCGATGGCGGGACGATCACCGGCACCGTCACGTCGGTGCGTTACGCGGCCCAGGCCCGGTCCGTCCTGGTGCCGGTGTCCACGCCGGAGGGCGAGACCTTCGTCGTCGTCGTGTCCCCGGACGCCCCCGGTGTCACCCTGACCCCCACCCTCGGATCCCTCGGCGTGCCCGAGTACGCGGTGCGGTTCGACGCCACCGGAGTCGACGACGACGCGGTGCTCCGCGGCAACGACGACGCCCCGGCCCTCGAGACGTTCCACCGGCTCATCCTGGCGGCGTGCATCGCGCACGGTGACGGCCTGATCTCGGGCGCCATGGACATGACCGCCGAGTACCTCAAGGAGCGCCAGCAGTTCGGCAAGCCGCTCGGCGCCTTCCAGGCGGTACAGCAGGAGCTCGCGGACGTCTACATCGTCTCCCGGACCCTGCACGTGATCGCCCAGTCGGTGGCGTGGCGGATCTCCGAAGGGCTCACGGGCCCGGGTGACCGGTACGAGACCGACCCGACCATCGGCGCCTACTGGCTGGCCGCCGAGGGGCCCCGCGCGGTCCAGGTGCTGCACCACCTCCACGGCGGCGTGGGCGTGGACATCACCTACCCGATGTTCAAGTACTCGTCGGCCGTCAAGGACCTGGCCCGCTTCGTCGGCGGCGCCGGGTTCCAGCTCGCCGCGCTCGGCGAGGCCGTCGCGGCCGACCCGATCGACGCCGTGGCCCCGACCGGCGGCGACGCGGCGGCCGGCGAGGGCGAGGCGTTCATCGACCTCACCCCCGCCCAGCGCGAGCTGCAGGCCGAGCTGCGCGAGTACTTCTCCACGCTCATCTCGCCGGAGGAGGCCGCCGACATCGCGACCACCCGTCACGGCGACACCTACGCCGAGATCATCAAGCGGATGGGCCGCGACGGCTGGCTCGGCGTGGGCTGGCCCGCCGAGTACGGAGGCAAGGGCTTCGGCCACATCGAGCAGCAGATCTTCACCAACGAGGCCACCCGCGCCGACGTGCCGCTGCCCTCGGTGACCCTGCAGACCGTCGGACCGACCCTGCAGAAGTACGGAACCGAGAAGCAGAAGGAGAAGTTCCTCCCCGGCATCCTCGACGGCTCCCTGCACTTCGCGATCGGCTACTCCGAGCCCGACGCGGGCACCGACCTGGCGGCCCTGCGCACCACCGCCCGCAAGGACGAGGCCACCGGCGACTGGATCATCAACGGCCAGAAGATGTGGACCACCGGCGGCCACCACGCCGACTACATCTGGCTCGCCGCCCGGACCGGCACCCCGGACTCCCGCCACCGCGGCCTGACCATCTTCATCGTGGACACCTCCGACCCCGGGTTCTCGTTCACGCCGATCATCACCTGCGACGGCGCGCACCACGTCAACGCCACCTACTACTCGGACGTGCGCGTGCCCGCCGACATGGTGGTCGGCGAGGTCGACGGCGGCTGGAAGATGCTCACCACCCAGCTCAACCACGAGCGCGTCATGCTCGCCCCCTCGGGCCGGCCCGGCGGCTACTACGACGAGCTGGCCGCCTGGGCCCGCGGCACCGGCCCCGACGGGGTGCGCCACCTCGACCGCCCCGAGGTCCGCGAGGGCCTGGCCGAGATCTTCGCGACCGTCCGCCTCAACGAGCTGCTCAACTGGCAGGTCTCGGCGATGGGGGACAACCCGTCGATGGGCGACTCGGCCGCCTCCAAGGTCTTCTCCACCGAGAAGATCCAGCACGTGGGGCGGATCGTCGAGGAGCTGCTGGGTCGCTTCGGAGACCCGACCGATCCCGACACCGCCAAGCTCCAGCGTTGGTTCGACATGATGAACAAGCGCAACGTCGTGATCACCTTCGGCGGCGGGGTCAACGAGGTCATGCGTGAGCTGACCTGCATGGGCGGCCTCGGTATGCCCCGCACCGCCCGCTGACCCCCGCTACCCAGCCCTGCTAGTACCCAGTGAGAAGGCACCCATGAGTGATTCTGACGCGCAATCCGGCCGGATCCTCGCCGCCGCCGAGGAGATCCGGGCCGCCGGCGGCAGCGCCCGCCGCGCCGGTCGCGACCCCATCAACATGCCGATGATCCGCAACTGGACCGAGGCGATCGGGGACACCAACCCGATCTACGAGTCCGAGGAGGCCGCCGTCGCGGCCGGGCACGGCGGGATCGTCGCGCCGCCCGCGATGGCGCAGGTGTGGACCATGCGCGGGCTCGGCAAGTCGCGCGAGTCAGACGACCCGCTCGGCAACATGACCGACCTGCTCGACGCGGAGGGCTTCACCTCCGTGGTGGCGACCAACTGCGACTCGACCTACCACCGGTACACGCGGCCCGGCGAGGAGGTGACCATCCAGTCGGTTCTGGTCGACGTGGTGGGCCCCAAGACCACCGGGCTCGGCGAGGGCTGGTTCTTCACCACCCGCAACTACTGGCGGGTCGGCGACGAGGTCGTTGCGGAGATGGACTTCCGGATCCTCAAGTTCCGCCCGCCCGCCAAGGCCGCCGAGCCGGCCGCGTCGGAGGACCAGATCGTCGCCAGCTCCGGCTCCGCCACCGACGATCTGGTGGTGGGCAAGGTCCTGCGCCCGTCGGTCTCCCAGGACACGGCCTTCTTCTGGGAGGGCGTCCGCGCCCACGAGCTGCGCATCCAGAAGCGCGAGGACGGCTCGCTCCAGCACCCGCCCGTGCCGGCGCTGTGGAAGGACAAGACCGAGCAGACCGACTACGTCGTCTCCTCCGGCCGCGGCACCGTGTTCAGCTTCGTCGTCCACCACGCGCCCCGCGTGCCGGGTCGGACCAAGTTCCCGTTCGTGATCGCCCTGGTCGAGCTGGAGGAGGGCGTGCGCATGCTCGGCGAGCTGCGCGACGTCGACCCGGCCGAGGTGAAGATCGGCATGGAGGTCGAGGCGGAGTTCCTCGACATGCCCGGCGACGCGTCCGAGGACGCCGCCTTCGGCACCGAGCCGTGGACGTTGTACGCGTGGCGACCGGCCGGTGCGCCGGCGGTCGACCGTCAGATGCCCGAGGTCCGGGAAGGGGCCGTCAAGTGAGCGAGAACCGCACCGTCTGTCCGGCCACCCCGCCCGCCGTAGCGGTGGGGGACCGGCTGCCCGAGCTGGCCATCGAGGGCACCCCCACGTTCATCGTGGCCTCGGCCCTGGCGACCCGGGACTTCCAGGACGTCCACCACGACCGGGACCTGGCCCACGCCAAGGGCTCGAAGGACATCTTCGTCAACATCCTCACCGACACAGGCCTGGTGCAGCGGTTCGTCACGGACTGGGCCGGCCAGCGTGCGCGCATCACGTCCATCAAGCTGCGCCTCGGTGTGCCCTGGTACGCCTATGACACGCTGACCCTCACGGGTGAGGTCACCGAGATCGCCGACGACGGCTTGGTCACGCTGAAGATCATCGGTACCGATTCCCTGGGCGCCCACGTCACCTCGACCGCGACCCTCTACATGAACGGAGACCCGCAGTGAGTTCTCTCGCGGACAAAGCGGCGATCGTCGGGATCGGCGCCACCGACTTCTCCAAGGACTCCGGCCGCTCCGAGCTGCGGCTCGCCGCCGAGGCCGTGCAGGCCGCCGTCGCGGACGCCGGGCTCACGCCCTCGGACGTGGACGGACTCGTGTCGTTCACGATGGACACCAACACCGAGATCGCGGTGGCCCGCGCCGCCGGCATCGGGCACCTGAACTTCTTCTCCCGCATCCACTACGGCGGGGGCGCCGCGTGCGCGACCGTGCAGCAGGCCGCGATGGCCGTCGCGACTGGCGTCGCCGAGGTCGTGGTCTGCTACCGCGCGTTCAACGAGCGCTCCGGGATGCGGTTCGGCCAGGTCAATACCGCGCTCGTGCAGCAGGTCAACTCCTCGGGCACGGACAACGCCTTCTCCTACCCGCACGGGCTGTCGACGCCCGCCGGGTTCGTGGCGATGGTCGCCCAGCGCTACATGCACGAGTACGGCGCCACGAGCGAGGACCTCGGCCGCGTGGCCGTGGTGGACCGCAAGCACGCCGCCACCAACCCGGCAGCGTTCTTCTACGGCAAGCCGATCACGCTCGAGGACCACCAGAACTCCCGCTACATCGCCGAGCCGCTGCACCTGCTCGACTGCTGCCAGGAGTCCGACGGCGGGCAGGCGATCGTGGTGACCACGCCCGAGCGCGCCAAGGACCTGCCGCACAAGCCCGTCTCGATCGCCGCCGCGGCGTCGGGCTCGGGACCGGACCAGTACATCATGACCTCGTACTACCGGCCCGAGCTCGCGGGCCTGCCCGAGATGGGCATCGTGGGCGACCAGCTGTGGAACCAGTCCGGCCTGCGGCCCGAGGACATGGACATGGCGGTCCTGTACGACCACTTCACCCCGTATGTCCTCATGCAGCTCGAGGAGTTGGGCTTCTGCGGGCGGGGCGAGGCCAAGGACTTCGTCCGCGAGCCGGGCGCGCTCGAGGTCGGCGGCCGGCTGCCGCTCAACACCCACGGCGGCCAGCTGGGTGAGGCGTACATCCACGGGATGAACGGCATCGCCGAGGGCGTGCGTCAGCTCCGCGGGGATTCGGTCAACCAGGTCGCGGGGGCGGAGAAGCTCGTCGTCACCGCCGGCACCGGAGTGCCCACTTCGGGGCTCGTGCTCACGGTCTGACCCCACGCCACGGCGCCCCGGCGCGGACGGTCGTCGCCGTCCGCCCGGGGCGCCGTCCTGTTCCACCCGCCAGATTTCATGTCAGATATATGTGGCTGGGATGGGGTGGCCCCATGGCTACAGTGACCCGGTCCGGTCGCCGGACCGTCTCCGCGCCGACGCTGCCCGACCTCGTGGGGGACGTCGCATTCCTCGTCGGCGCACCGAGGCGATTCCTCATGGAGATCGCGGTGCAGCCCGTCGGTCACGGGGTGGCCGACCACAGCCGGGCGCTACGGGACCCGGTGGGCCGGTTCCTCAACACCACGGCCTACATCTACCTCGTGGCGTTCGGGACCCCGGACGAGAGGGCGGCGGTCATCCGCATGGTGAACCGCGCCCACGCCCCGGTGCGCTCCGCTGCCGGGGCCGGGGTGCGGTACTCCGCGTTCGATCCCGAGCTCCAGCTGTGGGTTGCCGCCTGCATGTACTACGGCGGCCGCGGCATGTGGGAGTGGATGATCGGGCCGATGGACGACGCGGCGGCCGAGCGCCTGCACCGCGAGTTCCAGACCTACGGGACCTCGCTGCAGGTCCCGGCGCAGGCGTGGCCCCGGGATCGCGCGGCCTACGACGAGTACGTGGCGTCGGTCCTCGGCCGCGTCACCATCGACGCCCGGGTCCGCGAGTACGGCGCCCGGTTGCTCGATCCCTCGGGGCATCCCCTGCCGGCCCGGCCGGTGTTCAGGCTCATGCGCTTCGTCACGATCGGACTGCTGCCGCCCCGGCTGCGGCAGGCCTACGGGTTCGCCTGGAACCCCGCGGATCAGCGACGTTTCGACAGGGTCATGGCCGTGGCCTCGGGTGCGCACCGGCTCACGCCACGTCGGCTGAGGGAGTTGCCCAAGGATCTGCTGCTGGCGTCGGCGCGGAAGAGGGCCACCGGGAGCTTCGGCGCGCCCTGAGCCGGCGCGCGTCAGCCCCGTAGGCAGCCGCGCACGAACGAGCCCACGTCCCGCAGTGCGAGTTTGGCCTCCGGGACGAGCGGGTGGAACGCCTGGAAGACGTGGAACTGGTCGGGCCAGAGTTGGAACTCGTGCGTCACGCCGTGGCGGGCGAATTTCTCGGCCATTGCCGCGATCCCGCCCGCGAAGTTCTCCGCGCCCCCGCACTGGATGAGGAACGGGGGCCAGTCGGGGGACGGGACGTAGTTGATGGGTGAGATCGCGGGGTCGTCGTCGGGGGTGTCCGGCGCGTACTGCCTGCGGCACAGTTCCGCCATCCCGAGCGTCAGGAACGGGTCTTTCTTGGCCCGGTCGCGGGTGGACATGTCCGAGAAATCCAGGTCGACCCAGGGGGACATGAGCACCACGCCCGCGGGCATCGCCCCGCCCGTTCTCTCCAGGTGCGCGACGAGCTGCAGGGCCAGGTTCCCGCCGGCAGAATCCCCGGACACCACGATGTTCCGGGCGGGGAAGCCCATGTCGAGCAGCCAGCCCCAGCCCGCGATCGTGTCCTCCACCGCGGCGGGGAACGGGTGCTCCGGGGCCAGCCGGTAGTCCGGCAGGAACACCGGGGTGCCGGTCTCGGCGGCCATGCGCGAGGCCAGCGCCTTGTGCGACCAGGGCGAACCGAAGGTGAATCCGCCGCCGTGGATGTGGAAGATCACCTTGTCCGAGTCGAAGAACCGCTTGCGGCCCACCCACAGGCCCGGCACCGGGCCGTCGGAGGACCAGTCGTTGGTCGTCTCCAGTGCGGCCGCCCGGCCCGCACCCGAGGTGAGCGCGCGGAGCCGGTTGAGCGAGGCGTCGGTCGGGGGCATCCGGTCCAGCGCGGGGCGGACGAACAGGCGCAGGCCGCCGGCGAGCCCACGGGCCCGGAGCGTGCCCTGGGCGCCGGGTCCGGCGAGCGTGGGCGGGCGCCCCGAGCGTCGTCCGTCCTCGGGAACCTCCCCCGTACGGGTGGTCCGGGGCGGGCGGATCTCGTCACCGGGGGGCGTTTCTGCGGGCCGGGGCGGGGATGCGCTCATACCCGCAATGTATGCGCTGCATGAAGGTGACAGGTGTCGAATCGCCGCTGCTACGATCGGACCCAGCTAGAACCCGTTCCCGTTCCTCGGAGATATCGCAGGCCAGGGGGCGGTCTGGACATGAGAACAAGTTCAGGTCACAATGTGACTGTTGCCACACTCTCCCAAGCCAGAAGGATTCATTCCGCGATGACCGACGCCGTTGCCGCTCAGTCCACCGATCCCCTCGCCGGAACCAACCCGGACATGAACGAGGCCGCCGTGTTCGAGGCCGTGGTCGACAAGATCCCGGACAACCTCCTTCTCACCATGGACGGTGTGGATTACACCTACCGTCAGATCGACGATCTCTCCAACCGGTTGGGCCACCTGCTCAAGGCCCACGGCGCGGAGCCGCGCACCCACGTCGCGCTGTACATGAAGAACAGCGCCGAGCACCTGGCGGCCATCATGGCCTCCAAGAAGATCCGGGTGGCCGGGATCAACGTCAACTTCCGCTACACCCCGGCGGAGCTCGTCTACCTGTTCAACGACTCTCAGTCGGTCGCCGTGCTGATGGACTCCGAGTTCTCCGAGACCATGGCCGCCGCGGTGCCGGAGCTGACCACCGCCAAGACGGTGCTCGTCGTGGGCGGCGTCCAGCAGGTGCTCGCGGACGCGTGTGAGGCCGCCGGGCTGACCCTGGTGGACGTCGACGCGGAGCTGCCGAAGCAGTCGGCGGAGCGCGATTTCGAGCCTGCCCGCGGCGACGACCACTGGATCGTCTACACCGGTGGCACCACCGGGTTCCCCAAGGGCGTCCAGTGGAAGATGTCGGACTACTACTACGCCTGCCTGTCGGGCGGTAACCCCTACGGCGACAAGCGGCACAGCCCGCAGGAGGTCGCGGACAACGTCTCGCCCGAGGGCGGCTTCCGCATCGTCATCTCCGCCCCGCTCATGCACGGCGCCGGCCTGTTCACCCTGCTGACCTTCGTCAACCTGGGCGGGCACCTCATCATGTTCCGCGACTTCAATCCGGAGTCGATCGTCGACTCGCTCGCCGAGTACAAGGCGCAGATGCTCGTGTTCGTCGGTGACGGCATGGGTGTGCCCATCACCGACGCCCTGCTCGAGGCCAACAAGACCAAGGATCTCAGCGCCCTGTTCATGGTCGCCTCGGGTGGCGGCATCTGGTCCAAGCCCTCGCGCGACCGCCTGCACGAGGCCTTCCCGAACGTCATCATCCGCGACAACTTCGGCGCCTCCGAGACGGGCAACGACGGCGAGATGAACCTCAACGAGGACGGCGAGATGGTGCTGGCGCCCACCCCGCGCCTCGGTCTCATCGATGAGTCGTACGAGCCGATCCAGCCGGGCTCGGACGTGATCGGTTACATCGTGCGCCGCGGTCACGTGCCCCTCGGGTACTGGAACGACCCGGACAAGACCGCCAAGACCTTCCCCGAGGTCGACGGCCAGCGCGTCGCGGTGCTCGGCGACATGGGCCAGATCCGCGAGGACGGGACCATCGTGTTCCTGGGTCGCGGCTCCGGCTGCATCAACACCGGTGGCGAGAAGGTCTTCCCGGAGGAGGTCGAGCAGGCGCTCAAGTCACACCCGGCCGTGCACGACGCGCTGGTCGCCGGAGCCCCGGACCCGCGCTTCGGCCAGAAGGTCGCCGCGGTCGTGTCGTTCCGAGAGGGCCAGCACGCCGAGTACGAGGAGCTCGCGGCGTTCCTGCGCGAGTCCCTGGCCAACTACAAGGTGCCCAAGACGATCGTCGACGTGCCCGAGATCCGTCGCTCGCCCGCGGGCAAGGCGGACTACAAGTGGGCCAAGGAGACCATCGGCTCCAACTGATCCGCTTCTGACGCACGGCCGGCACCGGGATCCACGGTGCCGGCCGTACGCCGTCCGTGGGGTCCGTACTATCCGGTACATGCCTCGTTTCGATCCCGCCGGACGGGTCCGCGACCTCGTGTCCCGGTACCAGGACCGGCACGGCCGCCGCGCCCGTGCGCTGGCCTCGGCGCTCGAGGTCGACGACGACGACGAGGTGGTCCTCCACCCGTGGCAGTTCCGGCTCCCGCGCACCGTCGTGGTGGCGGCGGCCCGGAGCAGGGGGCTGGTGCCGGCCGGGGGAGAGGCCGCGCTCGCGGGTCGCGGGCCGTGGCTCCGGCCGCTGCACCTCACCCGGAGCCCGGAGGTCCGGCGGTGAGCCCGGGCTGGGCCCTGGTCACGCTGGCCCTGGTGCCGCTCGTGGTGTGGCTGGTGGCGGTCACGGCGGCTGCCGTGCGCCGGTGGCTGCGGCGCCGGGGAGACGAGGCCACGCGCCGGCTGCGACTGGCACGCCTGCTGCGGCGGGGTGAGGTCGTCGTCGTCCCCACCTCGGACGTGGACCTGTCCGAGGCCGCAGTCCTCGAGGTGGCGGCCGGGGCCGGGATGCGGCTGGTGGGCTACGAGCGGCCCGACACGCTCCTGCGGCGCCGGTCCGGGGTGTTCGTGCGGATCGGCGGGCCGGTCGACGCGGTCATCCGGGGCTCGCTCGGCGGCGGCGGTCCCGCCACTCCGGCCGGGTACGGCGGGCGGGTCCCTACTCCCCGGTAGTGTCGCGTGCATGCGCATCGGAATGGCTCTGAACTACAGCGGCGGGTTCGCCGAGACCGCGGCCGAGGCCGCCGACCTGGAGCGGGCGGGCCTGGATATCGCGTTCGTCCCCGAGGCCTACTCGTTCGACGCGGTGAGCCAGCTCGGTTACCTCGCGGCCAAGACCTCGACGATGGAGCTCGCCTCCGGGATCCTGCAGATCTACACCCGCACGCCCACGCTCACCGCCATGACGGCCGCCGGCCTGGACTTCGTCTCCGACGGCCGCTTCACCCTCGGTCTCGGTGCCTCCGGACCACAGGTCGTGGAGGGGTTCCACGGCGTGAAGTACGACGCGCCGCTGGCCCGAACGCGCGAGATCATCGAGATCTGCCGCACGGTGTGGCGCCGCGAGAAGGTCGTCCACGACGGCGCGAAATACCAGATCCCGCTGCCGGCCGACCAGGGCACCGGGTTGGGTAAGCCGCTCAAGCTCATCAACCACCCGGTGCGGGAGAACATCCCGATCGTGCTGGCCGCGCTGGGCCCGAAGAACGTCGAGCTGGCCGCGGAGATCGCCGACGGGTGGCAGCCGATCTTCTTCCACCCGGAGAAGGCAGGGCTCGCGTGGGGCGACGCGCTGTCCAAGGGGCGCGCCAAGCGGGACCCGTCGCTCGGGGAGCTGGACGTCTACGCCGGCCCGGCGCTGGCCATCTGCGAGGAGTCCGAGGTCCCCGCGTACCTGGATTTCGTGCGCCCGCACCTGGCCCTGTACATCGGCGGCATGGGCGCGCGCGGCAAGAACTTCTACAACGAGCTGGCCTGCCGCTACGGCTACGAGGCCGAGGCGAAGCTCATCCAGGACCTGTACCTGGACGGGAAGAAGGACGAGGCCGCGGCCGCCGTCCCGGACGAGCTCGTGCGCGGGGTCTCGCTCATCGGGCCGGCCTCGTACGTCGCCGAGCGGGTCGAGGCCTTCCGTGAGGCCGGCGCCACCACCCTCACGGTCGTGCCGATGGCGATCGACGCGCCCGGCCGTATCGCGCTCGTGGAGCAGTTCCGCGCCCTCTGCTGACGCCGGCGCCGCCCTCACGTCGCTCATCGCGCCACCCGTCGATTGCGGCAGGTGGCGCGGAACGCGATGGGTGGCGTGTGATCCGGGAGCCCTCCGCGCCGCCGCCGGCCACCGTTACCACCACCGTGACAGCAATCGTCGACTCCTGATCACGCCCGCCGCAGACTATCGGTCATTGATTCGCACCCCGATAGCCTGGAGGTCAACCCGACCATGTCCGACATCTCCGAACAGCGGTACGACGCGGCGGCGGCGCCGCTCAAGTTCGCCTACTGGGTTCCCAACGTCAGCGGGGGCCTGGTCGTGTCCACCATCGAGCAGCGCACCGACTGGGGATACGACTACAACCGCCGCCTCGCGGTGGCCGCAGAGAACAACGGTTTCGAGTACGCGCTCACCCAGGTCCGGTACACCGCGTCCTACGGCGCCGCCTTCCAGCACGAGTCGACGAGCTTCTCGCTCGCTCTCCTGCTGGCCACCGAGAGACTCAAGGTGATCGCCGCCGTCCACCCGGGACTGTGGCAGCCGGGGGTGTTGGCCAAGTGGCTGGCCACCGCCGACCACCTCTCCGGGGGCCGGGCCGCGGTCAACGTGGTCTCCGGCTGGCTCAAGGACGAGTTCGTCAAGCTGGGCGAGCCCTGGCTGGAGCATGACGAGCGGTACCGCCGGGCCGAGGAGTTCATCACCTACCTCAAGACGATCTGGACCGAGGACTCCGCCGAGTTCTCGGGCGACTTCTACCGCCTCCATGACTTCGACCTGCGGCCCAAGCCGTTGGATCTGCCCGGCCGGCCGCACCCTGAGATCTTCCAGGGCGGGAACTCCACCGCCGCCCGGGCGATGGCCGGCCGGGTCTCGGACTGGTACTTCAGCAACGGCACGGACTTCGACGGGCTCTCCGAGCAGGTGGTCGACGTGAACACCGAGGCGGCCCTGCACGGCCGCACGGTGCGGTTCGGACTCAACGGATTCCTCATCGGCCGTGACACCGAGGCCGAGGCCCGTGAGGTTCTCCGTGAGATCGTCGCCAAGGCCGACGTGGAGGCGGTCCGCGGATTCGGGTCCGCGGTGACGCAGGCCGGGTCCTCGACCGGGGACGGCAAGGGGATGTGGCAGGACTCCGAGTTCGCCGACCTCGTGCAGTACAACGACGGGTTCCGGACCGGGCTCATCGGCACCCCGGAGCAGATCGCTGAACGGATCGTGGCCTACAAGACCCGCGGGGTGAACCTCTTCCTGCTGGGCTTCCTGCACTTCATCGAGGACGTGGAGTACTTCGGCTCCACGATCCTCCCGCTCGTCCGCGAACTCGAGGCCGATCAGCTCGCCAGCGGCCGTCTCGAATCCGAGCTCGCCCGTCACGGCGTGCTCCACGCCTCGCGCTGACCCGCACGCTGTCCCCGCCACCCCGCCACCCCGCCACCCCGCCACCCCGCCACCCTGCGTCACCCCAGCACCCGAACCACCAGATCAGGATCTCCACCATGACCTCCACCATCGCCCCTGACCAGCACATCGCCGGTGACCCGGCGCTCTACGCCGACGCCCTGAGGCGTGCCGACCTCGCCGCAGCCGAACTGGCCGCGACCGCCGCGGAACGAGACCGCGTGGGCGCGGATCCTGTCGCCGAGGTCGACCTCCTCCGGCGCCACGACCTGCTACAGGTCGGTGAGCCCGTCGAATTCGGCGGCTCGGGACTCAGCTACGCGCAGAGTCAGCAGATCACCCGGCGCATCGCCCGCGGGGACACCTCGATCGCGCATCTGCTCGGCTACCACTACGCCCAGCAGCGCATCCCGCACCTGTTCGGCACGCCGGAACAGGCCGGGGCGCTCTCGAGGCGCAACGCCGCCTAACGGCTGTTCTGGGGCGGTGTCCAGAACCCGCGCGGGGCGGCCGGCCTGGAACTGACCCGGGACGGCGACGGCTTCCGGCTCAACGGTCGACGGACCTTCGCGTCCGGGGCATCGGTGGCCGATCATCTCTCGGTGACCGCGACGTTCGAGGGGAATCTGGTCTTCCTCACCCTGCCCACCGACCGGGAGGGCTTCGAACCCGCGGGGGACTGGGACAACATCGGCCAACGCCTGACCGATTCGGGTGGCGTCGAGTTCCGCAACGCGTGGGTGGAGCGGGAGGAGATCCTCGGCGACCCGGACTCACCTCCGGCCTTCACTCCCTACCAGACCCTGGTGACCCCGCATTGGCAGCTTGCTTTCGTCAACTTCTACATCGGCACCGCGGAGGGGGCCCTGGTCGAGGCTCTCGACTGGACGCGCCTCAATGCCCGACCGTGGGAGACCTCGGGCCTGGACTCGGCGACCGACGACCCGTACATCCTCGAGACGGTGGGGCAGCTGCGCGCGCAGATCTCCGGGGCGGCGCTGCTCGCCGACCGCGCCGGGGACGCCCTCCAGGCCGCACTGGACTCCGGTCCCGAGCTCACCGCAGAGCAGCGGGCGGAGACAGCGGTGGCGATCGCCGAGGCCAAATACGTCACCACCACCGTGTCCCTCGAGGCGGCTTCACGGCTGTTCGAGATCCAGGGCGCCCGCGCCACGACCACCGAGTACGGCTTCGACCGGCACTGGCGCAACCTGCGCACGCACACGGTGCACGACCCCGTCGCCTACAAGGCCCGTGAGATCGGCGACTGGGTCCTCAACCGCACCGCCCCGACGTTCACCCTCTACAGCTGATGGCGCGACCGATCCCCGGCAGTCGGGCGGACGCTGCCACCGCGGCCTCCCGTTCGAGCAGGTCGACTCGCTGTCACAGGCAGGTCTGTTCGCGATCACCGTCCCGGACGAGGCCGGAGGCCCGGGGCTGCCGTCGGCGGC
>CAYFRF010000006.1:35617-41035 GCA_964345415.1 uncultured Microbacter sp. | reverse complement strand
GGCGGATCCCGGTCCCGGGCCGCGGATGCCGGCAGATGCGCGAACACCCCGCGGAGCCGGGCCGCGGGGTGTTCGACAGGGGTGTTAGGCAGAGGGTGCGCCGCCGGATCAGGCGAGCTCGACCACCACGTTCTTCAGGACGGGCGCGTCCTCGCGCTCGACCACCGTGGCGGCGACGAGCAGCCGCTCGCCCTCCTCCCACACCCGGATCCGCATGGTCTCGCCGGGGAAGAAGATGCCGCCGAAGGTCACGCCGTAGCCGTGGACCTTCGTCACGTCGCCGCCGAGGACCTCGTCCACGACCGCGCGCAGGACCAGCCCGTAGGAGCACAGCCCGTGGAGGATGGGCCGCGGGAAGCCGGCGGCCTCCGCGAACGCGGGATCGGAGTGCAGCGGGTTCCGGTCGCCGCACAGGCGGTAGAACAGCGCCTGCTGCGGCAGGGTGGCCACCTCGATGGTGTGGTCGGCCTCCCGCTCCGGGTACTCGACCTTCTCGGAGCTGCCGCGCTCGCCGCCGAAGCCGCCCTCGTCGCGGGCGAAGATGCCCGACCGGGCGGTCCACAGCTTCTCGCCGTCGGCGGAGACCGTCTCGGACTCCTGGATGATCACCGCGGCCGAGCCCTTGTCCTGGATCTCGGCGATCTTCGTCGTCGTCGTCGCCGTTCCCGAGGCCGGGATCGGACGGTGCAGGCGCACCGACTGGCTGCCGTGCACGACCTTGGCCAGGTCGATCTCGACGCCGGGGAACGACACCCGCGGCGCCTCGGTGACGTTCATCGTCGCCGCCACCGTCGCGAACGACGGCAGCACCTTCGGCGCCGAGTCGTGGATGTACTCCAGGCCCGTGGTCTCCATCGGATCGGCCGCGGCCCCCACCGACAGCGCGTAGAGCGCCACGTCGGAGGCGGTCCACGAGAACTCCTGCGAGGGCAGCTCGGCCCCGAGGGCGACGTTCAGATCGATCGGCATGGTCTTCAGGCTCCCGTCGTGGCGGTCGAGTAGGTGTTGGCGAGCATGTGCTCCACGGCGAGGTAGCCGAACACCATGGCGGGGCCGATGGTGGCGCCGGGGCCCGCGTAGGTGTGGCCCATCACCGGGGAGGAGGCGTTGCCGGCGGCGTAGAGGCCCTCGATCACGGAGCCGTCCTCGCGCAGGACGCGGCCGTGGACGTCGGTGTCCGCGCCGCCCTTGGTGCCCAGGTCGCCCGGGACCATCTTCACCGCGTAGAACGGCGCCTTGCGCACCGGGCCGAGGCTCGGGTTGGGCTTGTTGGTGGGGTCGCCGTAGTAGTGGTCATAGCCGGAGACGCCGCGCTGGAAGTCCTCGTCGACGCCCTTGTCGGCGAAGCCGTTGAACCGCTCGGCAGTCTTGACCAGCGCGTCGGCCGGCACGTCGATGAGCTCGGCGAGCTCGGCGAGCGTGTCCGCCTTGTGGAAGTTCTCGGTCTCGAGCCACTTGCGGGGCAGCGGTTGCTTGGCCTGCAGGCCGGCGAAGAGGTAGCGGTTCTTGTACTCCTGGTCGAAGACGATCCACGCCGGGATGTTCTCGCCCGGGCCCTCGCCCTGGCCGTACTCGCCGCCGTACATCTTGTGGCCGGCCTCGACGTAGGGCAGCGACTCGTTCATGAAGCGCTCGCCGCGCGAGTTGACCATGAACGAGCAGGGCAGCGACCGCTCGGCCAGCGCGAACCACGGGCCGCGCGGCATGAGGATCGTCGGGCCCCACCAGGCGTCCTCCATGAAGGACAGGGACGCGCCCGCCTTCTCCATGAACTCGATGCCCTCACCGGTGTTCGCGGCCGCGCCCACGGTCCACGAGGTGGGGATGGGCTGACGCTGGTACTTGTCGCGCATCTCCTGGTTGTGCTCGAAGCCGCCGGAGCCGACGACCACGCCGCGACGGGCGCGGATGGTGATCTCCTCGCCGTTGCGCAGCGCGGTGATGCCGACGACACGCTCGTCCTTGCCGGAGCCCTCCGTGACCAGGCCGGTCATGGGGGTCTCGAGCCACACCGGGACGCCGGCGTCGAGCAGGCCCTTGCGCATGGCGGCGATGAGCGCGCGGCCCATGCCGACCGAGTTCTGGCCGCGGGCCTTGGCGAGGAACATGCGCAGCGCGACGCGGATCGAGCGGCGGATGCCCTTGGTGTGCGGGCGCTGCAGGAGGTTGAGCCAGCGGTAGTCGGACTGCATCACGACCATGTTGGCCGGGGCCTTGGCGTAGCCGGGCTCGAGCTTCTCGGCCTCGGAGCCGAGCTGGTTGAGGTCGAAGGGGCGGGGCTCGACCGAGCGACCGCCGAGACGGCCGCCGGGGGCCTCCGGGTAGTAGTCGGCGTAGTCCTTGACCCACTCGAGCTCCAGCGGGCTGTTGGCCAGGACGAAGTCCAAGACCTCGGGCCCGCGGTCGATGTAGGCGTCGATCCGCTCGGGCGCGACCACGTCCCCGATGATGGAGCGCAGGTAGGTGCGGGCGGCCTCGGGGGTGTCGCGCACACCGTCGCGCTGGAGCACCGAGTTGCCCGGGATCCACACCCCGCCGCCGGAGCGGGCGGTGGACCCGCCGTAGTGCGGGGCCTTCTCCACGAGGACCACGCTGAGGCCCTTCTTAGCTGCAGCGAGGGCGGCCGTCATGCCTGCTCCACCACTGCCGACGACGACGACGTCGAATTCCTGGTCTGCCATGTAGAACACGTTATAGAACCGGCGGCCGTCGCGCCAGATGGCCCAGGTAGCATCCCCGTCATGCTCAACGAGGAGACCCGTGCCACTCTCGCGCAGCGACTCTGGGACGCCGAGGCCGGCGTGACCCCCATCGCTCCGCTCACCGACGACTACCCGGACCTGACGCCCGATGACGCGTTCGAGATCCAGCTGGTCAACATCCGCCGCAAGCTCGACGCCGGTGCCGTGGTGACCGGACACAAGGTCGGCCTGGCGTCCAAGGCCATGCAGGAGATGATGGGCGTCGACGAGCCCGACTACGGCCACCTGCTGGACACCATGGAGTACCCCGAGGGCACGCCCATCGAGGCGTCGCGGTTCTGCTTCCCTCGCGTGGAGGTCGAGGTCGGGTTCATCCTCGGCGCCGACATCCCGCCGGAGGGCTGCTCCCAGGAGGAGGCCGCCGCGGCCATCGAGTGGGTGGTGCCGTCCATCGAGCTGATCGACTCGCGGATCAAGGACTGGAAGATCACGCTCGGTGACACGATCGCCGACAACGCCTCCTCGTGCGGCTACGTGGTGGGCTCCGGCCGCGTGCGGCTGGCGGACATCGATGTGGCCGCGATCGAGGCCACCCTCTACAAGAACGACGAGTTCCTCGCCTCCGGCCGTTCCGATGCCGTGCTCGGCAACCCGCTCAACTCCGTCGGTTGGCTGGCCTCGACCGTCGCCAAGTTCGGCGTGCGCCTGCGCAAGGGTGACGTGATCCTGCCGGGTACCGCGATCCGTGCCATGGATGCGGCCCCGGGGGATGCGTTCCGCGCCGACTTCGCCGGACTGGGCTCGGTCACGATGGAGTTCAGCTAGTCGCGCGGGCCGGGCGGTCCCAGGCGAGCGCGGCGAGCGCCAGTGCGCCGACCAGGAGGCCGAAGTCGCGGAGCGCCACGTCGTAGAACGCCCCCATCGACACCAGGTTCACGATGATCCCGGCCAGCCAGGCCGCGACGATCAGCGCACCGAATCGCGGCGCGACCGCCACGACCACGCCGGCGACGATCTCGATCACGCCGATGATCAGCATCGCCGCGTGTGCGTCACCGGGGAGGATGCCGTTGATCCACGGTGCGAGGTACACGTCCCAGTCGGTCATGACCTGGGCGAACTTGTCGATCCCGAACAGGATCGGGGCGACGGTGAAGACCGTGCGGAGCAGGAAGTAGGCGCGATCGGCACCGGTGGTGCGGGTGGTGGTGGCGCGGGCGCCGGTGGCGGGGGTGTGGGTGTCAGCGGTGGTCATGGCAGTGGTCCCTTCCGGGGTCTCGGCGGGGATCGCGGAGTGCGTCCCCTGTGTCGTTCACCTGCTTTGTGGCCCCGTGCCGCGGTGGTCTTACCCGGATCGCCGAGAAATCTTTTCGGGGCGGACCGGGTAAGACCCGCCGGCCCGCCGATACCAACACAGCATGATGACCTTCAAACACCACGACTTCGGCCTCCGTGCCCGCCAATCCGTGGACGAGGCGGTCGCCTGGCGGCATCACGCGCTCGTCGAGGCCGGGTTCAGTGAGGCGACCGCGCGGGACGTGGCGGTGGACCCGCGCCTGGACATCCACGCGCTCCTGCAACTGACCGATCGCGGGTGTCCGCCCGATGTCGCGGTGCGGATCCTGGCGCCGCTCGGGGACGAGGTGGGACCATGAGCATCGTGCGCCCTACTACGTCCGAGTCCGAGACGATCCCGGACGAGACCTGGATCGCGGACCTGGTCGGTGACGGTCCGGCCGGGTACGCCGCGCGCCAGCGACTCCACGAGTTGCTGCTGCGGGCCACCAGGCACCAGGTGTATCACCTGCGGAGCCAGTTGCCGGGGGCCGGACAGGTCGACCTGGAGGACCTCGCGCAGCAGTCCGCGGGCGACGCACTGGTGGCGGTTCTCGGCAAACTCGACACGTTCGAGGGCCGGAGCAGGTTCTCGACGTGGGTGTACAAATTCGGACTGCTCCACGCGGGGGTCGCGGTACGGCGGCAGGCGTGGCGCCATCGCGAGGTTCCGCTGTTCGACAGTCACGAGCACCCGGATCCGGGCAGCGCTCCAGAACTCCGGGCACAGGCCACCGACCTGCAGCGGGCGGTGGCGGCGGCGATCGACTCGGATCTGACCCCGCATCAACGCCGGGTGACCGTCGCGCTCCTCGTCGACGAGGTGCCGATCGACGTGCTGGCGGAGCGCCTCAACACCAGCCGGAACGCCCTGTACAAAACCCTGCACGATGCCCGCCGGCGCCTACGCGCCAGTCTGCGGGCGAGCGGCCACCTGGACGACGCGACCACCGGGAGCGGATCATGACCAAGCGACACCACGAACTCACCCCGTCCGTGCTCGACAGTCTGCTCGTGGACAGCGATCCCTACCTCTCGTGCGACGAGTGCTTCGAGCAGATCGATACATATGTCGAGGCGGTGCTCGCCGACCCCGGCCACCGCGACGTGCCCATGGAGGTCCACCTCAAGGCCTGCGGCGTCTGCGCAGAGGAGGCCGAACTGCTCACCGAACTGGCGCGCGGCGAGCAAGGCTAGTTGTACTGCCCGGCTCGCCGCGTCCCGCATCCGCTGACACTCACCCCGCCCACCGGTTGCACGACATCCCATCCCGGCTGCACGACGAATGGGGCGGAATCCGCGCCGAAGATCGCACCTGTTGTCGGGCAACGGGCGATGCGCGTCTTGCAACCGCGGGGACGCGGGGACGCGGGGGCTCGGG